>JANOTL010000091.1:0-8441 GCA_031416315.1 Pseudomonadota bacterium
TTCCCTGCTCGCTGCGCCCTGGTCAGTTGCCGCAGATTGAAGCCGAGGACAGAGGCGTACCCGGCGGCCAGTGTTGCCGCGTCGCTCTGCATGCGACTTCTTCCGAGCTGCCCCCCATGATGGTGCCGGGAAGCGGCGGCGAAGGTGTAATCGCCGAGATCCCTCGCTCCGCTCGGGATAGACCCTGGCGCTTTCGCGCCAGGGTCTAACTACTGAGCGCCTGAACCCGTGCGCTCGTCGCACGGACGTCAGAAAGTCGCCGGCAGCGCTCCGTGCGCTGCCGGCGCTGCTAACCCCGCGCCAAGACCGCGAAGGCAAAGCCGACGCCAACGGCGACGACGAGCGCTACCAGTTCCGGCGGGCCGCTCATCCCGTACTTGCGGCCGATTCGCCCGTGACGAGAAAACCCAGGCCTTCCTCGGTGAAGACTTGGGCGATGCTCGTCCGGCGTTTCAGGCTCAAAGCGCGGGCCTCCAGGTTGGCACTGGTTTACTTCTGCGCGAAAAATGGGCTCGATCGAACTGTTTTGCCGCAGTCCGCGCCGCCGAGCCAAGTCTGCGCACCGGGGAAAACGGCGGCTATTCCCGCGTCGTGCGCGAAACGACGCCCCTTCTTGACGCGCCAGATCGTCCGAGTGTTCTGCGGCATCCGATTTGCAGAACGCGCCCCGCATTCAAACAAATGGGTTTTTCGGAGGGGACGTGATGGTGCGGCATTTCGTGTATGTGGGGGCGACGGCCCTCGGGCTTTTGGGCGGCGCGGCGGCGTTCGCCGCGACGACGGTGAGCTTTCCGGTCGACATCGTGACGCCGGATCTGGACGCGGCGACGGTAGCGGCGCGCGTTCTCGTGTTCCAGGACGGCACGCCGACCGGCGAGACGCCGGAATCTTTGCTCGAGTCGACGCGCATCGGCACGCGGTTTCGCGTTTTCGGCACGCTCGAGATCGAGGTCGCGGCGGAGAGCTTGGCGCGCGGTCTGGCGGTCGGCATCGACTTGAACCACAACGGCACGATCGAGGCGACCGAGCCCTTCGTGCAAGGTGAGGTCGGGCATCCGTCGAGCCGCCTTGGCGGTCGCGCCCAAGTTTTCCTCGAGCTGCCGAGTTGCGCGTGCACGAACGCCGATGCCAGCTGCGCGAAAGTGCAGGATTTCAAGGTACGCCTCGTCGATCCGCGCACGCTGGCGCCGTTGTGGGGACCCGAGACGCTGAGCCGCGTCGTGCATCGCGACTGCGCGGTGACGCTCGAGCTCGGGCGCACGCTCGCGATCCCCGCGAACGTCTTGAAGATGGCCGAAGGCGAAGTCGCGCTCGAGCTGCGTGACGTCGCTACGACGTACGAGCGGATCCTGCCGCTGCGTCTGCCTTTGCGCACCGACGTCATCGCGGGTCCTGCCGGACCGGCAGGCGCGGCGGGTCCCGCGGGCACGCGTGGCGACGTCGGCCCCGCCGGCCAAACGGGCGCGCAAGGCGAGCGCGGCTTGGCCGGTCCCGCCGGCCCTGCAGGAGCGCGCGGCAGCGATGGCCAGCGCGGCGCGGACGGCCTTCGCGGCTTGACCGGACCGCAAGGTCTCGCCGGCCCGATCGGACCAAAAGGCGACACCGGCACCGTCGGCGCCACCGGACCGCGCGGTGAGCGCGGCGAGCGTGGCGAAACCGGCCTGGCCGGCGTCGGCACCGCCGGACCCGCGGGGCCGAAAGGCGACGCCGGACCGAAAGGCGACGCCGGACCGACGGGAGCACGCGGCGCGGACGGACTCGCTGGCCCTGCTGGCGCCACCGGCCCGGCCGGTGCGAGCGGCGCCGACGGACTCCCTGGCGCGGCTGGCGCGCCCGGACCGCAAGGTGACGCTGGACCGGCGGGAATCGCCGGCGCGGACGGAGCCCCTGGAGAAGCAGGTCCTGCAGGACCGGCGGGCGCGATCGGACCACAAGGCGAAGCCGGCCCGGCCGGAATCGCCGGCGCGGACGGCGCTCAAGGTCCCGTTGGCCCGGCCGGCGCAGAAGGAGCGCAAGGACCCGCTGGCCCGGCTGGCGCAGATGGAGCGCAAGGACTTGCGGGACAAGACGGCGCGCAAGGACCCGCTGGCCCCGCCGGACAAGACGGCGCGCAAGGACCCGCTGGACAAGACGGCGCGCAAGGACCCGCTGGCGCATCCGGCGCCGACGGTCGCGACGGCGAGCAAGGCCCGGCTGGCTCGCCCGGAGCCGACGGCCGTGACGGCGCAGAAGGACCGGCTGGCCCCGCGGGCGCCGACGGTCAAGACGGCGCACAAGGACCCGCTGGCAACGACGGCCGCGACGGCTCGCAAGGCCCTGCCGGCAACGATGGCCGCGACGGCTCGCAAGGTCCCGCCGGCAACGACGGCCGCGACGGCTCCCCGGGTCCCGCCGGCTCCGACGGCCGCGACGGCGCGCAAGGTCCGCAAGGCCCCGAAGGGCCGCAGGGTCCGCAAGGCCCCGAAGGACCGCAGGGTCCCCAAGGTCCGCAAGGCCCCGAAGGTCCGCAGGGCCCGGCCGGAGGCTGAGACTTAAGGTGTACGGACGCGCCGCCCGCGAGCCCTGAGCTCACGCGCGGCGCGTTTCACCATCCTCAGGAACGAACCACCTTGCGCGCCGCCGCCGCCGACGCCGGAACGCTGTTCTTCACCCAAACCGCCCGGATGATCACCAGGAACGCCACGCAACGCAGCAAATACAGCGCCGGATGCACTTCCCGCATGTTGGAGGTCGCGATCATGACGACGCGCTCGGTGCCGAGCAGGAGGAACGCCAGCGAGAAGCTGCGGAACAGGCGATCGCCCGACTCCCGCGCGAACCGCGCGAAGAACAGCGCCGCGATGAAAGAGCCCATGGCGACTGCGCCGTAAATGAAGCCTAGCAAAGTGACGTTCATCAGACCGCGTCCCAAACCAAGCCGTAGATCAAGAGGCTGACCGAAGCCAGTGCCGTCAGCGCCCGCACGATCGAGAGGTCGACGATCGGCCGCGCCACGACGACCAAGTCAACAAACAGCAGCATGTTGTTCAAGGCAAATCCGACGAAGCAGAGCGAGGCCCACATGAGGAGCCGGACGGCGCTTCGGCGATAGGCCCGCGCCAGCATCGCGGCGCAGATCATGCTAGTGGCGGCACAGAGCACGTACACGGCGATGGCCATCAGCGATCCTCCCGGATCCGAAAAGCGTCGGCGAAGATCTGTAGCTTCATCCGCGATTTGTCGAAGATCAAGTCGATAACGGTCACGCGCCGCGATCCATAGAGTTGGCGCAGCGATTCGACGAGGGCGCGGAGGCCATCCGTGATGGGATCGTAACGATAGGCGCCCGCCTCCGTCGCCACGGCGACTAGCCGCCTCGACCGGAGGTCCTCCAGCCAACGTGCCGCCGAGCGGGGGCTGGAGCGTAGCTCGCGCGCCACGGCATCTGCGGTCCAGACGCGATCCTGCCCCGAGGATACGAGGAGGAGGATCTCGAGCTGCTCGACCGAGACCACGTTCTCGAGCACGAAGCCCTCGAGCTCCTCCGCTATCGGCGATTTGCTCAAATCGGCGGCAGCTCCGGGGCCATGAGCTTGGAGACCGCCGTGACCAGCTCGTTGGCGCGGATCGGCTTAGTCAAGTACAGCTCGAAGCCGGCGGAAAGCGCGCGCTCCGCGTCCTCCGCCGAGGCATAGGCGCTGAGCGCCGCCGCGAAGACCCGGTTCCCGGAGCTCTTCTCATAGGCACGGATCCGCTTCAACATCGAGAAGCCGTCTTCCCCCGGCATCGCGATGTCGGTGATCAGAATGTCCGGAGCCCCGTCCTCGAGCATCAGCGCGGCCTCCCGCACCGAGGCGGCCGCGCGCACGCACGCGCCGCCCTTCTGCAGGAGCGTCTCCGACAGGCGCCTCGAGGCGTCGTCGTCGTCGACGAGCAAAACGGTCGTGCCCTCGAGCGGCGTCCGGCTCGTCCGAGTCGGAAGCGTCGCCAGGCTGTCGTCGGTCTCCAGCTTCTCGTAGCTCTGCTCCATCAGCGGCAGCTCGACGACGAAGGCAGAGCCGCAGCCCGCGCCCCGGCTCTCCGCGTAGACGCGGCCGGCGTGGGCTTCGACCATGTGCTTCACGATGGCGAGCCCGAGACCAAGGCCAGCGTGGCGGCGCGTGCGCGAGCTGTCCGCCTGGCGGAAGCGCTCGAACACGAACGGCAGGAGCTCCGGTTGGATGCCGATGCCGCTGTCACGGACCTCGATGCGCGCGCGGCCGCCCTCGCGCGAGAGCACCAGCTCGATCTTGCCGCCGTCCGGCGTGAACTTGATCGCGTTGTTGAGAAGGTTCCAGATCACCTGCGACAGCCGGTCCTCGTCGCCGACGATCACCGCGGGGCGGCCGGGCAGTCGGGTCTCGAGCTTCAGGCCCTTGAGCTCCGCTTGGGGCCGAGCCGCCGCCGCGATGCCCGCGAGGATGCCGTTCAAATCGACGGCCACGTGCGAGATCGTGACTTTTCCGGTGATGATGCGCGACACGTCGAGCAGATCTTCGACGAGCTGCGCCAAAGCCTTGGCGTTGCGCTCGACGACCTCGATGCCGTCGTGGACGTCCTGCCGCGCGGGCAAGGCGGTGACGACGTCGCTGCGCACGAGCTCGATCCAGCCGATGACGGCGTTCAAGGGCGTGCGCAGCTCGTGCGAGAGCAAGGCGAGAAACTCGTCCTTGCGGCGGTTGTTGTCGACCGCCTCTTCCCGCACCATGGCGTTTTCCAGCGCGATCGCGACGTGACGGCAGGTCTCGCGGGCCAGATCGACATCCGCCTGGTCGAGCTGGCTCACGCCCTCGGTGGCGAAGGTGACGGCGCCTGCCGTCTCGCCGCGGAGAATCAGCGGCGCCGAGGCGATGCTGAACTCTTCGCACGAGGTGAGCGTCGGCACGCCGGTCCCGAGCGCGGCCGCGCCGGATTTTTCGGCCTCCTCGCGGGTCTTTGCCGCAAAGCGCGCAAGCTTTGGATCGTCGGCTTGCGCCGCCGCCGCGATGCGCCGGAAAGGCCGGCCCGGCAGGGCCAGATCGATGAAGCAGTAGTCGGCGAAATGGTGCGCGGCCGTCTGGGCCACCGCCTCGATCTGGACGAGGTCGTCGGTCGCCGGCGCGATGCGCGCGCTCGCGTCGGCGAGGAAACGCTGCTCGGCCTCGGCGCGCTTTTGCGCCTCGATATCGGTCAGGGTGCCGAACCAGCCGACGACCTTGCCGTCGACGTCGCGCTCGGCTTCCGAGCGCATCAGGTGCCAGCGAAATTTTCCCGAAGAGACGTCGCGGAACCGCACCTCGTGGGTGAAGCTCTTCTGGGCGTCGAGCCCGCCGCGCACCGTCGTCAGAAACGTGTCGAAATCTTCCGGATGCACCGCGTCCCGCCACGGATCGGGATTCTCTGGCGAGGGGATCTCTTTGCCGGTGAGCTCAGTCCAGCGACGGTTGATGTAGGTGATCTCTCCGGTCGCGCTGCCGGTCCACACCACTTGGGGAAGGGCCTCCGCGAGCTCGCGGTAGTGCCGCTCGCCCGCGCGCCTGACCTCGATCACGCGCCGCTCGCCTTCGATGCGTTGGATCTCGCGCATCTCCGCGGCTTGCTGCTTGATCCTTTCGCCCTTACGGAAGAGGTCGACGAAGATCGAAACCTTCGAGCGCACGATCTCCGCCACCAAAGGCTTCGGGATGTAGTCGACGGCGCCGGCTTCGTAACCCTCGAGGAGATAGCGGGGATCGGTCGCGATCGCCGTCAGGAAAATGATCGGCGTCGATTCGCGTCCCCTGCGCCTACGGACCAGGCGCGCCACCTCGAAGCCGTCCATGCCGGGCATCATGACGTCGAGGAGGATGACGGCGAACTCGCGCTGCAACGTGTACTTCAGGGCCTCGGGTCCCGACGCCGCCGCCACGATCTCGTACGACGAATCCTTGAGGATCGCTTCGAGGCTCACGAGGTTCGCCGGCAGGTCGTCGACGATCAGGATCGCGACCTTGGGCTCGTCTTTCTTGTCATCACCTGGCAGATCGGGCGCCGGAATCATTTACTGTTTGCCGTTCTTCATAAGCCACGCGTACATCAGCGCGAGGAGCTGATCCGTGTCGACGGGCTTCGTGATGTAATCCGATGCGCCTGCGGACAGGCACGCCTCACGGTCGCCCTTCATCGCCTTCGCCGTCAACGAGATGATCGGCAGGTTGTGGAACTCCGGTATCTTTCTGATTTCTTTGGTGGATTCAAGGCCGTCCATCTCCGGCATCATGGTATCCATGAGCACCAGATCCGTGTCCGGATGCGTCTTGATCTGCTCGATCGCTTGGCGGCCGTTCTCGGCGAAGATCACCTTCATGCCGAACGACTCGAGGATCGAGGTCATCGTGTAGACGTTGCGCATGTCGTCGTCGACGATGAGGATGCGGCGGCCGTGGAAGTCGGCGCCCTCAGGCAGAGGCGGCAGCTTCGGCATCGTGGCTTCGTACTCGATCTGCTGGGCGATCTGCGAGTCCGTCGCCAGGTAGTTCTGCGGGATGTACAGGTAGAACACCGAGCCTTTGCCCGGCTCCGACTCGACCTCGATCACGCCGCCGAGGAGGCGGGCGATCTCGCGCGAGATGGTGAGACCGAGACCCGTGCCACCGTACTTCCGGCTGGTCGTGCCGTCGGCCTGCTGGAAGGCCTCGAAGATGAGCTTCTGCTTGTCCTTTGGGATGCCGATGCCGGTGTCCGCGACGGCGAAACGCAGGATCGTGCCGTCGGCCTTGGCGAGGGCCGAGGGCACCTGACCGGTGACGGTCGAGATGCTGAGCGTGACCGAGCCTTTGTTGGTGAACTTGAAGGCGTTGGAGAGCAGGTTTTTGAGGATCTGCTGCAGACGCCCCGTGTCCGTGAACATCCGCTTCGGCATCTCGGGCGAGACTTCGATCGAGAACGAGAGACCCTTGTGCTCGGCGACCGGACGGAAGCTCTGGTCCAAGCCTTCGCGGATCTCTCTGATCTCGAAGTTGGACGGCAGGATCGGCATCTTGCCGGCTTCGACCTTCGACAGGTCGAGGATCTCGTTGATGAGGGCGAGGAGGTCGCAGCCTGCGGAGTAGATCGTCGTCGCGTACTTGATCTGATCCGGCGAGAGGTTCTTGTCCTTGTTGTCGGACAGCATCTTCGACAGGATGAGGAGGCTGTTGAGCGGCGTGCGCAGCTCGTGCGACATGTTCGCGAGAAACTCGGACTTGTACTTCGAGATGAGCGACAGCTGCTCGGCTTTCTCCTCCAGCGAGAGCGAGGCGAGCTCGACCTCGTGGTTCTTGATCTCGAGGAGCTTCGCCTTCTCTTCCAGCTCGTTCGCTTGCGCCTCGAGCTCGGTGTTGGAGCGCTTCAGCTCCTGCAAGAGCTCTTCCGTGCGCATCGACGACGAGATCATGTTCAGGACGACGCCGATCGAGTCCATCATCTGATCGAGGAAGTTCAGATAGTTGGCCGAGAACGGCTGGAAGCTCGCCAGCTCGAGGACGGCTTTGACCTCGCCTTCGAAGAGGACCGGGAGGACCACGATGTTGAGGGGCTTCGCCTCACCCAACGACGAGGAGATCACGTAGTCTACCGGCACGTTACGCAGCAGGATCCGCTTCTTCTCGAACGCGCACTGGCCGACGATGCCCTCTTTCAGCGCGTACTTGTTCGACAGGTTCTTGCGATCGGCGAAGGCGTAGCTGGCGATCAGCTTCATGGTGAGGGTTTCGGCCTCGGACTCGCCCATGAAGAAGGTGCCGTGCTGCGCGTCGACCAGGGGCGTCAGCTCGGACATGATCAGCTGCGCGACGGCGGTCGTCGAGCGCTGGCCTTGCATCATACCGGAGAACTTGGCCAGGTTGGTCTTCAGCCAGTCCTGCTCTTGGTTCTTCTGCGTCGTGTCCTTGAGGTTCACGATCATCTGGTTGATGTTGTCTTTCAGCGCGGCGACCTCGCCTTGCGCCTCGACCGTGATGTACCGGGTCAGGTCGCCGCGCGTCACGGCGGTGGAGACCTCGGCGATGGCGCGGACCTGAGAGGTCAAGTTGCCGGCGAGCTGGTTGACGTTGTCGGTCAAGTCGCGCCAAACGCCGGCGGCGCCTGGGACTTTCGCCTGGCCGCCGAGCTTGCCTTCGATGCCGACCTCGCGGGCCACCGTGGTCACCTGGTCGCCGAAGATCCGGAGCGTGTCGATCATGCCGTTGATCGTCTCGGCAAGGGCGGCGACCTCGCCTTTGGCTTCGAGGACGAACTTCTGATTCAAGTCGCCGTTGGCGACGGCCGTCACGACCCGGACGATGCCCCGCACCTGCGTCGTCAGGTTGGCGGCCATGAAGTTCACGTTGTCGGTCAGGTCCTTCCAGACGCCGGCGTCCCCCCGCACCTCCGCCTGGCCGCCCAGCTTGCCATCGGTGCCGACCTCAGTGGCGACCCGCGTCACC
>JANOTL010000092.1:0-1843 GCA_031416315.1 Pseudomonadota bacterium
GATCTTTGCGACCTCGACGAACACCTACACCGGCAACCTCGGCGGGATCGCGGCGGCTGATGCAGCCTGTGCGACGGCCGGCAGCGCGCTTGACGGGACGCTCTCCTGGGTCGCGGTGCTGTCGACTCCATCCATGAGCGCCGCCATGCGCGCGCCGGTTCGCGGCTCGGTCTACAATCGCGCGGCGGTCCCGGCTGCCGTGGCGACGAGCTACGCGACCATGTGGGGCGGAGCTTGGGCAACGGCCGTGACTTACGACGAGTCGGGCGCAGCCGTGACCGGAAACGTCTGGACAGGCACACGCAGCACGGGTGCGGTCGATCGCGGCTCGAATGCGGTCAACAACCATTGCGCCAGCTGGACGAGCGCGGTCGGCGGAAGCCTCGGACGTTACGGCAGCGCCACGGGCACGACGACGAGCTGGAGCGAGCTCGGGACCCAGGCTTGCAGTGCGACGGGCCGCATTTACTGCATGAGTAAGACGATCGAGCCGCTCGTGTCGTTCTCGGTCGCGACCGGGACGACGACGGCGGGCAACATCAACGTGACCATCGCCTTTCCTGCTGTGACGACGGGATACAGCAAAGTGGAGATCCGCCGGAAGCTGGGCGTGAATCCGCCGGCGGATACCTGCCTCACGGATACTCTGGTCAAGACCTACACGACCTATACGAGCGAGACCTTCGTCGATCCGACGGCGACGAATGCGGGAGCCAATTACGCTTACACGGCTTGCGTGTTCGACTCAGTCGGGCGGGTCGCGGCGACCTCCACCTTGCCTGTGCGGGGCTACAGCGCCACGGCCTCGCACGTCCTCTTCGCGACGCTGTCGACGTTTACGGGCAACCTCGGGGGCCTGACCGGCGGTGACGCGCTCTGCCAGACTATCGGGAATAAGTTCGATCCGGCAAAGACGTGGCAGTTCGTGGGCTCGGACAGCGTTACGGATGCGGCGACGCGCCTCGTGATCGGCGGCGGCGTTCGCAACGTCAACGGCGTCCTCTTGGCGACTTCGGAGGCTGACTTCTTCGACGCCACCTTGACCGCAGCGATCGGCATGTCGGAGGACGGCGCCGTCGCGAACGGTCGCTCGTGGACGGGCTCCGCGGACACCGGCATCAAAAAGGGCGTGGGCCTCTATTGCGCCGATTGGACCGATTCGACCGCGGCCTCGAACGGTCGACGCGGCCGAAACAGCGTCACTTCGGGCTACCTCGACAACATCTCGACCGGCTGCTCGACTGCCTCGAGCCTCTACTGCATCTCGTCGACGGCTTACTGAGTCAGCGCTGGTCGGTCGGCACACGGAAGAAGACGTCTGAGCCCCTGCTCCACGAAGCGGAGCACGCCGGCGAAGAGCAGGAGATTCAGCACGATATCGAGGTCGTGGCTTTGCACGTAAGGAAGCTCGAAGTAGCTGCGAAGGGAGACATTGACGTTCAGCGCGGGCGGGCTCACGAAGCGGGTGAAGAGCAGGAGCACGATGGCGAAGGACCCACTCCCGCGGTGCATCGACGGCATCACTCGGCATGATTCGGCCGCCATCCGAAACCGATAGCCGCGACCCGCGATCCGACGCCGGATCCGGCACCCGATGCGGTCTCCGGCCAAGGATCGCGGGTCGCGGCTATCGGTTTCGGAAGTCGGCTGTATGCCAACCACCCCGTTCAATCCGGAATCACGAACCGTGACTTCGAAGCGGCGCGTCCCTCACGGATCCAGCCCCGGATGGCCACGGCGCGGCGCCCCTCGACCGCCCGGAGATCGCGAATGAGGCGATACCGAAGATCCTCGCCGGGCAACTCGCGGGCGATGCGGCGCGCCAGGGCTGGCGGCGTCTGCG
>JANOTL010000093.1:0-15067 GCA_031416315.1 Pseudomonadota bacterium
CCGCGCCCCGGGAAGAGCCGGTTCGCCGCCGCCAATCGCACCGACGCCCGCCGAGGAGGTCTCGGCGTCCGGGGAGGCGCTTCCCTGCCTAGGACATGGTCCGCCCACAGGGACTTGAACCCCGAACCAAGGACTTATGAGGTCCCTGCTCTAACCATTGAGCTATGGGCGGATCGTCCCATCTTACGAGCGATGCCGACAGGAGCAACCTTTTTCGCCCAGAATCTCCGGAGCCATCGCCGGCTCCGCTGCGAAAGCGATCGAAACGGCGCCGCCCGCAAGAACCAAGGCGCCAGCTGTCGATACGATTTTCATCTTCGCACCTCCACTCCCTTATCAGGTGCCACCGGAATGCAATTCTGATTCCGAAACGACGCGGGCCCCGGATTTGCATCCAATTTCTCCGCGACTCCGTCTGAACAAACAATGAGGACCCGACTCATGCAGCTTCCCCACGCCAGCCCAGAACAAGCCCTAGGCTACTTCCAAAACAAGCTTGCCTTCACCGCGGGCCCCAAAGAAGTCGAGCGCATGATCGACGACGGCGATCCGATCACCATCGTCGACGTCCGCAAGCCGAAAGAATACGCGAAGGGCCACGTGCCGCATGCGCTGAGCATCCCAAAAGAGCACTGGACCTCTCCGGCAGCGCTCGAATCGCTCTACCGCAACAAGCTCAACGTCGTTTACTGCTACTCCGCGGTCTGCCACTTGGCGGCAAACTTCTGCGCCGAGCTCGCGAGTCGCGGCTACCGTGTGATGGAGATGGAAGGCGGCATGGAAGCGTGGAAACAAAACGGTCTCGACGTCGAGAAATCGTCACTGAAGCAAAGCACGAATTCCAGCGCCGTTCGAAACTAGCCATACACGAGAAAGGCGGAGCCCCCTCCGCCATTCGCCCTTCAATGCGACAGCGCCGTAACGTCACTCGTAATCACCACTCCACAAGCAATCCGTCCCCCCGCATTCCCCGCCGGCTGGCCGCTCAAATCATCGATCGTCTCGTGCACCACGATCGACCGCCCGATGAATGGACTCTCGACCGCCGCAATCCCGGGATGATCCCCATCCCGTAGCGTCAAGCGCAGCTCCCCACGCCCACTTTTGTCCACTCGGATATTCCCCAGATCCCCCGCGTGCACTCCCGAATGATTTGGCTCGCCATGGCGCCGACTCCCTTCGGGATCAAAATGATCGCCCGCGCTACTCGCATCGGAAGCACTACAGTCGCCGAATTCATGCACATGAATCCCATGCTGCCCTGGACGAGCGCCGCGCAAGGTCGCAAGCACGTCGACCGTCCGCCCGACCTTGCGAAATTCGACCCGGCCCGTCACGCCCGACCCGCCGACGCCCTGCAGCTCCGCGAAACCAAACAGCGTCGCGCGAGATTCGCCTTCCTGATTCGGTGGGAGCTCCACGTCCGCGCCATCATTGCCGCGCCGCGGATCGTCCGGCGTCAGGGCATACGAATTGGCCGCCGCGCCCGTAAAAAACGCCGCCACCCCGACGTACAGAAGAGCTTTCACGTTGATTCCTCCATCTCGGTTGTTCGCGCCAACAAACCCCTGATCCCGAATGCAAAACCGGATCCGCGCCCCCGCCACGAACGCTAACTGGCCGGCCAAGGCTTCAAACCTCGTGCACGTTTCTGTATCTCTCGAGCGTCGCCCCTCCCCGCGACGCCGAACGATCCGCCAAAAATCGCAATCAACCCACAGAGACGAACCCGATGAAAACCATCCTCAGCACCCTCGCCCTCTTGACCCTCGCGACCCCCGCCTTCGCGCGCGTCATGCCACCCCCGCCGGCCAAAGCCGTCGCGTCGATCGACTTCAATCTGAAATCCACCGAAGGCTTCCGCTCCGGCGTCATCACGCTCGACGACGCGGGCATGGCGAAAATCGACGTTTACACGAGCTCCTGGGACGCGCCCCGCACCCACGTCCAGTCCAAGACGATCAAGCTGAAGCGAGACGTCGCCGCCTCCTTGCTCCAAGACGCGCAAGGGGTCGCCGACGCCGAGATCGAAGTCACGACGCACGAATTCGTCTGCATGCTCTTCGCCCCCTTCATGGGCGCGCTCGGCGACCTGAAAGTGGCCCAAGACTACGACTACGACACGCAAAAATTCACGGGCGAGCTCGAGACCGCGCTCTCCGGCAGCGGCTGCTGGCGCGTCCAGACCTCGGCCCCGAAAGAACTGTACGCCCGCGACCTCGCCTTCACCCTCAAAGGCAAACTGGAAGTCATCGGCCTCGACGCCGTCTCCAAGTAATTCGTTTAGCCCCCGGCCCCCTTACCGCAGCCCGCGTCCCCCCTTGGCGCCGGCTGCGGTCCTCGCTTCAGGCAAACCCCTGATCTCCCCGCATGTTTACCGAGTTCAATCAGGATTTCTGACATAGCGGACGAAAGCTCTCCTAAGGCATTCCAGGGGGCTCCCTATGTGACCTAGCCTGGAACGAGGATCAGAACTGGTTCAGCGGTCTGCTCGCCATTGCCCAGCGCGAGAGCCGCCATCACTTGGCATTGGGCCACAAATTCTTCACGCTGCTCGTCGTTCCTGAGGCGAGCCCCATCATCGGAGCCGCAGTCGAGCAGACGAAGGTTCCTGGGATCTTCTGGTCTCCTTGCAAAGAAATTCACGAGTTCCTACGCTGAAGGAACTCTTTCCCCCCGCAAAACCCGCACATACGCGCCGAACCTAACGCTGAGGCGTTGAATCTCTGAGGCGCCGAAAAGCCGACCGGCAAAAAAAAAGACCGCCCGACGGCGGTCTCTTCTTCAATGTCTCGTTCTTTCAGCTCTCGATGAAAGCCCGGAGCTTCTTGCTCCGCGACGGATGCCTGAGCTTCCGCAAAGCCTTCGCCTCGATCTGCCGGATCCGCTCGCGCGTCACGTCGAAGTTCTGGCCGACCTCTTCCAAGGTGTGATCCGACTTCTCGCCGATGCCGAAGCGCATGCGGAGGACCTTCTCCTCGCGCGGCGTCAGCGTCGCCAGAGCCTTGATCGTCTGCTCGGACAGGTTGCTGTTGATCACGGTCTCCGACGGCGAGGACTGCGATTTGTCCTCGAGGAAGTCGCCGATGTGGTTGTCTTCCTCCTCGCCGATCGGCGTCTCGAGCGAGATCGGCTCGACGGCGATCTTCAGGACCTTCCGCACTTTGTCGACCGACATGTCCATCCGCGCCGCGATCTCTTCCGGGGTGGGCTCGCGGCCCATCTCCTGGACGAGGTAGCGGGAGGTGCGGATCAGCTTGTTGATCGTCTCGATCATGTGGACCGGGATGCGGATCGTGCGGGCCTGGTCGGCGATGGCGCGGGTGATCGCCTGGCGAATCCACCACGTCGCGTACGTCGAGAACTTGTAGCCCCGGCGGTACTCGAACTTCTCCACCGCCTTCATCAGGCCGATATTGCCCTCCTGGATCAGGTCCAAGAACTGCAGGCCGCGGTTCGTGTACTTCTTCGCGATGGAGACGACGAGGCGGAGGTTGGCCTCGACGAGCTCGCGCTTGGCGTTCTCGGCGCGGCGCTGGACCTCCGCCAAGTCCGAGTACGTCTTCGCGATCTCGATCGCTTCCATGCCGCTCTCGTTGGCGGCGCGGTTCATCGTGTCGAGCGCGGCTTGGCAGTTACGCACGACGCGCTGCCATTCCCGCTCGTTCGTGTTCGCCCACTGCACCGACGGCCGCTTGGCCACGTGCTCTTCGAGCTCGGGGCGCTGCGCGTTGAGGCGCTTGGCGTAATAGTTGAGGTCGTTCTCCGCTTCGCGGATCGCGTTGGCGAACTCGGCCAAGCGGTTGATCGCGGCGGCCATCAGCTTGCGGTTGATGTTGAGCTCGCGGAAGGACTCGTAGACCTTGCCGCGGGCTTCGTCCGTCTCGACCTGGTGCTTCTTCGCGGCGGACTTCTTCTTGCGCAGAACCTCGTAGTCGTCGACGAGCTTCAGCGCCTTCTTGGTGAGCTTCTTCATCTTGTCGGAATGAAGCTGCTCGTCCTTCGACGCTTCGTCGTCGTCGAAGCCCTTGATGAAGCCCTTCATCCGGATCTCGTCGGCCACGAAAGAGCGCGCCGAGCCCACGATGATGTCGATGCCGATCTGGACGCCGAGGAGGCGGTCCAGCATGCGGTTCTCTTCGCTCTCGATCTTCTTCGCGATCTCGACTTCGCCTTCGCGGGAGAGCAGCGCGACGCTGCCCATCTTGCGGAGGTAGATGCGGACCGGATCGTTTGACTTGCCGAGGGAGGAGTCGGCGACCGCCTCGACCGCGGGCTTGGCCGCGACCTCTTCGTCGCCTTCTTCTTCGGCCGCTTCCGCGGCTTCGTCTTCGTCGATCTCGACGCCGCCGGCTTCGCCTTCGTCTTCATCGCCGTCGACGGCGGCTTTGCCCTTGCGCTTGCCGCCGCCGCCCGTGCCGGAGTCGTTGACTTCGACGCCGGCGTCGCCCAAGCGCGTGATCAGGTCGTCGAGGATGTCGGGCTTGACCTTGATCTTGGCTTTGTTGAGCGCGGCCTCGATGTCGACGTAGTTGACCTCGTGCTTACCGCCGGCGGCCTCGACCTGCTTCACCAAGGCCGCGACGACCTTGTGGAGCTCCGGCTTCGGCTCGGGCCGCGCCGCTTTCTCCGCGGCGGCCTTGGCGGCCTTCGTCTCTTTCGCCGTCTCTTTCGCGGTGGGCGCGGCAGCCAACGTCTTCGCGCCTTTCAAATCCTTCGGCGCGGGCGCGGCCGCTTTCGCCGCGGGGGCCGCGGATTTCGCCGGCGCGCCTTTGCCGGCGGGGGCTGCGCCCTTGGCGGCCGGAGCCGCGCTCTTCGGGGCAGGAGCCGGCGCTTTCGCGGACGGCGCGTGCTTCACGACTTTCGTCGGCGTCGGCGCGGCCGCGGTTTTCTTGACGATGGTCGGCGCGCCTTTCGCCGGCGCTTTCGCCGGCTCGGGCTTTTTCGCGGTCGCCGCCTTCTGCGGGGGCGCGGCGCGCTTCGAGGCCGGCATCAGCTTGCTGACGGCTTTCGAGACGACCTTCTTCACGGTCTTCGAGACGCTCTTCTTCGACGCTTTCGCCACGGCGGGTTTCTTCTTCGCGGGTGCGGGGGATTTCTTGCGAGTCGCGGAAACCGTCACTGGCTTCGCCTTCTTCGCCTTCGAGGAGGCGCTCGTTCTGGAGGCTTGGGTCCGTTTTGTCAATTTGCTTTGTTTCGCCATGCGCTTGATCTCACCCCGCTTGGTGCCTGAATTTCAGGGCGCGAAAAGCCACGCTCAGTGGAGCAGCAGCAGTTTGCAGAAGTCCCCATTAGATAATGAATAAGGGGGTGGCCGTCCAGCCTGAACTGGCGAAAAGGCTGACTTATCTGCTCTTCGCCAGAGCTTGGATCGCCGCGACCACGCGCTGAACCTCCTCGCGAGCGTCGGGCATGGCCGCCAGGCGATGAAGTTCAGCTTTTAAATCAGA
Source organism: Pseudomonadota bacterium (assembly GCA_031416315.1). Taxonomy (GTDB): domain Bacteria; phylum Bdellovibrionota_B; class Oligoflexia; order Oligoflexales; family CAIYRB01; genus JANOTL01. The sequence continues at coordinate 5,451 of JANOTL010000093.1, forward strand.
TATTTGCGCCTTGACCCGGCGCTCATGAAAGGCGGCCATGACGCTTTGGAGCCGGACCGCCCGGTCGCCGCCGGCAAAGGCCGGCTCGGCCTTCCGCAGGCGGTCGATGAGCGTCATGATCACCGGCTCGGCCGCCGCGACGAAGCTGTCGGGGGCCTCGTCGGCCGGCCGGAGGCCCCGCTCGAGCCGACCCAGGATCTCCTGGAGGAAGAGGGTGTGCGCGTCGTCTAGCTCCAGATCCTTTCGCGCGAAGGTCGCGAGCACCGTCGTGTCGGCCTCGGCTGGCGCGGCGAAATAGACCTGCCCGAAGAAGCCGAGCGTCGCCGGGTCGAGCGGCTTCACCGCTTGCACGGCGCGAGCGCCGCCGACGCCTTCCACGGGACCGCGAGCTCGCTCGATTGCCGCCTGATTGCGGGCGACCTTCTGCGCATCGCCGACCATCGCGAGCGCCGCTGCGAGCGGTCCTTCGATCTGTTGCGCCGGAACGCCGATCAGAAACGACAAGCGATGCAAGATCGTGCCGCGCTGGATGCGGTCGCCGATGCGCGCGAGCCAAGGGACGATCTCGCCCGAGACGAGCTCGGGGATCGCCAGCCGATGCGTCGTCCGCAGGCGCTCCGACACCGCGAAATCCAGAAGATCCTGCGCCTTCGCGAGCACCTCGCTCAAGGCCTCGGCCCCGTGCTTCAGGACGAAGCTGTCGGGATCCTCGCCCTGCGGCAAGGCGACGGCCTTGATATGGATCTCCGGAATCGTCAGCGCGACGCTCACCGCGGCGAGCGTCGCGCGCTGGCCCGCGGCGTCGCCGTCGAAGAGCAGGATCACCTGCGACGTCGCGTTCTTCAGAAGCTTCAGGTGCTGCTCGGTGAGCGCCGTGCCTAAACAAGCGACCGTTTCCGGAAAGCCCTGCTGCCTGAGCATCAAGGCGTCCATGTAGCCCTCGACGACGATCGCGCGCTGCTTCTCGCGCATCACCGTGCGCGCCTTGTCGAAGCCGAAGAGCGTGCGCGACTTGTCGAAAAGCGCGGTGTCTCTGCTGTTCAGGTACTTCGGCTGCGCATCGCCCAGCGCGCGAGCGCCGAAGGCGATGACCCGGCCCTGCGCGTCGTGGATCGGCAAAGTCAGGCGCTGGCGGAAGAAATCGTAGGGCCGTCCGGTGTTCGCCGAGCTCGTCGACAGGGCTACGGTAATCAGGTCTTCCTCGCGGAAACCCTTGTTCCTGAGGTGCTTCGTCAGGCCAAAGGGCTCGGGCGGCGTGGCGCCGAAGCCGAAGTCCTTCAAGCTTTCCGCATTGAACCCGCGGCGCAAGAGGTACTCGCGCGCGGGCTGGCCGTCCGCCTTCTCGAGCTGCGTCTGATAGAAGAGCTGCGCCTCGCCCATGATCTGGTGCAGGGATGCGTCCTGGCGCAGCCGCGACATCCGCCCCTTCGACTCGTCGAGTTCCGGCGTCTCGACGCCGAACTTCGCGGCGAGCCAACGCAGCGCCTCGACGAAGCCCAGGCCCTGCTTCTCGCGCACCCAGTGAATGGCGTCGCCGTGGACCTTGCAGCCGAAGCAGTAGTAGTGGTCGTCGTAGAGATAGAAGCTCGCCGACTTCTCCGCGTGGAACGGGCAGCAGGCGGCGAGCTTCCCGGAGCGCGGCATGAGCTGCACCGTCTCGCTAAGAAGCTCCTGGAGGTCCACGCGCGTGAGAATCCGGCGCTTCACCTCGTCAAGGGAGTCGCGGGAGGAATCGCGGTGGGAGTCGGTGGTAGGGCGGGCCATCGCCCGCGAGACTACGCTACCGGCAAAAGAACCGCAAAGCCGCGAGGCGCCCGGCCTTCACTCCGTCAACCGCTTCGACAGCTTATCCCCGAAATCACACAAATTCTTGATGTTCGCCATCAGCATGTACTCCGGCTGATTCGGCGCATCCTTCCGCCCCTGCACGACCGCCACGAACCGATGCTGCCGCGGCTGCTTGCACAGGTTCTTCGGGTCCTCCTCGTCATCGGTCTCGGTGACCGAGGCAGCGGCGACGAAGGTGACCTGGGAATTCTTCGAATAGCTCTTGAAGCTGGGACCGAGCTCCTTGATGAGCTGCTGCACCAGCTTCGGCGTCGAGATCGCTTTCTGGTCCTGCTTGTAATACGTGATGCCGAAGTAGGGGACGACCGAGCTCGACTGCGTATCCAGCAGGTAATACGCGGAGATGCCGCCGAAGGTCTCGCCGAGCTCGGCGTCGAAGTCGCAGCTCGCCGACGGGAAGAAGACGACGCCCGACGACTCCTTGGGATCGCCGAAGACGCGTCCGAAGCCGGCGACGTCGACGCCCTTCGGGCCGGGCTTGGTGAATTTCAGGGTCTTCAAGAGGGCCGTGCCCTTCTGGTCGGCCAGGCCGGTGAACATCCGGGGGTGGTTGCCAAAGAGGAAGTACTGAGCATCTTTGGGACTTCTGGCGACACCCTGCAGCTTCTCGCAGTCGAAGTTCGGCGGGTTCAGGCTGGCCGCGGGCACCTGCTTGTTCATCCCGATCCCGGCGAAGTAGATCTGGCCGCTCTCGACGAAGATCGGCGTCGGGTTGTTCGGGTCGAAGGAGGCCGCGAGGAGGTAGCGCTTGCACTGCTCGATCGTCTCGTCGGGCGACACGTTCTTCGTCTCGGCGCTTTTGATTGCCGACTTCTTGCAGCTGATGTAGAGGCTCGCGCCTGGGAAGTTTTCCTTGCAGGTATTGAGCATCACCTCGAATTTCTTCTTGGTGACCGCGCCGTTCTTCAGCTGGCCGAGGGCCTCCTTGCGGCAGTTCTCGAAGCTCTTGCGCGACTTCTTGATCTGCTTCACTTTGGCTGGCGTCAGCTTCACTTTCTTGGCATAGGCCGGCGCCGCGGAGAGGGCGCAGATGAGGCCGAGGAAGACGAAGGCCCGGGTGAGCATGCGGATCTGTCCCTTGCGTCCGTAGCGTAGTATCGAGTTATATAACGAATCTTAAACGACTTTCAGCCGGATTGTCCATCCACGGGAGCCAATTGTGCCGTCCTTCGACGTGGTCTCCGAGCTCGACCTGATGGAGGTCGAGAACGCCGTCAACCAGACCCAAAAAGAGATCGGGACCCGCTTCGACTTCAAGGGCGGCAAGTCCGAGGTCTCTTTGGAAAAGGAAGCCAAAAAGATCAAGATCATCGCCGACGACGACATGAAGCTCCGCTCGATCCACCAGATCCTTTCGAGCAAGATGGCGAAGCGGAATATCGACCTGCGCGCCATCAAGTACGGCAAGGAGGAGCAGGCCTCGGGCAACCTGATCCGCCAGCACATCGAGCTGAAGTCGGGCCTCGACAAGGAGGCGGCCAAAGAGGTCACCAAGCTGATCAAGGACTCGAAGCTGAAAGTCTCGTCCCAGGTCCAGGACGAGCAAGTGCGGGTTACCAGCAAGAGCATCGACGAGCTCCAGGAGGTGATCCGGCTCTTGCGGGGCGCCGAGCTCTCGTTCGCGGTGCAGTTCGTCAATATGCGGAGCACGTAATGGGTTTCAACTGCGGCATCGTCGGCCTGCCCAACGTCGGCAAGTCCACCATCTTCAACGCGCTGACGGCCGCCGGGGCCCTCGCCGCCAACTACCCGTTCGCCACCATCGACCCGAACGTAGGCCGCGTCGAGGTCCCCGACCCGCGCATGACCCAGATCTGCACGGTCGTGAAGACCCTGAAGGTGATCCCGGCGACCATGGAGTTCGTAGACATCGCCGGCCTCGTGCGCGGCGCCTCGCAGGGGGAGGGCTTGGGCAACCAGTTCCTCGGCCACATCCGCTCGACCGACGCGATCGTGAACGTCGTGCGTTGCTTCGAGGACGGGGACATCACCCACGTCGAGGGCTCGGTCAACCCGGTACGCGACATCGAGACGATCCACGCGGAGCTCGTCTACGCCGACGCCTCGACGGTGGCGAAGGCGCTCGACCGCTACCGGAAGCTCACCAAATCCGGGAAAAAAGACATCATCCAGACGGTCTTGATGCTGGAAGCGCTCGACGCCCAGCTGCAGCAGCTGAAGCCGGCGCGCGGCTTCAAATGGGAAGAGTTCGTGGGCGACATGCCCGAGGTCGGCGACGCTTGGCGCGATCTCCACCTTTTGACGGCGAAGCCCGCGATTTACTGCTGCAACGTCGACGAGTCCCTGGCCCACGGCAAGGACGACAACGACCACACGCGCGCGGTGAAGGCGCACGCGAAGAAGGAAGGCGCGCGCGTCGTCATGATCTGCGGGAAGCTCGAGGAGGAGCTCTCGACGATGGACGAAGCGAGTCGGAAAGAAATGATCGACGGCCTAGGCATGGCCGAGCCGGGCCTGAATTCCTTGATCCGTGAGGGTTATGCGACCCTGAACCTGATGACCTACTTCACCGCGGGCGAGAAAGAAGTACGCGCGTGGACGATCCACGCGGGCGACAAGGCGCCGGCTGCGGCCGGAAAAATCCACTCGGATTTCGAGAAGGGCTTCATCCGCGCCGAGGTGTACTCGATCCCGGATCTCTTGAAGGCCGGGAGCAAGGCGAAGCTGAAGGACCTGGGGCAGCTGCGCAGCGAGGGCAAGGACTACGTCGTGCAGGACGGCGATGTCATGGAATTCCGCTTTAACGTCTGAGACTATCTCAAGTTGACCATTGTGCCGTGAGTCTCGACGAGCGGCATCGCCTTCGGCTGATCCGAGCTTGCACGTAGGTCACGGTGCGCAACGATCGCGGCCGCGAGCGAGCGCAGATTCGCAAGCGACTGGCGGCCAACGTCGTCGTTGCGGACCTTGAGACCCCAACGCCGCTCGACCTGCACGATGACCTCGAGCAGGTCGATCGAGTCGAGGCCGAGCCCGGCGCCGTAGAGCGGGGCGGCCTCGTCCAGCGACTCGGGGTCGACGGCGTGCAGGTTGCCGGCGGACACGACCAGGCGCTTCAGCTCCTGCATCAGGGAAGGGGCGGCGGTCGGTGCAGTCATGAGAACTCCTACGCGGCGCATCAGGCATTGGGCGAGCCCGGGCTTCGAGCTATCATGCCATCATGATTTTCCTTGTCTCGCACAATCGTTACGCGGAGCCGTACCCGGTCTATCCTCTCGGTTTGGCTCACGTCGCGACCCTGCTTGCGCATGAAGGCATCGGCTACGAGGTCGCCGACAGGATCGTGGACACCGACGACGAGATCCTGGCGCGGATCGCCGCGGCCGGGCCGCAGATGATCGGCATCTCGATCCGAAATCTCCATTCCTTCCAGGAAGAGTGCCCTTACGACTCCATGGACGACCTGAAGCACTTCGTCGCCCGCGTCCGCGGCGTGACGACGGCGCCCATCGTGCTCGGGGGCAGCGCCGTCAATCTCTTCCCGGTCGAGACGACGACGTGGGCCGCCGCCGATTTCGGCGTCGTCGAGGATCCGGAGACCTTCGTCGAGCTCTACGAGCGCTTGCAATGCGGCGCGAGCGTCGAAGGCATGGCGAACCTCGTGGACGGTCGCGCGCCGCGGCTCCCGACCGTGCTGAGGCGGCCGATCGCCGCGCAGTTGCCGACGCTCCTCCTCCCCGAGCGCTATACCGCGTACTACGACCGGCACGGCGGGATGCTGAGCCTCTTGACGCGCCGCGGCTGCCCCTTCAAATGTAGCTTCTGCACCTATCCCGCGATCGAAGGCCATCAAGGCCGCGTCAAGGCGATAGGCGGCGTCATCGCCGAGGTCGAGCGCCTGGTCTCCGCCGGCATTCGCTACGCGTTCATCGTCGACTCCGTCTTCAACGCCGACCTCAAGCATTCCGCGGCCGTCGCGCGGGCCTTGATCGAGCGCAAGCTGCCGATCAAATTCTGCGCCTATATGACGCCGCGCCCCTTTCCTCCGGGCTATCCCGAGCTCCTTGCCGAGGCCGGCATCGCGCACGTCGAGTTCGGGACTGACGCATTCAGCGATCACATGCTGAAGGTCTACATGAAGCCGTTCCGGTTCAAAGACATCAAGGCGGCGTCGACGGCCATGCGCGCGACCGGCATTTTTCAGTCGCACTTCATGATCCTCGGCGCGCCCGGCGAGACCGAAGAGACCTTGCGCGAGACCTTGGAGCGCTCGCGGGAGATTCCCGCGGATGCGTTCATCTATTGCAACGGCGTCACCGTGTATCGCGGGACGGCGCTCTATGCCCGCCTCGTCAAGGAAGGCCGCCTGCGCGGCGACGAGAATCCGTTGGCGGTGAACATCGTGTTCGCAGACGGCCTGACGCCGGCGCGGATCGACGCCATGGTCGACGCGCACGGCGAGACGCACCCGCCGTGGGTGACGCGCCGGCGTGAGGCGGCGACGCGGCCTCTTCTGCAGCGAATCCGGGCCACGGGGCGTCGCAAGGGCCCCTTGTGGGAGCTGCTCAACGTGGATGCGCCGAGCTTCGAGCCGGCGACTAGGGCGCCTGGCCTCACGGTTTGAACGAGTTCGCTCCGCTGCTGATCAGAGGCTGCAGTCCAAGGTCTCGTCGATCGCCGTACCGTCGGGAAGGGCGCCCTTCAGCCGCATGGGATAGCGATCGTCCTTGCGCTCCAGCGTGATCAGGGCCTCGAGCTTCGCGAACGGGCTTCCACGTAGAGCGTCTCGAAATGGCGGCTTTCCTGGTCGATCAAGAGGCTCGGGACCTGGCCCTGCCGGAAGGTGCGGCGCTCGACTGTGGCGAAGCCGGCACCCCGGAGGCTCGCCGCGAGCGTCTCGAAGTCGTAGGCAAACAGGTGACCTTGATCGCGGAAGATCCGGTTCACATGATCCATCGCGGTGCGGCCGTCGGCGCCCAGGGCCTCTTCGTAGGGAAACAAGACGGCTTCACCGGCGCGGCGCTTCTGATAGATCGATAAGTAAAGCTCGGCGTCCGGGATGGCGAGGCGGAACCAGGCTCCGGGCTTCAGGATGCGGCGCACCTCGCCGAGAAAACGCTCGGCATCGGCGCGCGCGAGATGCTCGAGGCAATGCTCGGAAAAGGCGCCGCCGGCGCTGCCGGCCGCGAAAGGCAGAGGCTTGCGAAAATCCCAGCAGACGTCGACACCCGGACGCCAGCAGTAGTCGAGGTTGACGAACCCGGGACTAGGGAAAGGCCCGCAGCCGAGGTTGAGGAGCGGGGCGGCACCGGTCGCGTGACGCTTTGCTTGCCAAGCGCGGTTGCGCACCAAGAGCGCATATAGCGCTTGGACCTTCGTGTAACTGGCGAGCGGACGGTCGAGCGAAAATTTGGTCACGATGCTGCAGGCCGCCATTGGAAGAGGAGGGAGTTTTTCGACGGCGCGTTGGCGATGACTTGGTCAATCATGGGCGACTACAAGTTCAACAAGTCTCGCTCACGCTCGGCCAATCGGCGCATCTCCGGCGTCGTCTGATGGTTCGCCGTCTCGACCCCGCCCTCGGGCCGTGGCCGCGCTGTGAACGACTCCAAGATCACGCCGGCCTTCGAGCGCTCAACGCGGAATGTGCCGGGCTCCGAGCGCAGCTGCTGCACCTGCCACGCTTGGCCGTCGATGCCGGCGAACGTGTGCACGTCGAAGTCGATGCTGCCGGTCTTGATCAAGGGGTCGGTGAACGGCGCGAAGCCGAACCAGAACTCGAGAATGGCCAGCGGAAAGTCGACGATGACGGCGGCGATGCCGACAGGGAACGTGACCATTGAGATCAGGCCCGAGCAGAAGCGGTCGCCGAACGTCTTGCGCCCGCAGGACTCGGCGGACCACTTGGTGTACTTGTGCGACAGCGGCATGTACGCGCAGCCAACCAGCAATGCAGCCGCCGTCAACGCCAACACACTTTTGCGCGCGTCCATCCGATGCTCCCGAGAAGATAGGGGGGTCCCTAGGGATGTCGGTCGTCCCCGAGGTCGACTTGAGGGGGACACGCACACTTCGCGCTCATGCCTAAGTGATCGGAAAGAGCGGGATAGCGTCTGAGAACGTTCTGGGTCCGCCCGAAGATGCCGAAAAGAGGCTGGGATCTTTGGCTGCATTGCGTAAACGGCGGCTTCGGGCTCACGTCCTGTTTCGAGCCGGATACGCCCAAATGCGTCGTACGCCGCTGCGAGTGATCATCGCAAAGCCCGATTAACCGCATCCTCTAGCTCAGCCGGCAGGTCCCGCTTCTGCACCGTGTCGCAAAACGCGCCCAGCTCGATCTTCGCCTCGAAGGCGAGCTGGCCGCTTTCGACAGACGATGCGACCTGCGGCGCGGCGACGACCTTGTCGCCGACGACGACGATGATGTGGCCGCGCCAGTCGGCGAGCTCGCGCGTGAGCTCGGCGTAGCGCGCGGCGCCGAGCGGGGTCAGGCTGACGACGAAGCTGCGCGGTTTGCCGTCGCCGGGCATGAGGCCTGCGCTCGAGACGTCGGGGGCCTGGGCGACTTCGGTGACGTCCGCGCCGGTGAGCTCGGTCGCCAGGAAATAGCGCAGCTCTTCGCCGGTGATCTTGGTCTTGCCGAGCTTGGTCTTCGGCTTGCCCACGACCTCGCGATGCACCGCGAAGCGCGCTTTCGCGACCGAGGGGCAACGGCGGCGGCCGAAGTCGCCCGAAAGCTCGACCAAGCCGGTCCGGCAGCCTTCGTGGCGCGGTGACATCTTCAGGCAGGCGGCATAGGCGCGCATCGCCGCGAGCGGGTCGCCGCCCGTCGCGCGGAGCGCGCGCGCCAGGATCGCTTGGGCGCGCGGCTCCGTCGGGAAACGAGAGGCGAGCGCCTCGGCGCGTTTCGCCGCCGCGTCGCCCGGCTCGCGGCGGATCGCGGCCGTCGTCGACGCCAACTGAACTTCGACGTCGTCCACGTAAAGGCTGGCGAGCATCTCGATCGTGCCGTCGAGCTGGCGCTGATCCCCGGGGTTCACGGCGCCGGTGGCGGAGGCCTCGAAAACGCCGCCGGCGCCGATCAGCTTGCCGAGATAGGCGCGCAGAGAGTCGATGGCGTCCCGCTCGACCGTGCCGGCGCTCTCGGCGGCGCGGGCGAGATCCTGGTCGGAAGCCTTGAGCGCGTCGATGCCGGGAGCGGTCTCTTGCGATAGGAGCGCCAGCGCCTTGCCAATGGCGGTGCGCGGCGCATTGCGGCCGCCCTCGCGCTCGCTCACGGGCTCGGAGCCTTCGTCGCGAGTCAAAATGCAGCCCTGGAGCATGAGCAGCCAGGCGAGAGCGGCGGCGCGCGGAAGCGAGTTTCGGATCATCTGCGGATTCTACGCAGGAAGGGGAGGGCGGGACAAGGATTCCGGGATGAGGCCGCCGTGGCGGGTGAAGTGGGCGGCCAGGGAGTAGAGCTCGGCGGAGGTCAGGGCGAGGGCGCAGAGGAGGGAGCCGGCCATAATTTTTTTGACCGCAGAGGACGCCGAGAACGCAGAGGCGTGCATAACCACACTCTCTGCGTCCTCGGCGTTCTCTGCGGTAAAATGCATGCCCGGAACCCCACAATTCTGCAAACACCTCCGAAACGCCACCGAGCCGCTTGAAACACCGCCCACCCCGACCACAGCAACACGCAAATCCGACCGCTCCCGCCTGAGCAACACCAGAGCGCAAGCCGCGACCAGCTCCTCGCCGTCTCCAACGCTGATCTCGACTTCCGATCCGACCGCAATCTCGCGGAGCGCCGCGCGCACCGCCGCGCC
>JANOTL010000094.1:0-105356 GCA_031416315.1 Pseudomonadota bacterium
GGAGGGCGGTGCCGAACACACCGAGCAGGACGAGAATGGCAGTGCGCCGACCACGGGTTTCGCCGTTCGGCGGCATGACGAGCGCAGTGAGAGCGAGGATGCCGCCTTCGCCCTTGTTGTCGGCGCGCAGCACGAAGGCGAGATATTTGATCGAGATCACCACGATCAAAGACCAGACGATGAGCGACAGGACGCCGAGGACGTTGGCCGCGGTCGGCGGAATGCCGTGCGGGCCGTGGAAGCACTCGCGCATGGCATAAAGCGGGCTGGTGCCGATGTCGCCGTAGACGACGCCGAGCGCTCCCAGGGTCGTGAGCGCGAGCGCGGACCCCGTTTTCGGGGCGGAAGAAGAATGCGAGGCGGAAGCCGGCGACGAGGACATGGGGCATCCTTCTCGAGACGAGGGCTTACGTGAGGCTTGGCTACAGAAATATGTAGCACTTTTGGTGGGTTAACGGAATCAGGAATTGACGGATCAGGCGGGGCGACGCGACGTCTCGACCAGCTCCACCGCGACGTCGGCGTCCTCGACCACGGGCGCTTTCGCGACCGCCAGCCATTTGGCCAGAACGGCCGCGAGGTCGCGGGACTTGACGGGCTTCGACACATAGTCGCTCATGCCGGCCGCGAGGCACTTCTCCCGGTCGCCGTTGATGGCATTGGCCGTCATCGCGATGATCGGGACGTTCCGGTTGGCGAGCGTCGCGTCGCCGCGAATGCGCTTGGTCGCTTCGTAGCCATCCATCTCGGGCATTTGGCAGTCCATCAGCACGACGTCGAAAGTCCCGTTTTTCAGCGCGGCAATAGCCGCGAGTCCCGTTTCGACGACGGTCACCGCGTAGCCCATCTTCTCCAGCGTCAGCACGGCCACCTTCTGGTTGACGGGGTTGTCCTCGGCGACGAGGACCCGAGCTCCGGTCATGACGCGACGCTCGGTGCGTTCGGTTTGGCTCTCGGCATGGACCGAGCGCCACTCCCCTCGCGCGAGCGGGACCTTGAACCAAAACCTCGACCCGGCGCCGATCCGACTTTCGACTCCGATCTCGCCGCCCATCAGCTCAACGAGGCGCTTGCAGATCGACAGACCGAGCCCGGTGCCGCCGTACTTGCGCGTCGTCGAGGAATCCGCCTGGGAGAACGGGGTGAAGAGCCGCGCTATTTGCTCCGGGGTAAGCCCGATGCCGCTGTCCGTCACCGCAAACTCGATCCGTGACCCGTGCTCGGAGTGACTTTCCTCGGTGACGCAAACCTTGACGGTCCCGACCGAGGTGAACTTGATGGCGTTCCCGATCAAGTTGGTCAAGATCTGGCGCAGCCGCCCGGGATCGCCTTTGAAGTAGGTGGAGCTCGCCACCTCGCTCTCGAGCGCCAGCGTCAGCCCTTTGTTGGCGGCGGCGACGGAGAAGGCGCCTTTCAGATCGCCGAGCAGCGGCGCGAGATCGAAGTTCACGGTCTCGAGGTCGATCTTGCCGGCTTCGACCTTCGAGAAGTCCAGGACGTCGTTGATAATGGAGAGCAAAGATTCCGCCGACCGGTAGATCGTGTCGACGTAATCGCGCTGCTCGCCCGTGAGCGAAAGGTCGCGCAAGAGGCCGGCCATCCCGATGACGCCGTTGATGGGCGTCCGAATCTCGTGGCTCATGTTGGCCAGGAACTCCGATTTGTGCCTCGCGGACTGGAGCGCGATCTCCTCGGCTTTCTCCTTGGCCGCGAAGGCCGTGGCGTTCGCCATGGCCGAAGCGAGGAGGCCGCCGATGAGCTGCAGCGTCTCGATCTCGCGCGGGCCAAAGGCATGGGGAAGCGCGGCGATCGTCTTCAGGACGGCGATGGTCTGGTCGCCCTGCCGCAAGGGAACCGCGATCATCGAGCGCGCCCCGACCTTGCGACACGCGACCCGATCGACGCGAGGATCCGTCTCCGAATCCTCGCAGTGCAGAATCTCCCCGCTCGCCGTGCAAAGACCCGAAAGGCTCCCGGCACGTTTCACGCGAAATCCGACTTTGTCCGCAAGGGTCCCGCTCGCCGAGCGATTAAGCATGTCGTCGCCGTCGGGAACTTCGATGACGGCCCCGCTCGCCCCGGTCAGGCTCTCGGTGCGCGTGACGACGATGCGCATGACTGCGTCGAGATCGAGGGTCGAAAGTGCGACATCCTGCTGGGTCGCGATCACTTCCGAAAGGCGCTTCTCCTCGCGGCGCAAAGTCGCCTCCGCCCGCTTTCGTTCCCGCAATTCGCGGCTGACGACGATGGCCGCGCCACCGACCAAAAGGAAGGCCACGATCAGGCCGAACCCGACGATGGCCACGGTGCGGCGCACCGTCGTATCGGCCAACGCCGCCCGCTCGGCGAGGCGATCTCTCTCGCTGGCCCGGAGACGGCCGAAGATCAGCCGCAGCTCATCCATGTAGGCCCTGCCGACTCCGCTCTGGACAATGCGAATGGCCTCAGCATGGTGGCCGCCTTTACTGAGGGAAATCGTCCTTTCGCTGATCGCGGCCTTGTCCTTCCAGAGAGCCTCGAACCGCGGGAGATCGGCGACGTCGCCGTTGATGTCGGTCAAATTTTTGTGAAAGGACCTGAAGCGCTCCGCAAGCGAAACCATCGCCCTGTTATAAGGCTCGAGAAATTCCTCCTGCTGGGTCAAGAGGTAGCCGCGTTGACCCGTCTCGAGGTCGACCATCAAGCCGAGCACCTCGTCGAGGCCGACCAAGACCCGCTCCGATTGCACGCGTGCGGCGGCCGTCTCGACGATTCTTGTCAACATCTGCAGGCATACGGTGCCGATGATCGCGATCACGATGGCGACCGACGCGAGCCAGACGGCGGTGCGATTTTTGAATTGTCTTGCCATCGGCAACGGCTCGCTGAGGCTGGAGACCCGTACTTAAACCAACACCTTAGGCAATCGGCACGGCGAGGCGCAGACATTAACCGTTTTTATCCCCGGCAAAGCTCAAGTAGCGAATAATTGAGACCGAATGGAAGGGGCCTTGGCAAAAACGAGGAAAAGACTTGCCCACCCCAGAATCATCACGCTCCACATCGAGCTCCGCCGACGATGTCCTCCTGCGTCTGGGCCCCCTGGTTCCTCGAATCGCGGGCTCGATGGTCGTGGCAATTGGAGCGACGGTTCTACTCGGCTGGGCGACAGACAATGCGACGCTGAAAAGTTTGTCTCCGGGCTGGATCGCGATGCGCGCGAATACGGCTTTGTGCCTGTCTCTCTCGGGGGCGATCCTGATCGCATGGACTTTCCCGTCGACTTGCGACCGGCCGGTCATGAGACTTGCGCGCGCCGTCGCCGCCCTCGTCGTCATGGCGCTCGGATTCCTGACCTTGGTGCAGTTTGCAACCGGCGCCGACCTGGGTGTCGACCAACTGCTCTTCCAGCAATTGGGACCGATCGCCGGGACGCTGCCGCCCGGCCGAATGGCGCCGAATACGAGTCTCAACTTCGTCTTGTTGGGCGCCGCTTTTTTGCTGTCCGAATGGCGGGGTCGGCAGCGAAAATCGCTGGTCGACGGCCTGGCTTCTACACCATCGAGTTCGGCGTCGCGCTGACGGTCATCGCCACGATGACCCTTCTGACGATCCTTACGCGGCGTGTCGCCGGCCTAGTCGGCACGATGGACGAGGAGAAAAGGCGGCGCGTCGCGCGCGAAGAGGCTGCCCTGGAGTCGACACGGCTCAAGTCGGAATTCCTTGCGAACATGAGTCACGAGATCCGGACGCCCATGAACGGCGTGGTCGGCATGACGGGCCTCTTGCTCGATACGGAGCTGACGCTCGAGCAAAGGGATTTCGCCGAGACGATCCGACGTAGCGCCGACTCGCTCCTGACCATCTTGAACGACATCCTGGATTTTTCGAAAATCGAAGCTGGAAAGCTCACGTTCGAAGAGACCGAGTTCGAGCTCCTGCCTTGCATCGAGGGGGCCGTCGAGCTTCTCGCGTCCCCTGCTTACGCCAAAAGTCTCGAGCTCTCGCTGCTCGTTGGGGACGATGTCCCCGCGGTCGTGATCGGCGACCCCGGACGGATTCGGCAGATCCTCACCAACCTGATCGGCAACGCCATCAAGTTCACGGCGAGCGGAGAAGTCGTCGTGCGGGTCGAGCTGGACAAGAAGCATGCAGACGCCGTGTCTCTCCGCTTCGCCGTCAAGGATTCGGGCATCGGCATCTCCGCGGACAACCAAAAAAGACTCTTTCAGCCGTTTACTCAGGCCGATGCGTCCATGACGCGAAGGTTCGGAGGGACGGGGCTCGGCCTCGCGATCTCGCGCCAACTCGCGGAAATGATGGGCGGCATCCTGCAAGTCGAGAGCGCCGAGGGGACCGGCGCGACATTTTCGTTCACGGTCACGCTGAAGGCTTCGACGCAGCAACACATGCTTCCTCCCGCGCCGGTACAGTTGCGCGGCTTGCGCGCCCTGGTGGTCGACGACAACGAAACCAACCTCCGCATCCTCGGCCATCAGCTGAAGGCATTTGGCATGGAGAGCGAATGCGTGACGAGTGGCGCAGCCGCGCTTATCGCCCTCGGTCGGACTGTCTCGACGGCGCGGTTCGACGTCGCCATCGTCGACATGCAAATGCCGGAGATGAACGGCCTGATGCTCGCGAAGGCTATCCTTGACGATGGCCGGGCCTTCAAGCTTCCGATCATCATGTTGACCTCGGCCGGTCAAATCAAGGCGCAGGACCTCGAGCGCGTCGGCATTCACTCGTGTCTGACCAAACCCGCGAAGAGACATCAGCTCCTCGCCGGCCTCGTTGCCCTCGTATCGGACAAGAGCGTTGAAAGCTCGCGCTCCACGCAGCCCAGCGTCGACGCGTCGAAGAAGCCGGTCTCGACGTTCGAGGGGCTGAGAGTCTTGGTCGCGGAAGACAACTCGATCAACCAGAAAATCATCAACCTTCAGCTGACGAAGCTCGGCATTCAGGCCGATACCGTCGGAAATGGGCTCGAGGCTCTCGCGCAGCTCACCCGCATTCCCTACGACATCGTCCTGATGGACTGCCAGATGCCGGAGATGAACGGATTCGATGCGACCGAGCGCATTCGCGCCGACGCGCGGCTCGCCCAACGCGTCGTGGTCATCGCGATGACCGCGCATGCCCTTGCCGGGGACCGGGAACGATGCCTTGCAGCCGGCATGGACGACTACATTCCCAAGCCGATCAAGCTCGAGGACCTTCGGGAAAAGCTCGCCCACTATCATGCGCTGAAGATCTCAGGCGCAATGATGCGAAAGGCTAGCTGAAGCCTAAGGCTTCCGCGGCATTGCAATTCCGCGGCGCACCATTTCGCCCCAGACGTGCTTGCCGCGGAGCCAACGATAGATTCCGCGCATTCGCCAATAAAGGTGGATCTGGCGGAAGCCGATCTGCTCGATCAAGGCGCCGATAACGAGCTTCAATAGGTCCAGGGGCGCGCGATACCTTTCGAACGTCATCTGATCAACGATCACCGCGGCTAGGTTCAAAATCGCGCCGTAGACTAGGGTCACGGCGAGAAAGAGGCCCGTGATCCAAGGGTCGGTGTAGCCGAGCCAAAGGCCCGCTACGATCGAGACATAGCCGACCACCTCGAGCGGCGCCGCCAGCGCCTCGAACACGGTGAGGAAAGGCAGGGCGACCCATCCGACCATGCCGCTTCCGCGCTTCATCATGGTGCGCCGCGTACGCCACAGGCTGTCGCAGAGCCCTTGCTGCCACCGGCTGCGCTGCCGTCCGAGGGTCCCCATGTCGCTGGGCGCCTCGGTCCAGCAAACGGGATCCGGCAGGAATTGGACGCGGTAAGGCTCGTTGTGGTCGATGGCGTGAGCGTGCATACGTAGGAGAAGCTCCATGTCTTCGCCGATCGATCCCTTCGCATAGCCGCCGACCTTGATGACGGCGTCCTTCTTGAAGACGCCGAAGGCACCGCTGATGATCGTCGTGCAGCCCAGGAGGTCCCACCCCATGCGGCCGACGAGAAAGGCGCGGAGGTACTCGACCGCCTGAATGAGGTCGAGCGGCCGCCATGGAATCACGGAGGCTCGACCCGCTTGCGCCGCTTCTTCGCGGCCGTTGACGATGGCGATCGTGCCACCAGTCGCGATCACGCGGTCGGGATCCTCAAAAAATGGCAACGTGACGCGCGCTAGGCCGTCGGAATCGAGCACGCTGTCGGAGTCGACGCAGCAGATTAGGGGATGGCGGCTGAAGTTAATCGCGGCATTCAGCGCGTCCGCCTTGCCGCCGTTATCCTTGTCGACGACAACCAAGTTCGGTCGCGACGGGGCGACGTAGACGGCGCGCACCTTGGCGCAAGGCAGGATTTGCGGCAAGAATGCGTCGGTCTTGACCATATCGAACAGGCGGATGAGCACGCCGAGCGTGTCGTCTTTGGCGCCGTCGTTGACGACGATGACTTCGAAGTCGGGGTAATCGAGCTGAAGCATCGAAAGCACCGACGCGTGGATCGACTTTTCCTCGTTGTACGCCGGGACCAGGATGCTGATAGGGGTCAAGGCCCGCATCGGCCGGAGCTTGTCGATGAAATTGAGCCGTGACTCCAGATGTTGACGCCGCGCGTTGACGTAACCACATATCAAGACGATCAGGTAACAGGAGTTTGCGACCGCGAAGTAGGCGATCATGACCAGCGAGATCGCCTCCATCAAGCTGCCCCTTTCTGAGGGCGTGCGACCGAAAAACGCCGCCACATTAGGTGCGCCGGATGAGCCGGATCCTGGGCGATGACTTCGATCTCAAGGTCCGCTCGTAGCTCCACCAGGCTCGTGACCGCGGCCAAACGCACCTGATAGCTGCTATCGACTGCGAGACGTCCGAGCATGTCCGCGGCCGCTGGGTCGCCGAACCGGCTCAGAGCTTCGGCGACAGCCTGGCGGATGCCGGCGATTTTGTTCTCCGCAAGAAAGCCGATTGCCGCGAGGGAGTCACGGGAGGGATGGCTTCCGAGCGCTTTCACGCCCGCAAGGAGCAACGACGCGGAGGAATCCGCGCGAAGCGCTCGCACGATGCGGTGCTCGGCTCCGAGGCTCGGATACTGCGCCAGGACGAGCAACAGGATCTCGCGGTGCGCGTCGCGATCGACGTGATCGAGAAGGTGCGGCAAGATCTCCGGGGTGTGCTGCGCGAGGCATGCCGCGAGGTGGACCAGCACGCCCTTGCGAGCCTTGCGCTTCGCCGTCTCCTCGACGATGTAGTGAAGGACCCAAGGCAACGCCGCGCGCCCCTTTGCGGCGATGAGGTACTCCATGGCGGCCCATCGTGCGCTCGGCAGCCTGTCTGAGAGCAGGATGGACCAAGCTTCTTCCGGCAGAGGAATCAGAAGGGCTCGGCACCGCTCCATCGCCAAGAGCCGCGTTTGCCGGCGACCATGCGCCATAGCGCGAAAATCGCCCCGCGTGAACTCAAGCGTCGTGTAAAGAATCATGAGCTTCGAAAGGAGATCACCAGAGAGGCCGCGCCCGACCTTGATGATGTGCTCTCGCAAGGCGACGGTCCGCGTCATCTCAGCGGCCAGCTTCGGGTCGCCGCTCTGGATGAATTGAAGGATCCGCCGTTCGTCGGCCTCGATGTTGCGGGCAGCGTATCGGCTTCGTGCGTCGCGGGCGATCCGTGCCACGACGATGCCACCGGCGATCGTCAGGAACGATCCGAATCCGACGGCGAGCGCCAGGGTCAGGAGACGCGGCGTGAGGGTCAGAAGCTCCACGTGGCCCCGCCTCCGAACATGCGCTGAAGCGCCGTTTCGTCGGTGCGCCACTCCGCGTCGATGAAGAGACCGAAGCCCTGCGGCTCCGACCACGCGAGCTTAGTACCTATGGCCTTGAAGTCGGTCGTGCGTTCCCCTGAGCCTAAAAGATGAGGCCGGACCGCCTCGGCGCGGCCGGCCGCGCCCCAAAGCTCGGGGGTAAAGCTCTGCCAGCCGTACTGCGCTCGGAGCAGGAGGGCACTTCCCGCCTTGGAGCGGAAGAGCTTGACGAGGCCGTGGGCGTTGCCTCGGTATAAGCCGGCGTTGGCCGTGCCGAGCGATGCCGTCTCCGATTCGTGCTGCGACACGCGGAGCTCGGCGCCGAGATAGACGCCGTCGGCAACAAAGCCTTCGTGCCGAGCGGAAGCCATGCGGCGGTAGACGCTTTCGGGCTCGTCCACGCTCGTACCCAAGGATAGCTCGAAGAGCTGGCGCGCACCCCAATAACGGCCGGCGGTGGCTGCGATCGTCGCATCCTGCGTCGTCGCGTCACCCAGGCTCCTCGTCAGCGACAAAACTTCGACTCGCCCCAGCCATCGCGAGCGCTCGTAAAATAGCGAAGCCCGCGCCTCGTTGGCCGTGAGATCGGCCGCCTGCTGGTACCGGTGCATCTCAAGGACGACGAGGCCAGGTGCGCGCGCGGTCTCGCTGGCGCGTAGCGCGCGGTCGAGCTTGTCTTTCAGCTCGATGCTGGGCGCGCTTTTACCTTTCGACTTGGTCGCGAGCCCATAGGCGCGGGCCGCCGCGGCATACTCCCCGGCATACCAATGCAGATCGCCATCGAGCTCGTGCCCCTCGCGGTCCAAGGGTGCCCAAGCTTCTAAGTCGGCACGTGCCCGCCGGTGGTCGCCCGACCAGGCCCGGACGCGGGTGCGTTGAAAGCTCAAGTCCCTGTTCTTCGGATGAACCGTCTGCGCCCTGGCGAGACAGACGTCGGCCGCCTCGAGATCTTTCGTGCGCGCCAACCTGCGAGCGGCCTCGAGCGCCGAGGCGACGCTTTGGGCGCAAGGATCTCCCGCCTCGCTCGCGGCCTGCGCGAAGACGATTCCGATCGATGCATCAGCCCAAAATATGATTGAGGCGAAGCACCAACTCAGGAACGTTGTACGGTTTGGCAATGAAGTCATGGGCCCCGGATTCCAGGACCGCGACGCGGTCCTTGTCGTAACTGCGCGACGAGCCGATCAGCACCTTGACGGAGCTCGTTTCCGGGTCGGCTTTCAGACGTTGCAGGAGCTCGAAGCCAGTCATCTGCGGCATCATCAGATCCATCAACACGATATCTGGACGCCGGGCTTTGATCAGCGCGATCGCCTGCGTTGGATCGGACAAGGTGAAGACCTCGAAGGCGCCCCTCTTGGGCAAGAGATACGTCAAGGTCCGCTG
Organism: Pseudomonadota bacterium; assembly: GCA_031416315.1. GTDB lineage: Bacteria > Bdellovibrionota_B > Oligoflexia > Oligoflexales > CAIYRB01 > JANOTL01. Next base: position 9,152 of record JANOTL010000094.1, read on the forward strand.
GACGTCTTCGTCGTCGTCGACGATCAGAACGGACCGCTTCCTCGCCGGTTGACCGGCGAGCACCGCCGGCGCCCCTCCGAGAGTTGCCGTGATCTCAGCGGCGATGGTACGCGCCTCGGTCAAGAGGAGCTTCGCCTCTAGCGAGAGGTCGCGATCTTGAACCTCGTCCAGCTTTGCTTTCAGCCGCAACGCCAGTTGCTTGACGGCCTCGGTCATCGCATCTGCTCAAGGATGGTGGAGACGATTTCGCGCTCGAGCTGACGCGCCAAGGTCGCGAGGTCTGTGAATTTCACCGCGGCGCCGTCGACCTTGCCCGCATGGCCGAGGTCCTCCAGAGCCTGTGCGATGGCTACGGCCGGAAAAGCCCCGAAGATCGCAAGCGTGCTCTTGAAGGAGTGCGCCGCAAACTCCAGCGCCTTAGCATCGGCGCGTTCAACCGCGGCTTCGACGGCCGCGAGCTGGCCCGGGGCGCGTTCGATGAAGTGTCTGGCGAGTTCGGCGACGAGTTCGTCCTCGTTGTCGAGGCGCTCGCGTACGCCGTCCAGGTCGAGAAGCCTTTGCGCCGCCATTATTCTTCCTCTTTCGGCTCGTTGAGAATGGTTAAGCGCACGCCGCCGCCATAAACGGTTTCGATCGCGACGGCCTCGCTCACGTCCCGGAGCGCCACGCGCACTTCGAAAATCTTTTTCCGGACGGCGTTTTCGCTCACGCTGATCCGGCCCCAAATTTTCGCGCGCAGCTCGTCTTTGGACACGACCGACCCCGGAGCGGAAGCCAAGCACAAAAGCAGAGAAGCGGCGGTTGTCGACAGGTACCTTACGACGCCGCACTGCTGGCCCACGCGTTCGATCTGCCTCTTGACTCGATCGAAACGAAGGTCGCCCACGATCAGCTCGTCGCGGGCGGCCCGAGCCAGGAGCTCCGCGCGACGGACCCGGAGCCGGGCGTTGACCTCCGCACGGCTCAGCGGCTTACGGACGAAATCGTGGGCGCCAGCGGCGAGCGCTTTGGCAATTGTTTCCTCGACCCGGCTCGCCGTCACGACGATCACGGGAGATTGCGGCCATAGCTCGCGCAAGGCCGGAACGAGGTCCAAGCCGCTTTCGCTGATGCCGAGGTGGATATCGACGAAGATGCCGAACGGGTGCGCGAGACTCGGCGCACGCTTGAGCAACGCCTGGCCCGAGGAAAAAGCCAAAGTAGGTAGGCCGACGAATCGCTCCACGATCGCGGAGACGATCGGGTCGTCGTCTAGCGTAACGGTGTACGAATCCGTCTTCATTTCGTCGATTCTCCTGCTTTTCAAGGATCGGCACCTTAGACGCAACCTTTAGACTGCGCTGGCCGGAGTGTTACGAAGTCGGAACGGTTGTCGGCGGGAGACTCGGACATCCGTCCGTACTGGCTGGATTTTCTGTCTTGGCATCGCGCTAGCGCCAACCGGGACCACTTTCGACCATCAAGTTTGGCGGCGATTTACGCGAAAGGTAGGACAGAGGTGCTTATGCAAAGACTCAACGCACTCATGGTCGTCGGTTTGGCAACGGGCGTCTTCGGCACCGCTTGCGGTCGGGACGATCGAGACGACGATGCCGCCCTCGCGGCGTCCTTGGAGCTGATCGACGATCCGGCGGCCCTCGGGGCACGGGTCACCGCGCTCGAGCAGCTCGTCGTAGTCGAAGGCCTCGAGCTCTCGGGGAAGCCCGTGGCGACGCCCTTCTCACTGACCATCGTCGCGCGGATCGCGCCACCGGTCGTCGGCTCGAGCACGCTGCAGGCGACGAAGGTCGTTCTCATGGGGAAACGCGCGTACGTCTCGTATAACCTCGCAGGCGAGCCGCAAGCCGGGGCAATCGACGTCATCGACGTCAGCGGGCCGAGGCCTCGCCTCACGACTCAGCTCGTTTCGAAAGATGCGGACGTCAATGCGCTTGCCGTCGAGCCAAGCGCGCTTTATGCCGTAGGCGCCCGCGCCGGCAAAGCGTTCGCGAGACGGATCGAGCTTAAGAACAGCGAGCTGACGGTGGAAGCGCGCGACGTGGAGCTCCCGAGCTTCGCAGGCACGAGCGCCGCGCTCTCGAACGGTCTGTTGCACGCGACCTCGGGAAGCGACGGGGGGCTGACGATCTTGAAAAAAAACGACCTCGCTCGCAGCGCGCAAATCCCTTTGACCGATGCCCGCGACGTCGCCGCCGTCCGCAGCGGCAACGGCACGGTCGTCGTCGCCGGCACGCCGGGGCGCATCGCCGCCTTCGACAAGAATGGCGTGCTGTCCGGCGTCAAGGACATCGGAGGCGCGACCATCACGGAGTCGAAGTCTACCGTCGAGTCCGGAAAGTATACGACCCTCGTGGCGCTCGGAGACGGTGGTATGCGGCTCTACTGCGGCGCTGGCGAAAGTTTGCTCGCGGAGGTTCCGGCCGTCGTCATGGCGGGTGTCCCGCCGGCGCAAACCGTGACGAACTCCGCCAGCGCTTCCGGCGCGCTTCTGTTCACGGCGAACGGCGAGGCGGGTGTCCGCGTTTACGCCGTGCGCGGCAAGAAGAACAACGACAAGTGCGAGCCCGTCGAGTTGCCTCTGCTTGGAGCACTGAACTTCGGCGCGAAGCTGTCTGCGAATGGCGCGACCTACGACGGCACCTTTCTTTATGTCGCGACGGGCCTGGGCGGTCTCGAGATCGTGCGAGTCGATGGCACGAAGGCGGAAGATGGAGACAGCGACGAGTTCGCGGTCGAATGAGAGCGGCGACCGAAAGGGGTCACGGGCGATTCGGTCGACTCGGCATAATTCGTTAGATCGTCTATGTTGTGCCCCAACGCCGCCTGCCCTGCCTTCAAAGCGCCCGCCGTCGCCGAAGGCGCCGTTTCCTCAGGTTGCGCTCGAGCTCGCCGGCGTCCGCCAGCGTCGCGAAAAAATGCTCTCGTGTTTGAATCTCGTTCATACGATCGCCGATGCAAAATCATGATCGCGTTGAAAGCGGTTCAATTCTTGCAAAAGTGTTTCCGCTCGATGACGTGCCCGATTGCGAGTCTAAGAAAAGGTGGAAGCGTGCAGAGAACCCATTTGCCGACTTGCTGGGAATCCGTGGCATCGCACCGCTATCCGTCGCTGAATCGCGACATGGCGGTCGACGTCGTGGTCGTAGGCGCAGGGATTACCGGGCTCACCGCCGCGCTCCTACTCCAACGGCAAGGCAAGCGCGTCGCCATCTTGGAGGCGTTCCAGATCGGCTCGGGCACTTCCGGAGCCACGACGGCTCATCTGACGACCGACACCGATCATGACTACACGGTGCTTGTGCGATCGTATGGGGTCGAGCGCGCGGCGCTCGTGCGGCGCTCGTTGACCGAGGCGATCGACCGGATCGAAATGCTCGCGAAAACGGAGCGGATCGACTGCCAATTTCGGCGTGTTCCCGGGTATCTTTACACGGAGAAGCGAGCCGACCTCGAGTGGTTGGACGAAGAGTTGGAGGCGCTCCAATCCGTTGGGATGCCGGTGGAGCGCGTGGCCGAAGTCCCCTTGCCGTTCAAAATCCAGCGGGGAATCCTCTTCTCGCATCAGGCCGCTTTCCACCCGCTTCTTTACCTGAACGGGCTCGCCAAGGCCTTCGTCGAGGCCGGTGGCTTGCTCTTCGAGCAGTCGAAGGTGGCCAGCTTCACGTCGGGATCGCCATGTACGGTCGTGACGAGCCAAGGCACTGTGACGGCTGACCAACTGATCCTCGCGACGCATACGCCGCTCGGTCTGAATCCGCTCCATGCCGCCTTGGCACCGGTCCGGTCCTTCGTATTGAGCCTCAGGACCAGCCGTCGGGTGCCGGACGCCCTTTTCTGGGACACGGAGGAGCCGTACAACTACCTGCGTCTCCTTTCTCCTGAAGTGCCGGGCGTCGTGATCGTCGGCGGGAAAGACCGCAAGACCGCGCATGGTCGCGAGGCGGATTCCTTCGCGGAGCTCGAGGCCTATGCCCGGGAGCGGTTCGACGACGCGGTCTTTCTCGAGCGCTGGTCGGCGCAGCTTTACGACCCTGCGGACCACGTTCCCTTCATCGGCAAAAGTCCGGTCGGCGAGAGCACCTACCTCGCAACGGGATTCTCGGGCGACGGCATGACCTACGGAACCCTGGCGGGCGTCATGCTTTCGGAGCAAATTTTCGGGCGAAAGACGCCCTACGATGATCTCTACCGGCCGGCTCGACTCCGCCTCTCAGGATTGAAGGAGCTGGTCCACGACCAACTCGACGTCGCCAAGAAGTTTGTCGGCGATCGGTTACCAGGAAAGTTGCCGCACTCGATCGCCGACATGGCGCCTTCGACCGGCCGCGTCGTCAGCATCGACGGGAAAAAGATCGCGGCCTACTGCGACGCATCCGGTAAGGCTCGCACCTTCAGCGCCGTTTGTCCGCACCTCGGCTGTCTCGTGCGATGGAACGAGTCCAATGGCTCGTTCGACTGCCCATGCCACGGGTCGCGGTTCAGCGACACCGGTGACGTCATCGAGGGACCTTCGGTCTCTGGCTTGCGCGCGGTCGATCTTCATCCAAAGAGCGACCGCGCACCGACGTGAACTTGAGCTACGGCTTGGCCGCGAGCTCACAAACGAGGCGCGTCGTGTGGCCGTTCTCATGGCGGGGTGCGCCGGACCAAGCCTTCGTTCACCCCGCCGCGGTGATCACAGGCTGTGAACACCTTGAAATGACGACCCTACTCTTCGCTTTCACAGCGGCGGCCAGCTCCTCGCCCGCCCGTTCTCGTCGACGACGAGCGACGTGGCGCCCTCGGGCAGAATTTGCAAGGTCTTCAAATACTCGATGACGGAGTCTTGATCGTACGCCGCGAGCTGCCGAAACTTGGTCGACGACGCTTGCGCCTCTCCGGCGTGCGCTAGGATGGCTTCGCGCATCGTCGTGAATTTGCCGTGGTGGAAGAACGGCGGCTCGTTCGCGATACCCCATAGCTTCTTCGTTAGGAAGAAGCGGGCCCCGGCGAAAAAGGCCTCGGACCCGGGCGTCTGGTTCATGTCGATCGGGTCGGCGTTTGGATCAGACGGCCCTGCCGTGATGTCGTGGAGCTTCATGTCGGTGAACGCGGGTACGTGCACGACGCCCTCTACAGGCACGAGGCGCGGGCTCGGCAAGGCGGAGCTGGTCAAGTCGACGTCGAACCGAGGCGCGTCGCCGGGCCGAAGGTTCTTCGGCGGGTTAAACGGGTTCGGCTCCGAGTAGACCCAGCCGTCGTCGTCGAGGGGCAAGGTCGGGCGATGGCAGCTCGTGCAGTTCGCTTCGGCGAACTTGCGCTCGCCGTTGAGGACGGCGCGCTCCACCTCTGGATCACGCGGGATCACCCGACCTGGGACGGCGAGCGTCGCCTGAAAGACCGTCGTCGCCGTGACGTCGGCGCGTGTGATCTCGTTCCCGAAGCCGTCGCCGTCGGGATCTGCCCCGAGGCCGAAGCGCTCCGTCGCCTGCATCCCATGGTGGTGGTTGAACGCGTTGTTGGTGAACTCCCGGAGCGAGACGACGGTTCCGGCTTGATGGAAGGGGCGGATGACCAAGCTAGGCGGCTCTCCCGGCCCGGCCGACTCCAAAGCTTGCGGCGGCAAGCCTTCGACCGCCGTAGTGTTCCACGCGCCGTCCGCCTCGCGGCGGAGCGTGCCGAAGCTCACTCCCTTCGTTTCGAGCCGCGCGGCCGTTCCCGGCGCGAGGCGGTCGCGAATCGCTTGCATCTGCGCGGTCATCTGCCGCGCCAGCATCTCGACGTACCCCGAGCCGAACATGCCGAGCGTCGAGCGGGAGTTGGTGGCGCTTTGCAGCGTGACGGGCTCGCCGCGCTCGTCGACCGCGCCGCGCGTCGGCACTTTGTCGTTCGCATCGAAGGTCAGAAAGTCGAAGCGCTGCCCAGGAATGAAGGCGTTGGTGACGAAATGGCCGCCCCCTCCCGAAAACGGCGTGTTGTGACAGGAGACGCAGCCGTTCGAGTCCATCGCGCTCAGACGGTTGAAATTCCGCGGGAAAACCAGGGGCGAGCTGGCGTCGGCCAGCGGGTCTCCGGTGCCTTTCGTCAGCGGCCGCCCGCCGCCCTCCTGCGGCGTCCATACGGCATTGAACAGTTTTTTGCCGTGCTCGACGACCGCCCGCAGGCCGACTTGAAATTCCTCACCATCCTGGAGATGCCGGGTGACGGCGATTTCTTGACCGATCTCGGTGCGCGGCTGGCCGGACGGCGACGTTGCCGCGAGGCTCGACGTCGAGATCAGGAGCAGACCGAAGCTCGTGACGCTTTTTTGAGACATGTTTAGCCCTCCCTGAGTTGCTCTCGCGTGCAGGGTAGTGCTGGTCCGCTCGGTGCGTAAGGAACAGCACCTCGCAAAAAATGATCGGATTTGCACAGGATATCTGCTAGTTTTTTCGCCACATGACGCGAAATCCCCCTGAACTCGAATCCGAGCTTTATCGCGGCGATCACCGAGCGATCATGGCAAGGTCGCACCGGGTCGGACTGGTCGAGCCGCGGCAGGCTCTCGACCTCGTGGGTGCCTTGGCGATTCTCGGCCGCCTCGACGAAGCCGAAATCGTGCGCGTCCAGAACGCGGCCACGCAAACCGAGGCGGAGCGGGTCGAAGCAAACGCGTACCTCGCGATCGCTTGCATGAGATACTCGCGGCACGCTGAGGCGAGAGCCCTGATCTCGGCGAGCCTCGCGATCGGCGGCCGAAGCCCATGCGATGAGCGCGATACGTTTTTTCTGCGGCAGACGCTCGGTTTTCGCGCCTACGTCGCCGGCCGGTTCCCCGTGGCGTTGATGCATGCGCGTCGGGCGTTCGAATGCGCGACGCGTGTCGAGTTTCGCTACGGCAAGGCGCTGGCCGCGGACCTTCTCGGTCACTGCATGGTCCAGACCGGGGAGATCTCGCGCGGGCTCGAGATGTTGGAAGAAGCGCTGCGGATCGCGAACGAGACGAGCCTGGGTTGGTTGCGTCAAGCGATTCGCGTCTCGCTCGAAGTGTATCAGGCGCAATTCGGCGTGAGCCGGCTGGAGGCCGTGGCGAGACTTCAGAATCTCCACGACGAGCTGACGCAACAGGACAGCTACTCGCAACCCGCGCTCTTGCTCGAGCTAGGTCGTCAGCAAATACTGCGGGGGCGCGTCACGGAGGGCCGCGAAGTGCTCGATCGCGCTTGCCGCCTGGTCTACGGCTCGGCGCACCGGCGCTATGGCGCGCTGCTGAACCTTCGCTACGCCGTGGCCTTTTTCCGCGAAGGCGAATACGCGCAAGCGCTCAACCTCGTGCGGTCGGCCGTCAGAGAGCTGGATCTCCGGTGCGACCGCGCGATCGAGGTGGAGCTGCGGGGCTTCGAGCGGCGTCTCCTGCGCTTCTTGGGCATGAGCTCGGACGCCGTCGACGCCCGGCTCGTCGCGCTGACGCGGCAAACGGGCCGCTACCTCAGCCGGCGGATGAACGCCCGCGCCGGCCTCGGGGAGGTCTCCGTGAAGCGCGCGGGCGAGGATCCGCTCGGCGAGATCTGTGACCTCGTCGCGAGGCTCAGGAGCGCCGCCGCGCCGGAGATCATCGCCTCCGGTTGGCTCGGGCTCTTGAACGACGCTTTGGACTTGGAGCCGCGCGAACGCCGGCTCGTGTTCGACCTCGTCCCCGGCAGCTTGACGCTCTTCGACCGTGGCAACGTCGACCACGTCCCGCTGGTCTCGACGCCGCTCTTGCGGTCGGTCGCGGCGCGGCTTGGCACGGGCGAGACGAGCAAACAACAGCTCGTCGAAGCGGTTTGGGGCTACAAGTATCAGCCCCTGAAGCACGACGCCTTGGTCTATCGGACGATCTCCCGTTTCCGCCACGTGCTCGGCCGCCACGCCGATTGGCTCGGCGCGACGATGCAAGGCTATCAGCTGGCGCCCGATGTGCGTTTGGCGTTCGAGGGCGCACGCGTCAACGGCCCGAGCCCGGCGCGCGTCGATCCGGAGTCGGCGCCGGAGCGTCTGAACTACCGGCAGATCGACTTGCTGCGGTGCCTCGGCGCCGATGATTTCACCGACGTCCGCAACGTTAGGGAAGTCTTCGGCGTCTCCGAGATTACGGCCCGCCGCGATCTGGTCGCGCTCGTGAAGATGGCCTACCTCGCTCGCGTCGGCAGCGGGCGGGCGACGAAATATCGGCGAATTGAGACAACGCACCTCAACTAGGATCCCCGCATGAAAATCGCAGTCACGCTATTTGGATTCTGGTTCGTTACGACGCCCCTTACCGCCCAGCCGCGCCACACTTACCTGGCGCCGATGCCCGTGGCCTTGGCGGCGACCGACGTCGACCTCGCGACGTTCGACATGCCCGAAGCCATCTGGACCGAGGAAGGTGAGCGTATCGAATTCATCTATCAGTTGCCGAGCGAGCTCGTGGGCACCCAGCGCGAGCTCATCCGCATGGTCAAGAGCGGCATGACCGCCGGCGGCTTCGTCGAGTTCACGAGCCCGGACTGGACGGCCATTTGCCATTGCACCGAGCGCCAGATGGTCTGCACCATCAAGCGGGCGGCGCCGGGACCCTATGCGAGCATCTCGGCGCAACTCGTCGAGCAAGATCTCCGAGCCAGGTTCGCAGGCGACGCCCGCCTCGCGAAGCGGCTCTCGCTCTCCGCGCACTTCCTGGGCGACCCGGCGGGGGTGATCGTGGTGCAGTTGCCGTAAAGGTAAAGGTTGCGAAGAAGAACGCCGCTCAAGGCACGACGAAGCCGTGTCGCGCAAGATGCTCGCAAAGCATCGCGCGCCCGGCGATCCGTGCCTTCAGCGTCGAGAGCAAGGTAAAGACGCCGGCAAGCTTCCGATCGAGGAACACCAGCTCTTCGGCCGGCGCTCGCGGCCTGCTGCCGAGCAGCGCGAGGCCGCGGTCGACGACCCGTCGCGGTAGATCGCTCCCGCCCCAGTCGTACGGCTCGTCGGACGAAAAGGGCTCGAGCACGAGCCGCCCGAGGTCGTACATCAGCCGCTTCACGTCGACGGAGTCGTCAGAGCGCAAGATTTTGAGATTGGTCGCCGCCGTCTCGTAGGCACCGCGATCCTCGGTCAAGCCGGCGTGAATGAGCGTGTAGTAGGTGCGCAGAAAATCCGGCGGAAACTCCCGGACCGCGCCGAAATCGTACAGAATCCACTGATCATCGCGTTCGCCTTGGACGAGGCGGATCGCGTAGTTCCCGAAGTGCGGGTCGGTCTGCACGACCCGCCAGACGAAGAACTCCTGGAAAAAGAGCTCCAGGATGACCGAGCCCAAACGGTCGCGCCGCGCCTGCGGTAGGGCCTGGACCTCGGGGCCGTCGACCCTTTGCCCCGTTTCGAGCTCGAGGGCGAGGACGCGCCCGGTCGACAGCGCCGGAATCGGCCTCGGCACGACGAACCTCGGATCCGTCGAAAGCCGCGCCCGGGTCGCGAGCAAGGCCGCGAGCTCGCGCTCGTAATCGACCTCACGATGCAGCATCGCGCGCACCTCGGTGAAGATCGCGTCGAACGCCGGGCCCGAGGGCACGAGCCGCAGCACGCCGAGAATCGTCCGGAGGCGCGCGAGGTCGGCGTCGATCGCCGCGGCGACGCCTGGGTACTGGATCTTGAGCGCAAGCTCCTTCGGTTCCTTGCTCCACCTCGCGCGGTGCACTTGGCCGATCGAGGCGGCGGCGAACGGCTCCGGCTCGACCTGGAGCTGGGAGCGCAGCTCCTGGCCGATCTCCGAGCGCAGCGCTTGGTCAACGACGGCGAACGCGACGGGTGCGGTGTCCGCATGGAGGCGCCGAAGCAGCACGTTCACCTCGGGCGGGAAGAAATGCTCGCCGTAGACCGCGAGCATCTGACCGGCCTTCATGATGCCGCCCTTGAGCTTGCCGAGCTCGTCGGCGAGATAGTCCGCCTGCTCGCGGAGGAACGCATCCCACCGCGTAGCTCGCGAGCCTTCGTCGCCGAATCGCTTGGTCGCGAGGCGCAAGGCGGTCTTCACGCCGATGGCCGTGGTCAGGCGCAGAACCGCCGTCGTGCGCTCCAAGCGTGACGTCTTGAGACGCTTGAGCTCATCCATGGCCGAGCTTGTGCATCGAAGTCTCCAACGGTAGAAACGAAGGAGCGGGAATTCTGACACAGATCCGAGGTCTTGAGCTCCAGTGATTGCAGTAAGCCCGAATCCCTTGGCCGATGCCGAAGCGCCGCTCGCGATCGTGGTGACGGGCGCGTCGGGCGGCTTGGGATCGGCGCTGTGCCGAGAGCTTTTGGACCGCTTTCCTAACGCGACGGCGACGGGGTTGGGACGAAGTCCGCCTTCCTTCGCGCACGAGCGACTCGGCTTCTGCAACATTGACCTGTTCGACGAGGCTGCTTGGACGGCGCACGCGCCGGAAATCCCGGCTCGCATCGACGTCTTGTTGCATGCCGTCGGGGGCTTGCACGGCCCGGGGCTCACGGTTGAAAAGGCTCTGTCCGACGTGCACGAGGACGAGATTTTGGCGGCTTATCGGGTCAACGCCGTCTCGTTTCTTTTGGCGATGAAGCACTTGAAAGGCCGGCTGCGCCGCGAGGGCTGTTCTCTCGTCGCCGCCCTTTCTGCCCAAGTCGGAAGCATCGGCGACAACCGCAGCGGCGGCTGGTACGGCTACCGCATGGCGAAAGCCGGGCTGAACATGGGCGTGCGTAACGTCGCGCTCGAGCTGCGCGGCCGGGCGATCACCGTCGCGATCCATCCAGGCACGACGGCGACGCGCCTCTCCGCGCCATTCGTCGCGCGGCGCTCGCCTGCGAGCGTCGCGAGCCCGGAGGCTTCCGCCAAGCACATCCTCGATGTGCTGGCGCGGCTCACGCCTGCCGAAACGGGGCGATTCTTCAGCTGGCGCGGCATCGAGCTGCCTTGGTGATCGCCAACTGGTCGTAGTTCAGTTGGCGGCCCGCAAGAGGGCCACCTGCCCCTGTCGCGAAGCGTCGATCGACTGGCCCAGGATCCGCATGGCCTCCTGCGGCGCGTGAAAGCCGGAAGAGTTTTCCGCTTCGACGAAGTCGAGCAGGAACTGAGCTCGCCGCTGGGCGCCTTGTGCCGTAACGAACGCCTCGTCGCTGCGGCCCGCGCCGTTCGCGGCCTTCAGATCGTCGATCAGCGCCATGAGCGCGTTCATCGCCGTGTCGCGCAAGGCCGCAGTCCGGCTTTGAATCAGGTCCACGCGTGCCAGGATCTCACCTTCGCTCTGTTTGTGGCACGTCTGGCAGGCGCGATTGATGTTCAACATCGGACTCTGAACGTGGTGGTCGCTGACCTTCGCCGCGCCGACCCGCTTGTAAGGCATATGGCAATCGGCGCACGTCACGCCCGACTTCGCGTGGACGCCCTGGCTCCACATTTCGAACTCCGGATGTTGGGCTTTCAGGGCCGGCGCACCGGTGTCGGCATGAACCCAGTCCTTGTGCCCGACCTCTTCGTAGTAGGAAAGAATCTTCTCCACGCCCAATCCCTTGTCCCAAGGAAAGTAGAGGCGCTTCTCTTCCCCCTTGAAGTAGTACTCGACGTGGCACTGCCCGCAGACGAACGCCCGCTTTTCCTGATGCGTGGCCATCTTGTTCACGTCGTAGTCGGCGACACCTTCGCTCGCCTTGAGCCGACGCATGCCCTCCATGAAGGCAGGGCGTGTGATCCGCAGCTCCATCGTCTTCGGCTCGTGGCAGTCGACGCAGGCGACGGGGTGCTCCACCTCTTTGCGCACTTCGACGTAGGGCATCTTGTTCATGGCCTCGAAGCCCTTCGTAACGTCCCCGTCACCGAGACGTCGGTACGCCTTCCAGGCCGATGCGTGGCAATGGACGCAGGTCCCCGGCTGTTTCACGACGTGCTGCCGTTCCGTGTAAGTCTGGTCGTCCAACATGTAGGCGTGGCCGCGCTCTTCCCGAAAATCTTTGGCGAAGGCATAACCCGCCCACATCAGCGCGAGGCGCGGATCCTCGTCGAGACGTGACTGAGCCACCGTCGCGCGCGGGTCTTTGGCCGTCGGCGTGCGGCGGACCGCCTCGCTGCCTCCGAATAGCGTGCGTCCTTGATCGACCGTCTTTTTGTAGTCGTCATATTGCTGCGGGAAATTCTTCCCCCACATGCTCGGATCGTCGGTGTCCTCCGTCAGCTCGACGACGCGAAGGTAAGGGCTGCGGCCCTCCTGCTGCCGAGTCCAGACATTCACCAAGAGCGCGGCCGCGCCGGCGGCGGCTCCAGCTGCGACGAGCGTCAGCACCGCCCACCCGATCCACGTTTTCTTTTGTGCTTTCATGACCAAAGTCGAACCCCTCTCAGCGTGGATGCCCGACGTCGCCGTGGCACCGGACGCAGCGCGTTTGTTCTTGACCGGGCGCATGCGCCTCGATGGTGCTCACGATCGGTTGATGACATTTCCGGCACGAAGCTTCCGCGATCTTCTTGTTGAGACTGGTCGCGGACAGTGTGTCCTCGTACGTGCCGAACGTGAAGGCGACCGAGTGGTTGAAGCCGTTCAACGCCTTCGTCGCATACTTGCCGACGACGTTGGCGGGCGTGTGACAGTCGTTGCAAACGGCCCCCGTATGGTGACTGCCCTTCTCCCAAGCTGCGTAGTAGTCGCGCATGACATGGCAATTGGCGCACGCCGCCGGGTCGTTCGTCAGGTAAGAGGCGCCCTTCGCGAAGGTGAACGTGTAGACCCCGATGCCGACGGCCGCGCCGAAGGCAAGGAAGGCGGCGACGGGTAATGCAGTTAGGTGCGGCAAAAAGCTGATCCCATCGTGGAGCTGTACACGATCGACGTGAGCAATTCGCGTGCCTGTACGTCTGCGGCATATCACGCACGGTTTTCAGCACCTGGCGCGGCAATCCGCGCGTCTAGCGGGATCTCGAGCTGCAGTAGAAACTGGCCATTGGCTATAACAAGCTGAATTTATGGAATAAAATCCAGGCCTGCCTGTGGCAACCTCTTCGCAAAGGCTTCCCGCGGCACGCCTTCCCTGCGATCCATCCAGGAGCTCTCGTGGTCGAGCAGATTCGTTACGACGACGTGTCCGTCAAAAATTTTCTGTGGGCGACGATCTTCTGGGGCGTGATCGGCATGCTCGTCGGGGTGACGATCGCGATCCAGATTTTCACGCCGGAAGCGAACTTCGGCCTGCCGTGGCTGAGCTACGGGCGCCTTCGGCCGCTGCATACCAATGCCGTGATCTTCGCGTTCTGCGGCAACGCCATCTTCGCCGGAATCTATTACTCGACACAACGCCTACTGAAGGCGCGACTGGCGTCCGACTTGTTGACCCGCATCCACTTTTGGGGCTGGCAGCTCATTATCGTCGCGGCGGCGATCACCTTGCCGCTCGGATTGACGACGTCAAAGGAATACGCAGAGCTCGAGTGGCCGATCGACATCGCGATCGCGCTCGTCTGGATCACCTTCGGGGTGAACCTGCTCTGGACGGTGCGCAAGCGCCGCGAGCCGACGCTCTACGTCTCGATCTGGTTCTATATCGCGACGTTCCTGGCGGTCGCGATGCTCCACGTCGTCAACTCGCTCGAGATCCCGGTCTCCGCGTTCAAGAGCTACCCGATCTTCAAGGGAGTCCAAGACGCCCTCGTTCAATGGTGGTACGGCCACAACGCGGTGGCCTTTTTCCTGACCACGCCGTTTCTCGGCCTCGCCTACTACTTCATCCCGAAGGCCGTGGACAAGCCGATCTACAGCTACCGGCTTTCGATCATCCACTTCTGGTCGCTCATTTTCATCTACATCTGGGCCGGCCCGCACCACCTTCAATACTCCAGTCTCCCCGACTGGCTTCAGTCGCTGGGCATGGTCTTCAGCGTGATGCTGCTCGCCCCTTCCTGGGGTGGCGCCATCAACTTCGTGCTGACCTTGCGCAACGGTTGGGACCGCGTTCGTACCGAGCCGATCCCGAAGTTCTTCGCGGCGGCGACGACCTTCTACATGATGGCGACGTTTGAAGGCCCGCTCCTCTCCATCAAGAGCGTGAACGCGCTGAGCCACAACACCGACTGGACGGTCGGCCACGTGCATTCCGGCGCGCTCGGTTGGAACGGCCTGCTGATCTTCGGCATGACCTACTATCTCGTTCCCCGGCTCTACAAGACCAAGCTCTTCAGCCAACGCCTGGCGACGACCCACTTCTGGATGGCGACCGTCGGCATCGCGCTCTACGTCGTGGCACTCTGGGTTTCCGGCGTGACGCAGGGACTGATGTCGAACGGAGTCAATGCCGCCGGGGCCCTGGCGCATCCGAACTACCTGGAGATCGTCACGTCGATCCGCCCGCTGCACGTCATTCGCGCGATCGGCGGCACGCTCTACCTCTCCGGGTTGCTGCTGATGGTCTTCAACCTATGGAAGACGGTGAGAAACGTGCCGGCCGGCGTCGTCGACGAACTCGTGTCGGTGCCGAGCGGGCGCCGGGGAGATGCCGTCCCAGTCGTCTATCCAGCTGGAACGAAGGCGCTCGGCCGCATTCAGGTGCTGGTCGAGCACCGAGGCTTCGTACTCGCGGTTCTTTCGCTCGTCGCCGTTGCGATCGGCGGGCTCTTCCAGATCGTGCCGATGCTGCGCGCGATGCCCGAAGGGCTTCGGGATGCCGCAATCTACCCCTACACTCCGCTGGAGCTCGAGGGTCGGGACCTCTACATTCGCGAAGGCTGCAACGGCTGTCACACGCAGCAGGTTCGCCCGATCGCCGGCGAGGTCATGCGCTACGGGCCGCCCTCGCGTGCCGCGGAGGGTGCCTTCGACACGCCGCACCTCTGGGGCTCGAAGCGCACCGGCCCAGACCTGGCGCGCATCGGCGGAAAATACAATGACCAGTGGCACTGGAAGCATATGCTCGAGCCGCAGTCGACCTCTCCCGGCTCAGTGATGCCGCCGTACGCCTGGCTCGCGCGCGACCGTCTTTCGATCGCGGATCTTCGCGCCAAGCTGGAGGGTTTACGCGCCATCGGTGTGCCGTACACCGACGCGGACGTCGCCGGGGCGTCGCAGCACCTCGCGTCGCAGGCAAAAGGGATCGCCGACAGGCTCGCGGCACAAGGCGAGGTCGTCGACGCCGGTAGCGAGATGATCGCCATGATTGCCTACCTGCAGCGCTTGGGCGCAGATTTCAAGAAGGCGGGGGTATCGCCGTGACCACGACCCGAGACGAGCTTTTTCAGGCCTGGGCCGCGACCGACCCTTCGGCGCTCCTCTTTCCGACGGTTTCTTTCGCGGTTTGCGCGTCCGTCTTCATCCTTGCTCTCGTCGTCGTGCTCCTTCTCGTTTCGGGCGAGACCTGCGCGCAGATGGCGATGCTGCCGCTCGAGCGCGACGAGGGAGGGCGCCGATGAGCAAGCTTCGCGACCATAGCTTCGACGGGATCCAGGAGCTGGATAACGACCTTCCCCGGTGGTGGGTCGCGCTCTTCTTCCTCACCATCTTCTTCGGCGTCGGCTACATGGCCTGGTTCCATGTTTTGCCGAGCCCGACCCTAGCCGAGGAGCTCGAGCAGGAGCTCGACGCCAGAAAATCCGCAAAAACGGCGGCTGCCGCAGTACGCCCGGCCGGCACCGCCGCCGCCTTCGACTATGCGGCCGCGACGCGCGATTCCGCGATTGTCGCCTCGGGAAAGGAGACCTACGGCGCCATGTGCGCGGCCTGCCACGGTCCCGACGGACAAGGTCTCGTCGGCCCGAATCTCACGGACGACTTTTGGCTGCACGGGGCGACGTTTGCGGCCGTCGAGCAAACGGTCTCGGTCGGGGTCCTCGAGAAAGGCATGCCGGCATGGGGCGAGATCCTCGGCGCCGAGAAGGTCCGCGCGATTGTGGCGTTCCTCGGCACGATCCAGCGGACCGCGCCGGCGAATCCAAAGGCGCCGCAGGGCGAGGCCGGGGCTGTGCCGTGAGCCGCGAGGCGCCGTCGCCCGAGCTTGCCGATCAGCCGCGCACGATCCGGCGCGGCGGCGCCCGCGTCTGGATCCATGCAGCCACGGTGAAAGGGCGTTTCGCTCGGCTGCGCAACGTCGTGGCGGCGCTCCTCGTCGCCCTCTTGTTCTTGTCGCCCTGGCTCCAAGTGGACGGGCGCCCCTTCATGCGTCTGAGCTTTCTCTCGCCTTCGTTCGTCCTTTTTGGACGGCACGTCATGATCTACGAGTTCCATCATTTCGGCCTGCTGGCGCTTCTCCTGGTGCTGACCTTGTTTAATGCCAGCGCGAATTTCGGGCGGATCTGGTGTGGCTACGCCTGCCCGCAGACCGTCTTCATCGAGCAGATCCTGGGCCGGATCGAGACCTTCTTCGAAGGCTCGGCTGCGAAGCGGCTCACTCAGGTCGGAAAGCCTTTGACGTTGGGCCGGATCGCCCGCAAATCCGGGAAGCAGGCGGCGTACCTTCTCGTTTGCGCCGCCTTCGCGTTCACGCTCGTTGCATGGTTCACGGGTCCCGAGCTCATCCTCTCCGGCGAAAGCTCGGGCGCGACGACGGCGATGGCGCTTCTGACCGGCCTGGCCTGGTTCGACGGTGCCTACTGGCGCGAGCAGTTTTGCCACATCGTTTGCCCGTACGGCAGGCTCCAGAGCGTCATGCAAGACCGTGCTACACGTACGATCGGCTACGACGCGCAACGCGGCGAGCCGCGGCGGCGCGGCAAAGATCGATCGAGCGCCGGCGACTGCATCGACTGCGACCGCTGCGTCCGCGTCTGTCCTTCCGGGATCGACATCCGTCAGGGCGAAAGCCAGCTCGAGTGCATCGGCTGCACGCGTTGCATCGATGCCTGCGACTCGGTCATGACGACGCTGAAGAAGCCGAAAGGTCTGATCCGATACGATGCGGTCGCCATGTTCGGCGCGTCGCCGCCGAAGTCGCGGCCGAAGCTCATGCGGCCGCGCTCGCTCGTCTTGGCGTCGCTTTGGGTCGCGCTCGCCTCCTTCGGCGTTTGGCAGTTCGTCGACCGGGACCCGTTTCACGCGCAGCTCCTTTCGACGCAGAGTGGCGTACCCTTCTTCATCGACGGCGAGCGGATCAAGAATCTTTCGACCCTCAAGGTCGGAAATCAAGGGGCCGTGCCGGAAACGTACGACGTGCGGCTCGAAAGCGACGCCGACGCGAGCGTGCGTCTGGAATCGCCGCCCACTTTGGGACCCGTCCCCGTGGGCGAAGAAACGGGTATTCCCGTCCTGGTTTCCGCGCCCGCGACGCTGGCGGGCGGCACTTACGCCGTATCGGTTGTCGCGAGAAGCACCGGCGAGAAGCGGCTGATCGAGCGCCGCCTCCTCGGCCCCGGCAAAGGCGGCTCGCCTTAGGAATGATGGTGCGAATGGTCGTGCTCGCCGCCGTGCAATGCCCGCCAAAGGATGGAGATCGACGTGAGGACCAGCAAGATGGCGAAGAGGATCGGCGCTGCCCGCGGGAAGCGACGCTCGAGCCAAGCGCTGAGCCCGCTGCCTGCCCAAAGAGCCGGCGACGTCGCCACGGCGAAGGCGAGCATCGCCGCGCCGCTCCAAACCGGGTGCGCGATGAGGGCCGCCTGTGCCAACGCCGCGTAAAGAAAGGCGCAGGGCAAGAGCGCCGTCGCAATTCCGAGGCCGATCGCCCGCGGCGCGCGCAGCCTTTGCGCGTGGCGAAAGAGGGTCGCGCCCCCGCTCCAGCTGGTCGACTCCCCATGCGGTCGGCGTTGAAAGAGGCTCACGAACGCCCGGCTGTCCCGCCGTGCGCCAATCGCTCGGGCGAGCTCGACCAAGGCATACGCCAGCATTACGACGCCCAACGCCACGCCGAGGCGCATGCCGAAAGCTTCAATCACCGGTCGAAGCGTCGCGGCTGAGACGAGGCCTACGACCATTCCCAGCAACGCGTACGAAGCCGCGCGCGTGCCGTGATACTGCGCGGCTTCGCGCCAGCCGAACGGTCCGGCCGCTGGATCTCCACGCACGCGGCACGCGCTCGACGCCAGAGGCCCGCACATGGCCGCGCAGTGGAGAGAGCCCATGAGCCCGAACAGCGCGACGGCCCCGACGGTCAATGCTTCTGCGCCCACGGTCTCCACCAATTGCCTTCATTGCGGCCGAGACGCCGGCGGGCGAGGGGGGGGGTTCTGTTGCCACGGTTGCCGCGAGGTGCACGCCTACCTGCGCACCGCGAAGCTCGACGAATACTATCAGGTTCTAGAGCGGCAGCAACAGCATGCGCCGAGCCAGCTCGACGTCGTGACGGAGCGCTCCGCCCGCGATGAGGATTTGACCGCGGCCTTTCGTTGGGGGGCTCGCGCCGATTCTTACGCGTTCTACGTGCCGTCGTTGAGTTGCGCGGCTTGTCTTTGGCTCATGCAAAAGGCGCTGCGGGACGTGCAAGGCGTCGACTCGATCGACGTCGATTTGGCTAAGCGTCTGGTTTTGATCGGAGCGCGCGGCGAGGCGCCGCAGCTCGTCCCGCAGCTGCTCGAGCGCATGAGTCGACTCGGGTACCGCGCCCTGCCGCCGCGGTTTTCGACCGATGCCAAGTTCCAGGACGCGGCCGAGAGGCGCCGGCTCTCCGACCTCGGCCTTGCGTGGGCGGCCTTCGGCAACGTCATGTTGTTCGCGACGGCGCTATACTTCGGCGACCTCTGGGGCATGTCGCCGCCAATGGCGCGATTCCTGGCGCTATTCGCGCTCCTCGTGTCCGCCGCGGCCCTCCCGACGGCGGGCCGCTCGTTCTTCGCGAACGCTTGGCGCTCCCTTCGAGCCGGCGTTTTGCACATCGATCTCCCGATCGCCGCCGCCTTGCTCCTCGCCTTCGGCGTCAGCGTCGCCAACCTGGCGAGCGGCGGCACTCGCGTCTATTTCGACAGCGTGACGGGGCTGATCGCGTTCCTCTTGACCGGACGACACTTGGCCGAGGGGATGGCGAAGCGCGCACGCGACCTCGCGGGCTCGACCTTGGCGTTGATCCCGACCTCGGCAGAATCCCTGCGCGTCGGCGACCGGATCGAGGTGAGAGTCGGGGAGCGTATTCCCGCGGACGGACGCGTTGACTTCGGCGAGACCGAAGTCAGCGAAGCAGCTCTGACCGGGGAGCAAGCGCCGGTTCTGAAGCGGACGGGCGACCTCGTTACGGCCGGCACCTACAATCTCTCCGGCGCGTTCGCTATGATCGTGACGGCAGCGGGAGAGGATTGCCGCCTCGCTCAGGTCGGCCGTCTCATCGCGGAGGCGCGCGCGAGCAAGGCGTCTTTCGAGACCTTGGCTGAGGCCATCCTGCGTTGGTTCATCGCGGGCATCTTTCTCGCGGCGGTCGCTGCGGGGCTCATCTGGTGGCATCTCGACCCCTCGCGCATCGTAGAAGTCGTATGCGCGACCCTGATCGTAAGCTGCCCGTGCGCTCTTGCGCTAGCGACCCCTCTCGTGTCCTCGTTCGCGCTCAAGCGGAGCTGGCAGCACGGCGTGATCGTCAAATCCGCCGACGTGCTAGAGCGTCTTCCTCGGATCGATACCGTCGTGATCGACAAGACGGGCACGCTGACGACGGGCGCGATGAACGTGGTGCATCGCTTCGGGACTTCACTCGATCCGAGCGTGGCCGAGGCCGTTTACGTGGTCGCGTCGCTCAGTCTTCACCCGGTCGCGAAGGCGGTGGCCGCGAGCTTGGCGCTTTCCAAGCGCTCCGACGCGTCGGTCGAGATCCTGTCGCACCGAGAGCTTCCGGGGCTCGGCATCCACGCGGCGGTGCTCATCGATGGCGCGCCGTGCGAGTTGCGGCTCGGCTCCGTCGCCTGGCTTCGCGCCTTCGTCCCCGAAGGAATGCGCGCGGAGTTGGACGCAGCGGTGGGCGCGAGCGTCGCGGATGGCCCGCAAGTAGCTGCTTGCTGGGTTCTCGGCGCGGCGCCCAGCGTCGTCGCGTTTTCGTTGTCCGATCCCCCGAGTGCCGCCGCCGCCGAGGTGGTCGCGCGTTGGCGCGCCGTGGGTTTGTCGGTCCTCGTGATGAGCGGGGACGCTCACGCTGCAGTCGTACAAGCCGCCGATCGCGTCGGAATTCCCGCGTCGGACGTCTTTTCGGGCCTTTCGCCCGAGGCCAAGGCGCTGCGGGTGAAAGAGCTGGAGGCCGCAGGAAAGCGCGTCCTGATGGTCGGCGACGGTGCCAACGACGCCGCCGCATTGGCGACGGCGACCGTCGGCGTGGCCGTCCGCGGCGGGGTCGACGTCGCGATCGGCGCGGCCGACGCTTTCAGCTTGAGTCCCGGGCTCGGCCCGGTGGAGGACCTTCGCAGCTTTGCCGTGCACACGCTCACGTCCTTGAGAATCGTCTTGGCCGTGAGTGTCGTCTACAACGTCGTCGCCGTCGGTCTTGCGCTCGGCGGCTTAGTGCATCCCATCGTCGCTGCGCTCATCATGCCGCTCTCGTCCTTGACGGTGATCCTGGTCGCAATGCTTCGCGGAGGCAGCTCGAAATGGAAGTTCTGTACGTCATCGTGCCCCTTGCCGTCGCCTTCGCCGGCGGCGCGGCGCTTGCGTTCCGGTGGGCTGCCCGAAGCGGGCAGCTCGACGACATGAAAACGCCCGCGCACCGAGTCTTGCTGGATGACGAACCCGCCTAGGGCCACCCCTGGCTGAGTGGTGGTTCGTGCATCTAGTCCATGACGATCGGACGATCGCGGAAGAGCAGAGGGACGGAGAACGCCGAAGAGCTCTTCCGTCGCCCCTGGCGCGGGTAAAAGTCTCCTCAGCGCTTCCGCTCCTCCGAGCTTCTGGGATATTCAAAGTTTCTTTGGCGTCGCCGCAGCCCCGAGATCGCGAAGCGTCGAGTGGCATTTCATGCAGTCCATGACGACTCGGATGTAGCCCATCGCGACGCCGTCGAGGTTCTTGGCATCCGCCTGTTCGACGAGGTAGCCGGCGGATTCCTGGAAGCTTTGCGCCCGGATCAGGAACTCCGGCGATTCCGCCCTGTACCACTCGGTCGCCCGGCTGAGGTCCTTCAGCGCGGCAGCGTTCGCTTTCATCTTCGGGAAGTCCGCTAGCGCGAGCCCGTCGAGGACGCCGTGAATGTTCTCGAGCTTGCGGCGCATCAATGCTTGGGTCGTGGTCGTCTTGTCCGCGGCTTCCAGCCCGGCCGCAGCCGGCACCAGGATCGCGAAGCCCAGCGCCGCCATACGAAGAGTCGATCTCATGACAGTACCTTTCCCAGCGCCACGAGCGCGTCCGTGTCCGTGAAAATGCCGAGCAGGTGATCTTCATCGTCCACGACCAAAGCCGAGCCGATGCGGCGCGCCGCCATCTCCGTGGCAACATGGGCGACTGCGGTCTCCGGCGATACCTTGTAAGGCTCCGGGGTCATCGCGAAGTTGACCTTCGCCTTCTTGAAGTCGATCTCAGGAAAGAGCGCGAGAACGTAGAGATCCCGCTCCGAAAGCATGCCGACGACGCGACCTCCCGAGCGCACGGGCAAGTGTCTAAATTTGTGGTCCTGCATACGCTGTCGCGCCACTGCCAGAGTCTCGTTAGGCTCGATGCCGTGAGCGGAGGTCGACATGAAGCGCGCGACGGGGATGGGTTCTTGCGTCATGGTGGGGAGCTCCTAGGTTCAAAGGGCGGGTGACTTGGGTCCAATCAGAGGTAAGGCACTTCGCCGATCCTCGTCGCGCGGAGCGGCTCGGCCGTCGCGGCGTCGCCGCGCTCCACGACCAAGCGATGCTCGTCGAGCGTCGCGCGGTCCGCCTCGGGAACGCCGAGGGAAAACGGCTCGAGCTCGAACGTGCAGAGGCAGTGTGCGTATTTCTCGCCATGGACTGCGAGCGTCAACGTGTCGCGCGCCTGGGTCCACGAGGCCCTCAGCTTGACGACACGGGCACACGTCATCGGCAGCTTCTGAACCGACAACGTCAGGCTCCCGTCCGGCGCGGCGTGCCGGAACAGACGCATATTCTCCGGGCTGGCGCTCCCGGCCTCGGTGACGACGGCGCAGTGCGCCGTGACCGGCACGTCGACGAAGCCGTCGCCAGCTCCGGCGCGCCCCGAGAACGGGCTTTCCTTGATCCTCCCAGAAGTCTCGCCGCACGATGCCAGCAGGAACGGCATCAATAGGGTCGCGAGGGAAAGGGCGCGTCGCATGGTCGTCCTCCAAGGTTAGCGCACGTCCACGCAAGTTTGGTGCCGGGGCGTTTCGCGTGATTTCACGCACCGACGGCTTGGCCTCGCACTTGCAGCGAGATGAGCTCCTCATCTTTGATTCACTCGCCGGAGAAACCATGTCCACTCGACTCGGTGCGATGTCTTCCATCGCGCGAATGGATGGAAGCATTCGGGTTCTGTACATCGAGGACTCCGCCAGCGACGCGGCGCTCCTGCGCGCGGCTCTTGCGTGTGACGAGTCGTGCGCGAAGTTCGACGTCGCCGTCGAATCGACCTTGACCCAAGGCCTGCGGCGCCTCGAGGCCGATCGACCCGACGTCGTGCTGCTCGACTTGAATCTCCCGGACTCCAACGGCTTTGCCACCTTCGAGCGGCTGGAGCACCATGCGCGCCAGCTCCCGGTCATCATCATGACGTCAATCGGTGGCGAGGCGATCGCCGGCGCGGCTGTGGCTCGCGGGGCTCAGGACTATTTCCACAAGCACCGCTTGGACGCATTTTGGGTGTCGCGCGCCATCTACAGCGCCATGGGACGCTTCAAAATGCAGCGACGACTCGATGCGGCGTTGGACGAGCGCGGCGAGTTCCTGTCGACGCTCGCCCACGAGATCCGCTCGCCTCTGGGCTTGGTCATCATGGCGACCGAGCTCGCCTCGGAGCAATCGGGGCACCAAGATGCCGAGGTGACCGAGCTCCTTCGCGTCATTCGCAGCGGCGGCCTCCATCTCAAGGCTTTGATCGACGACCTCCTTGATCTGGCGAAGCTCGACGCCGCGAAATTCGGCTTCGTTTGGCGCGAGGAGGCGCTGGTGCCCTTGTTCGAGGCGGCGATCGACGTCGCGCAGCCGGCATTCAGGTCGAAAGGCGTCGCCTTGACGTCGTGCTTTGCCACCGATCTGCCGCCGACGCTCGAAAGCGACCGGCAGCGCGTACGGCAGGTGCTCGACAATCTTCTCAGCAATGCGCTGAAGTTTACCGATGCGGGCGGTCACGTCCGCATGAACGTGGCCGTCGATCGAAGGGCGTCCGCCTTGGTCGTAACCGTCGCGGACGACGGCTGCGGAATCGCCGCGGCCGCTCATGACCGGCTTTTTCTGCCATTTTCCCAGGTCGGCGGTGGCGGCCAAGGCGGAACCGGGCTCGGATTGAGCCTCGCCCGTCGTCTCGCCGAGGGGCTCGGCGGCGAGCTCGAGCTGGTCTCCAGCGCCCCCGGCCGCGGCTCGGTCTTTCGGTTCACGCTCGCGACCTCGGCGCCGGTCTTGTCCGTCGCCGGCTCACTTGCCGGTCTGCGCGTCCTTCTGATCGATGACTCGCATGACGCCTGCCTCGTGTCCCGCAAGATGCTGGAGGCAGACGGTGCGGTCGTCGAGAGCGCCGGCGATGGGCGCCGTGGCGTCGAGATGGCGCTCTCGGAGCGCTTCGATGCGGCCGTTCTCGACCTCGAGATGCCGGGCATGGGTGGTCTAGAGGCAGCACGCACTTTGCGCCGAAGCGGCTCGGTGCTGCCACTGCTCGCGCTGACGGCGCACCGCAATGGCGTCGTGGAGACGGTTTGCCGCGAAGCCGGTTTCCGCCAGGTGCTGAGCAAGCCCGTCTCCCGCGAGGAGCTGGCGCGAGCCGTCGTCGCTGCCGGCGGAAAGGCCACCGCGAAGAACACGGTAAGCGGGGCGGAACGCGGCAATGGCAGCTGAGGCGAAGGTTCGAGGATGCTTTCACCGCCGAGGAGACGTCGCAAGTCATGGTTAACAAGCCGAACGTGCCGGAGGGACGGAAAATCGTAGGCGCCCCCCTGCGCGCTAAGCTCGCGAGCTTCGCGCGGCACTTGCCGGTGTTGCCGGTCGTCGCGCGCGAGCTCGAGGCGCTACGGGAGGCTCACGACCCGACGGTCGTCGAGCGTGTCGAGCGTCTGGGCGGCATCGATCCAACTTTAGCCTTGCGCATCCTCTTCCTCGCGCGTCGACGCCTGTTGCCTTCGACCCGGGTGATCACCTTGCCTCACCTGATGGCGCGCGTCGGTGCGGACGCCATCGTCGAGGACCTACGCACGATCACCGACGCGTCCGGGTCGGACTTGCCCGTCGCGGCGCAAAGCCTGTGGCTCCATTCTATCCAGGTCGCGATCGCGGCCAAGTACTTCGCCAATTCGCTTTCGGCTTTCGGGGTTCAGGGAGACGAAGCCTACCTTTGCGGCCTTCTGCACGACGCCGGCCGCTTCATCGAGCTCGCGGAAGATCCGGCGCGGTTCCAGTTCGTCGAGGCGAAACGCGGCGAGACGGCGGACGAGCTGACGCGGTCCGAGGCTTCCGTTTTCGGCATCGATCACGCCGAGATCGGCTCGGTCGCCTGCGCTCTTTGGGGCTTGCCTGCCCGCCTCGCGACGGCGATCGGCCGCCATCACGGCGATGCGGTCGTCCCGGAGGGGATCGACGCGCGCACTCTCCATCTTTTACGGATCATCATCCTGGCCGATGCGACGAGTTTCGCGTTGATGGACCATGCCGACCTGCCGACCTACGATGCGTCTAGTCGTGCGCTGGCCTTCGAACAGCACGGCGTCGACCGGGCGGCTCACGCTCTCGGTTTGACCGTCGGCGCCGTGAGCATCACCCTCTCGGCGCTGCGCTACAAGAGCGCTGCGCTCGTTCTCGAGCTGTTCGCACCTTCGGAAAGACACGCGCTTTGAGCGAAGACGCCATG
This sequence comes from Pseudomonadota bacterium, assembly GCA_031416315.1. GTDB lineage: Bacteria > Bdellovibrionota_B > Oligoflexia > Oligoflexales > CAIYRB01 > JANOTL01. The sequence goes on from JANOTL010000094.1 coordinate 33,970, forward strand.
TTTCGCAGCCTGCTTGAAGCGTCGCCGGACGGGATCCTGATCGTCGAGTGCGATGGTCTAATCAGCTTGGCGAATCCGCAGTGCGAGAAGCTGTTCGGCTTCCGCGTCGACGAGCTCGTCGGCCAGCCGCTCGAGATGCTCGTTCCTCGCTACGTTCGCGCGCAGCACGCGGGTCTTCGTGAGGGTTTCTTCGCCAACATGACCTCGCGACCGATGGGCGTCGGCCTGGAGCTCGTCGCCGAGCGCAAGGACGGCTCTTGGATCCCTGTCGAGATCTGCCTCAATTCATTCGCGCGGGAGGGACAGCGTCCCGCGGCGATCGCGATCGTTCGGGACACGAGCGAGCCGCGGCGCGTCGATCGGGAGATTCGACGGTTCAACGAAGAGCTCCGGCGCTCGAACGAGGAGCTCGAGAACTTCGCGTTTGTGGCGTCGCATGACCTGCAGGAACCGCTCCGGATGGTCTCGGGTTACGTGCAGCTTTTGGCGAGCCGAAACAAGGAAACACTGGACGCCGCGTCGAAGGAGTACGTCGCGTTCGCGGTGGACGGCGTCAAACGCATGCAGGACTTGATCCGCGATCTTTTGAGTTACGCCAGAGTGGGGACGCGGTCCCAGGCTTTCGCAACCTTCGATCCAGCGGCCGCGGTCGCCATGGCGCTACGCAACCTCGGCGCGATGATTGAGCGATCTGGCGCCAACGTGAGAGTCGACGCGATGCCCGCGCGCGCCTACGGCGACGAGAGGCAGATTGTGCAAGTCCTTCAAAACCTCGTCGGCAACGCGCTGAAGTTCCATCGCCCGGGCGTTCAGCCGCAGATCTCGATCAGCGCGGAGATCGTGGAAGGCGAGCTTCGCGTCTCGGTCGCCGACAAAGGGATGGGCATCGAGGCGGCCTACGCCGAGAAGGTCTTCGTGATCTTCCAACGGTTGAACGGCCGTGACGATTATCCGGGGACCGGCATCGGCCTCGCGATCGCGAAAAAGGTGGTCGAGCGGCACGGTGGGACGATCTGGTTCGACTCGACCTTGGGGGAGGGCGCGACGTTCCATTTCACCCTCCCACTCGGCGATGAGAGCTAGAGATACGCTGCCTGCCGCGCTTGCCACAGCAAGCGCTCCCTGGCGTCCGCCGGCGCCAGCGCCACCATGGCCCGCACGCGCCCTTCGACCGACTTGCCGCCGAGCATCGCGACGCCGTGCTCGGTCACGATCGTGTCGACGTCGTTGCGGCTGATGCTTACTTTGGCGCCGGGCTTGAGCTCGAAGACGATCTTCGACGTGCCGTCGCGTGTGGAGCTGCGGAGCGCGACGATGCCGCGGCCTCCCGTCGAGCGCTGGGCGCCGATGTGCGTCTCGGCCGCCCCGCCCACGCCGCTCAGCTCGTCGTGACCGATCGACTCGGAGCATACTTGCCCGGTCAGATCGACTTCGACCGCCGTGTTCACCGACACCATCGCGTAGTTGCGGCCGATACGGTAGGGATCGTTTACGACCGAGGATGGCTGGAGCTCGACGATCGGGTTGGCGTGCAGGAATTCGTAGAGCGCGGCCGAGCCATAGGCGAACGAGCCGACGACCTTTCCCGGCCAGAGCGTTTTGCGTCGGCCGGTTACGACGCCTTGGAGGCAGAGCTCCATGATCGTGTCGTTGATCATCTCGGTGTGCACGCCGAGGTCGCGCTTGGCCGAGAGCGCGCGCCCGAGCGCGTTCGGAATGCCGCCGATCCCGAGTTGGATCGTGCTGCCGTCTTTGATCAAGGCGGCGACGTGGCCGGCGATTTGATGCTCCTCTGCGCTCGGCTCGACTCTGGTGACGGTCGGCAAGGCGTGCGGCGCCTCGACGAAGGCGTCCACCAAGCCGATTGGAACGTGGGTCGCGCCGAAGGTCACCGGCATGTTGGGATTGATCTCGAGGATCACGGCGCGGGCGCAGCGCAGGATCTCCGGCTCGTAACACGCTCCCGGCCCGAGGCTGACGAAACCGCGTTCGTCGGGGGGCGTACAACTCCCCCAAAAAATCGGCGCCGGGTCCTGCAGCAGGAGGTTGCGGACCCATTGCGACAGATGCTGGGGAACGTAGTGCACTCGATCCTGTCCTTGGCGACGGCGCATCGCCGCCGTGAGGAACATGACGCGGATCTCGAGGCGTCCGGCCAACTCCGCGTCGCCGAAACATGGGTAGTCCCGCGTGGGGTTCGCACAGTGAAGCCGCACCCCGCTCAGGGAGCGGCAGCGCGCGCCGATCGCGCTAAGGAAGGCCTGGGGCTCCGCAGCCGCCATCGAGGCGACGACCGTAGAGCCCGACTCGACGAAACCCAGCGCCTGTTCGATCGGCATGGTGGCAATGCGGCTTATGACACGTCTCCTGCGTGAAATGACACTGGCCGCCCTGGCCTCGTGCTTGCAAACCTGAACTCGATCCATTCCAGCTCGAGATTGCAAGGAGCTCACCATGTCTTCCCCCTCGCTCAACCCTAAAGGCCTCGCCGTCGTCTGCGTGGCGTTCGACGATGAGACGCCCGCGCTCGTTGCCAGCGCGCTCGCGCTCGCGCGACGAACCGGCGTCGAGCTTCGGCTCGTGACCGTGCTCGAAAACATCTTCGACGAGACTTGGGTGCTCGATAGCCCAATGTACGGCGTCTCGAGCAGTTTCCTCAGGAAGGCCCAGGATGAGACCCGGAATCAACGCAAGGAACAGATGCAGGCGCTCGTCTCGAGCCTGCCGTCGGACGTACCGACCAGCTGGGGTATCCTTTCAGGTGACATAGCCCCCGCCGTCGTCGCCGATGCGCGCGCGCACGCCGCGAACTTCATCATGACGGCCGCCAATCTCGAGACCTATGGATCGCTGATGCCCAAGGGCTTTTCCGTGGCCCTGCGCCTGATGGCGGAGGCGCCGTTGCCCGTGCTCGTCACCAGCCGCGCTCACCCGCTCTGTTTCGACGCGGTAAAGCCGTTCTCGATCCTGTTTGCCGACGACCTGCAGGCGGGGACGGAGGAAGCGGCGCGAAAGGTGTTCGAGCTGGCCACCTGCCTAGGGCGCAGCCGCGTTCGCCAGGTGCATGTGCACGGCGATTTTCGTGAAGTGTTGAAAGGAGCATGGCACGATCTGAAAGAGCGTCATCCCGCGCTTGGCGGCGCTGACGCGTCGCCGGATTCGTTCTTGCGCGCGGAGTACGACGCGCGTCTGACGGCGCTCAAGGCTCGCGGCGGCGCTCAGCGCCAGGCGGCGTTGGCCGCCGGCGCTACGATCGGTCTCGAGGTGCTCACCGGGAACGTCAACGAGGGTCTGCAGCAAGAGATCGAGGCGAACCCGCCCGACCTCGTCGTATTCGGACGTCACCAGGCCATGAAGGCGCGGCCGTACCTGATCGGCAGAGTCGGTTTGCGCGCGATGCTCGGAGCTCGGCGCGCGGTCCTCGTCGTACCGCCGCACGAGCAGCTCTACGCGCCGATGCCGTTTCCGGTGCGCCGGGACGCATAAGGCAGCGGCCCGGCGCACGCCGGGGCTCAGATCGCGGTCGCTCCCGGACGAGCGGCCGTGATCACAGCATAGTGAAAGGGAATCGGCTTCGTCATCGCCGCCCGCTCGTTGCTGCACAGGCACTCGATCAGATCCGACGAGGTGACGAGGCCGACGAGGCCGTGCTTGTGGTCGACGATCGGGATCGAGTCGATCTTCATCTCGAGCATCAAGGCGCCGATCTCCGCCAGGGTCGCGCCGGTGTCTCGCGTCATCGGCTTCGCCGTCATGGCCTCCGCGACCGTCACCGCCTCGATCTCAAGGCCGTCTGCGTCCTTGCCGCGTCGCGCGTGCAAGAGAACGTCTCGGTCCGAGAGGATCCCGACAAGCAATCCCTCGCTGAGGACCGGCAGATGGCGTACCTGCCATTCGGTCATCAGCGCATAGGCGTCGACGAGGGTGTCTTCGGGACAGATGCAGATGACGTTACGGGTCATGATGCTGGTGGCTTTCATCTTCCGGCTCCTCTTTGTGTGGACAGTCGAAGGGTTGCCAGAAGCGTTCCACGACACCTTGCGCGATCTCGCGCAAAGAACGCTTTCCGCAAACGGCACGTGATTTGCTTGGCAGATCGCGAAGTCTCGACTCACGTCCCCATTCGAACCGAGAGGAACTCTCATGATTGCTGCGCGGCTGCTGACCCTGATGCTGGCTTCGACCGGATTCTCCACCGCCCTCGTCGCCGACGAGATCGTCGCCGTCGCCGCCGAGCGCGTCTTCGTACCGACTGGGTTCGACGACAATGACGACGTTGAGGTCGTGGTGGACGGCGTGTTTCCAGACACCTGCTATCACATCGTCCCCGGAACCTTCGAGGTCGACGTCGCGACCGGATCGGTGACCCTCTTCCCAAAGGCGCGTCGCTCGGATGCGCTGTGCCTGATGCTGCCGGTGCCCTACACTTACGTCTTCAATCTCGGCAAGATGCCGATGGGCCGCTTCCGGGTGAAGACCTGGGACGGCGCTATCACCCGTGAGCTCCCCGTCGCCGAAGCCGCGAGCGGCGGCCCCGATAACGAGCTGTATGCCGCCATCGACAACGCGACCATCGAACGTCATCCCGACGGCACGATGCGCGTCGTTCTCGAGGGAATGTACACCAACACCTGCATGGGCTGGGACCGGACGGAGGTGATCAACGCGAACGCCGAGGTCTTCGAGATCCTCCCGATCGTGAAGATCGCGGACCGTGCCGACTGCCGTAACGAGAAGTTCCCGTTCAAAGGCGTCTCGGTCATTCTGCCGAACGTGCCGCCGGGGCGCTTTCTCGCTCACGTACGGGCGATGCACGGTGGTAGCGTCAACCGCGTGTTCACGGCCGAGCTTCCGACCCGTCGCTGAGATTGCGAGACTATGACGAACCTGACTCCCCTGACTCCGTTCCCATGGCTCTTGATTTTAGGGCTCGGCGCGACCGCGACGGCGGTGAGCGCCGAGCCGCTCACGATGCAAACGCTGCGCAATGCGCTCTTGGAGCAAGGCGCCTCGTGGCAGCCAGCCGCGACGAGCTCGTTCGACCCGGCAGCCTTCGAGCGCTGGACTGGGCTGATTCCCGAAGTGGACGATCTCCCGCCCTTGGCCGCCGACGATGGCGGCGCCGCGGACAGCCGACTCGTAGGTCCTCGGCGCCTCGCACGCCGCAATCCGGGTGCTCCTGTGGCGCGACCCGCGCTCCCCGCGAGCCTAGATTGGCGCAACGCCGAGGGGGCCTCCTTCATGCCGCCGGCGACGACGGCCCAAGGAAGCTGCGGCAGCTGCGTGGCCTTTGCCGTACTTTCGACGCTCGAGGCTCGGCTCGGCATTGCATGCAACGCGCCTCAGGAGCCGTTCGACTTGTCGCGGCAGTTTCTCTTCTCGTGCGGCGGCGGCTCCTGCCGCCAAGGCTTGCGCCTTTCGGCCGCCGTCGACTTCTTGACTCGTTCCGGCGTCCCCGATACCGCCTGCATGCCCTATCGGGAAGAAGACGCGCCATGCGCCGAGGCCTGCGAGGACGTCTCCTCACGTCTCGTCGAGGGCATCGTTGCCGAGCGTCCGACCTCCGGCATCATCGACGTCGACGCGATCAAGCAAGCGCTTTTGCGCGGTCCGGTCGTCTCCAATATGATTCTGTACGAGGACCTGGCGCACTACGGCGGCGGCGTCTACCGCCACGTCGCCGGCGATCAGCTCGGCGCGCACGCCGTCGTCCTCGTCGGCTGGAGCGACGCCGACGCCGCTTGGATCGCCCGCAACAGCTGGGGCGACGGCTGGGGCGAGGGCGGCTACTTCAAGGTCGCGTGGGATGACGCGTCTCTTCCGGGCCGCTACACCTGGGCTTTCGACGTGAGTGCGGCGGTTGGCGCAGGAAAGTGCGCGACGAGGCGTTGAGGGGCGCGCGAGACGATGGCGCGAAAGTTGCTCTTTGGCAGTCGTACCAAACTTCTGGAGGAACCTGGTCGATGCTCAAGCTCATCTCGCTCTCCGCTCTTGGAATCGCCGCGGTCGCGATTCCCGCCCTCGCCGATATGGAGCCCCGCGGAATGCCGGTCCTCGTGGACGTCAAGAGCGTTTACGTCCCGAACGGCTTCGACGACAACGACGAGGTTCAGCTGATGGTCGAGGGCACCTTGCCCAACACCTGCTACCGCATCTCGAAGACCGAGTCGACCTACGACGACGCGACCAAGACCGTGACCATTAAGCAGTGGGCGCGGAAATTCCGCGCGAGCTGCCTCGAGATCGCCGTCCCGTTCTCGCTCGAGGTCGACCTCGGCCAGCTGCCCTACGGTGAATTCACCGTGGCGGCCCGCGGCGCGGCGCCGGAGAAACTCGTCGTCGCCGAAGCGAGCTCCGCCGGCCCCGATGAATACCTCTACGCTCCGATCGAGAGCATCACCATCTCTGGCGGTGACGGGGCGACACGCCGGGGCACGCTCGAGGGCCGTTTCGTGAGCTCTTGTATGCGTCTCAAAGAGGTTCGCGTCATCGACTCGGGCAAGACCGTGGAAGTGCTCCCGATCGCCGAGATGGCCGAGGGCGAAGATTGCGTCAGCGGCGAGACGCCCTTTACGCAAGACTTCGACCTCCCGGCTGAATTGGCGCCCGGCCGTCACTTGCTGCACGTGCGCAGCCTGAACGGCAAGGCGTTGAATCAGATGTTCGTGATTGAATCGGTGCCGTGAGCCCTTATACGCCCGCCGTTCGAATCCGTTAGCCGGAACCGGAAGGCGGGCGTATGAGCCCCTCATAAGCTCGGCACTACCAGGACCGGCCGCTTGAAAGCGAGCATCGAGCGTATCGGCAACCGCCCGAACGCAAACGGCTGGTGGTGCAGCGCCCGGTGGCGTCCGAAGACGATGACGTCCGGCGCGAGGCTCGTCACGACGTTCGTGAGCTCCGGGCGCACGCCGCCGGCGGTCACCTCGCTGGTGTAGCGGCCGCCGCCGGCCTCGATGTACTCGCGGTCGTCGCTGAACCGGGCCTCGAGCTTCGCGATCTGCTCGCGGTGCACGGCGTCGAAGACGGCGCGCGATTCGTCGCCGTCCAAGGCGACGTGCGCGGAGGCGGCGACGTTCTTGAGCGCGACCGCGAGCGTTTCCTGGTTGAAGGCGCTGACGTGGACGTGATGCACCCAGGCTTGCCCGAGCCCGTCCGCAAGCGCGGCCGCGTACTCTACTGCCGTAATCGCTTGGTCGGTCAGGTCGTCGGCCACGAGGATTCGCATGCCCGTGCCGACCTCCGGCGCATGCGTGCCAGGGTCGACGGCGAGCACCGGAATCGGCGAGCCCGCCAGCAAAGAGACGGCGGTCGAGAGTCCTGCGAAGGGTCCACGACCCGCATTCCCGTCGACGGCGACCACGAGCAACATCGCTCCGAGGCCGGCCGCCTCGGTCCCGAGCGTCGCCGCGACCGGACCGACCGTGACCGAGCTCGTGACCTCCAGGCCTTTCGGCAAAGACTGCGCGATCTCGGACAAGCGCTCCATCGCCACCGATCTCGCGGAGCTTTCGACCGCAGGGAATGCGTCCCATAGCGGGGACGGGGTGGTCTGCGAGAAGGCGGGCACGCCGCTCGCCCAGGCGTCGACGACGTGCATCAGCGCGAGCCGCTTGCCGAGCTTCTGCGCGAGTCCCCCGGCAATTTTGACCAGCGCTTCCGTGTGGCGGTCGAAGCCGACGGCGACGGCGATCGTCGAATGGGACGAAAAATAGGGCACGTGCTTAGTCAAGGCGGCGCTCCTCTTCAAGAAGGGAATCAGGCATGAGCAGGTTAAGCTCGCTCACGCGCTCGGCGCGCATCGCGTCGATGAGCTCTTTGGTGTGCCGGGAGATCCGTTGGGGATCTTTGGCGACGTCGCAGAGTCGCGACCCTTCCGGGTAATCCCAGCCTTCGCCTTTCAGCGCCGCCAAGATGCGTCGGTACTCTCTTTCCAGGCGCGGGTGTTGCGCCAGATCGGGCATGGCGCCGACGACTTTGAGCGCCATCGCGAGTCTGCTGCACGGGAATTCGCCCATGCATGTATCGCAGTGAGACACGGCATACCTCCTGGCTCTCGTTGTAGCCTCTTCCCCTAAGGGAGCAATATTTGGGCCGCACGAGACTGCGGGATTTCGCGCAAGCTTCCAGCGCGAAATCCCGCAGCGCAGGGGTTTACTTCTCGAACAAGCGGTTCATCGCGTCGCCGTTCAGGCTGCGAACGTGCAGGAGATGGCGGCCCGTGCTCACCGTCTCCGGCAGGGCAATCGTCTGCTTGAAGCGCATCTCGACCGTCCGGCAATTCGCCCCGGGCGTCGTGTCGAACGCCATGATCGGAAGAATGTTCACCGTCTTGCCGTTGTCCTCGACGATCGCGCGGCTCCAGCTCATGCAGCGGTTCGTGATGCGACCGTAGATCACGGCCTCGAGGGCGCCGGTGTCCGCGTTGCGATCGACGCGCACGTCGTCGACGGGCAAGTAGTCGAAATCGTCGGGAGACGTGCCGATGGCGCGCTTCACCTGGAGGGACTCCGTCAGGCTCGTGGTCACTCCTTGCACCTCTACGGCATAGGGACCCGGCTCGAGCTGACCTAGCTTAACCTCGAAGAAGTAGGGAACGAGCACTTGGACGCAAGGCGCCCCGAACTGCCGCGCCATAGGCGTGATCTCGACTGTGCGCGCCGCGTGGTCGATCGTCACCTCGGGCTTCGCCTGACGGTAACAGCCGCTCGGGAGGAAGCCTTCGACGACCACCTCGGCTTCGTCATTGTCGTCGAAACCGATCGGCACGAAGACGGTGGTGGCGTCGATGCGGACGAGCTCGCCCGTGCGCGATTCGTCGGCTTGCGCGGTCGCGAGGCTCGCCATTGCGAGGGTCAGAAGGGACACTTTCTGCATGAACATGAGGACTCCTTACACGAACGTTCAGATTTTGCCTGGTTCCTGGCGAATGATGCGCTTGAGTTCGCCCAGGAGGTCGCGCACGTCTTGCGGGACGCGCGTTCCGCCCGAGCCGGTGTAGCTTGCCATGAGATTCTCCTCAAGCGTCGCGTACGCCTTAGGTGCAAAAGAAGCGCCAGGTGCGAGTCGAATCGCGGACTCCAGGAAAAAATCCGAGCGCGAGATCCAGAAAGAGTGCTCGGTCATGGACGTGCAAATGCCGAGCAGGTAGTAGGCTTCGGCGACTTCGGCCCCGCGATCGGGGTGTCCGCGGATGAACCGGGTCAGGATCGCTTCCGCCGTCAGATAGTGGATCATCCCGTCGCGGTCGCGCAGAAACTGCATGAATTCATGGCCTTGATCCATGATCCTTTTCGCCGCGGCGAGGTCTCCGGCGGCGAGGACGCCGCGCGCGTCGAAGTCCTTCAGCGTCTTCAGCCAGCGCTCCAGCTGCGCTTTCACGTGGATCGGCGTCGACGCCTCGGCGATGAGGCCGGCGAGGACGGGCTGCGGCCGCTTGAAGTCGCTCTTCACGCTGATCGAGACGCGGAGGTAGTCCGTGAACGAGCCCAGCGTCGTCAGGAGCGCCGGATCGACGTCCTTGCTCTTGAAGATCGTCTCGAAGGTCGAGAGCGCGTCGTCGAACCGCCGGCTGACGAGCTGGAGCGTCGCGCGCTCCAGAGGTTGCAGCGTCTCCCCGTTGACCTTGGTGAAGAAGGCGTCGGAGCCGGGGAACTTGCGGCCCTCCGGCAAAGTGGAGTGACACGCGATGCAGTTGTCCGTCATGTGATGGAGGACGAAGCGCGCCTCGTCGAAGCGCTGCTTGCCGTAGTACATCTCGAGGCGGCGCGCGTCGCGCCCCAGAGACTTCGTCACGAACTCGAAAGCCCGGTCCTGCGTCTTTCCGTGCGCCTCGAGCGCCGCGGCGTTCCGCGACAGCTTCGCGAGCTCCGCGGCGATCCCCGGCCGATTCGTCGCTGCGGTGAACGCCGCGTCGTCGAAGCTCGCGCCCAAGACCTTCGTCATCGGGTCAAAGAGGCTCTGCATGATGCCTTGGGTCACGGTGGGCTCCGGCGCGTCCCCGGCCGCCCAGGCTGGCGTGCCGAAAAGGAGATGCACGGCGAGGCAAAGGGCGCGAAGGCTCATGGGGGTGATCCTTGGTGAGGGAGGACGAGCGGTGGTTTTGCAGTGAACGTGCCAGGCGCCGCTGCGCCAACTGACGCATCGACGATCGGCACGGGCCTTGCTTTCGTCCCACTTCCGAGGAGGTGGGGCCATGGCGAAGCGCATCAGGACCGTCGGAGAGTTCATGTCGCCGGCGACGCAATCGATCGCGCCGAAGGAGGCCCTGATTGCCGCGCGCCGCAAGATGGACCGAAACGGCATTCGGCACCTGCCGATCGTCGAGGACGGTCGGCCCATCGGCATCTTGACGGCGCGCGACCTCTACGCGCTGACGGCGGTCCACGACGTCGACTTCTGTCGCTCCTCCGTCGGCTTTGCCATGCATCGCGACCCGTTTTGCGTGCAGGCCACGGCACCGATCGACGAGGTGGCGCGCGAGCTCTACCGACGCTGTATCGACTCGGCGCTCGTCGTCGACGAGGACGGGAACCTGGTCGGCATCTTGACCGAGGCTGACTGCGTCAAGGCGCTCGCCGCGGGCGCGTGACCGAGCCTCAGTCCGCCATCGCGAGGCCGTGCTTCTCGAGCCGATATCGTAGCGTATGGCGCGAGATGCCGAGGAGCTGAGCCGCGCGCGTCTGGTTGTTGCGTGCCCGGTCAAGCGCTTGCGTCAAAAGGTTGCGCTCCAGCTCCTCCAGGTTGATGCCGCCTTCGGGCAAAGCGAATGGATCCGATTCGAAGGTGGCAGTCGGCAGCGGCGTCACGACCGGCGAGCCCGTCTGCAGCGCCGCGAGGGCTAGCGGCGCCGCGGCCGAACCGGGAGTCGGGGCCATCAGCTCGCTCGCGAGCCGAGGCGTCGGCGCGGCCGGCATCCCGACGGGCGCCGGAGCCCCCTCGGGCCAGGCCTCGATCTCGAGATGCGCTGCGTGCAACGTCGCCGGCTCGTGATAGACCATCGCGCGTTGCAAGACGTTGCGCAACTCTCGGATGTTCCCCGGCCAGTCGTGAGTCCGCAAGGCCGCCAGCGCGTCCAGGCCGATCGCCGGCGCCTTGACGCCGAGCTCGGCGGCGATCTTGCCGCACAAGAAGGCGGCGAGTCGCGGCACGTCTTCCAGACGCTCGCGAAGCAGCGGAATCGTCACCGGCAGGACGTTGAGCCGGTAGTAGAGATCCGCCCGAAACCGCCCCTCGGCGACCTCGCGCAGGAGGTTTCGGTTCGTCGCCGCGACGATGCGGCCGGTGAACTCGACGTCTTTCGTGCCGCCGAGGCGTTTGAACCGGCGGTGCTCGAGGACGCGCAAGAGCTTGGCCTGCAGCTTCAGCGGCATTTCGCCGAGCTCGTCGAGGAAGATCGTGCCGTTGCGCGCGACCTCGAAAAGGCCGAGCTTGCGCTCGCGCGCGTCGGTAAAGGCGCCTTTCTCGTAGCCGAAGAGCTCGCTTTCGAGGAGCGTCTCGGGGATCGAGGCGCAGTTGATCTCGACGAAGGGTTGGCCGGCGCGATCGGACCACTCGTGCACGGCGCGCGCGGCGAGCTCTTTGCCCGTGCCGCTCTCGCCCAGGATGAGCGCCGTGTTCGCTTTGCTCCGGGCGATGCGCCGGAGCTGATCCTTGAGGCGCACGATGGAAGGCGCCTCGCCGACGATCTCGACCTCGACCTTGCCGGCGTCGTAAGCTTGCATGCCGCTGACTTTTTGCCGGAGCTTCGCCACTTCGGCCGAGCGTTTCACCGAGGCGACCAAGTCCTTCATGTTGAAGGGCTTTTGCAGGTAGTCGAAGGCGCCGAGGCGCAGGGCGGTGATTGCGGAGTCGATCGCGCCGTGCGCGGTGATCAGGATGATCGGCAGATCCGGGTACTCGAAGCGCCACTTCTTTAGGAGCTCGAGGCCGTTGCCGTCGGGAAGGCGCAAGTCCGTGATCGCGACGTCGGGCGCCGCCGCCGGAAAGCGCTCGAGCGCCTCGCGCAGGCTTCCGGCGCGCGTCACTTCGGCGCCGAGGGCACGCAGCTCGTTGTCGATGCTCCACGCGAGCATCTCTTCGTCGTCGACAACGAGGATCCGAATGTCTTTCAACGAATTGGCCGGCAGCTGTTGGTTCTTATCACTCATGCAGGGATCTCTCGGTGAAGGCGAAGGATGACGCGCGAGCCGCCGAGTGCGGCCGAGCGCTCGAAGGCCAAAAAGCCCCGGTGCGCGTCGACATATTTGCGTACGAGGGCGAGGCCGAGTCCGGTTCCGGCCTCTTTCGTCGAGTAAAACGGCTCTTCGGCGCGCAAGGCGACCGACGGAGGAAAGCCCGGACCGTTGTCCTCGATGACGATCTCGACCGAGGTCGCGGCGGCGCGTGCCGAGATTCCGAGGCGCGGGATCGTGGCGACATCTACGGCTTCATAAGCGTTGCGGACGATGGCCCGGATGGCGAGCGCCATCTTGGCACGGTCCGCGATCACCAGAAGCGCGGCAGACACGTCGACCGTGACGACGCACGAGCTGGGAAGCGCAGCGCCTCGAAGCGCCTCCTCGACCAGGCCGAGGACCGAAACGACGCTCGGGTGGATGGCGGCCGGGCGCGCGAAATCGGCGAGCTCGGTGACGTAGTCGTTGAGGTCGGCCAGACGCCGGCGCACCTGCGCGATCGAGGCCTCGACGACCGCCGGATCGTTCGCGTTCGCTTCGACGACGTCGAGGACGGCGCCGATGCCGGCGATCGGGTTCTTGACGTTGTCGGCGATCGCGGCGACCCAGTGGGCCATCGACGCGAGAGCGGTTCCAGAACTCATGGGCTCTCCGAAGGCATGCGGGCTGCGAGATGTTGAGCAATCGAAGGGCCCAGTTGCTTGGCGCCCTAACTATCTGATTACGCGTGAAATACCACACTTGAAGGTACTAAATCGCGCAGATTCGAGTGCGATTTCACTCAATCCTCAGTGAATTCGCCTGGTCACAGATTTGCTCAACTCGTCGCAACCAACTCAAGGAGGCTCCCATGTCCAAGAAATTCCTCGGCAAGAAAGCCAAGATCGAAGTGGCTCTCGAGCTCGACGGGCGCTGCCCCAACTTGATCGCAGTTGCCAAAAACGTCGCCGCCCGCACCGGCATGACCTTGCGCTTGGCCCACGTGGTTGAGCCATTCTCGGACGCGTATCCGCCGACCCTCGTCGATCTCAAAGGCCCTCTCGCGGACGTCGTCGAGGCGATCGACGCGAGCCGCCAGCTGAGTGCCGAGGCCAAGCTGCGGGCAGCGGCGCCGGGCACGGGCGATGCGGAGACCTGCCTTTTGGTCGGTCGCCCGAGCCGCGCGCTCATGGTCGACGCGGAAGTCGTCAACGCGGCGATGATCCTGGTCGGCGCCGGCGCCCGGTCGTCGGGCTCTTATTCCGTGATGCCCGCCGGCATCTCGACGGCATTGCAGTTGATGGCGGAAGCGAATCGTCCCGTCATGGTCGTCGGCGCCAACTGCGAGCGCGACCTCGCGGCTCCACGCCTCAAGATGCTCATCGCCGACGACCTCACGCCTGGATCGGAGGACGCGGTGCGTGCGGGCCTCGATTTCGCACGCGCCCTCGGCGACGTCGACGTCCTCCACCTGCACGTCAATCCGCTCACGGAAGCGCGTCTGGAGGCGGCCGTCGCCGAGATTCGGGCGAGCCCCGCCACATCTGCCGCGCGCGAGGTCGACGCCGCGGAGGTCTTCGCGCGCACCCAGGCGCATTTGCAGGCGCTCTTGGCCGAGCGCGCCCCAGAGCACCGCGCCTTGCTCTCGATCAAGGGATCCACCTGCGTCACCGAGGTTGTCGTCGGCGACGCGGCCGACGCGATCGACGCCGCTGCGGCGCGCATCGGCGCCGACATCGTCGTCTTCGGCCGCCACCGCCGGCTGCACCTCGGTGCGTGGAGCTGGGGCAAGATGCCCCACCGCGAGATGCTGGCGCAAAAGCGGATCGTGCTCCTGGTCCCGCCGCAGTCTTGATGCTAGGCTGCCCTCCATGCAGGAAGCCGCAGAAATCAAGTTGCAGGAAGCCACGTTTCGCGGTCTTCTCGAGGCCGCGCCCGACGGCATCCTACTCGTCGATCGTTCGGGCGTCATCGCCTTCGCGAACGCCGCTTGCGCGAGCATCCTCGGCTACACCACGGCGGAGCTGATCGGTCAGCTGATCGAGATCGTCGTGCCGGCCTACATCCGACCGAATCACGCAGCGCTGCGCGACAACTATTTCGCGGCGCCGCACACCCGGCCGATGGGGATCGGCCTCGATTTGGTCGCCGCCCGCAGGGACGGCACCAGCGTTCCCGTCGAGATCAGTCTGAGCCCGTTCACCTTCGAGGGTCACGATGGCGCCGTCGCCATCGTCCGCGACGTCACCGACCAAAGACGGTTGAGCCGGGAGCTCAAGCGCTCGAACGAAGAGCTCGAGCAATTCGCTTACGTCGCGTCGCACGATCTGCAAGAGCCTCTGCGCATGGTGTCTGGATATACGCAGCTTCTCAAGCGTCGATACGTGGACAAGCTCGACACCGACGCCAACGAATACATCGAGTTCGCGGTCGACGGCGTCAAGCGTATGCAGTCCTTGATCAGCGACCTGCTCGCATTCTCGCGGCTCAGCACCCACGGCAAGAACTTCTCCACCGTCGACTTGCAGGACGTGTTCGAGCATGCCTGCGCCAACCTGCAAGCTTCGATCGCCGAGACGCGGGCGCAGGTCGTCATCGAGGCTTTGCCGAAGGCGTCGGGGGACCGGACCCAGCTCATCCAGCTCGCGCAGAACCTAATCGGCAACGCGCTCAAGTTCCACAAGCCCGGTGTTGCGCCCGTGATCAAAGTGACGGCCGCCGACGAGGACAAGCTCTGGCGCCTCGACGTCGCGGATAACGGCATCGGCATCGAGCCTCAGTATCGCGACAAGATCTTCGTCATCTTCCAGCGCCTGCACACCCGAGACAAATACGCCGGCACCGGCATCGGACTCGCCGTTTGCAAGAAGATCGTCGAGCGTCACCACGGGCGCATCTGGATCGACTCCGAGCTGGAAGTCGGGACGACCTTCCACTTTACGCTACTCAAAGAAGGGGTGCGCTCGTGATCCTCGCGCATAGCGGACGGTCGGTCGAGATCCTCCTCGTCGAGGACAACCCCGGTGACGTGCGCCTCGCGGTCGAAGCGCTCAAAGAGGGGAACGTCCGTAGCAGCCTTTCCGTCGCCCAGGACGGCGTCGAGGCCTTGCGCTTCCTGCGGCGCGAAGGCCCTTACGCCGCCTCTCCCAAGCCCGACGTCATTCTGCTCGACCTCAACCTGCCGAAGAAGGGCGGGCGCGAGGTGCTGGCGGAGATCAAGGCCGACGAGGCCTTGCGACGCATTCCGGTCATCGTGCTCACGACTTCGAACGCGGAGGAGGACATCCTCCGCAGCTACGACCTTCACGCAAACTGCTACATCACGAAGCCGGTCGACATGGATCATTTCATCACGGTCGTGAAGTCGATCGACGCGTTCTGGTTCAACGTCGTTACGATGCCGACGGCGTGACGGCCTAAAGGTCCTCGATCTCCGCAAGGTAACGCGCCACCTCGAACTCGTCCGCCGTCGGCGCGCTCGTCCGTACGAGCATCAGAGTCGCCTCGGCGCCCTCGCCGACCCCCGACGAGCGCAAGGTGAGGCGACCGCCCATGTTTTGCGCCAGGGTCGCGCAGAGCCAAAGCCCCAAGCCCTGTCCGCCACGGAGCTTCTTGGTCGTGGCGAAGGCTTGGAACGTGGCGCGCTCGCCCGGGGGATCGAAGCCGATGCCGTCGTCTTCGACGCGAACGGCCGCGTGCTCCGCCTCGTGGCTCAAGGCGATGCGGATCGCGCCGCCGATGGGCGAGTCGAGCTCGTCGATCGCATCCTTCGCGTTCAGGATCAGGTTGATCAGCACCTGTTTGACGCGCACCGAGTGCGCCATCGCCCACACTTCGCCTTCGCATCCAGACAGCGCCAAACGGGTGGGTTTGACCCTCTCGCGCATGAGGCTGACGACATCGCGGACCAAGGCGCCGACGTCCGTAGCCCTCGCCGTCGCGGCTTCGGGTTGCAGGAGGCTCGAGACGTTCCGCGAGACGTCGGTGAGGAGCTCGGCCGACTGCGTCAAAGCCCGCAGCGCCTCGGTCCCGAGCGCATCGGTCTTGCCGCTGAAGAGCCGCACGATGTGGGTCGAGGCTAAGTTGACGAGGCCGGCCAAGTTGCGGATCTCGTGGTGGGAAGCGGCCAGGAGGCGTCCGACGATCGCCAGATTCTCGGAGTCCTGGAGGCTCGCCTCCAAGTTCCGCACCTTCTTGAAGTTGGCGATCGCTTTCATCGTGCGCAGCACGAGCTCCGACAGCTCGATCGGCCGTACGACGTAATCGACGGCGCCCATCGCCAAGCCTTTGACACGATTTTCCGCCTCGGGAAGGTGGGCCGTCGTGAGGAGCACGGGCAAGTCGGGCCGTGGCGAGCCCTCGCGCTTGATCCAGGAGAGGAGATCGAAGCCGGATTCGCCCGGCATCGAGATGTCGGAGAGCACCAGGTCGAAGCCCCAGCCGGCGCTTTCGAGGGCCGCTCTGGCTTCCGGAACGCTCTGCGCGAGCGAGACGGAGAGGCCTTGCTCCTCGAACAGCGTGCCCAAGAGCTTCAAGACGCCCGGGTTGTCGTCGACGACGAGGATGCGGTCATGGTCTGCGGAAGACTGCGACATGAGACTACCTTAAGCCTTCGCGGGGACAACGCAAGTGGCACGATCATTGCTCAACCCACCGTATACGAAACCATGGCTCCCGAGGAGATCGCATGCGCGCCGAAGAAAAGATGACCCGCAAACTGCATCTGACCAGTCCCAAGGAGTCGGCAGGGGTCGCCTTCGGACGCATGCTGGAGCTGGCCGTCCGGCACTTGCCCGTCGTCGACGACGGGAAGCTCGTCGGCATCGTGTCGGACCGAGATCTCCTCCTTTATTGCCGGGCGGGCCAAACCTACGACTTTCCCGTCGGCTTGGACGTCGACGGCGTGATGACCAGGAAGGTCGAGACCGCGAGCTGCAAGGCGACCCTCGCGGAGGTCGCCAAGAAGATGAACGACCGCAAGATCGACGCCCTGCCCATCGTCGACGGCGAAGGCAAGCTCGTCGGCCTGATCACCGCCTTCGATCTCCTGGAGGTGCTCGCCGCCGGCGGTGCCGATCCCATGGGCGTCGACCGGAGCGATCAATTCCTCGAGCGTTATCGCTGGGACTTCCCGACGAGTTTTCCGGGCATGCTGTGAGCGTCGCTTGAGCCCTTTGGCTCTCCTTCTGACGATCGTCAGCGTCGCCCTGCTCTTCGCTTTGGTCACCGAGAACGGGACTAGCGCCGCGATCGCCGAGAAGCTCTTGTCGCGCCTCGGCAGTCGCATGCATCTCGCACCGCTGGCCTTGTTCGTCATCACCGCCGTGATCTCGGCAGCAGGCGCCGGCAACATCACGGCGACCCTGCTGATCGCCCCGCTGGCGATGCGGTTTGCGGCGCGGATCGGCCTCAGCCCGTTCTTGACGACGCTTTTGGTCATTGGCGGCGCGAATGCCGGTTCGCTGTCCCCCGTATCGATGACCGGAATCTTGGCGCGCGAGCTGCTCTCGGGCCCTCAATGGAGCGAAGCCGCGTTGACGTCGCTCTCGTGGCGCATGTTTTTGACGGTTTTCGGGAGCGTGACCGCCCTGCAGGCGATCGGCTTCCTGATCTTCGGCGGCTATGCCTGGTTGCGAGCCCACGCCCGGAAGGGCGTCGCCAAGACCGGCGAGCCGCGTCTTTTGAATCGTGCGCAGCTCGTGACGACGCTCGTCGTCGCGATGTTCTCGGTTCTCGTGCTCGCCACGCCGCTGTCGCCGGGACTGATCGCGGCCGTCGCGGCGATCGTCCTGATCTCGTCGCGCCTCGCCTCGCTCCAAAAAGCTCTACGCCTCGTGCCTTGGAAGTCGGTCGCTTTGATCGCCGTCATGCTCCAGCTCGCCCACTTCGCCGAGCGTTTCGGCTGGGTCGCTTTGGCCGCCTCGCAGCTGTCCCAGATGGGGACCCCCGCTTCGATGCCGATCTGGATCGCTTTGATCGCGGCCGCGCTTTCTACGGTGTCCAGCTCGTCGGGCGTCGTGTTGCCGCTCCTTCTGCCGATGATCCCAGCCTTCGCCGCGGCCGGCGCCGACCCCGGCGCGACGGCGGTGGCGGTGGTCCTTGGCTCGCATCTCGTGGATTGCAGCCCCTTGTCGAGCCTGGGCGCGATGTGCTTGGGAGCGGTGCATGGAGAAAGCCGGAAGCAGGAACGTAGGCTTTTCGTCGCGCTCTTGGCTTGGGGCCTGGCGATGGTGCCGGTCTCGGGTTTGATCGCCGCGATGCTCTGATCGTACAGACCATCGCGAAATCCACGCGGCTCAGTCGGCGAAGTCGAACAACCGATTGACCGATTGTCCGCCCAGCACCCGCACGTGAGCCAAGTATTCCGTGCGCTCACGCGCATCCGTCACGAGCTTCGTCACTTCGAACTTCTTCGACCGGCTCTGATCCCGACAATCTTCTTCCCTTTCGAAGATCCTCGCGATCGGCTGCACGACGATGACGTTGCCGGGCGTGACTTGCTCGCGAACCTCGACGATTTTCATGCAGCCGATGAGCATATGCGGGTAAGTCCCCTGTAGGATGAGCGTGTGGTTGCCGTCGGGGCCGGTCGAGAAGGCGACGTTGTCGACGGGACCGTAGAGGAAGTCGTCCGGGTTGCGCGAGCTGGCCTCCACGATCGACAAGGGGCGCGTCGGCGTCCCGGGACGGTCGACGACCTCGACCTGATACTCTCCGACCGGCAGGGGCCCGAGCTTCACCGACTCGAGGAAGGGCACCATGATCTGCGCGCAGAAGACGCCGGCGTAATGCCAGGCCTTCACCACGACGGTGATCTTGTTGGTGTCGAGATCGACGGACGCGGTCGCGGGCCCCATCTTGTAGCAGGTGCTCGGGAAGTGGCCGTGCACGATCACTTCCGCATTGTCGTTGTCGTCGAAGCCGAGCGGCACGAAGGCGCGCTCGACCGGCGCTGTGACGAGGACTGGTCCGCTTGCGGCTGCGCTCGCCAATCCCGTGATCGCGAGGGCGGAGAACGCCGCGGAGAACGTCGTAATGAGCTTGAGCATGCTTCATCCTTCTCTAGGTATCGGCTTTGTGAGGACGCTTGTTCTGCCCGTCACATTGCTAGAACCGTACCAAGTCGGAATCGCGCCGATGGCCCTGCGCCTTTGCTCATTCCAGAATCGCGAGATCACCCAGCGCCGACACGGCCGCCAGCGCGTCGATCGAGTCCGCGGACCGCGGCAACCGCAGCTCGCGCAGATTCTCGAAACCCGCGAGGGGCGCGAGGTCCGCGGTCGCCACGCCCGATAGGTCGACGTACTGAAGGTTCGTGAACTCGGCGATCGCCGAGAGGTCGGCGATGGCGGTTCGTGAGAGATCGAGCGACCGCGCTCTCTGCAGCGCATCATTGGCTGAATGGCAGCTACACGCTGTGCCAAAACACGCAGCGCGGCGCAGGATGCCCATTTCTGCTGCAGCCAGAGCGTCTCCCGTGCTTTGCGCCGCGAGACAACGTTGGACGAAGGCGTTGCGCCGATCGAGCCGCCAGGTCGGAGCCTGCAGCGTCGGACCGGTGACGCGGACTCCCGACGCAGTCAGCAGCTCGATGACGTCCTGGTTCGCAAGCGCATTCCATCCGACACGCAGAAATCGCAACGCCGTGAGCCCGCGAAGCGGGGTCACATCGGTGAGGGCGTTGTCGTCGAGGTTGAGACGCTCGACCGAGCGCAACGCCGCAAGGGGCCGCGCATCAATCAGGAGCGAGCGTGACAGATCGACTTCACGCGCCGCCCCCGCCCACGCCTGCAACTCCTCGCAGGTGACGTCGCTCTCGAAACGCCGACGCCCGTCGGCGCGCACGAACGCGGTCCGAAGCGCTGCGACCGTGCGGCGCGCTCCATCATCGCCATTCTCGGCGAGGCAAAGGTCGCTCGCGTCGGCAAGGGCCTCGACTTGCTCGCCGCAGCCGGCGCCGGAGCGCCAACCGGTCTCCGCCTCGAGCCAACATGCGTACGGCGCGACCAAGGTCCAGATTCCGGGGTAATCGGCGTTGCCACACGGGGCGGGACCTCGAGAAGTGATCCCCAGCAGGCGAAAACCGCCGTCCGCTGTGCGTCCGAACGCGGGGCCGCCGCTATCGCCATCGCATGCATCGCCCGCGTCGTCGCCAAGCGCGATCTCGCGAGCGCTGCGGAACTTCAAGCGCGCCTCGCCTTCGAACTTGCGTCCCAAAGCCCGCGTTTCGTTGTCATGGACGCCGAAGCCGACGATCCGCAAGCTCGAGCCTGGTAGGAGCGCGGCGTCGACCTCGAAGACCGTGGTCGCCACGGGCACGAGCTCGACGTCGTTCTGGGCCTCGGCCAAGATCAGATAGGCGAGGTCACTCGAGCCCCAAACGCCGCTCGGATAGGCGGGATGCCGCGCGCCGCGTACGACCGCGAGCGCATCGCCGAAGCGGCCGCCGTCCTCGCCGAGGCCTCGGTGCACCGAAATCGTGCCGAGATCCGCTCCGGACGGCAGGCAATGTGCCGCGGTCAGCACCACGGTCGGCGCGATCAAGACCCCGGTGCACGTGAGGTTGCCATGCGAGGTCAAGGCAACGGTGTTCGCCCAGTGCCCGTCCGCGACCGGCGCCGCGTTGGGGCCGACGACGCTCGGATCGGAGAAAGACATCGCGCGACCGCAGCCGAGGAGTGCCGTTAACGCCAGCAGGACGAGAATCGGGATGTGATTGGCCATCCAGCCAGTTTACCCGCACGCGCTCCTTAATATCAATAGATTTCAACAGCTTGCGCGAAAACGCGCGGGTGCGTGATACGACGCAGGCGAAAGGCGGTACGGCCCTTGCTCAGGAAGAGGGACGATCCCACGTGAAAGGCTCTCCATGACTCTCCTGCGCTCGGCCCTGGCCAAGAGCCTCGGCCTTCTCTGTCTCGTCACGACCGAAGCCTTGGCCTTCGAGCCACGCTGGCGCAAAGACATGCGCGAGATGGCGGAAGTCTTCTCCGAGGCGCTGCCGATCGTCATAAGCGACGCGGCCTATGAGAAGCCTTCGCTGCAGAAAAAATTGGTGAAGGACCTCCGCAAGCTCTCGAAGACGGCGAAGCGGGTCGAAAGGGCGTTGAGCGAGCAGATCGACGACCCGGTCATCCCCCACGTGACCGTGAAAATGTCGCGAAGCTTCGACCGCGCCGCGACGCTGCTCGAGAGGGGCGAGGCCGGCACGGCTCGCGGCCTCGTACGCAGCGCGACGGGGTACTGCATCAGCTGTCATACGCGCCTGCCCGGCGCGGCCGCTTCGGTCGCGGTCGAGCCGCGCGCTCCCAAGGGATTCGTGCTCGGAGCCGCCGACACCGCCGAGTTCTACGCCGCGACGCGCCAGTTCGAGAAGGCGATCGTCTCGTACGAGGCCGTCATGAAGGACCGCTGGCTTGCCGCGACGTTTCCCCACCGTTGGGCGCTCGCCGCGCAAAAGATGCTGGCGATCGTGGTGCGCGTCCGCGATGAGCCTCGCCTGGCGCTCGAGATCCTATCGGCCATTCGCGACGAGAAGGCGACGCCCGCGGCGCTTTACCGCGACGCCCTGATCTGGCGCGGCTCGGTGGAGGAGTGGCTGGCGGAGCCGAGCGCGAAACCGCGCGACCTCGCGCGCGCCAACGAGCTCTACGCCGAGGGCGAGGCCCAGGTCTTGAAGACCGGGTCGCAGGCAGCGGGATTGATCCCTTTCCTGCGCGCGTCCGCGATCCTTCACGAGCTGCTGCGCGAGCGGCGCAACGACCAGGAATTCGCGGCGACCCTCGATCTCGCGGGCAAAACGGCCGAATGGCTCGCGCCGATCGTGCTCTGGACCTTGAACGAGTCTTACTTCGAGGCCTGCATTCGGGTCGTCCCGCACACGGCGCGCGCCGGAATTTGTCTCGAGCACTTCAAGGATGCGCACGTGACGTCGATCGAGCGGGACGAGGCGCGGCTGAGCGAGCTCGAGAGGCTCGCTTCCGAGGTGGAGTCCGGGAAGTAGCCAATGAAGCGGCCCAATCCTCCGAGGAGACCCTGCATGATGCGCCCCTTTGCGACCATGATTCTTTGCGTTGCCGCGACGAGCGCGTCAGCCAACGAGCTCGTGCTTCTTCCCGCGTTTCAGGACGGCCCGCTTGGCGCGTGTCCCGTTTTCGACCGCGCGACGAGCGCCGAGGCGGAGCTGCGGATCGCGAGCACGGTGCCGCGCACGACGACACTCGCGCTCGGCGCGGCGACGCCTTTGGGACGAGACGTCTCGTTCTCCGCGTCGGCGCAGACGCTCCAGGACGCGCGGGGGGCCGGTCGGCGCGCCGACGTGAAGGCAGGTCCTCTCGTCTGGTTCGGAGCGCTCGCGGTCGGCGGCGCGGTCGGTGCTGTTTTTCTCGCCGAGACGCCACGGCCTGCGCCGATGGCGACGGCCTTTGCCGGCTGGCGAGGCAAGGACCTGACGGCCGCGGTGCAACATCGGCTGTACGATAACGACGGCAAAGCGTCGCCGCCTCCCCCGACCACAGCGCTACGGGGTCGCTATGCCTTGCTGCAAGAGTTGGATCTGGGATTCGATCTTTCGACGACCGATGCGCTCTGGTCCGTCGCCGGCGGCGGCGTCTACAAGACGACGGTCGGCGTCGATCTGGCGACGTCCTACCACTTTGCCGAGCCCAAAGCGGGCGCTTCGCGGCTAGGCGTCGGCGTCGTCGTCCCCGCAGCGGCGTTCAGGTTGCAGTTGGATCTCGGATACCAGACCAGCAAGCCCCCAGGTTCCGACGCCAAGGCCTGGGACATCGCTTCGAGCTTGGTCGTACCCCTCTGAAATCAGCTCTTTTCCCTTGCGAAAAAGGCTTCGGCTTGCGATCCGGCGGCCGTGGGATCGCCAACGACGCGGCCGCCGCGCCGTTGCCGACCCGGCCCAAGCCGGGTACGATGCGGCATGAATTTGCTCGCCGTCTTCGTGCTGGTGTTCGCCAACGGCTTTTTCGTCGCCGCCGAGTTCGCGCTCGTGACGGTGCGCCGTACACGAATCGCTCAACTGATGGACGAGGGTGTGGGCGCCGCGCGCGCCGTCGACCGCGCGCTCACCGACCTGGACCGCTACATCGCGGGAAGTCAGGTCGGCATCACGCTCGCGAGCTTGGCGCTCGGCTGGATCGGCGAGCCGACCTTGGCGAAGATTCTGCAGCCTTTGCTGCAGGACATGTTCCCGAACACCGCGGTCGTCATCGCGCACAGCATCGCGGTTGGCGTGGCCTTCGCGATCATCACCTTCCTCCACGTGATCCTCGGCGAGCTGGTGCCGAAATCGCTTGCCTTGCAAAAGGCGGAAGAGACCGCTCTCTTCGTCGCGCGGCCGATGCGCGTCGTGGTGGCCCTGTTCCGCCCGCTGATTTGGAGCCTGAACGGCCTCGGTAACTTGCTCCTGCGCCTCGTGGGCTTGGAGCCGGCCGGCGAGCACGCCTCCGTGCACTCGTCCAAGGAGCTGGGACTACTCGTCCGCGAGAGCCATGAGGCCGGCGAGCTCGACGACACGGAGCGCCGGCTTCTGCAGCGCTCTTTGCGTTTCAGCGAGACCACCGTCTCCTCGATCATGGTGCCGCGCGCGGATATGGAAGCGCTCGACCTGTCCCAGCCCACCGAGATCGTGATGCAGCGCGTCGCCAAGCTGAAGCATTCGCGCTTTCCCGCATACGACGGCTCGCCGGACCACATCGTCGGCATCCTCTATCTGCAGGATCTGTTCGCGGCGCTCGAAGGCGCGCGCGGGAACCTCGCGGCGCTCGATCTGCAGAAGCTCGTCAAACCGCCGCTGCTCGTCCCCGAATCCGTCCATTTGGACATCCTCATGAAGCGCTTTCGCACCTCGCAGGTGCAGCTCGCGGTCGTCGTCGACGAATACGGGGGCACGGCCGGCATCGTGACGCTCGAGGACGTCGTCGAGTGCGTCTTCGGTCGCATGAACGACCACAACGAGGTCGGCGACGAGCCCTTCTCGCCGACCATAGACGGCTTTATGATCAAGGGCGACGCCCGCCTCGTGGAGGTGAGTGAGCTCCTCGGCCACGAGCTCACCGACGAGACCTCCGACACCATCGCCGGCTTCGTCGTCGCGAAGCTCGGGCGCCTCGCGAAGGTCGGCGACCGCGTTCGCGTTCACCGCGCCGACTTCGAGGTGACCGAGGTGGACCATCGCCGCGTCACCGGGCTCAGGCTGCGGTTGCCGCAGTCGGGTATCGATCTGGGCGCGGACCCCCTCGAAGGTGAGCCGGCGCCCTGAGTGCGATTACTTGTGCAGCGCCGAGACGCTCTCGATGACGAGCGAGTCGGGCGTCGTGATCTGCACGGCGCCGGCGTCGTTGTTGCGGACGTCGAGGTAAACTTTGCCCTGCGAGTAGCCGTAGGACAAGCAGACCGGCCCCGAGGCGATCGCCAACTCGAACTGCTGGATCTCCGTGCGCGCGGCGGCGCTGACGTTGTTTTTGATCAGGCTCACGTAGTCGGCGACGCGCGTGTCGTATTGGATCGTGTAGGAGTCGTCGGCCGTCCAAGCGAGCTCGAGGTCGATCGTGCCAGGGCAGTTGTGCGCCTCGGCCGTGCGGACGTCGAGGACGAGCAGCTCGGCGCTGGGGGCGAGCTCGATGATGCGGGTTTCCGCGAGGGCGGGGGTGGCGAGGGTGGCGAGGGCGAGGCTCAGAGTTTGGATCGAGCGCATGGTTTGGAGGTCTCCAAATGAGTTTGTCTGGCAGCCTTCTTTTACGCGAGGCGCTCTTTCCCGGTAAGCCTTGGCCAGCCAGTTAGCCGGAAATGGTCGTCCTGACTAAGCCTTTCTGCGACGCGGCTGAGGCGTTCGCCAGCTGAGCGTTCTGCGAACACAAATCGCAGAACGCACTCCTCGCCGCTATTCAGCGCCCACGGGCTGCGCTATCTTGCGCCTCCACAACCTGGAGCCCGAACCCCATGAAACTCTCGATCCTCTTCGCCCTCTCGACCGTTTTCGCCGCAGCCGAGGCCATTGCCGGCACGACCGTCTGCTCGTCGGCGGACCAGCGCGTCTCGACCGCGGCCAGCTTCCCCGACGGCGGCGCGCCGTTCGAGCCGACCTACCGTATCGCCCTCGACGGCATCACCCTCTTCGAGCGTGACGTCTTCAGCGGCGCCGACGTCCAGGACGCGGATTATGCCGTCACCGACGAGACCGAGATCTCGTTCGAGCCGATGACGAAAGACCAGCCGCAGACGCGCGTGTTCGCCGCGCGCCTCGATTTACAGAGCCGCGCGACGGGCGCGACCCTGTTCTCGGATTTCATGCTGTGCAAGACGGTCAGCCGTCCCTGCCCGCTCTGTCCCTGAACGCGCCGCGACTCACGGCGCTACGGACGGCGCCGGGTTGTTCTGCTTGAGGCATTTGCGCGCCTTGGCGAGGAGCGCCAGGAGCTGCCCCTTGCTCGGCGACAGGCACTTGCCGTCCTTGTCGATGCTCGACACCCATTTGATGTAGCCCGAAAGCTCTTTGAAGTCGGTCGGGCAGGCGCCAGCGACCTGGATCGCCGTGAGGCTGCCGCGCCAGATGAACGGACCTTGCCAAGTGGCGATGGCGAACGCCGCATCCGAGTGCCCGTCGTTCATCCAGCCGAAGAGGCTGAAGTCGCCGCCGAAATCTTGCTTAAGCGAAGCGTACTCAGGGAGCTCCGTCTCCATCAACGCTTTCAGCGTGAGGCTCGCCGTGTACTGACAGGCCATCGCGACCTTGCTCGGCTTCACGCTGCAGGCGGAGTTGGCGTTCGCGGTTTCGCCGTTGCAAGCCGCGCCGTTCTGATAGGGCGCGTAGAAGTCGTCGCTGGAGAAGGTCATGTACTTGCCGCGGCTCGAATAGAGCCAGTACTCGTTGCCCGTCGAGTAGTCCCAGTCCGTCGTCGGATTGACGTCGGCCGGGATCTGCGTCACGGCCGGCTTGTTCTCGAGGATGTCGAGACCGACGACGGCGGGCGCGTCGGCCAGCACGGTTTCGTCGGCTTTCAAGGTGGTCTTGCCGTCGCCGGTGCGGCAACCGGTGAGCACGAGGATGGCGAGGGTCGCGGCGGTCGTCGTCTTCAACATGGGGATCTCTCCGGTGGGGTGCAGAGAGAGGGATCGGCTGCCACCGGCCCATTCTTGAGGGTAAATTTTCGCAGCAAAAACGCTTAGCCGGCGTTCGGCCGCGGCGTTTCGGCGGTCGACGGCGGCAAAGACGGCAAGGTGATCTGCGGCTGCTTGCCCGTCAGCGTCTTCAAGAAGCTGACGATGTTTCGGACCTCCGGCGCCTCCAGCTCGATCCCCAGCTGGTGGCGGGCCATGAGCTCGACCGCGCCCTCCAGCGACCACTGCGAGCCGTCGTGAAAGTAGGGATAGGTGAGGGCGACGTTGCGCAGGGTCGGCACTTTGAAGACGTTGCGGTCGGCCGGATTCTTCGTCACCGCGCTGCGCCCCTCGATTTTCGAGTCGGTGACGAAGGGCTTGACCAGGCCCAGCTTTTGGAACGAGTTGCCGCCGACGGCCGGGCCATTGTGGCAGCCGGCACAACCGCGGTTCTTGAAGGATTCGTAGCCGGAGAGCTCGTCCTTGCTCAGCGCCGCGTCGTCGCCGCCGAGCCATCGGTCGAAGCGGGAGCCCGGCGTCACCAAGGTCTCCTCGAAGGCGGCGATCGCCTGTTGGACGCGCGGCATCGTGATCTCGCCGCCGCCGAAAGCGGCCACGAACAGCGGCGCATAGCCGGGAATCGAGTGTAGCACCTTCACCGCGAGGTCGTGGTTCGAGCCCATCTCGCCTGGGTTCGCCACGGGGCCGCCGGCCTGCTCGATCAGATCTTTGGCGCGACCGTCCCAGAACTGCGCCAGATTGTACGAGCTGTTGAGCACGGTCGGCGAGTTGATCGGGCCAAGGTTCCACTTGTGACCGATCGACGAGGTCAGGTTGTCGGCCCCGCCCGTCGCGAGGTTGTGGCAGGAGTTGCAGCTGATGTAACCGGACTTCGATAGGCGCGGGTCGAAGAAGAGGGCTTTTCCGAGCTCGACGGCGGCGGGATTCGGCGCCTTCTTCGCGACGATCGCCTGGATCGGCTCGCCGGCGCGCGTGACCGCGACGGCCTGGGTGGTCGGAATCAAGAGCCAAAATAGGACCGTTAGTAGGCTGCGCATGTCATCTCTCCAACTTGTTGGCGCCATCCTAGGCGAACTCAACGCTTGAAAATAATTCAATCGCGGCATCATAATGATCGATCAAAACGATCACGGGTGCGATGCATGAGTTTTCGCGATCATCTCGAGAAAGTCCGCTACTTCCGCGCCGTTTGCGACGCCGGCAGTTTTCGGAAGGCCGCGGAGCAGCTGCACTTGTCGCAGTCGAGTCTCACCGTCGCGATCAAGAAGCTCGAAGGCAGCGTCGGGGAGCGCTTGCTGATCCGCACGAAGAAGGGGACGCGCCCGACCGCCGCGGGCGACATGGTGCTCGCGTTCGCCAGAGACCTCGGCTTTCGCGTCGAAGATCTCGAGGCTCGGCTCCGCGCCCCCGATGGCACGGCCGCGGCGGGCCGCCTAAGGGTCGGCGCTTACGACAGCATCGCTGTCTACTGGTTGCCCCGCGTTTTACGCCATCTCCGGCGGGTGCTGCCCAACGTCAGCCTGTCGGTGTCGATCGGCTCGAGCGGCGTCTTGACCGACCGCGTCCGCGCGGGGGACCTCGACCTCGCGGTCGCCGTGGCGCCGACGGCGAGCGGGCCCTTGCGCATCGACGAGCTCTTCAAGGATCGTTTCAGCATCTTCGGGACGCGGCAGGTGGGCCGCGACCTCGTGCACCTGATCGGCAACTTCGCGGCGCGCGTCGCGCCGGGCCAGAGCCTTAGCGACGTCTTGCACGAGCGAGGGATCGCGACCGCCGAAGGGCTGGAGGTCGAAAGCTTCGAAATCGCCAAGTCGCTGGCGTTGGAGAGCGTCGGACCTGCTGTTTTACCGCATCGCGTCGCAGAGTTCGGGCCCGCGGCCAAGCGCCTCGTGCGGGTCGGCGGGACGCCCCATTCCTTTGGCGTGCACAGCATCTGCCTGGTCACGCTCGACGAGCTGCACGAGCGCAATCGGCTCGTGCGGCGCGTCACTCAGGAGATGAGGGCGGTGCGGCAGGCGTGATCGCCGTCCGCAGCCGCATCCTCCGCAACGCTCGACTGATTTCGCCGCGTTTTGCGAATGGGCCAAGCGCGCCGGCATCCGTCTTCTCAGGATCTTTTCACACTCTGCATTCTCCCGTCATTTTGTCCCGGCATCCTCGAAGCATGTTTCTCGCCGACCTACACGTGCACACGAACTGGAGCGACGGCACCCTCTCGCTCCGCGAGGTCGTCGACTTGTACGGCGAGCGCGGCTTCGGCGCCATCGCCGTCACCGACCATCTCTGCGAGGAGAAGACGTTCCTCGGGCGCGCCGCGCGCCTCCTCGGACGCACGCTGACCCGCTCGACGCTGCCCGCGTACTATAAGGAGCTCCGGGAAGAGGCAGCGCGGGCCTTCGACCAATACGGAATGATCTTGCTCCCGGGCCTGGAGCTGACGAAGAACTCCCTGAGCGCCAAAGACTCGGCGCATATCCTTGCGATCGGCCGCGAGACCGCGACTCCCGCCGATCTCGATGTCGCTGACGCGGCTCGCCTCATCCGCGCAGAGGGCGCGCTCGCCATCGCCGCGCATCCCGTGCACACCCGCCGCGTCGAGCCGCAAACGTATGCGATCTGGAGCCGGCGTCACGAGCTCGCGACGGCGTTCGATGCATGGGAGGTGGCGAGCGGGCCGTACTTCTTCGATGAAGTCGCGGCATCGCGCCTGCCGAAGATCGCTTCCAGCGATCTGCACCATCGTCGGCAGATCACGTCTTGGAAGACGGAGCTCGACTGCGAGCTTCATCCCGAGGCGATCTTGGACGCGGTGCGGCGGCAGGAGGTGCGGTTTCGGTTCTATTCGGCCGAAGTCGCCTGAAACGCTTCCCGTGATCAGGGCGTCAGCTCTTGGGACAAGGTCGTGAACGCGCCGTTCGCTTTCAGCTTGGCGAGCAAGGCTTCGACGGTCGCCTGAGCCGCGGGGGCGACGGTGTCGGTCGCCTCGCCGGCGCCGGCGTTGTTCTGCACTTCCGACTCGTCTTTCAGCTCACCGATGACGCCGACCGCTTGCGCCATCGCCAAGAAAAGGCAGGGCGTGATGCGGGTCGGATTCGTCTCGGACGGCGCCGCCGGAAGCTTTCCGTACTTGCTAGCGGCGATGGAAGACGTCGGCAACGCGGCGAAATCGGGGCTCGGACAGGCGGAGTCGAGCGGCGCCAGCAGCACGAGGCCGTTGAGAACGCGCGCCTCGATCAAAAACCAACGCAGGCGTCGGCGCAGCTCGTGAATGCCTTTGCCTTCTTCCAGGTGGGAAAGGTCCCACGCGGTGGTCTCGAGCTCGTCGAGCTCTTCGCGCAGCACGGCGAAGCGATCGGCCTTGTCGGCTTCATAGTCCTTCCAGGGGAACGCGGTGAGCTTGGCGAGCACGTCGTCGAGGAAAGGCGTGCCGCCGTCGGTCGGATAGTAGCGGCCGTCGACGAGCAGCGTCTCGAGCTCGGTCCTCGCCTCGTCGCGCTTCTTCTTCAGCTTCGTGATGGCGGCGGCGGCGGCGTTCTGTTGCTCGGCCTTCGCGAGGATCGACGTCCACTTGTCGACGCTGCCGATTTTGTCCTCGAGGTCTTTGAAGCTCTTCCGCCAGGCGGCGAACATCGGGTCGTCGTTGGCGTAGAGTCGGCCGAGCGCCTGCAAGTTGAAGGCGGCGATCCGATTGTCGCCCTTGACGAGGTCCTTAGCGGCCTTCGCCGCCGTGGCATTCTCGGCGATCGTCTTGCTCAAGACGCGCAGCCAAACCTGGAAGCGCTCGATTTGCGGTGCGGGGGTCGAAGCCGCGATGCTGCCTTCTTTCACCTCGGCGACGCTGGGCGAGGTCGTGCGGCAGCCGGACGACGCGAATGCGAGGGCAAAACCGGCAAAAAGAAATGACTTCATGAGGGCCTCCGGGCTTTCACCGGGGATCGGCGCGGGCCCAGGCTTGGTGCAGATAGAATTTGCAAGTGCCTGAATTTGCGGGAAAGCCCAGTGCTTTTGCGCGGGGGCAACGACGAGGTGCCCGGGGCCGAAGTCGGAGTAGCTGTCCAAGCGGTCATAGTAGAGGCGGCGTGAGTTACCGAAACAGCTCATGTAGTAGAAGCCGGTCGCGAGCTCGTACGCCGCTTGCGCGCTGCCGGGCGAAATCATGCGCGTAGAGAAAGTTGATGCCCTTGAGCTATCACCCGAAATGCTTTCGGGACAGGCACGTTCGTCAGATATCGGAGTTCGCGACGCACCTCGAGCGGTGAGGAGGCAACCGCGTCGACGGAGCGAAAGGCTCGCGTTACCGAAGTGAACGTCGCACAGGTGAGTTTCCTCGGCCGCGGCGCGCGCGAGAAAGTGCATCTGGAGTCAACGGCGCACCTTCGCATCTGCGAGATGCTAACACGCGGACAAGGCAGCAGGACGGGCGCTTTCAGGCTAAAATACTAATATCGCTAATTTATCCCAGGATTTCATTGGACCTCGCCCGACGATTTGGGGCATGATCTTTGCGTCTGTTCCTCTGCGTCAGCCGGAGAGCATCACGAACGAAAATTCCGAAAATCCGAGCCCTCAGCCATCCGATCCCTATAGCGACGGTCGGAAGCTGCGCGACATCCTCGATACCGCGTACGACGCCTTCGTCGCGATCGACGCCGCGTCGGTGGTCACCGACTGGAACCGCCAGGCGGAGGCCACCTTCGGTTGGACGCGCGCGGAAGCGCTCGGTCGGCCGCTGGCGGCGCTGATCCTGCCGGCGCGCTTTCGGGCGGCGCACGAGAGCGGCATTGCCCATTTCTTCGCGACCGGCGTTGGTCCGGTCCTCGGCCGCAGGATCGAGCTCCCGGCCGTGCACAAGTCGGGCGTCGAGATTCCGATCGAGCTCACGGTCTCCGCGATCAAGCGCGAGGACGGCACCACGTTCGCTGCCTTCCTCCACGACATCTCCGACCGCAGGCGCGCCGAGCGCAACATGGCGGTGCAGCTCGGCGTCACCCGCATCACCGCCGAGCTCTCGTCCGTCGAGGTCGCACTCGAGCGCACGCTCCATCTACTTTGCAGGGATCTGGGCTGGGCCTTCGGCGCGATCTGGACGGTCGAAGGAGACACGTTGCACTGCGTTCAGGCCTGGCACGACGGCAGTGAAGAGCTTCTTGCCTTCGAAAAGACGTCGCGGAGCGCGCGATTCGGCAAGGGCGGCACGCTTCCCGGTCGCGTGTGGGCATCGGGTGCGCCGTCTTGGATCGCGGCCTTCCAGGACGACACGAGCTTGCCGCGCGCAAGTGCCGCGGCCTCGGCGGGCCTTTTCAGTGCCGCAGCCTTCCCGATCTGGAATTCGGACGAGTTCGTCGGTGTCATCGAGCTGTTTTCGGCGCAGGTGGAAGAGCCGGACGAGGCCCTCCTCGCGATGATGGCCGACGTCGGGGCTCGCCTCGGCATGTTCGTCCACCGAAGTAAGGCGGAGGCCCAAGTTCGCCTCACGGACGAGCGCGAGCGTCTCTTGGCCGAAATGGAGTTTCGCACGGTCTTCGACCTGACCGCGACCGGCGCCGCACAGATCGAAGCGCATTCGCGCCGCTTTCTCCGCGTCAACCCGAAATTCTGCGAGATGCTCGGCTATGCCGCGAGCGAGCTGACCGGCCTTTCGCTCGTCGACGTGACGCATGCCGACGACCGCGCGGAGGTCGGGCGCTCCCTGCGCGACCTCGTCGAGGGCCGCTGCCAGAATCTGACGCAAGAGCATCGCTTCTTGCGCAAGGACGGTACGTCGGGCTGGGCGATCCTGTCGGCGACCATGGTGCGCGACGCCGCGCGCGGGGCCCACCGCGTGATCACGATCCATCAGGACGTCACCGAGCGCCGCCTCGGGGAGGAAAGGCAACGTTTTTTGGCCGAGGCCGCGAGCGTCCTCGGCTCCCTCGACTACCAAACGAACCTCACCAACCTGACGCATTTAGTCGTGCCGGGGCTCGCCGACTGGTGCGCCATCGACGTCGTCGACGAGACCGGCAAGCTGAAGCGACTCGCGATCGCCCATGTGGATCCCGCCAAGGTCCATTGGGCACGCGAGCTGCACGAGCGCTACCCGGCACATCAGGATGCAACGTTCGGCCTTCCTCAGGTCATCCGCACGGGGCGCCCGGAGCTCTATGCGGAGATCTCCGACGAGCTGCTGCAAGCCTCAGCGGTCGACGCCGAGCACCTGGAAATCATGCGCGCCATCGGCCTGCGCTCCGGCATGATCGTTCCTTTGGCATTTCGCGACCGCGTCCTGGGCGCGCTGTCCATGGTCAGCGACGAATCGGGCCGCCGCTTCACTCCGAGCGATCTCGAGTTCGCGATTGAGCTCGGCCGCCGCGCCGGCATGGCGATCGAGAACGCGCGCCTCTATCGCGAGTCCGTCGCGACGAACCGGATGAAGGACGAGTTCCTCGCCACTTTGTCACACGAGCTGCGCACGCCGCTGAACAGCATCGTCGGTTGGACCGAGCTCATCCGGAACAAGGAGATCGAGCCCGAAGAGGTCGACGAGGCGATCGAGGTCATCTTCCGCAACGCCCACTCGCAGGTGCAACTGATCACCGATCTGCTCGACGTCTCCCGCATCATCACGGGGAAGCTCCACATCGACCCGGTTTCGGTCGATGTTTGGACGGTCGTGACCGAGGCGGTCAGCTCGGTCAAGCTCGCCGCCAAGGCGAAAGGGCTCACGTTGGTGCAAGACGGCGAAGCCTTCGCTCTCACGATCGAGGGCGATCGAGACCGCCTGCGGCAGGTCGTGTGGAACCTCCTGACCAACGCGATCCGCTTCACGCCGAGAGGCGGCGTCGTCACGGTGCGGGCGCGAAGGCTCGACGCCCAGGTCGAGATCGCCGTCATCGACGACGGCGAAGGCATCGACCCGGGCTTCCTGCCGCACGTCTTCGAGCGCTTTCGGCAGGAAGACAGCTCAGTGACGCGGCGCCACGGGGGCCTAGGTCTCGGGCTCGCGATCGTCCGCCACATCGTGGAGCTGCACGGGGGCACGGTCGCGGCTGCCAGCGCTGGCCATGGCAAGGGCGCCTCCTTCGTCGTGACGCTGCCGCATTGGTGCACGCCTCTGGCGGAGCCGCCCCCGCTGGCGCCGACCGCCAAGCACCTCGCTCCCGCCGCGATCGAGGCGTTCACTGGGCTTCAGATCTTGGTCGTCGACGACGACCGCGATTCCCGGCTCATGCTCCGCCGCATTCTGCAGAATCAGGGCGCGAGCGTCCTAGAGGCCGCGAGCGCAGAGGCCGCCTTGGAGCTCCTCCATGCCCACCACTTCGACCTCATGGTCAGCGACATCGGCATGCCCGACATGGACGGCTACGAGCTGATCCGCCGGATCCGCGCCGATCCTAGCCCAGCCGTGGCCCAGGTCGCGGCAATCGCCTTGACGGCGTACGCGCGGGACGAGGAGCGGCGCGCGGCCTTACGCGCGGGCTTCCAGGAGCACGTCCCGAAGCCTTTGAAGTCCGAGGTCTTGATCGAAAAGATCCGCGCCCTCGCCGCCGCGGCGCGGCGCTGACGCCGATCCGAGAAATCGGGGTCTCAAAAAGGCAACATCGGCCCGGCGAAAAGCGAATGATCTCGCGACGGAGGCTTGGTCTCGCACTTGCAATTGCGTTCTCGGGCCGAGCCTCGGCCGGTCCTGACGCGGCGCCGAAGGAGGCGCCGAAAGAGGCATTTCATGATCGCCGACGACGAAATCCTGCCGCACGACGCCATAGCCTTCCTGAAAGCTAGGCATCGTGACGTCGCTGATCTTTTCGAAGATCTGACGAAAGGGGGCGCGGTCCCGACCCTGGGCTCCAAGCGCGCGAGCCTCAAGCTCATCGCGCAGCGGCTCGAGCATCACGCCCAAATCGAAGAGACCCTCGTCTACCCGGAGACGCAGCCGATCGACCCAAGCCGCACCACGGAGGCACGCGAGGAGCACGCCGTCGTTCGCGTCCTGGTCGAGGAGCTCAAGGCGACCGATCCGAGCGACGCGCGCTTCATGGACCGGATGATCGTCCTGCAGGAATTCGTCGAGCATCACGTCGATCAGGAAGAGCGCAATTACTTCCCGAAGATCAGGAAGCGCCTCGACCCGGCGCGCATGCAGAACTTAGGGAAACAACTCGCGGCATCGTTCGCGGTCTTATCAGGAGGAGTTTGACCTTGGCCAAGAAATCGAACAAGAAGCAGCCCGTGGCGCCAGCAACCGCAACCGCAACCGTCGCCGCTTCTTCGCAAGCGGAGCCAGTTTCCTCCGACGAGGCGGAGCCCACTTCGGAGGCAGAGCCGTTCACCCCGGCCGTCATCGTCGGCCACGAGCCGCTCGATCCGACGAAGGAAGGCGTCCTGCGCCACCTCGACGGGACGAAGAACATCCTGGCGACGAAGCTCGGCGCCGTCGCAGCCAAGATCGAGGCCGTCGGCCCGAAGCTCGGCAGCCTCGCGCCGGTCTGCACGAAGATCGCGAAGAGCCTGAGCCACGGCCAGGAAGTGCTCGGCACCCGCACGACGACGCAGTTCGCGTACCAAGGTCTTTGGTTGGCGCAGCACAATCCCTTGACCCAGCCGATCATCGACGCCGCCGCGCGCGTGCGCTCGGCCGTGTCGAAGAAGCCGCGGCAGTCGCAGGCGCACGTTTAAGGAAGATCGGCTGTGGCTCTCGGATCCGGCGCCAGGAACCCCGTTCCTGTGCGCTGGATCTCGTCTTTATCCGGCTCTAACACCGTCGCCGAGCGCGATGACGGCTTCGACATGGGCCGTCCCTTTGTTGCTGCCGCTCGCTTCTGCCTTCAGGAGTGAAGCGCTTGCATCGAATCATAGACCTGCGCCATCGCCGTTTCGAACGTCGCTTTCCATACAAAAGCCGACCTAAGCTCGGCGCAGCCGATGCCGGCCGAGCGCAGGACAGCGACCGTAGCGAGGCGCATATCAACGGCATCGTCGGCGGACGCCGCGCACGGAATGTCCTCTAGGCGCACCAAACGCTGCTCGCGACGGCCGCGCAACTCCACCACCCATCCTCGGGTCGGCACGTAGGCTGTACCGCCGCGGCGCAGATGCTGCCGAATCAACGGGCGCTGCGCGTCTCGGCAGAAGTAGACGATGTGCTTCGAGACGACGGCGGCGCGCGTCGCCGCGCAGAACACCGCTTGATCGCGGTCCCGCGCGTTCAGGATGAGCGTTCCGAAACGCCTGACGCGCGCCGCGAACAACTTGTCGACCTCCAGGACGTCGGCATCGGTCCACGCGCCGTTGGTGATCAAGCCGATGTCGCACCAATCGTAGCCCAAGCCGGAGCGCGCAACCTCGGCTCGATCCGTTTCCAGGACCGCGAACTCGATCTCCGGATCCGCCAGCACGCGGCGGGTCGACTCGGTGTCGACGCGCCAATCGTGCGAGTCGAGGAGCCCAACCTGACGCCCGAACGAGCGGAGTGTCGACGCGACGAGCTGTGCCACCTCGGCCCTGCCCGTCGTGCCCGCGATCGCGACGATGGGGATGCGGCCGTTGCCCATCGCGCCGAACCATTCTTGGATCCGGCAAGGCGCCTCGTCGTCGTTCGGCCAACTCGGGTCGACTTTCGTCGGCAGGATGCGCCTCAGCTTCGACCCATGACCGAGTTGGATCTCGCCAGTCTCGAGCTGGAGCCAGGGAACCCCGGCGGCCTCCGCCGCTTGCAACAGATCGACGACTTGCGGATGAAACGTCTCACCCGCGACGGCTTCGCGCGAGACCGCCACGAGCTCGCGGAGATCGCTGGCCGTGTCGCCGTCGTTCTCGCGACTCGCACGGTCGACCAGCGCCAAGCTCAAACGAAGTTGCGACTCGACGAGCACGCGATCGTTGCCGTCGACGACTGCGTGCATCGATTCACCCAGGCCGACGACGCAGCGTCCGACGCGACACCCGCGCGCCGAGCGAACGCCGAGGAGAGCGTGGGCGACGTGTTCCACGAGATGTCCGGAGTTATTTGATTGATGGCGGCAACGGTAGCGCTGCAGGCCGGGAACCGCGGCCTCGAGATGCCGCCTGATGGTAGCGATTTCGGAGGTCGTCAAGGCCATCAGCGAGCCGGAAATTAGCCTCGCGATCGTAACCGGCCGAGGCGCCAACAGATTCGGTCCCGATAGAAACGTGAACGTTGGATCGTTCATCTTGGTCCCCTCAGACATGCATCAAAGGGGTACCAGTTTTGGCCATTTTCATAACGACAAACCTGCTTGAAGCGAACACGATGTGTTGCGAATGCGGTCAACGTAGCGAGTTCGCTTCATGGGTGCTCACACCCATATCACTGGTCGCGATTGGCCTCGGTGGGCAGTAGGCCTGCCGTCGGTAAAACAATCTTCGCGGTCCGGAGATTTTCCACCGCTCGGCGCCGTCGCCGACTTGTCCCTCCAAAAGGACCCGACGGAGCAAAGGCGGCGTGGTCGGTGGCCGTCTCTTTCTGGGCCTCGAACCGGACGACGGCCAAAGGCAAGGTCCTCGCCATCTCTAGGAATCCGGCTCCGGCTCGACCTTGGTCACCGGAAAGAACTGGACGTTGACCTGATAGAGCGCGGTCCGTCGCTCGCTCGCGAGAAAATCGCCGAGCTGCTCCAGGAACTCGCCGATCATCTGCTTCGCGCGCGGAACCTTGGCGGGATCCATCGCCGTCATCATCGAGGTGATGCAGCGGAGCTCGTAGGGGACCTCGGTGAGCGCCGCGACCGCTTTCTCGCCGATTTCGCGCTGATGGCATTGCAAGACCATGAGGTCGAGCGCTCTTTCTTGGGTGGAGAACCGCGCCGCGGCCTTAACCCAGCGTTTGCCCACGGGCTCGACGAACCCGGCAGCCTCGAGCCGGCGCAGCGCGGCCCGCACGGCGTTGACCGAGAGCCCGAGACGATCGGCGAACCACGCCTCGCCGACGTCGGCGTCATCCAAGGCGCAGGCCTCGAGGACGCTCATGCAGGTCACGTCGGCGACGCCGTTGAAAATCTCTGGCGAGACCTCGGTCGCGGCGGGCTTCACGGCGGACTCGCCGTGGTGCGCGAGCTGGCGCTCGACGCGCTCTCTCGAGACCGAGATCAGGAAGAGGCGGCGCGTCTCGTCGGAGACGCCCAAAGCATCGATCACCGTGTGGGACGCGGCGATCGAAAGATCTTGTTTCCCCGAGAGCACCCGGCTCAGGGCGCTCGGGTGGAGTCCGAGCTGACGCGCGAAAGCCCGCAGCGAATAGCGCGGATTCTTCGCAATGCGTCGCCGAAACTCCGTCGCGAGGAGGCTCAGATGGTAGGGCTTGGTGTTCAACGCTGCGCCGCCGCCCCTTTTCCCAGCTCATTGCGCATTCGGAGTGACGAATATCAGGTCGACTCGACGAGCCGACCGTCCTTCGTTGAGTCTCATGTTTTTTATCTGTTGACGTGAAAAAAAAACAGGCCGTCTCTCAACCCAACGGCGTAAGGCTATGGATTAAGTGTTTTTACTTGCCCGATGCCGGGCGTTCGTTCTTGCGCCGACGCCTTTCGAAAGCCATCAGGCCGTCGAACTCGTAAGGCCGGAACGCGACGTAGAGGCAGCTCACCTCGGCTCTTTGCGTGGCGTCGCCGGTATCCAGTGCCGAGAGGGCATCCATCTCGGTGAACACCTTGAGCAGCTTCTTGTTGAGCGCCGCCTGCGAGGCGACGCCTAGGCGGCGGGTCGCGAACTTCGCCAGGTCGAGCTCGCCGTCGAACTTGCCGGCGAGGAAGCGGCGTCGAATCTCGTCCTCGTACTCAGCGCGTAGGGGACCTCGCGGCCGCCACGCGATGCTGCGAGAGACCAACATCCTGATCTTGCCTCCAGGCAGGCGGTCGAGGAGGCGGAGCTCGTCCAGCTCCCGCAGCCAGCGCTCGGCTTCCTGCATGCTGACCGCGTAGGAGGCGACGATCTTCGCGACGGTGCCGCCGAAGAGCAGCAGGTGAAAGAACGAGAAGAGGCGTCGGTCGGCCGCAAGCGTCGTTTCCTGCTCCAAGGTCAGGAGCCCCGGCTCGGCCGCGGCCTCGGTCGCCGCCAGCTTCGCGACGTCGAGCATCGTCAGCTCGAGGACCGCGAGGATGTCCTCCAAGCGTTTGAGCGTCAGCGCCTCCCGCGAGAAGAGCCGCTTGACGCTCGATTCGCTGAGCTCGAGGCGCGCCGCCAACTCCCCGTAACTCATGCCCTTCGCCTTCAGGCACTGCTTGATCGCGTGAAGGAAGGCGCTGGACTCGGGCATCGGTACCTCTGGTAGCACCAAATGCTACTAAATGAATGAGTATTGTTAAGTGATATGCGACCTCGTATTCTGGGACAAGCAAAAGGAGCCCCGATGCCCCCGCAAATCGTCACCGTCCTAGCCCTGCTGATCGCCGCCGAGCACCTCGGCTTCATGGCCCTGGAGACCCTCTTCTGGACCAAGCCGCTCGGCCTGCGCATCTTCGGCCAAACCGAGGCTCAGGCCGTCGCCTCAGCGGCTTTGGCCGCGAACCAAGGCCTTTACAACGGCTTTCTGGCCGCCGGCCTGGCCTACGCCGTCTTCGTCGGCGACGCGCGCTTCACCAACTTTTTCCTCGGCTCGGTCGCGGTCGCCGGAATCTTCGGGGCGGCGACCGTCAGCAAGCGCATCTTCTTCGTTCAGGCGGTGCCGGCTTTGATCGCGCTGGCGCTCTCACTTCTGACCAAAGTTTGAGTCGCGGTCGCGACGATTACCCGTGCCGCCCCTCGAGATAAGCCGAAGTAATCGGATGCCGCGGCCCCGAGAAAAGCTGCGCCGTCGGCCCATGCTCCACCAACCGCCCGACGCCATCGGTGGTCCACAGCAAGGCAGTCAGATCCGAGACGCGCCGCGCCTGCGCGAGGTTGTGCGTCACGATCACGACGGTGAAGCGTCGACGCAGCTCCTTGATGTGGGCCTCGACCACGCCGCTCGCGATCGGGTCGAGCGCACTGCACGGCTCGTCGAGGAGGATCACGTCGGGCTTCAGCGCGATGGCGCGCGCGATGCACAAGCGCTGCTGCTGGCCGCCGGAAAGCGCCAGCGCCGAAGTGCCCAATCGGTCCTTGACCTCGTGCCAAAGGCCCACGTCGCGCAAAGCGCCTTCGATGGTCTCGGCGACGAGCGCGCGATCCTTGATGCCGTGCTGCGCCAGTGTGAGCGCCATGTTCTTCCAGATGGAAAGCGGAAACGGCGTCGGCTTCTGAAAGACCATGCCGACGCGGCGGCGCAGCGCCAGGACGTCGGTCTTCGGATCGAGGACCTCCAGCTCGCCGATGCGGATGCGACCGCCGACGCGGCTTCCTGGGACGTCGTCCGTCAAGCGGTTGAGGCAGGCGAGCAAGCTCGATTTGCCGCAACCCGAGGGCCCGATGATCGCGGTGATCGAGCAGGAGGGCACGTTCAGGCTCAATGCTTCGAGCGCGGGGCGCGAGGCATAGGAGACGGAGAGATTCTCCACGCATATGAACGGCACGTCGAAGACGATGCAGACGCCGCCATCGCATTTCATACCGAAAGCCTCCGTTCCAGGACCCGGCGCGCGGTCACCGACGCGAGCGCGTTGATCGTCAGCAGGACGAGAATGAGCGTGAGACTGGTAGCATAGGCGGTCGCATCGCCTCCCGCCACGTTCATCGACAGGTCGAAGATGTGGATCGACAGCGAGCGCCCCGAATCCATTAGCGATTCGGGCATGCGGTCGACGTAGCCGCTGGTGTAGACGAGCGCCGCCGTCTCCGCGATCGCGCGCCCCAGGCCCAGCACGAGCCCGACGATCACAGCCGGCGCGGCGGCCGGCAAAAGCAGGTGCCAAAGCGTCGCGGACCGGGAGTAGGCGAGCGCGCTCGCGGCGTTGCGCGTCTCGGGCGGGACGGCGCGCAGGCCTTCCTCCGTCGTGCGGATCAGGATCGGCAGGACCATGCAGGCCAGCGTCAAACCGCCCGACAGGATGGAGAATCCGAGGCCCAGCGTCTTGCAGAAAAAGGCGTTGCCGAAGAGGCCGAAAACGATCGACGGCACCGCCGCGAGCCCGTCGAGGCTCAGCTGCACGAGGCGGCCGAAGACGCCGCCTCGGCGCGTCAGCTCGGTGAGGAAGACGGCGGTCGCGAGCCCGAGCGGCAGCGCCACCGCCATCGTCACCGCGAGAATGAGCCCCGTCGAAGCGAGGATCGGCCCGATGCCGCCTTCGCGCCCGGCGTTGCGCGGCGCGGTCGTCAGGAACGCCCAGTCGAGCCGCCCAGCGCCGTGGCGCAACAGTTCGAAGACGATCAGCGCGAGCACGACCGTGACGCCGAGCGCGGCCGCCCAGGCAAACGCGGCGAGGACGGCGTCAGCGCGCCGGCTGCGCACGGCTCACTCCTTCCGCGGCGAGCAAGAGAAGAAGAACCACGATCATCAGCAGCAGGCCGCTGACGAAGAGCGCGGCGCGATGATCGCCGGTGGCATAGGCCATCTCGAGCGCAATGTTTGCCGTAAGCGTCCGCACCGGGTCGAAAAGGCTCTGCGGAAATTGCACGATGTTGCCGCACACCATGAGGACCGCCATGGTCTCGCCGAGCGCGCGGCCCGTCTGCAGGATGCAGGCGGTGCAGAGACCCGAGCGTGCCGACGGCAGCACGGCGAGGCGCAAAGTTCCCCATTTGCCGAGCCCGAGCGCGCGCGCGTTGGCGACGAGCTCTCTCGGCACGGCCGCGAAGCTCGCGTCGGCGGCAAGCGCCACGGTCGGTAGGACCATGAGGGCCAAGATCGCAATGCCGGCGAGGAGGCTCGCGCCGGGAGGGTGCACGGCGTTGATCTTCGGGACCAGCACGACGAGGCCCCAAAAACCGTAGACGACGGACGGAATGCCGGCGAGGAGCTCGAGCGCGCGGCGAAAGAGCGTCGCCACGCCCCGCGGCGCGAAAAAATGCGTGAAGACGGCGCACAGCACCCCGAGCGGCGCCGCGATCCCTACGGCGCCGAGCGTCACGAGGAGCGAGCCCGCGAGCATCGGCGTCATTTGATAGAGGCCCGAGCTCGGAGACCAGAGGGCGTCGCGGAGGAAGCGGAGGGGTCCGATCTTCGCGACGAGCGGCAGGGCCTCGGTCGCGAGAAAACAGACGATGAGCGCCAAGGTCGCGGCGGCGGTGCACGCGGCGGCGCGGAGGGCCCAGGTCAGAATCCGGTCGCGGCGCGGCACAATTTGCTCCCATTCTCGCGGCCTTTCATATTACATGGACCCGCCCGCGTCCGATCCAGTTTTTTCCGTGGAGCCTCCATGCGCCGTTGCCTCTCGACCGTCTTCCTGGCCGCCAGTTTCGTCGCCGTCTCTCCGATCGTCGCCGCCGCCGAGCCGAAAAAGCTCGTGATCACCGGCTCCAGCACCGTCGCGCCCTTGATGGCGGAAATCGCGAAAAAGTTCGAGGCGACGCACCCGGGCACCCGGATCGACGTGCAGTCCGGCGGCTCATCGCGCGGCGTCACCGACGTGCGCCAGGGCACGGCCGACATCGGCATGGTGTCCCGGCCCTTGAATCCGGACGAAAGCGAGCTCCGGTCCTTCACGATCGCGATGGACGGCGTCACCGTCATCCTGAACAAGGCGAATCCGGTGCAAGTCCTGACGAGAGAGCAGATCGTCGCCATCTACACCGGCCAGACGCGCAACTGGAAGATGGTCGGCGGCCCCGATCAGCCGATCGTCGTGGTCAACAAGGCCGAGGGGCGCTCGACGCTCGAGCTCTTCCTGCAGCACTTCGCTTTGAAAGCCCCCGACGTCAAAGCGGCGATCATCATCGGCGACAACGCGCAGGGCATCAAGACCGTCGCCGGCAATCCGCAGGCGATCGGCTACGTCTCCATCGGCTCGGCGGAGTACGAGGCCGGTCACGGCGCCGCTATCAAGCTCTTGCCGCTCGGCGGCGTCGCGCCTTCGATGGATTCGGTGCGCGCCGGCGCCTTCCCGCTCGCGCGCCCGCTCAACCTCGTGACCAAGCAGGAGCCGACCGGCCTCGCGAAGGCGCTGATCGACTTCGCCCGCTCGGCGGCGGCCGACGAAATCGTCAAAGAGCAGTTCTTCGTGCCGCTCGCCAGAACTGCGGGATGATCAGAGCTGCGTCCCGAGCAAGGACGCAGCCCACTCGATCGCTTTCTCCTTCAAAGGCCGCGCCTCCCACTCCTCGAACGTAACGCAGTGAGTCTTCTTCTTGTCGCTCGCGAACGTCGCCGTCTCCCGCGCGCCGACGGCCGGGTCGACGACGTTCATGTTCGCCTCGTCGTTCAGGCGAAACGAGCGGTTGTCGAAGTTGGTCGAGCCGACGGAGACGAAGGCGTCGTCCACGATCATCACCTTCGCGTGGTACATGGTCGGCTGATACTCGCAGATCTCCACTCCCGCGCTCAGGAGCGGGCCCCAAACGGCGCGCGAGGCACGACGCGCGGCGGGAACGTCCGTAAGAGCGCTGGGGACGATCACCTCGACCGAGACGCCACGCTTGCGCGCGGAGAGAAGGTGCTTGATCGCCAACTCGTCGGGGACGAAGTAGGCGTTGCCAATCCGGACGGACTTCGTCGCGCTTGCGATCGCGAGCATGTACATCAGACGTATCGTTTCGTCGCCGGAGCCGGCAGCGCTGGTGAAGACCTGCGCATGGCTCTGGCCCGCCGCGACCAACGGCGGAAAATACGTATCGCCATGGAGCAGCTTGGGCCGCGTCTTCATCCAGTTGAGCAGGAATGCCGACTGCATCTGACCGACCACCGGCCCCTCGACGCGAAAGTGCGCGTCACGCCAGTGCTCGAAGTCCTGGGCGTGACCGCGCCATTTGTCGGCGACGCCGACGCCGCCGGTGAAGCCGAGCCGCCCGTCGACGACCAGGAGGCGCCGGTGCGTGCGATTGTTCACGCGATCCAGGTCGTACCAGCGCAGCGGCCGATAGGCCTCGACCTCGATGCCGGCGGCCTCCATCGAGGTGACGAAGGACTCGTCCACCTCCGTGCTGCCGAGCCAGTCGAACAAGAGGTGCACTTTGACGCCGGCCTTCGCGCGGTCGATCAGGGCCTCCGTGAACCGCGTGCCGATCTCGCCCTTCCAATAGATGTAGATCTCGAACGTGATCGTCTTTTTCGCGCTCTTGATGGCCTCGAGCATCGCGGGAAAGATCTCGTCGCCGTTCTGCAAGGCGTCAATGCGGTTTCCGGCGACCAGCGGAGCCCCGAGAAGCCGGGTCAAGGCGCGATCGAATTCTTCGGTGCCGACGGCATACAGCGGCTCGATCTCGGCCACGAGCCGGGGCTTGCCGGACGACAGATTAAAGACCAGGAGCAGAATGAGCGCTCCGCCGATCGCGCCGCCGATAATGAGGGGAAGGCGGCGCATCCTAGCGTACAACTTCACATGCTGATGGGACGACCATGGCGATTGCTCCTTGGGGCGGTGTCGCTCCCTATTGCAAGCGGCTTGCCAAATAGCCGCTGCGCCGTCGCGCCGTTCTGGACTATGCTGTGCGCATGACCTCTCGCATCATATCGCTGCTATGTCTCACGATTTTCTCGGCGTGCGTCGCGCAAAGACCGGCTGGATCGGCGGCGCTGCGGACGTCCGCGCCGTCTCCCGTCTCGGTCGCCCCTGTCGCATCGAAGCACCAGCTCGGCACGCAAGGCGCCGTCGCCACCGCGCACGCCCTTGCCTCGGACGCCGGCCTTCGCGTCCTGCAGCAAGGCGGCAACGCGATGGACGCGGCCATCGCCTCTTCGTTCGTGATCTCCGTGGTGCGCCCGCAGTCGACGGGCATCGGCGGCGGCGGCTTCATGCTCTGGAGCGACGCGGCGACGGGCGAGGTGGAGGTCTTCGACTTTCGCGAGCGCGCGCCGCTTGCCGCAACCGAGACGATGTTCGTCGACGCTGCCGCGCGGGGGCTGGTGAAGCCTTCGGTCGACGGCCATCTCGCCGTCGCGACGCCGGGCCTCGTCGCCGGCCTTCACGAGGCGCACCGGCGCCACGGGAAGCTGGCGTGGGCTGCTCTCTTGCAACCTGCGATCGACGTCGCCGAGAACGGTTTTCCCGTGTATGCCGGTCTTGCCGACGCCATGAAGGAGCGCCGTGAGATCCTCGGCCGCTACGCGAGCTCGCGCGCGATCTATTTGCGCGACAGTCAGCCGCTGGCCCTCGGGGACACACTAGTGCAAGCCGATCTCGCCTGGACTCTGCGCCAGATCGCGGAGCGTGGCGCGAAGGGCTTTTATGAGGGACCGGTTCGCGAGCTTCTGCTCGCGGAGATGCGACGCGGCGGCGGCCTGGTCACGGCCGAAGATCTCGCGATCTACCGCGTCCGCAAGCGCGCGCCGGTCGAGGGTGTCTATCGCGGCCGCCGCATCGTCTCGATGCCTCCGCCTTCGTCGGGCGGCATCGCGATTCTCGAGATGCTCAACATGCTCGCCGGCGATAATTTACCAGCGTTGGGACGCGAAACCTCCCGCGGGCTGAACCTCCTCGCCGAGACCATGCGCCGCGCCTTCGCCGATCGCGCCCGCTGGCTCGGCGACACGGATTTCGTGTTCGTCCCCGTACAGGGACTCTTGTCCCCGGCGTACGCGCAGGCTCGCCGC
The DNA here is from genome assembly GCA_031416315.1 of Pseudomonadota bacterium. GTDB lineage: Bacteria > Bdellovibrionota_B > Oligoflexia > Oligoflexales > CAIYRB01 > JANOTL01. Next base: position 78,853 of record JANOTL010000094.1, read on the forward strand.
CGCTCGATCGATCCCGCGCGCGCCAGCCGCTCCGTCGACGTTCCGGCCGGCGAGCCGGACGGCATGCCGCTTCGCTCCCGCCGCGAGGTGCCACCGCCGCGCGAGTCGCCGTCGACGACGCATCTCAGCGTCATGGACTCCGCCGGCAACGCGGTCGCCACGACCCAAACGGTGAATTACTCCTTCGGCTCCTGCGTCGTCGCCGAAGGCACGGGTGTCGTCCTCAACGACGAGATGGACGACTTCTCCATCGAGCCAGGCGTCCCGAATGTGTTCGGCTTGGTCGGCGGCGCCTCGAACGCCGTGGCGCCGCTGAAGACCATGCTCTCGTCGATGTCGCCGACCTTCGTCTACGATTCCGACGGCAAGCTCGTGTTGGCCCTCGGCTCGCCGGGCGGCCCACGCATCATCTCGGCGACCTTGCAGACCATCCTCAACGTCGTCGACTTCGGGCTCCCCCTCCCCGAGGCCGTGGCGGCGCCGCGGATCCATCATCAATGGCAGCCCGACAAGCTCCGTGTAGAGAAGGCCCGCTTCTCGCCCACTTTGCTGGCCGCGCTGCGCGCCATGGGCCACGAGGTCGACGAGAGCGGCCCCATCGGCGACGTGCAGGCCGTGGCGCGAAATGCCGCGACCGGCGTCCTCGAAGCCGCTTCGGATCCGCGCTCGGAAGGCGAGGCGCGGGCGTATTGAGCCTCCGGAAGCATCGTGACTTTTCCCGGTCCACCCCTTAGGCTGGCGCCCGGAGGACCCCATGCGCGCCAAGATCCTGATTGCTCTCGCTTTGCTGCTCGCCGTCGGCTTCGGTGTCGGCGTCGCCCATTTCGCTGACCCCGACGCGACGCCCGGCAGCGCCGTCGCCTCGCGCTTGCCCGCGGACGAGGTCAAAGTCGCCACCGTCGAGGAGCTGATCAAGGCCGTTCGCTCGCACCGGACGATCCTCCTGGCAGAAGGCGACTACGTCTTCAACGACTCGAATCTGATCGGCGGCAATCCGAACGCCGTTTCCTACGCCGGTCTCTCCCCACATTACGAGGCTGCCGTCTTCCGCGATCTCGAGGACGTCGCGCTCGTCGGCCTTGGCAAAGGCGCGCGCATCCTCCAGCCCGACGGTTACAACTGGGTCCTGAGCTTCATGGACGTGAAGAAGCTCACGCTGAAGAACCTGGTCCTCGGCCACCACATCGACAAGGGTTATTGTCAAGGCGGCGTCTTACGCATTGTCGGAGGTCACGACATCCTGGTCTCGGAGGTCGACCTCTTCGGAAGCGGCACTGAGGGGCTCTCCCTCGCCGGCGTGCACGGCATGACGGTGGAGAAATCGGTGATCCGCGACTGCACCGAGAGCCTGATGTCGATCGCGGCGTCGACCGGCATCAAGTTCGTCGGCACCTCGATCCGTGACAACAACGCCAGCCTTCGCGGCATCGCGGTCGATCATTCCCAGCTGGAATTCGTGGATTCCGACATCGTCGGCAACGTGACTGACGACGTCGCGATCGAAGGCTACGGCGAGCTGTTCGACCTCGATCCGGGCGAGTATCTTGTCGACTTCATCAAGAGCGGCCTCAGCCCGAAGTCGCCGGCGGCGCCCGCGGCGAAGACCGTGATCCGCTACACGCGCGGCACCGTCGCCGGAAACAACTTCAAAGAAGTCACCTACGACCCCGCCGTCGTCTCTTTCACCGACACCAAATTCACGAGACCCTGACGATGGAAATGTTCCCGCTCCGCGGCGATCACGTGACCCTAGCCCAAGCTTTGAAGGCTTTGGGCCGCGCCGGCTCGGGCGGCGAAGCCAAGGTCTTCGTCCGCGAGGGCCACGCCTCGGTCAACGGCGTCGTCGAGACCCAGCCCGGGCGCAAGCTGCGCGCCGGGGACGTTTTCTCCGTGGTCGACGGCGATGCGAAGCTTGAATGGCAGGTCACGCCGGCGCCGACCGATTAGGCCCCGCAACTCGCCTTGCGCCGCACCGGCACCTCGACCCGATCCTCGTAGTCCCACAAATAGCCCGTCGCCGGGTCGATCAGAAAACCGTAAATGAAGAAGAGGTTCGCCCAGAAGGCTCGGTGCAGGCTCTTCGGCACCGCGAAGCTGGTCGCGTCGTAGCACGGGTCGATCACCTTGATCTCGATCCCCGTCCAGCTCGAGCGCCCGACCACGGTGCTCGGCAGCGAGCTGAGGTAGGACCCGTCGGCCGTGACCACCTCGATCTTCACGCCGGTGCGCTGGTCGCCCGCTTTCGCGATCAAGGTCTGGGAGCCCTGATTGTTGAGGGTGGCGCAGCCCGCCGCGCCGAAGAGGAGGCCGATGCCGAAAGTGATCGTCCCTAGTGACTGCGCTAGCTTCATCGGGATTCTCCGCGACAATCTTTGAGACGCGTGACCGGTAGCACCACCATGCTCTCGTAGTTCCACAGCGAGCCGGCGATCGGATCCACCGCGAAGTAAATCAAGCCCAGCGGTTGACTGAACAAAAGCGCATGACTCCAGAGCGCGTTGCCCCAGTAAGTCGTGTCGATCGATGACGGCACTGCGTACGTCAAGGGCGCGTAGCATCGATCGACGACGCGGATCTCGACGCCGGCCCAGCTCGACTCGGCGAACACGACGGCCGGCGTCTTCGTCGCATAGGCCCCGGTCGACGTCGACACCTCGATCGCGACCGCGTGCTCCGGATCGGCGGAGATCACGTTAATGCCCTGCGAGGCGCGATTGAGCATCGTCGCGCAGCCCGAGAGAAGTCCGAGAGCCGCAGTCAGAAGAAGGAGTCGAAAGCTTCGTTTCATGGTGTGCGCCCGATTCGCAAGATCTTGTCCCCGCTCGTACAGCTGCCGCGTCCATCGCATTCGCTCGTCGTCGCATAGAGAGCGCCGTCCGGACCCATGATCACGTCGCGCAAGCGCCCATAGCCACGCGCTCCTTGCAGATAGGTCTCGCTGATCGTCACCTTGTCCCTTTCGAGCCGGATCCGGTGCAGGTGCGGCACATCCTCGGCGAACCCGAGCACGCCGACGAAGACGTCGCCGCGCCACTCCGGGATCTCCGTGCCCGTATAGATCGCCGTGCCGCCGGGCGGCATCGGATCGGCCCAGCTCATGCTCGGCGCGACGTAACCCGGCAGGGATTCGCAGCCGTACACGATCGGCCAGCCGAGGTTCGCGCCCTTGCCGCCGACGCTGATCTCGTCGTGACCCTCGCGCGCGCCCTCCTGCGGCAGCCCGGTCGGTCCGTGGTCGGTGACGACCATCCGATCCGGCGCGATCCAGTCGAAGCCTTGCGTGTTGCGGATGCCATAAATCCAGGTGCGCGAGCCCGGAAAAGGGTTGTCGTCCGGGACACTGCCGTCGTCGTTCACGCGCAAGATCTTCCCGGCGAGGCTGAAGGGATCCTGCGCCAAGGTCGGCGTTCCGGCGTCGCCCGTGCCGACGTAGAGCTTGCCGTCGGGGCCGAAGCGCAGGCGCCCGCCGTTGTGGAACTGCAGCGCGGGAATGCCGTCGACGATCACCTTGTCCGCCGCGGCGCTGGCGCCGTCCGCCGACAGCCGCCAGCGCTCGACGCGGTTGACCGGCAATCCTGCCGTCTCGCCCGTGTAATAGAGGTAGATCCAGCGATTCGCCGCAAACTGCGGGTGCAAAGCCATCCCGAGGAGGCCGCCCTCGCCCGAGTCGGCGATCGGCACCGTGGCGACGGGCGCCGGCACCAGCGTGCCGTCGGCCTTGACGCGCCGAATGGCGCCCGAGCGCTCGGTGACGAGGAGGTCGCCGTCGCCCGGCCACGCGATCGCCCAAGGCGTCTTCAGTCCCGTCGCGACGACTTTCGCGGTGATGGCGACGTCGCCGGCGGGCCCGTAACCCCGGGACTCCAGTTTGCAGCTGGAGAAGAGCCCGGTTTTCTCGCAGTCCGCCGTCAGGCCGAAAGGGCCGACGCCTGCCTTGCAGCGCGGGCCGCCGATCCACTGGCAACCGGCGAGGCCCAAGAGCGAGACGAGCGCTATGCGACGGGGAAGCATGAGACATCCTACCTCATTCCGGACGCCGCCGAAGCTTGCTCTGGCCCGGAATAAGCCCTATGTACGGGGGGTGGACTCCCCGATCGAAAAGCGCCTGCGCGCGCTGCACCGCGAGCTCGAGCGCTGCAAATCTTGTCCGAAGGTGCAAGGCCCGGTCGTGCACGGCCCGCCGCTCGCGACGAAGATCCTCCTCGTTGGCCAAGCGCCTGGTCCGCATGAAGGTAGTATCGGCCGGCCGTTCGCCTGGACCGCCGGCAAGACCATGTTCCGCTGGTTCGAGACGGCGCTCGGCATCTCCGAGGCGGCCTTCCGCGCGCAGATCTACATGACGGCGGTCGCGCGCTGCTTTCCGGGCAAGGCCGCCGGCGGCGGCGACCGCAAGCCCAACGCCCAAGAGATCGCGGCCTGCGGCCGATTTCTCGCGCAGGAGGTCGAGATCCTGCGCCCCGAGCTCGTCATCCCCGTCGGCACCTTGGCCATCGATCAAGTGCTCGGCCGCAAGGCGCCGCTCGTCGAGACGATCGGCCATGTCTTCACGGTCGACTGGCAAGGCAACGCGGCCGACGCGATCCCGTTGCCGCACCCGAGCGGCGCCTCGCCCTGGCACAAGCTCGAGCCCGGAAAAACCCTCCTGAGCCAGGCGCTCGCGCTGATCGCGCAGCATCCGGCCGTCGTGAAAGCCTTTTGCTGATGCTCCACCTCGTCGAAAAGGGCGATCCCGCGGGAACGCCCATCCTCTTCCTCCACGGCTTCCCTGACTTCCACTACGGCTGGCGTCGTCAAGTCCCGTTCTTTGCCGGCCACGGCTACCGCGTCCTCACGCCCGACCTCCTCGGCTACGGCAAGAGCGAGAAGCCGCGTGCCCTCGACCGCTTTCGCCTGAATGCGGTCGCACGCGAGGTCCTCGACCTGCTCGACGCGCGTGGAATCGAGACCTGTCACCTCGTCGGCCACGACTGGGGCGCCAGTCTGAGTTGGGTCCTCTTGAACGAGCATCCGGAGCGCTTTCGGACCGGCACGGTCATCTGCGTGCCGCCGCACCCGGTCTTCCAGGATTTCATCGTCCACAACCGCCACGGCCAAACTCTTCGCAGCTTCTACATGGCGCTCTTCCAGCTACCGTGGATGCCGGAGAAGCTCGTCACCGCGCGCGACGGCCGCGTTCTCGCTGGCATGCTGCGCAAGTCGAGCCGACCGGGAACGTTCACTGACGCCGATCTCGCGCTTTATCGCGACGCGTGGCGCGAGCCCGGCGCCCCGAGGGCGATGTTCAATTGGTATCGCGCCAACATCCGCAAGCCGCCGGATCGTGCCGACGTCGACGTCAAGGTGCCGATGCTGATTCTCTGGGGCGACCGCGACTCCGCGCTCGATCACCATATGGCGGAGGCGTCGCTCGCGCATTGCCGCGATGGCCGCGTGCAGCATTTTCCGGAAGGCACGCATTGGGTGCACGCCGAGTTTCCGGAGGCGGTGAACGCGGCGATCCACGCGTTCGTCGCCGAGCAGTAGTTCCCAAGCCGAAGTCGAAGTGGACATCGACTTGTGCCTATGCGTCTCGCTTGTGCGTGCTCGTGATCTCTCACGCGAGGCCTAGCCCGTTTACGCTCACGTCCCCGTAAACGTCGACGAACCTCCACGAGCCCAAGCGCGCCGTCGCCCGAATGCACGAAACCTACGTCGAGCTCCGCCGCAAAATCCCCGCCAACACTCCCACGATCTCAACTTGATCCGCCGCCACGCGACGCACGTCGAACGCCGGGTTCGACGGAATCAAATGCGCCAGATCGTCATGGATCTGCACGCGTTTGAGAGTCACCTCGGCGCTCTCGACGCGAACGGCCGCGATCTCGTTCGGCCGGGCTTCCTTTTGAAGACGGATGATGGCCACGTCGCCGTCGGCGATCGCGTCGCCGCTCATGCTGTCGCCGCGGACGCTGACCGCCGCGAGGGAGCCGCGGCCGAACCAGTCCGGCATGAAGTCGACGTAGCTGTCCGGCATCTCGTCGACCGCGATCGGAGTGCCGGCGGCAATGGCCGAGACTAGAGGAATGCGGGAAGGCGGCGCGGGCGGAGCCAGAGCCTCGCCGCCGATGACGGTGAGTGCCCGCCCGCCGCGACCGCTGCGCTCCACGAAGCCTTTGCTCTGCAGAGCCGCGAGATGTTGCTGTGCCGTCGGGACGATGATCCCGAACTGAGCGGCGATCTCTCGGAGCGAGGGCGGATAGCCGCGCTCATCCACCGAGGCTTCGATGTACTCTAGGATGGCGCGTTGCTTTTGGGTCAAATCCTTCATCCATATATTTGTATGGCATCCGGATCGATTTGGCAAGTCTATCGCGCCGCTGCGTCCAAAGCGAAGGCCGCGTTGATCACGCCGAAGTGAGAATAGGTCTGCGGGAAGTTGCCCCAAAGCTCGCCCGTCGTCGGGTCGATATCCTCGCTCAAAAGGCCGACGTCGTTCGCATGCGACAGGACGAGCTCGAAGAGTGTCCGCGCATCCTCCTCCTTGCCGATGCGGGCCAAGGCCTCGACCATCCACAAGGAGCAGATCGTGAAGGCGCTCGTCGTCTCGCCGAAGCCGTCGTCGAACGAGTACCGTCGTAAGAGCCCCGAAGGCGTCGCCAAGCTCTTCCGGATCGCCTCGACCAACCGCGCCGCGCGCGGAGATCGAGCCGCATCGCTTTGCGGCTGCGGCGCTCCTCCACTAGACTCGTCGGTCTATGGTCTTCAAGCGTTGGCACTCCTTCGACGTCCGCTTCCTCTGCCTCTTCGCCGCGACGCTGGCGCTCGGCTGGGGCTTCTTCGAGCTCGCCTCCGACGTGAGCGAAGGCGACACGCAGGCCTTCGACGAGAGCATCCTCCGCTATCTGGCCGCGCTCATGACGCCGACGGTCGTCGAGATCGCGCGTGACGTCACCGCGCTCGGCAGCTTCGTCATCCTGACGTTCTTGACGGCGTGCGTCACCGGCGGCCTCCTGCTCGCGCGCCGCTTTCGCGCGGCGCTGGGCCTCGCGACGAGCATCGCCGTGTGCGGCATTCTCAACGGGGCGCTGAAATCCCTGTATGCGCGCCCGCGTCCTTCCGTCGTGCAGCACCTCGTGCAGGCCTCCGGCGAAAGCTTTCCAAGCGGTCACTCGATGGCCGCGGCCGCCGTTTACCTGACGCTCGCGACATTCGTCGCCTCGACGGTCAAAGCGCGCCGCTTCAAGGTCGGCATCATGACGCTCGCCGTCTTCCTCACGGTCAGCGTCGGCGTGAGCCGCTGCCTTCTAGGCGTTCACTATCCGTCCGACGTCTTCGGCGGCTGGCTGGCGGGCTCCATCTTCGCCCTGATTTCCCGCCTCGTCAGCGCGAGCGTGCCGCACAAGGCGAATCCGGCCGCCACCGCGAACGCGACGCGCGATCCGTAGGCCGTCATCAACCATCCGGTCAAGATGCTCGACGGCAAGGCAGCGACGCCCAGGACGAGCTGCAGCGAGCCGAAGCCGGTGCCCCGTTTCTCCGGCGGCAGGAGGTCGGCGAGCATCGCTTTCTCCGTCCCGTCGGTGAAGCCGTAGAAGGCGCCATATGCGAAGAGCGCCGCCGCGAACCCGGTCGTCGACTCGACCAGGCCGAACGCGAGGTAGGCGCCGGCGTAGACGAGCCAGCCGAGGACCAGGATCCTGAGCCGCCCGATGCGGTCGCTCAACCTGCCGACGGGGATCGCGAGCGCTGCGGCGAGCCCGTTGAACGCGAGCATCAAGAGCAGAATCTCTTGAAAAGAGTAGCCGAGCTCGCTCGCGCGCAGGACGAGGAACGCGTCGCTCGAGTTGCCTAAGGCGAAGATTCCCACGGCCAAGAGATAGCCGCGTGCCTCGCGCGGCACCTCCCACGCGATGTACTTCTTCGCCTTCGTCGCGCGCGTGATGCGCGGCACGGCGAAGACCAAGAGCGCCACCGAGGCGAGCCCAAAGGGGATCGCGATCATCACGCAGCGTCGAAACGTCTCCTCGTCCACGGTGCCCGGACCGACGCCGACGAGAAGGACGACGACGATTCCCGTCATCGCGCCGAGGGTGTCCAGGAACCGCGTGATGCCGAAGGCCCTGCCGCTCATGCCGACCGCGGCCGCATCCGCGACCATGGCGTCGCGCGGCGCGGAGCGCAGGCCCTTCCCCGTGCGGTCGAAGACGCGCGCGAGTCCGAAGAGGATTGGGACGTTGATCGCCAATAGGCAGATCCGCGCCAAGGTCGACAGCGCATAGCCGCCGACCACCAGCGGCTTTCGCGACGCCATCCGGTCGGAGAGCCAGCCGGAGAATCCGCGCAAAAGGATCCCTACCGCCTCCGCCAAGCCCTCGACGACGCCGACGAAGGCGGGCGTTAGGCCGAGACTCGCCGTTAGATAGAGCGGCAAGGCGCGGGCGACGACCTCGCTCGAGCAGTCGTTGAGGAACGCGACCCAACCGAGGCGCGTCGGAATCGACGGCGAGCCTTCCGACGCGTTTTTCATGAGATTTTTGATACAGATTCCTGATCCGATGCGCAAGGGAAGGTAACCAGCGTCCGGACTTAAGAGAAATCGATTGAATCGATCCATCGATAAGAAAAATCGATGGTCGCCGCGTTGAGCGCTGTCTCTTCACGCATTCGCGATCGGCTCTTTTTCCTCGCCTCAACGAGCCTCGAGGAATTCCCGGCTGGCCGGTGCCGTCAGATCCACGTACCGCGTGATGTGCTCGTCTTGCGCCGCCACTTCTTCCATGGTCTGCGCGTCGCCTTCGAGCGAGTCGATGTTGGAGGCGATGCCGATCACGGCACCGATCGCGTCGAAGAGCGGGCCGCCGGAGTCGCCCGGCAAGCCGCCGACGTGCGTTCCCTCGGCAAACCGCGATACGGCGCGATTCAGCCCTTGCACCGTAATGATGCCTTCCGCGACGGTCTTCACCACATTCGTTCCAGCGCGAAGCGTCCCACTCGTGCTCGCGTCGTTGATGTCGGCGCGGCCGCAGCCGACGAGGCGCACGGGATCTTCGGCTTCGGGGGCCTCAGTGGCGACCCGCGGATACCGCGATACCGCGGGGGAAGCCGCGAACGTGAGGACCGCCAAGTCCAGAGCGTACGAAACGCGCCGCGCCGTCGGCCGGAATCCGCCGACTTCGACTTCGAGCGGCGTCCAATTCGCTTCGGCGCAATGCGCGGCCGTGAGGAGGGTGCTTTCCGAAATGAAGACGCCGGTGCACGTGCCCGATCCTGAGACCCGCAGACACCGGCTCGCCTCGCCGGAAGTTGTCACGACGATGCCCGCGCCGATAAGCGTGCGCGAGCCATCATGCGTCCCAGAGCCGCAACCGACTGCGAAACATACGAGGAAGGGGATCGATGGAAATCGAGGCAAGGCGGCGCTCCAATGACGGCATTCGCTTAGTCATCGCCGCCTTTGGCGCAATTGTCCACAAAGGATCCCGCAGACAGCGCTTACACGCCGTTGGCAGAGCGCCCGCGCCGACTCACCGGCTGCTCCGGCAGCTCCGGCGGATCCTCGACCATTGGCGGCGGCATCGGATGCGGCTGGGGATCGCTCTCGGGCGTGCGCGTAGGTAGCGGCTCTTGCTCCGGCGGCGCGTGCGGTTCCGGATTGCGCTCCGGCGGCATTGGCTCCGCATCCGGCAATCGCGGATCGCGAGCGGGGACCGGATCGGTGGAAGGACGAACGGGGGAATCATGATTCTCATGAGCGCTCATGGGACACCTCCTTGGCTGACCAGGAAGCGTGCAACACGCGTGCCGCGGACTAACGCCGGCGACGCCGCGCTTTCGAAGGCGTGCGCAGCCGCACGATCTGTTCCTCGAGCTCGTCATGCTGCATACGGACGAGCGCCATGTCGTGCGCCAGATCTCGACCGATTTCACGACGCAACTTCGTCAAGCGCGCAGCGCTACCTTTTGCCTTGCGAAATCCCCACGCGACGTGCTTTTGCAATTCGCGGATCTTCGTGCGGGCGCGCGTGAGGCTTTTCTCGACGGCGCGCCGGAGGGCCATCACGTCGCCGATCGGCGCCGCCCTTAAATTGAGGGGCGCGCTCGCGTCCTGCGCGACGCCCGTGAGAATGCGCTCGAGGCGCGCGAGGTCGCCCTCTTCGTAGGCGTCCTGAACCTCGTGCCAGAGCTCGCGCTTCTCACCGGAGGGATCGGCGTTGAAGTCGGGATGCAGCGCGCGCACCAGACGGCGGTAGACGACTTTCAGATAGCTTTGGGCGGTCTCGTCTTCCGCGTCTTTGAGCGTCGCGCGGCTTGCGCCGCGGCGGTCGCCCTCGCGTCCGGAGCTGCGCTCGTCGCGCTCGCGCCTTTCTTCGTACGCCTCGCGGAACCGGTCGAAGTAGTCGTCGTCATCGTCATCGTCATCGTCGTCTGGTTCGGCCTCGGCTTCGGCCGCTTCCGCGGCCGCCGCAGCCGCTTCGACGTCCGCCCAGAGCTCTGCGAAAAAGCCCTGCGCCTGCGCATCCTCCAGCACGGTCAAAGCCACGCGCCGCGAGCATCCCTTCCACTCCGCGTAAGTCTCGACGTCCTCCAGCAGCCGGCGCAAGGCCGATGCGGCCGCGCTGACGCGATGGAGCTCCTCGACCTCGGCCGCGAACTCCGCGTCGACCCAGCGCTGAAAGTCGGGGAGATCGCCGTCCTCGAATTGCTTCAGGCGCTTGGTCTCGCGATCGAAGACGCGACAGGCCTCGTGGTATCCCCTCAGCTCCTCGTCGCGGCGCTCTCGCGCGTCGACCAGGATCATCGCGACCTCCGTCGACCGAGGTCCGCGCGAGCGTAGTGATGGAGTGCGGGACGAGGCCATGGTTCGGGATCCTACCCGAAAACGCGCGTCCACGGGCCAGCTGCAGGCTAAGCGGCGGATCTACCGTCAGTTCCTCGGATCTCGGAGCCGCGCCGCCGGTCCAAAAAAGCGTGCACCCGCCCGCGCCCCCGCGCATACTGGAACTCTCCCAGGATTCCCCGCGATTGCATGAACCTTAGGAGGTCCAGTGCGCCGCTTCCTCGCTCTGCTGCCTATGCTCTTTCTGTCCTTGATGGTCTGGGGTTGCTCGAGTCCCGAGAACTCGCTGAAGGAAGCTCGCGAGAAACTCGACGTGAAGGATTACGCCACGGCCCTCAAGGCGGTCCGTGAGGCGCGCCATCTCCTCCTGAAGGAGGACAAGCCCAACCCCAAGATGCTTGGCACGGCGCGCTACCTCGAGTTCATGTCCCTCTACGACAACAAGAAGCCGAAGGAGGCCTTGGCGCTCCTCGGAAGAAAGGAGCCAAAGCCTTACGTGATCCCGCCGAAGGATGCCGGCTGGATGGGCTCCGCCGGCGCCGAGCTCGCGGCCGAGGCAGGCGACGCCGAGCTCACGAAAAAATACTCGAACGACTGCATCACGCATCGGCGCGCCGAAAAGGACGCGAAAGCCGAGATTTTTTGCAGCACGAACGCGTGCTCTCTTCTAGGCAAAGCGAAAAAAGTCGAGATGAAGACCGAGTTCGGTCTCAAAGCGCTCGACGTGGCCGTAACCTCCAACGCTGCGCCGCTCGTCGTCACCGACGCCGTCGCTTGCGTCCTCGACGGCGTCGAAGCCGGGAAAGCCCCGAAAAAGTTGCCGCCGGAATTCACCAAGCACGACGTCGCCGTCAAGAAAGCGCTCGCCGCGGACACGAGGGGAAAAGGTTTGCTCGCACGCATGGAGGCGCTCGCCGAGCCGGCCGTCGCGGCCGCGAAGGGCAAGGGGAAGGCCAAGGGAAAAGCGGCGGCGAAAAAGGCGCCGCCCGGCAAAGGCAAGAAGGTCGCGACGAAGAAAAAATGAGCCTCCCTGCATTCAAGACGACCTTCTCCCCGGCCTAGGCCTCACCGCGCCCCTGAGCTCGAAGACCCTGCGCGACCGGACGAAACGACGCCTTTCGGCACGATCCGACCCCGGCCGGCTCTGGCCGAGGAAGAAACATGAATAAATTCAATGACTTTGATCTCTGTGGCCTCGCCGCGGCGAATGTCCTACTGTAAGGCCCTCGTAACGCGCGTCTTGGAGAATCTGCCTGCTATGACCTCACCTCTGAAGCCGACTCCGCAAACCGTGGAATTGATCAAGCACAAGGACGGCACGGGTCCCTGGATCAGCATCACCAGCCAAAGGCCGAATGCGACCAGCGTCGAATGCATGGGCCGCCGCGGCGACGTCTGCATGATCCCGCAAGCGATGCTCGTGGGCGAGCCGTACGAAGTGCCTTTCAACGAAGTGCCGCAAGCGCAGCAAAAGGCCTACTGCCAACGCTTCGGCTTCGAGATCCCGCACTTCGAGCCGCCTGCCAAGCCGGTGAAGAAAAAGGCCGCCCCCAAGAAGGCCAAAGCCGGCGGCGCCAAGCTCGCCGCGCCGAAAGCCGCGCCGAAGCCGAAGAAAGCCAAGGCCGAAGACGAAGAAGGCGAAGCGTCCGGGGACGACGACTGAGCATGGCTCTCGATCAGGACAACTTGATCCGCGTCACCAAGACCTTCAACGCGCCGAAGGGCGCCGTGTACGAGACCTGCGCCGACGAGGATTTCTTCGATTTTTGCGGCGTCGACATCGACTCGGGCGATTGCGAGCTCGCCGTCGGCGGCGCCTACTCCTACGTCGTCGACGACGACGACTTCGTCAAAGGCGAGTTCCGCGAGATCAAGCCGAACGAGCGCCTCGTCTTCACTTGGCTGACGCAGGGCTTGGACGGCCCGACGGGCGAGACCCTGGTCACGCTGTCATTCTCCGGCGAAGGCGCGCGCAGCGAGCTCGTCCTCGAGCATTCGGGCATCAAGCATCGCAAAACGGCGAAAGCGCACGAGGAAGCCTGGGTCGAGATCCTCGAAGCGATCGCCGAGGATCTCGCCGAGCGCGCGAAAAAGTGAGCGACGGCGCCCCGTGGTCTCTTTTCTTCGACGGCGGCTCCGTCGGCAATCCGGGCCCCTCCGCCGGCGCTGCCGTGCTCACGCGACCGGACGGCGAGATCCTGCGCGCGAGCCAGTTCCTGGCCCGTGCCACCAACAATCAGGCTGAATACACCGGCCTTCTCTGCGGCCTCCGACTGGCGCGCGAGGCCGGCGCCGCGCGCCTCGACGTAAAGGGCGACTCCAAGCTCGTCGTCTGCCAGTTCACCGGCGAATGGCGGGCGAAGGAGCCGCCGCTGCAAAAGCTCCTCGCCGAGGCGAAAGACCTCGCGCGCGCCTTCACGGCGGTCGACATCGCTTGGATTCCGCGCGCCGAGAACGCCGAGGCCGACCTCGAGGTGCGGCGCTGCCTCGACGCGCACGTGCCGAAGAGCGTCCTGGCGCAAGCCTCGTTCCAAGAGCTGGCGAAGCTCAAGGTCGGGGGCCAGGACGAATTCTCCCGTATGAAACGCGACGTGCTCCTCGAGCGGCTTGGCGACAGGAAAGTCGAGGCCCTCGCGACGATCGCGACCGCGTTCCAAGACCTCCCCGAAGGCAGAGAGAAGCTCGAGCTCACCGCCCTCCGCTGGATGGGCCGCGGTCTTCCGCCGGTCCAGGCCGCGCAAAAGGTCCTGGTCGACCTCGAGATCAGCCGCGCCGCGGCAAAACGCCGTCGCTGAACGAAAAATCCGCCGGCACCTCGATCCCGACACTTTGGAACGCGGCGGCCGACCAACCGTAGTCGAAAGAGATCTCCTCGCCCGCCGCGATCGGCCGCAGCGCGATGATCAGGATCGAGTCCTGCATCAGCACGAAATGCGCGTTCGGATCGAACGAGTGATTGTAGAGCGAGACGTAGCCCAGTGCGATCAGCTCGTAATCGTCGCGATGCGAGAACGTGTAGTTCGTCAGGAACGACTCGCTGAGCCGGCCCACGTCCCGGGCCGGGATCGTCAGGGCGGGGGCCGACTCCGCCGCCTCGCCCTGCTTGATCGGCTCTTTCGCGAAGACGCCGCGCCCTTTGTGCCCCGCGTCGCCGACGCGGACTTTGTGGCAGTGATAGCTCATCTGGCGGCGCTTACCCTTCGGCATTTATGGGTCCTCTGGCCTCATTCGATATCATATTTCCGAGAGTAGACCGAGTAAGACGGCATCCCCTGGATCTTGTCGGGAACGACGGCGACGAGCTCCAGCTTGTAGTCGACTCCGGCCGTGAAAATATGCTCAGGAATCGCCATCGTGCGGTTCTGGCCGGAGCTGTCGACGCTGGTCCAGACCACTTTCCCGTCGGCGGCGTTAGAGACGATCGCGTGCCATTGAAACGTCTGGAATTCCCCGAAGGGATTGCCGACGAGGAGCGCCGTGCGGGTCGAGGCGTCGTACTGCGCCGAGATCGCGTCGAGGCGCAGGTCCGGGAAGACGAAAGGAAACTCGAGGTGCCACGGCGACTCGCGGGGGCCGAAGGCGAGCTGGAAGAAGAGGGTCTCGTGCGCGCGCGGCTCTTTCCCGTCTTGGAGGATGACCTTTCTTCCGAAGATGCCGTCGCCGGCACGGCCGTCGTGGCTCTGGCCGTCGTCGGCGAGCAGACGATTGAAGGCGGTCATCAAGGGATCGCCGCTGGCGGATGTACTAATGAAATACGAGCCGTTCAGAAGCGAGGGCGCCCCCCGCACCGCGACCGCTACCGGCGTGACGTCGTCGCGCACCTTCGTTATGAACGTGAGCGAGGTCTCGAAGCCGTCGCCGTCGTCGCGTGGGCGCATCGCAAACTGTGTGCTGATCCACTCCGTCCCCTCGACGAAGAAAGGATCCGTATCCGCCTCACCCGGCGTCGCGTCCGCCACGTAGTCGCCGTTCGCGTCCGGATCGAAGATATCGAGCACCCCGTTGCCGTTGTCGTCGGGGTCGAGCACGTTCATGATGCCGTCGCCGTCGATGTCGGTATCCCGCTCGTTGGGAACGCCGTCCATGTCGAAGTCGACCGACGAATCGCGGCGGCCGTCGAGGAACGCCATGCTTTCGAGCGGCCGCTCGCCGATGCTGACCGAGCCGTCCGGGACGCCGTCGCCGTTTTGGTCGGAGGCCAGGTCCCGCGTCACGCGCAGCCCGTCTAAGTTATGAAACGTGATGATCGCGCCGCGGTTGATCAAGATCGGCAGCTCGCGGGCGGACGTGGTGAAGAACTGGCGGATCGTGCTCGGCGTCCTGTTCGGGATGGAGAGGACGGCGCTTAGCTGATAGTCCGGCGTGAGCAGCGCCAAGGTCTGCGGCCGGTGCGTACTGACCCGGGGCAAGGTGAAGAGGCCGGCCGCATCGATCTCGCCGACGCGCGCGATCCTCGTGTCACGCTCGATGGCCGCGACGATCCAGCCCTGCAGCGTGCGCGCGCCGCCGCCGTTCTCATCGTGGATGGCGCCGCGCAGCGTGGTGTTCGCCGTGGCCTCGAGCGTAAGCGGCGCCGGCCGCGACGGCTCGTCGCGAAATTTGCCGGACGTGCCGCTGCCCTGCAGCAAGAGATGGCGCGCGACTTCGAGCGGCGTTTCGCCGATGCCGCAGCCGGAGACGAGAAATGCCAAAGCGAGGAGCTTCTTCATGGACGGGAGACCTCGTGGTGTTAAGTACGATTTTACTCGGTACTCGCGCCGTAGAGGCCAGCCCGTCGCGCACGAAGTGTAGACGCCAAAAACAATAATTGAATTAAATCGATTGGTTACATCTTTCGGCGGTGCAGCGCCGTGAGCTCGATAGCGACGCTGTTCTCCGCGTCGTCCGTCAAGAGCACCTGACCGTCCTCGATCAAGCAGTGAAGCTTCATCGAGCGGTCGATCATCGCTGCGAGGCCGCTTTCGTCGCTGACGCCGAGGTGCGTCACCTCGAGGTGCTCGAAGCGCTCCATCTTATCCTTCATCCCTTCGTACCAAACCTTGGACGCGCCCTTTTGGTAGGTGTAAACGGAGACCCGCCGCGCCTTGCCGCAAGACTGGCGCAGCCTTTTCTCGACCGGTTGCCCCAACTCGATCCAGTGCTGGATCTCGCCCGTGAGATCGACCTGCCAGAGATCCGGCTCCTCCGCCGCGCCGAGCCCCTTCGTGAACGCCAAATGCTCGTGAGCGTTCAAGGCGAAGGCCACGAGCCGCAGCACCATCCGCAGATCCGTCTCCGAGGCGTGGCGCGCCACCGTCAGCTCATGCTCCTCGTAATACTGGCGCCTCAGGTCCGAGATCCCCAGATGCACTTTGAAAATCGTCGATTTTATGGCCAACTCGAGCCTCCATCGAGGGAAGCCTATATGAAATTGAAGCTGATCGACGAGCTGAACCAGCGCTACCTGCAGCTGCACGGCGCCAAGGAAGACGCCTTCTGGGCGAAAAAGATGGCGCACGCCGGTTACGTCGAGGGGGCGTTCGAGAAGCACGAGATCGCCCTCAAGGATTTCGTCGGCACTTCCAAGGAGCTGCCGCGGCTGCGTACTGAGCTGGCGCGGCCGGATCTCGCGGCGGACGAAAAGACCGGCCTCGAGGGCTGGCGCCGCTTTTTCGAGGTGAACGCCGTCGAGTCCGCCGAGGCGCGCGCCCTGCAGGGGAAGATCATCGCGATGGAAGGCGAGCTGGAGCGGGCCCGCGGCTCCATGCGGCTCGGCTACGTCGACCCCGTGAGCGGTGCGCACGTCGATGCCGGCTCGGAGAAGCTCACGCTCTTGCTCGAGACTGCGCCCAACGCGGCCCTGCGCCGCGCTGCCTGGGAAGGCCTAGGCAAGATCGAGACGCACGTCCTCGCCAACGGCTTTCTCGACGTCGTCCGCGAACGCAACAAGCTCGGCCGGATGCTGGGCTTCGAGGACTACTACGACTACAAGGTCAACTTGAACGAGGGCTTCTCGAAGAAAACCCTGTTCGGCCTCCTCGACGAGCTCGAGCGCGAGACGCGTCGCGCCGCGGACGCTGCCTTGTCCAAGCTCGCCGCCGAACGCGGCCCAGCGGCGCGCGAGCCGTGGAATTTCGTCAACGCCATCGCGGGCGACCTCACCGCCAAGCTCGACCCGTACTTTCCGTTCGAGCTGGCTCTCGAGCGCTGGGGCCGCTCCTTCGCGGCGATGGGCATCGCCTTCCGCGGCGCCACCTTGGGCTTGGACCTCATGGCGCGCCGCGGCAAGGAAGAGAACGGCTTCATGCACGGCCCCGGCCCGGGCTTCATGGACCACGGCACGTTCCGCCCCGCCCGCATCAACTTCACCGCTTACGCGCTTCCCGAGGCGGTCGGCAGCGGCTACCGCGCGCTGGCGACGCTCTTCCACGAGGGCGGCCACGCCGCGCACTTCAGCAACATCACGATGCCTGCGCCCTGCTTTTCGCAGGAATACGCGCCGACCTCGATCGCTTTCGCCGAGACGCAGTCGATGTTCATCGACCATCTGGTCGAGGACGCGGACTGGAGGATCCGTTACGCGCGCACGCGCGACGGGGAGCCGATGCCCGTCGCGCTCTTGCACGAAGCCGCGCTCATGAATCACCGCTATCTCGCCAACGGTCTCCGCCGCCTTCTCGTCGTGCCTTACGCCGAGCGCGCGATCTACGAGCTGCCGGAGAAAGACCTCACGCCGTCGAACGTCCTGCGCGTCCTCCGCGAGGTCGAAGAGCGCCTTCTCTCCATGACCGCGAGCCCGCGCCCCGTGCTCAGCGTGCCGCACCTGCTGTCCGGCGAGTCGTCCGCTTATTACCATGCCTACGTCCTCGCGCAGATGGCCGTCTACCACACCCGCGCCCATTTCTTCGAGCGTTACGGCCACGTCATGGACAATCCCGCGGTCGGCCGCGATCTCGCCGCGCATTACTGGGCGCTGGGCAACGCCAGGAATTTCCTCGAGCTCACGCAGGCGCTGACGGAGAAACCGTTCTCCGCCGCGGCGACGGTCGCCCTCGTCAATCGGAGCGAGGCGGAGGTCACCCGCTCCGTCGACGCGGCTATCGCCGCCGAAGCCAAGATCCCTCGTCATGCCGAAGCGGTCGCTCTCGACGCGCGCCTCGCGATTCTCCACGGCGATCTCGTCGTCGCCAGCACGGAGAAGGGCGACGACTTCGCCGCCATCTCTCGCAAGTTCGGCGCTTGGGTCAAGGACCTGAGAGACTGAGAATCCAAGGTCTGAGCTTCGACGCTAGGAAGTTCAGATCCGGTTGGCGCACGCCGACCATAGGCATCCGGCTGGTGAGCGGCGCCGCCTGCATGCGTAGGTAAAGCATGCTCTGGTCGGGCGCGCGCGCCTTGATCAGACGCGTCGTCGCGGGGAGTCCCGGGATGCCGCCGCTGCCGCCGCGCATCGCCGCCGCGATCTGCTGGATCAAAGGCGTGGTCTGCCGGCTCTCGACCTCGTCCATGCCGTGATCGAGGAAGAAGCGGTTGGCGCCTTCGCCCGGAACGACGGAGGGCCGGCGGGCGTTGTGGCAGTGCCCGCAGTTCCCGTGCAGATAACCGATCACGTCGCGCTCTGCGGTGCTCAGCGCGAAGGTGCGGTGCCTTTGCCACGGAATCGTGAGCGGCGGCAGGACCTTCGCGGCCGCGAGGCTCTCGAGCTCGGCGCGCGGCAGCTGAAAGCTGGTGAAGCCCAACACCGGCTCCGCATCCGGCCGCGCCGCCGTCTCGCTGCGTTGGTCATGGCAAAGCACGCACTGCCCGTATGCCGGGATCTCGTGCGCCGGCAGCGCGCACCCCTCGGGCACCGCCGCCGGAATGGGCGTCGAGCCGTCGCGGCCCTGCCAGCGGCGCGCCTCCGTGCCGTCCGCGCTCCAGACGTAGGTCGCGAATTCCCAGCGTTCGCCGACCTTCTCCATGAAGCGCGTCTCGACCGGCACCGAGCGGCCGTCTACTTCGCAGCCGAACTCCTTCCAAAGCTTCGTGCCGCTCGGGTAGCGCCAGAGCTCGTGACTTTGCGGCTCGATCGCAGCGCCCGCGGGAAGAGCGACTGTACGCCGCTTCGTCAATCCGTCCGCATAAAGCGGAAATCGCGGCTCGAAGGCGCGCCCCCCGGCCTCGCCGTAGCCCGTCACGGCGAGGGTCTCGTGCGCGGAAATCGCGTAGGCAGCCTCATCCTCTTCACCCTTGTCGGCGCAGAAGACCGCCGCGATGAGCTGCTTCCGCTTGGGCAGCTCCGCCGCCAAGAACGCCGAGCGCTCCGATTCCCGCGCCCGCTCGCGCGGCGCCAGATGCAGAAACGAGGTCCCCGTCGCGCGGCCGTGACAGCCGTTGCAGGTCGCCGCCGCGAAGCGCTGCCTGAGCTCGGGATCGATGCTCTCGTTGCCCTCGAAGAGGTAGTAGCGGTCGTCGAGGAGGAAGGCGCTTGCCGTGCGAAATGGCGCCGGCAAGGTGAGATCCCCGCCGACGATCGCCGCGCGATTCGCGAGCGCCCATTGCGCCAGCGGCGACCCGGCGGAGGCGTCGAGCGAAGCGTCCGGCGTCTTGTCGACCGCTTGCATTACCAGCCGCCGCGCCCGCCGGTCGAGGCCGAACTCGCGCAGATCCCAGCCTTGCCCGAAGAACTGCTCGTTCGTGCGCATTCGCAAAAGCTGGCTCGACCCACCGTAAGGATACGTGAACTCGTCCGTCAACCGTTGCAGCCCTCGCAAATACGCCTCGCCCGGCGCCAGCGTAGACAGGGCTGCGATGGACCGATACCACGCCGCGCGCGTCGGTAGGTTCGGCGTCGCGCGCAGCGCGAACTCGAAAATGACGGTGAGATCCCGAGCGCCTTCCTGGGAATCCAGCGCCCCGAAGACCAGGCGCCCCTCGCCGAAATGGTCCCCCGCCGCCAGATCCGGCCGGAAGACGATGCCGAGCAGATTGAACGGGCTCTTTGCCAGATCGAGCGCCGTCGCGCCCGCCCGCGGCCAGATCGCGAGCAAAGGGCCCGGCGGCCGCTCGGGCAGCACGAAGCCGTTGAACGTGCGCGTCGCCGAGATCTGCCGCAGCCAGTCGAAGGCGACGTCGCCGGCATCCACCGCCGGCGCGACGGCCCGGCGAAAGACGCCGCCGAAGCTCCATGGCCCCGTGCCCTCGGCCCGCGCCGCCTCGACCACGTCGAGCGCGGTGATCGCCAGCGAGCGGTCCGGGTCGATGCCGTCCTCACAGGCCTCGGCCGCGGCGGCCTTCGCCGCGCCCGAAACCGCGAGGATCATCGCTCCGAGGAGCCGCCGCCAGCGCATCGCTCCGCCTTACCGATGCTCGAGCATCGCCTTCGCGTCGTACGCGATGTTCGTGTAGTGACTTCCGACGTTCGTCTCGACGTAGGCGTAGAGCGACGTGACCGACTCGCTTCCCGTCCGCGAGAGGGCGACGCCGACCAAAGGCATGGTGAAGCTGATGTCGTGCTGCGCCTGCGGTGCGATCGAGCGCTCGGCCGGCGTGGTGAAGACGACGCCGTCGCTGCCTTGGAAGCGGTAGAGCAAGGGCTTCGTGCCGACGTTCGCCATGCCGAAGGTGACGCTCATGTAGCGGACTCCGTCGCGATCCTCGAGGCGGACGCCCGGGCTCGTGGGACCGAGGATCACGTTCTCGCCGATGCCGCGCCAGCGCAGCGACGGTCCTTCGGGATGGATCACCTGCAGGACCGTGTTCGCCGTCTGCTCGACGCCGTCGACCGTCACCTTGACTTCGGCGTTGAAGCGGTGGATGCCGAAGGGAGCGTCGTCACGGACCATGACGTAGACCTCGAGGCCGTACTCGGAGACCGATTGGGTCAGCTCCAGCCATTCAGGCCGGTTTTCGACCGAGACGCTCCAGGACGTGGGGTCGACCGGCTTCAGCACCGAGGCGGAGAAGGCGCCGACGCGCTGCACCGTCGTATTGAACCAGACCTCAGGCGCCAGGCTCAGGTTGCCGACGCGCGGAATCTGGAGGTAGGTGAGGTCGAGGTTGTTCTCCGGAAAGGCGTCGAGAGCGAAGCGGTCGGTCACGTTCATGATGACGCCGAGCACATATTTTCCAGGCTCCATGTCGCTTACGATCGGCGCGTTCGAATAGTAGTCGACGTGGATGTTGCGGCCCTGCGGGTCGAGCTCGCCGCGCCAGCCGATCGCCGTCCAAACCTTGTCGATCTCTTGCGAGGTGTAGGCGCCGACCCGCGCCTTGCCCTGTGCCAGGTCGAGGAACAAGAAGCGCGCCGAGACGTCGTCGTTCCAATGCTCGTGGTCCGGGATCGCGTCGGCGCCCTCCATGATGCGGAGGATGTTGCGGGAGCGGTGCATCGCCGTATTGCTGCTGAAGTTGAACGAGGCGTTGGCCACCTCGTGATAGAGATCGTATTTTCCGCCGCGCGGCGAGCGCACGACGGCGTCGACGCGGCCGAGGTCGAAGAGCTGCGGCGTGACGTTATTGAGCTGCGCCGCGATGGTCTCCGCCACGAACTCGTCCGCGATCAGATGATGGCCCGGGGCGCGCGCGGGCCGCGGCGCCAGCGGCGCGGGGGCGGGGCCCGGACCGGGGCCCGGGATGGGCGTCGGCCCGGGCGTCGGCATCGGATCGGGCCCTTCGGCCGGGATCGGCGCGGCGCGCGTGTTGATCGTCACGCCGAGGAAGTAGTCACCGCCGGCGAGCGCCGGCAGCTCCTGCGCGAGGTCGACGAAGCTTACCTGCTCGCGACGGAGCGAAAGGCTCGTCGCGAACGTCTCGAGGACCACGCCCTGACCGACGAGGCTCTTCGCGTAGTCCCGTTTCGGCACGAGGAAGGCCTTGGCGTACATCGTGCGCGCCTCGTCCATGTCCGCACCGCAGTTGGTCAGCTTCAAGCGGTAGCGGACCACGCCTTGCTCGATCGCGGGCGTGCCCTGCGGCAAGGCCTCGAACTCCGCGACGATGTCGGGGGTGAGCGGATCCTCCCCGCCGCTGGGGCAAGCGGCCCAGGCGCTCGGCGCGAGGGGGAGCAGGGTGGCGAGGGCGACGTGACGCAATCCGGCGGAAAGAGAGATCGGCATGGAATAGGACCTCGGTGCGATTTGTGCGTCAGTCTAACGCACGGACCCCCGAGCAGCACAGCTTGTCATCGCGTTTACCGTTCGGACGCGACATGTCGTCTGACACCGCGGCGCCACGCGCCCAAAAAGCGCTCACCAGGAGGATTTCGGCGCCTTCGCGGCCCTGCTCACTTCCGCGGCACGAGCGGAGCTCGTCGTCGACACCGACGCCTTCCCCTTCTACTTCTTCGAGGGAAACCGGACCTTTCGGGGGTACTGTCCCGTAGACGCTCGTGTTTTCGACCACGTTTCGGGACAATGTCTGATGTGTGAGGCCGCCACAACGCTGCGGCGGCATTTGTTTCGGTCAGTTGACCTCGTACCAGAGCACCCTCAGCACGTACTCCTGAAGCCGCTCGTACGAATCAGCTCGCCAGTTCCGTGACAAATGGTACAGCGAGTCGGTCGTCTTGAGGGTCATGAGGGTCTTGCCCAGGTCTTCCGGCTTGGCGAATGCGATCCCCGCGGCGCGCTCGGCCGGCGTCAGCGCCCGCGCGAGGAGGGCCGTCGCGGCGGTCGTGAGCACGAATTCATGCGCTTCGTTAGAGTTGGCGATCATTTGCGAGAGGGTCGAATAGGTTAGTAAATGGCCATTCTCTTTAGTGTTCGAAGCGATCAGCGCGAGCACCGTACTGTGCCAATTCTGGGTCGGAGTTCCCCAATCGGGCGCCAAGAGATCGCGGCCAAGGAAGAAGGGGTATAGCTTTTCGAGGTGCGTTTTGTAGCAAAGTAGGTCTGGTTTTACCACGGGTGTTCCCGGTTTTTTTTCCGCACGACACGCGTCGGTCTTCCATGGAAAGGATTGAGCGAGGTCCGCAAGCTTATGTTTCGCCGTAAAAACTCGGCGTAATTCAAACGCATGAGAGGCCTTGGCGTGGAGAGGCGCGGCCAGCCGCGGGAAAAAGTAATCCGTCCAACCTTTCGTATAGTCGGCGTTCAAGAAAATTTGCGGCATCCATTGCTCCAGCGGCGCCGTGCCTGATCGAGCCCAGCGACCGGCGATCTTGGCGGCAAAGTCCTCGCTCATCGGTGCGTAAGGCAGCTTCGGCAGGGCTTCCCTCAAGAACGCCATACGTCTCGCGTAGGCGTCGCCGGTCGTCACCAAGGCGGGGTCTGCAGACGGAAGCGCGGGTCCGAGCACCAAGGGCGTGCTCGACTCTTCGCCATCCAGAGCGCGTAGGAACGCGACGAGATCCGTTTTCTCACCTGCGGTGAGCCCGAGGACCATCATCCCTGGATCGCGACCGTTCGGGAATCGCCCGCCGAGGTTGTAGAAGTCGACCACTTCTTCGAGAGTCTGGACGGAGCCGTCGTGCATGTAAGGCGAAGTCTTCGATACGTCGCGCAGCGTCGGCGTTCGAAAAGCGCCGCGGTCCCCCTCGATGCCGGTGATGCGCATCCGGCCGATGTCCGAGCTGACCGGGACCGCAGCGCCGTTTTCGATCCTGGTCGTGCTGAAGTTGGCGAAGCCGGTATTGTGGAACGTGTCGTCGCTGAAGTTCGAGCCGGAGTGGCAGCCCGTACAGCCTGCCTTGCCGTTGAAAAGGGCCAATCCCTTGCGCTCGGACGGGTTGAGGACGTCGACGGCGCTGCCCGGCGCCAGAAAGCGGTCGACGCGCGAGTTGGCGGAACGCAGGGTATCCTGGAACGCCGCCAGACTTCGCCGGATTGCCTGGGCCGTGATTCCCTGCGGGAAGCCTGCCGCGATGAACGCGGTCTGATAGTCGAAGTCCGGAGCGTCGACGAGATCCGGAATGACGTCCTCGACGCGCGCACGACCCATCTCGTCGATGTTGGTGATCGGCAGGCCGACCTGGCTTTCAGAGCCGAAAGCACGGCCGTCTGCCATGAAGCGACTGATATGGGAGGAGTTGAAAATCGTCGGTGAGTTGCGAGGTAAGGTCACGCCGCCGATGCCGATGCTCGTCGTCTTGCCGGCGTCAGAATAAGCTTTCGCCGGATCGTGGCAAGTCGTGCAGGCGCTTTGTCCGTCTTTTGATAGCCGCTTTTCGCCGAACAGACGCTTTCCTAGATCGATCTCCTTCGCCGTGTATTTCGCCTTGCGCGCGTGCGGCGAGACATCTCGCGAGTCCAATCCCACGGGAAGATTGGACGTCTCGGCCGCCACACGCAAGGTGCGATAGCCGGCGTCGCGCCGAATCGCCTCGTGCGGGCGCTTGCCGTAAGTCATGCGAAACTCGTCGAGCCAGAGCAGCGGACGGACGGTCGAAAGGCTATCAGGGACGAGGCCGAGTTTGAGGTCCGTCGTGGCAAACTCGGCGAGCGCCGCGACGCCGGCGGGATACGTTTGGTGGCCGACCTCCACGCCGTCGAGATAGAGCCAAAGATCCGTCGTCGATGCCACGAGGGCGAGATGGTGCCACTTGTCGGCACGGATCGCGGCGGTGGTGGAGCCGACGAAACGCTGCGTGCCGTCGACCTTGAGGACGCCATGTGGCAGGTATGAATTGCCGCTGAGGACGAGCTTGAGCGCGAAGGCGTCCCCCAGTCCGGCCAGGTAGACAGTTCCGCTCCTTGCGGAGAGAAGCTCTTCGTCAGCCAGGAACCATGTACTAGCGGTCAAACCGCGGCTGAGCTGAGCGGTGGCGGCACGTTTTGGGGCGACGATCATTCCGCCGCCGCCAAAGCCTACGCATTGACCGCGAAAACAGGCCGAGCCCCGGTTATAGGGCTTGGTCCCTTGCGGATCGAGCCATTCTTCGGGGAAGTGTGCCGCGCCCACGAGCGTCGCGATCGGCGCTTTCGGTGCATTGTCCTGGACGGAAACGGGATCGACGGCAAGCATCTCGACCGGTTTGATCCAGGGGGTCCCATCTGGAGTCACTTCCCGCAACTGCCAATACTCGATCATCGGCAGCGAGACGATGTCCGATTTTTCATTGGTGTCGGCCAGCGAGATTTCGGAGTAGCGTCCGCCGATATCACCCATGAATACGGCATAGACGTTTGGTTCGCGCAGTAGCGGGATGGTCGCACGCGACTGCGGTTGAAGGCCCCACATCGAGCCGCTCGGGCCAAGCGCGACGAACCGCTGGCGAGATTGGAGATCCCGATCGGGGTTCAGCCGGAAGTCGTCGATCGTGCGCATTTGATAGTTGGTGTCGGCGCCGTTCGCGACCCACATAGCTCGCCGGATACCGTTTGATTTAATCGGCGAGTAGGTGCCGAAGATCGTGCGCCCGGAGAAGTCGACCCAGGGATAGGCCATCTGAACGTTGCGATTTTCCTTCGGCGTCGCATACGGCCATACGAGCGGCTTGGCTGCGAGGGGAAAGCGGTCGCCGAGCTTAACGCCGTCGAGTACGACGTCGCGGTCGGAGTAGAGCTCGCCCAAGTTTTTTGGCTCGCTCCAACCGAGCGCCGAGCCGCCAGTTTGGTGATAGATATAGGCCGTGTCGTCGATGTACTTGAGGGTCGCGCCGCTGCCGGTCGAATCCGTCCGATGGAAGATGATGAGACGCCCGTCCGCGGTGACGGTCGGCTCGATTCCGGCAACTATCCTAGCGTCGACGGCGCTGCCTAGCTTCGACATGAGGGGGGCGAGGCCTTGGCTGAAGACCTTGGTCCCGAAGATCTCTGCGTACGGCGTGTCCGGATTGGCGACGATGATTCGCGCATATAGCAAGCCGAGCTGGTTGCCTTGCAAGTCACTTTCACTGCGGGCCCAAGTGTTGCCGATAATCCCGACGTCGTAAGTAAGAAAAGGTCCGCGGTGAACTGGGTAACCGTCTTTGTCGGAGCGGTAGGGGTTCGCGCCATCAGCGGCAGCGTGGACGGTCGGCCAGCGAAACATCGACACCGTCGTGCGCTGACCGAAGCCGAGCGTGCCGTTCGGGGCGAAGCGGTAGGGAGTCGAGAGAGCGTCGTTCAAACCATCCGCCCCGAAATCGGGCGAGCCATCGGCGCGAAAGCGAATCGACTCCGGTCGCAGCACGCGGAGGTTCCAGCCGGAGCTGTGCCCGGAAATGAAGAGTCGAGCGTCCCAAGAAGTGGCGACGGTGTTCTCCAGCTCAGGGGCGTTGCCGGGCGCCAATGGCGTCGTCAAGCTTGCCGCCGAGCGTGCCGCGACGATCTGTTGTTGCCCGGCGAAATCGGGGACGTCTATCGTCTCGCTGGTTTTTTCGGGAGATTCGTTGGGCCGTCCGATGTTGAATTCGAGCGCCTCGACGGTCTTCAGCGCCGCGGCGACGAACTCCACGGCATCCGGATCCGCGAACGCGGGGTCATCTGGTGCGAAGTCGGAGTTTTCAGACGTGTCGCCTGTAGGTGCATTGGGTCGCGAGGCAATCGGTCCCGGCGGCTCCTCGCTGGGTGCGGGTCCTACTCCCGGAATGACGGCGGTCGCAGGAGCCAGCGGATCGACTTTCGCCACGTCGGCTTTTTTACCCTTTTTCGGAGACGCCTTGGGGCCGCCCTTGGCGCACGCGGTCAAAGCAAGCAGGAGGGCGATCGCAATGCATGATTTCATCCGGGTGTTACCTCTGCTTTGGGTATCGGATGAATTCGAACACCCCTTGATGGTGCATGTAGGTCATGGCCCCCCCCCCCGGTTG
>JANOTL010000095.1:0-60166 GCA_031416315.1 Pseudomonadota bacterium
CACCGACTCGGCGGCGCGCACCAGCTGATCCTTGAGACGCCGGCTCGGCAGACGCAGAGCCCGTACCAGGTGATAGAAACGAATCGCTGCCTTCAACGACCGGAACTCATAAGCCATGTCGATACCTCCGTTGGCTTTCGACCGGACGAAGAAACCAATCGGCGGCGGGCGGCAACAAGAATCCGCCGGACATCAGCCGCCGGGCGGTCGCCAGCGGCCGGCGACCGAAGAACCGGGAGTGGCACCGGTCTTCCCGCCACGGCTTCCGGAGCCCTGGAACGGCGAGCGCTTAAAATGCGCTAGCCGTGTCAAGCAGCAGGGTCGACCTGGGACGATGGCGAAGCTTTCGCTTCCTTGGTGACAATCAACAAGGTGCGGCCGGAGGGACCGGTTCCTCCCGGCGCCTTGTCGAGGATAGCTGTTTGGACGAAGGCGGCGTTGCGCACCACGTCGAGCTCCTCCTCGAAGAAGTCGAGGACGCGCGCTACGGCCGCGCCGCCCGTGAGTCCCGCGTCGCCGAGGAAAAGCAGGTCGCCGTCGTCGAGAAGGACGGGACAGCTCGCCGGCTCGACGCCTAAGCCGGCACCGAGGAAGGCCGAGCCCAACGAGTAGTGGCGGCAACCGTCCCGCGAAAGGACGAAGAATCCGGGTCCACCGCAGTTCAAGAGCTCGACCGTCCCGTCGAGACCGACCGACACGACCATGAAGCTCGTCGTCACTTGCCGCTCGAACAGGGTTGCGAGGCGCTCGTCGACCGCTGCAAGCGCGACGTCGAGCGCATCGCCGTGGGCCTTGCACTCGTGCAAGGTGCTGATCACGGCCGCGACGCCGAGCGCCGCCTGCGCGCCGCGCCCGTTCACCTCGCCGACGAAGAAGCGGCGTTCCCCCGCGCGCTCCCAGAAGTAGATCCACGCGCCACCGGACGCCTTCGGCTCGAATAGGAGCTGATAGACGAACATGCCGAAGCGGCCGTCACGCTCTTTCGAGAGCAATAACTCTTGGACCGCGACCCCGAGATCGTGGCTCGCATTGACGCGCTCCTCGCGCGTCGAGGCGACGCGCCGCCTCTTCTCCTCATAGTGCGCGCGGTGAAAGATCACGAGATCGGCGAGAACGAGCAAGGCGAACGCTGCCGCGACCGCCTCGTCCAGCACGGTGTGCCAGCCAAGCTTCGCGTGCAACAGGTGCAAGGCTGCAAAGACGCCAGCGCAGGCAGCAGCGGCCGCCACGTGACGCCGTCGGCGCGCCGGCAAGGGCCCCAGGCGCAGGACGCCGTGGACTGCCGCATAGCCAAGGGCAACGGCGGCAAGGAGATCGGGCAACGCACCCTGAAGCAAGACGATTTCGCGCGCTGGCGACGGCAAGAGCAGCGAGGCGCCGCCGAAAACCAAAGAAAGAGCCAGGAAGGCCTTCTCGAGCCATCCGGGCGCGAAGGCGACGCGGTGGAAGCTCGCGAGGAAAGCCGCGAGCGCAAAGGCCCCGGAAAGGCGTGCGACCTCGGCATAAGGCGCAGGCGCTCCGGCGGCGGCAGCGACTATGGCCAAGAGGATCGTCATCCAACCGACGTCCGGATAACGCACGCCGGCCGCCCACATAACGCCGAACACGGCCGCGAGCGCTGCCGCTAGCCCCAGCGCCAAGGCTTCGAGAGAGATGCTTCCCGATGCAAGCCTGAGGGCGAGCACGCCTACGGCGAGCGCGAGACCTGCGAGCGGCAGATGGCGCCATGACCGTGAGACTGTTTGTGACACGTCCTTGTCCACGGCGTTAAGATCGGAAGAATCGCCAATGGTTTTAGGACTTTCCTTTAAGTTGCGGGAATCGCAAAAGGAAGTGATCCCAGGTCCGCCGCGGGCGCGGCCTTGGCCGTTTCGGGACGGCGCCTTACGGCATTTGCCCGCGTAGGATTTCCACGAGCGCATTCAGCGCATCGGTCGACGTAAAGATCCCGACGATCTCGCCGTTGGCGCTGACGACCGCTGAGCCGATCTTGTGCTTCGACATCTGCAGGACCACGTCTTCCAGAGACGTGCCGGACTCGACCGTGTAGGGGTCCTTTACCATGACGTCCTGAGCCGTGATCGCATCCGTGCCTTCGCAGTGATCGAGGATGCGTAGATCCCGATCGCTGATGATGCCGACTGCCTTGCGATCGTCGACTACAGGAACGTGTCGGACTCCGTACTCTCGCATGATGTCGCGAATACGCGGGACGGTGGCGCGCGAGTCGACGGTAAGCGGGCTTGGGGTCGTGTACTCATCGACCGGGATCTTGAGTCGGCGCATGAGGATTTCTCCTTGTGGCCCTGAATATGCAGATTCCGAGCCAACTCGAACTGTAGGAGATCCCGCCATGCCGAGCTCGCAACCCGCCCTGATGGCTCCCCCTCGCGGCGTCCTCGTGGCCGCCGTCGCTTTCGACGACCAGACCGAGCACTTGACGCGGACGGTCGTCAGCCTCGCCGAGCGCTTCGACATGGAGGCTCGCTTCGTCAACGTCATCGACGCGATGAACGCCGACCCTTGGCTGATGGAGATGCCGACGCACTACATGGCGCTGCCGCTTTACCGAGAGACGCAAGACAAGATGATCTTGGAGAGGCGGAAGCTATTGAGCGAGGTCGTCAGCAGCACCCGCCTGCACGCGCGCGCCCATGGTGAGGTCATCTCCGGCGACCCGGCAGAGGCCGTCGTCGCTTACGCGCGTCTGCATCGCGCGAACATGATCGTCACGGCGTGCAGCTCGAGCTCCTATCGCATGATTCCGAAGGGCTTCTCGACGGCGCTCTCCCTGATGGCGGACGCGCCGCTGCCCGTCCTAGTGACGAGTCGTGAGCGCCCGCTCGATTTTCGCAGCGCCTCGCTCTCGATCCTTTTCTGCGACGACCTGCAGCCAAGCACCCACGAGGCGGCGCTCCGATGCTTTGAGCTCGCATGGCGCCTCGGACGCAGCCGCGTGCGGCAGGTGCACGTGCACGGCGACTTCCGGGAGATGGTCAAGGATTCCTGGTCCGACATGGCGGCGCACAATCCGGCACTCGCACGTGAGCACGACTCGCCGGAGTCCTTCCTGTCGCGCGAATACGAGGAACGCCTCTCGACCCTCAAGGGCCGTGGCATGCCGTACCGCCAACGCGCGGAAGACGCGGGCGTCAAGATCGAGGTCGACGTGCGCACTGGCAAAGTCCACGACGAGATTCACGAGGCGACGCTCGCCGCGGACCCGGACCTTCTCGTCTTCGGCCGTCACAAGTTCTTTCGGGCCCGCCCCTTCCTCGTCGGCCGGATGTCCTTTCGCGCTATGCTGCATGAGCAACGCTCGGTGCTGATGGTGCCACCGAGCGAAGCGCTCTACACGAACCTGCCGTTTCCGGCTCAGTGAGGGACGACGACGAGCGGCTTGTGTAGGGCCATCATCGCGGCAAACGGCAGTCGGCCCAGGAAAAATGGCCGCGTGTGCAGGGTGCGATGCCGACCGAAGATCAAGACATCCGGACGGACGGCATCGACGTAGGCCGCTAGCTCCGTCTTGACGTTGCCGGTGAGCACTTCCGGGACGTACAGCCCGCCGGCGGCTTCGAGATATTCACGAAACGGAGCGGCGCGCGCGGCGAGCTGATCTTGCAGGTGCCGATCGAGCGCGCTGAAGACGTCGCCGAACGACTTGGACGTGTCGATGGGCGTGTGCGAGGCCGCGGCGGCCGTCTCGAGCCCGGAGCGCAGATTTTCCGGCGTCATACCGTTGACGTGGAGATGGTGCAGCACCGTGCGGCCTGAGAGCGTCCCCAAGTCGAAGGCGAGCGCGACCGCGGACTCCGCCTCAGGGCTCATGTCGTCGGCGAGGAGAATCGTAAGCTTCTCGTTGGGGAAAATCGAGCCGCCGCTCGCTGCATAGAGCTCCGTATCGACCGCCATCACTGGCACGTCGGAGCCTGCAAGGAGGGAGAGCGCCGTCGAGATCCCGCGCCATTGAAAGGTCTTCGCTTTCGAGTCGGCGCCGATCAGGAGCAGGGCAGAGCCCGCCTCTTCGGCGCCGCGTCCGATCGTCTCCGCCGGCTTACCGAAGAGAATGGTCTTCTCGATCACGACGTGTGGGGGCACCGTCGTGATGATCTCGTCGAGATTGCGCTCGGCGAGATCCTTGGCGCGCGTCTCGACCGCCAAGGTCACGTCCCAGAGTGGCGAGCCTTCGTCGGCGAAAGGATGCGAATGGGCACGGTCCATCCAAGGCTCGACGACATGGAGTAGATTGAGCTTTTTGCCGGTGCGTAGGCAAAGCTCCGCGCCAAGGCGAACGAGCGGCGTCGAGTGCCGGTCGAAGGCCACGGCGACGGTGATGAACTGGCGTGCGTCGAGAAAGGAATGCTTCATCGGCTCACCTCATTCCGTGGTGACGGTGAAGAGCTCGACCACCGACTTCCCTTCGGCGGCTTTCACGTGCAGGAGCTTGCGACCCTCGCTCAGGCCATTGGGGAGGTGCGCGAGCCATTGCGTCGGCAGGCTGGCGGCACGGCATGCGGCGCCATCGTTGTCCGGCAATATCGTGATCGACGGGACGATCTCGACCGTCTTCTCCGTCACGCTCACCGCGACCTCGTCCCACCGCATGCAAGTGTCGGTGAATCGAGCGGTGAGGACTGCGAAGTAAGTGTCGGTCGCGTCGTCACGCTCGACTTTCGCATGGGTGACGTTGGCGATCTGCGCCCCGTCGGGTCCGCCGCTTTCAGCCTCGTGCACCGTCAGAGTCGCTTCGGGCGCGCCTTTCGCTTCGACGCCGAAGTCCCCGATCGGCAGCACGCCAACCGTGGCCGTGCGCCAGAATGGAACCAGCACCTGGGCGCACACGCCGCAGCGATTGACCTCGGCGTACTGCACGACGGTAATTTTTTGCGTGCTTCGATCCAAGGTCGCCTCGGTGCGCGCCGCCTTGTAGCACGTGTTGGGAAGATTACCGGCGACCACGACCGTCACGTCGTCGTTATCGTCGAGCGTCTGCGGCAGGAACAGCTCGTCGATCGCCACGAGCTCGAGACCATCGTCTCGCAGTGGTGTGACCTCGTAGCACAACGGATCGGTAGGCGCAGCCTGCGCGCTGAGAGTGACCAACGCGGACAACATCATGTTCAACATGGGGACCTCCTGAAGACGCCACGATGCTTGCAACAACGAGACCATTGTCTCGTCGTCGCGCCGCGTCGGGCGAATGCTTCAGCCTGTCGCGTCAACCATACAGTCGCGTCGCCGTTGATGCAGGGGCCTCAGCCGCTTTTCAATCGCGCACGCAGATGAGACGCGCAATCCGCGCGCATGAGCGAACGGTCGCACCGAGCCATCCCGCTTCCTTGCTCAGGAGGTCCGCGGTCTTCGCTTTGCTCGACAGCGTCGTGCTCGCCCATTCATCGCAGTTCCCACTAGCACTGCCGTTCCATGCTTGCAGAGCGAACTGTTGAAGCTTGAGGGTCCCGACCGATATCGGAACGGAGATCGGTTGGGCGTTCTCGTCGAGGTCGAGGGGGGCCTCGAGAGGGCCGTATCTGAGCTGGGTCCCCGTTTTCGCCACGACGGTACCGTTCACGAGTTGAAAGCTCGAGAGCTCGTCGATGCCGAGACGTGCCGCGGCCGTTTCTTGCGCAGAGTCGAGGTAGGCGCGCCAAGAGCCGACTAGCTTTGCGGCCTGCGCGAGTCGCAAGCAACGCTCGTCGGCGAACGCCGCGCCGCCGAAATTCGCCGCGAAGGCCTCCGAGGAGGCGAAGACGACCCGCGTGGTCGGGAGCGCCAAGTCCGGGAAGAGCGGGCCGCCCATGCCTTCTTTAATCTCGCCGCCATCAGTACCAAAATCTTCCTCGGGCGAAATGATGACGCTAGGATCTTGCTTCAAGGCGCCGCTCGCGATCTGGATCACGACCTCCGGAAACACTTCGGCAACGAACGACGAGGCAATGCCCTTAGCGAAATCGGCGATCAACGCCTCGAGGAAAGACGTAAACGCGCCATCGCTCGTCCAAGGAAAGTCGAAGGCCTCGGCCTTCGCCTGCCCGGCGACGGAGCCGTTGCCGACGACGAACCGCACCTCGGAGACCGTCGAGGTCTCTTCCAACGGTAGCTTGAAGCCCAAGGTCCAAGGCGCCGTCGTCGTCTTCGCGACGCGGACGGCATCGCGCGCGACGCCCGCTTTGTCCTGGATCTCGATCTTGACGATCGACTCGGGGGGCACGTCCTTGCCGTTCTGCGTGATACGGCAGGCGGTGACCTCTTCCGAGACGCGTGCGTCGCCGACGAAGGAGACGTTCGTGTCGGCCGAGCAGGAAGCGAGATAAAGGCCGGAGACGTTTGCCGAGGTTCCGGCGGGTCCGATCGCCTCGTCCGATGTGCCGCTGCCAACCGCGGCGGAATGATCGCCGCTGCCTTCGTCGGAGCCGGTGCCGACATCCGAAGCGGTGCCGCTGGTTCCGTTCGCCGTCGCTTTCGTGCGCACGTGCGCGTCCGTCCCGGCGCTGCAAGCAGCCGTCACGAGCGCGAGAAGACCCATCTTTATCAGGGGCGAGTACCGCATGGACCTTGGTTCGGCAGAAGCCCGCCCCGCCTTGAGACTAACGCGGGGAGGTACAGATCCCCGAGCCTGATCCGTCTGTTACGTCGATCGCCCAGGTGTATCTTCCGGGCAAAGACTCGTCGTCCCACGCGACCTTGAAGTAGCCTGCGTCGCCCCAGCCCTCGCCCCAGCTGTTGCGCGCGATCCAGGCGCGCTCGGCGTCGCTCCAGCCGACGAGAACGATCGCGTGGCTACCGATCTTCGCGCCGGCGACGTGGCGGTACACGCCGGAATCGTAGAGCGCGAGGTCTTCGAAGAGCAACATGTTGGAGACGAGCGGCCCGCGGACGAGCGCCCGCTTGATCGCCTCGACGTCGACGAATCCCGTGGTCGGCCGCGTGTAGGCGAACCCTTTAATCGAGCGTGACGGCGCGTCGGAGCATGCTTCGGAGCAGGAGACGTCGCGCCCATTGGTGCTCGCGTACTGTAAACACGAGGTGTCGGGTACCCCCGCGTCGACGAGGTAGTCGACCGCGTCGGAGAGCTTCCAGCCGCTCTTGCAGTTGCCGCCGCCGCAGGAGAAGAAGTGCTGGCGCGACAGGTCGAACGAGCGCCGCGGCGTCTCGCAGACGATGTTGAGGCGCGCCTCTAACGCCGCCATCGTCGCGAAAGAGACGCAGCTACCGCAGTCGCCTTGACGCACCGTCGCCGGCGGCATGTAGGATATGCCGCTACGATTGCGCCAATCGAAGCTCGCGGGCATGGGACCGGCGCGCTGCGCTTCTGCTTGCTCATCGTCGTCCGACGCCGTCAGCTGCGGACCGCCGATCAGCGTGCGCAGCGGCGCCTCGTCCTCGTCGATCAAGCCGCCGACGCCGATCAGCCGGGCGTCGAGATCTTTCGGCTCGATGCCGACCGGCTTCCAATCAACATCGGCGTCGCGCATCGCTTGCTGCAACTTATCGAGCGACAGGGCGCCGGCAAGGGCCGGCGTCGAGGCGAGGAGGATGGTGATGAGCAGGGACCGCATTCCGTAAAAATATCACGAATCACGTGCTGGAATCGATCTTGCTCCATCATTTTCATCCCCGCGTCCCCTACGGAGTCGCTCATGAATGCTCCCGCCGCCGTTCGCCTCCTGCCCATCGTCGCAGCCACCGACGAGCCGACCTTTCTCATCGAAGCAATGCGGCGTTTTTGCCCGGGAACCGGCCTGGAGTTTGCGGTGCCCGAGGCCGAGGCCCATCTCATCGTCGCCCTGGCGCCCGAAGGAAACGGAGCGGACGCAGCTCGGCGTCTCGCGCAAACGCTGCGGGAGCGAATGGCGCGCTACGCACTCCCGGCGTTGGTCATACCGCGCCAAGCGACGCCTGGCGCGACCGACGAGGAGCTTTCGATTCTTTTAGCCGACGACCTCGAGCGCAATACGTCGGGAACCGTGCGGGCCACGGAGCAGCTCGTGTCGCTGCTCGGCGCGCGCGTCGAGCTGATGCATCTGCACGTTCGCAAAGCGGTGCGCGGCGGCGCTCGCGAAGCGAAGGCGATTTTGGAGCGACTGGAGCAGCGCGGCAAGCGCTTGCGCGCGCTCGTCGAGCAACTCGGCGGCGTCTATTTGCCTGAGCTTTGGGAAGGCCGCGTGCGCGAGGAGCTCACGAGAGCAGCCGACACGAGCCGCCGGCAGGTCTGCGTTTTCGGACCGCACCGCGCTGTTCACTTGAAACCGCTTGCGTTGGGTAGCATGCCCTACGAAGCGATGCTCAAGATGAACGGAGCCGTCCTGTTTACGATGTAGGTCTACGGCTACAGGTGATGCGCGGCGACTCCAGGACAGAACGAAGGCCACCAGCGTCAAGCTGATGACCTTCGCAATGCAGGCAGCTCACGCCGTCATGAATGCAACGGGCGTTCCACCGTGCCGGAACCGCTCCGTCTCGCTAGCATTTTCAACCGAGCTTGCTCGAATCGAATGACTGCCGCGGCGTCGACGCTATCACTCATCTCCAGCGCCTCCTGCTCCACGCGCGCTGCACGGTAGAGGTCGAGCTCGGCGATGCGACGGACCTTGTGCGACCGGAGCTTCTCCTTTTGCCGGCGAAGGCGCCGGTCCAATTTGTCGGCCAGGATGTCGATGCAAGAGTACATGTTCTCCGGATCCGCGTGCTCGACGGTCACGGAGAACCCCGTTCCGCTCACCTGGCATTGCGCGCGGTGATGGTCACCGTCGACGTCGAAGGTCACGTGTGCCACGAGCGGATCGAGGCTGTATTTACCGATACGCTCGCCGAGCTTCTTCTCGGCATAGGCGTACAGCGGCAGGGAGCTGTCCATGTGCTTGAAGTAGGCGCGAAATTCCATGGCCCGAACCTCCGACCTTAGTGACAAGGGACGACGGCGACGCAGCGGGGCTGCGACAACATCGTTTTGAAGGGGACTTGTCCGACGTGCACCGTCTCGCGATGGAAGACCCGATGCTGTCCGAAGATGACGACGTCCGCGCGGCTGGCGCAGGCGGTGCGCTCGATCTCGTCTGCGACGCGACCGCACACGGCTTCGGCGTGATAGCGGCCGCCCTTGCTCAAGAGCTCGCGTCGGCGGGATCCGGCGCGCTCGGCGAGCTGCGCCTCGGCGCTCTCGCCGGCGCGGACGATGTCGTCCGGCGTCAGCGGTCGGCCGTTTCGCGCGCCGCTGCGGGCTCTGGGACCGGTCTCGCCGAAGCTTTCGACGTGGAGATGCGTCAGCTCCGCCTCCCGTACGGAAAGCGCCAGCGCAAAGGCGAGGTCGAGGGCGCCCGAGGCGACCTCGGAAAAGTCGTCGGCGACGACGACTCGCAAGCCCTTGGAGCGGTAAGGCAGGCTTGCCGCTTCGTTCAGGACGAAGACCGGCACGCGCGCCTCCATGATCAGGCTCACGGCCGTCGAGAAGCCCAGGGTCGTCTGGGCGCCTCCGCCCCGCCGGGCGCCGATGAGGATGAAGCGCGCGCCGGAGCTCTCCGCGTCCTGGGCGAGGCTCCGGGTCACGTCGCCCTCTAGGACCTCCGTCTCGACCTCCTTCAGCTCGCTTGAGAGAGAGGCTGAGATGCGCTCGAGGCGGCGGGCGGCCGAACGGACCGCTTCCAGCTTGAGTGCCTCCACGAGATCCATCGGACCCTGCTCGACGGCGGTCGCTAGGAAGCTCTTCGTCCAAGGGTCGCAGACGTGCACGAGCCGCAACGGCGCGCCGCTCATAAGGGCTAGGGCTTCGGCCGCCTTCAAGATCTCCGCCAGGCGGTCGTCGAGCTGGATGGCGACCAGAATGGGTCCGCTTAGCTGGGTGCCAGGGGTCGGGCGAGGACCTTCTTTGGCGCGCATGCTTCCTCCAGTCTCACGGAAAACTTTGCCGGTGGCCTTGGTTCTCCGAAGCAAGACCGGTGCCAGGTTGCGCTACAATGGTCTCATGTCCATCGCCCAGCATCTCATGCGTCTGAAGCCGTTCGCGGCGGCCGCCGTCGTCGCGCTCGCGCTCGTCGCTTTGCATTACACGTCGCTCGGCGACGCGCTCGACGTCCATGTCTCACAACGTTTTCTGTTCAACGTGCGCGGGCGACTAGGGCTCGGACCGGGTCTAGACCCGCGCATCAAGATCTTCGCCTACGACGACGGCACGGTCGCCTCGTTGAAGGCGCTCGACCTCGAGCTTGGCGACTGGGCGAAGGTCTTCGCGACCCTCGACCGCCAGAAGCCGAACGGGATCTTTCTCGATAAGCTGTTCGACAAACCGTTCGAGGGCTCCGAGGCGGAGGCCTTCTCAAAGGAGGTGGAAGAGCTCGGGACCCCGATTACCGTAGCAGCCTTCGTGACCCCGCATGCCATTCAGGGGCGCGCGCCCCTGTCGCTCGAGCGCCCCCGGTACCGCACCGATGAGATCGGCCGCGGGACACCGGACGCACTCGACTTTCTGCCGATTCAAGGCGGCGTCTTCTACGGCGCGGCGAGCGGAGTCTCGGCCGCTTTCGAGGGCATCGGCCACGCCGTCTATTGGGGCGACGGTCGCGTCGTCGCGCTCTATCGATTGAACGAAGCGCAGGCAGTTCCGCATTGGGCTTTCTTCGGCGCCAACGAGCTCCATGCCGAAAGCGACGAGCTTTACGCCGACGGCAGGCGCGTCCCTCTCGACGCCGCCGGCCGCGTCCTCGTCAACATCGACCGCCCTGAGGTCTATGCGAAGCGTGCCTTTGCGATGCTCCCGGTGGTCACGCGCGCGCGCAAGGGCGACGTCGTCCCCATCGTGAACGCAGGAGACTACGTCGTCATCCTGCCTGCCATGTACACGGGCAACACGGACTTCAAAGAGACGCCGCACGGCTCGGTGCCTGGCGGCTACATCATGGCCGCGATGCTGAGCAGCGTGCTCACCGGGAAATGGATCGACATCGCGCCGCATGTTCCGGTGTGGATCCTTCTGCTATCGCTCCTGGGCGGCGTGATCGCCGCAAGGTTGTCGCCGACCAGGTTCTGGCTCGCCTTGGCTGGGGGCGCAGTCCTCATCGTCGGTGCCGGCGTGGTCGGTTTCGCTCTCCTCTCCTTCTACATTCCGTGGCTCCCTTGCACGCTGGGTTTTGGCAGTGCCGCGCTCCTGGTGTTCGCGGACCGCCAACGCGGGTTTCAGCTGGAGCGCGTCCGGATGGAGAAAGAGCTGGAGACGGCGCGCCTCGTGCAGGACTCGTTCTTTCCCGCCGGCGCGCAAGGGGACGAAGCCCTCGCCGTCGAGGGCTTCTTCCACCCTGCTTCCGAGTGCGGAGGCGACTGGTGGGGCCACTTCTCCCCGGCGCCCGGCATCGAGTACGTGATGATCGGCGACGCCACCGGCCACGGCGTCTCGGCGGCTTTGGTGACGGCGATGGCCTTCTCCACCTGCCAGGCCTGGGCGCACGCCCTGCGGGAAGCCGGCGGCACGGAGCACGCGCCAGGGAAGCTCTTGCGGCGCCTCAATCAGGTACTCTGCGACACGCGCACGGGTAACGCCACGATGACCTTCTTCGTCGCCGTAATCGACCGCAGCCGGCACGTGATCACCTTCTCGAACGCCGGGCACAACTTTCCCTATTTGATCAAGGCGCCGGACGAGTTCGACCAGGAGATGCAAACCTCGATCGACGCCACGGACACCGTAGCCAACCGCCGGCCGCTCAAGCCGGGCGAGTCGCGCGTGCGCAAGCTCTCCTCGTCGCCCGGGCCGATCCTCGGACTCGAGAAAGGGGGCGAA
Organism: Pseudomonadota bacterium; assembly: GCA_031416315.1. Classification (GTDB taxonomy): domain Bacteria; phylum Bdellovibrionota_B; class Oligoflexia; order Oligoflexales; family CAIYRB01; genus JANOTL01. The sequence goes on from JANOTL010000095.1 coordinate 11,774, forward strand.
TATCCCGAGGCCTGTATCGCCTTCAAGCCCGGCGACAAGGTCTTTTTCTTCACGGACGGCCTGATCGAGAACGCGAATGGCCGCGGCGAAGTCTGGGGCTACAGCCTGCAAAAGCGGCTGAAGCGCAGCGGGAAGCTCGACGCCAAGGCCCTGCGGGATACGATCGAGAAGGAGACGCGCGCGTTCGTGGGCGACACGCCGCCGCGCGACGATACGACGGTCGTCGTGATCGAAGCGCGGCTGTAGCTGTTCACTGGGCCGCGCGGCAGCGCTCGGCGAACTGCGGCTCGCCGTAAAACTGCATCGCGTCGTCGCGAATCCAGAGCGATCCACAGTCGCAGGAGGAGTGGCCCTCACCGTCGGGACCGCGGAACGTGCCACCCGCGGCGGTACACCAGGCGCCGAGACCGGTCGGCGTCGCGCCGCCTGCGCCGGTGCCGCCTCCGGGCGCCGGGCCTTCGGCTGCGAGCACCAAGTGCAGTGCCCCGTCCTCCGCTTCGACCGCAGCGAGCTTCAACGCGAGGGCTCCGATGGTGACCTTGCGACCGGTCAGCTCCAACGTTACCGGCGGGATCACGAGGCGCACGAGCTCTTTGGCCGTCTCGATCTCGGCTGCGGACAGAGTCGCGGCCGACGTCGAGCGCACTTTCAGATCCTGATCGAGATCGAGCAGGTCGACACCATCCTCGCGGAAGAGCGCGGCCGGCACCGTTACCTCGACCTGGCTCACGCGCTGCGTCCCCCTACTTAGGGCGTCGAACGCAAAGACGAACTCGGCGGCGTCCGGCGTGAACTCGACGCGCACGGCGTCGCTCGCGGCGAACTGCCACTTGGTCGCACGAAGTGCTTCCACGTCGACGGCGTCACCCAGCTCTGCCGGATCGATGTCTCCTGCTAGCGCAAAAAAGACTTCTGCACCGGTGTACGTGCGACCAGCGAGTTTTGCCGCGAGAGCGCGCGACACCAGACCGCCGCCGACGCGAGCCTCGAGTGGCGCGTCGCGAGAGACCAGCGCAAGGGGCGCCGCACTGCGCGTGCGGATCGAGAACCCTTCCGCGGTGGTCGCGAACTGCATCTTGCCTTGCATGCCGCCGCCGACGATCACCGGCTGATAGAACGAGTCGCGATAAAACGTTTGCAGCGGCGCGAGCAGCTCGCGCGTCTTCTGGTCGACGGTGGCGTTCAGCTGGCCCGCCACTTGCGCCGAGGCTTGCGCTTCCTGCTGCGCTTTTTGCGCCATGAGCTCGGCCATGGCCTGCTCGTAGGCGATGCGCTCCTTAAGGCGCCAGAAGAGACCCCAGCTCGAGGTCTCGAGGTTGTAGAACGTGATCACGCTTTGCGCGGCGCTCGCGGCCGGCATGACGGCAAAGCCCGGCTCGGAGAGCAGTACGGCGGTCCAGGTCGTCGCCCAAGTGTCGATCGAGGCGTTGAACTCGACGAGGATCGAGGGACGCGGCCAGGTGGAGCTGTAGGTCGCCGCATTGGTGTAAGAGCTCATCGTCAGCGCGAGGCTGACGGCATCTTGCCGCGGGCTCGGACTCAAGGCGACGTTGGCGCTAGTGACGGCGACGCCGTTGGTGTAGACGCCGGCGACGTAGCGCTCGATGGGCGTCGTAATCCGCTGCGGGGCGATCTCGATCGCTTGCTCGAGGATCGACGCATGGATGCCGATGGCGAGGTCGTCCTTGGCAGCGGCGAGAGCGGACGCCGAAGCGAGGCTCGTGCAGGCTACGAGGGTGAGAAGTGCGGCTTTCATCACGGCGTCTCTTCGCACGCAGGGACGTCGGACGCGCCGGCGAGCCAGACCGTGACGGTGCCGCCTTCGGGCGTGAGCTCGATCTTGAACGCCTTCAAGTTCTTGCGTACGAAAAGCCTCGAGAAATAGACACCCTCGACGTCGCAGACGATCGCGCTCGCGCCCGGGCTCAAGATGCGCCAGCTCGAAGAGAGGCTCGTGCGCACGCCCATCGAAACGCCGCGCAGGTCCGGCGATTCGGCGACGACGGCCGCTTTCGCCGCCGCGCCACGGCCCGTTCCGGTGCAGATCGCGCCGTCGCAGCCGACGGTGAACGCGTCGGGATACGCGGCGGCGAACACGCCGGCGTCGGCGGGGACCACGGCAACGACGCGCGCCAAGTCGGTCAGCTGAAGGTTGCCGGTTCCGGCCCTTGCCGCATCGAGCGAGGCGAGCAAGGCGAAGACGTCGGCGCGGCGGTTGTCGACGACGTCGATCGTGACGACGTCGCCGTCGGCGCGCAGGCTGGAGGATTGGGGCGAGGTGCTGCAGGCGGTGTTTGCAGCAACGAGAAGCATGGCCCCGATTACGGCTTTTTGGCGCATTTTGATCTCCTCTTGTGTTTGCAGGAGGCAAACCTAGAGGACTTCGCCGTGCGGCGCGAGGAGAAATGCGCCGGACGCACCGACGGTCATGAGCTCAGACCGCGTCGCGCATCTCGATGAGAGACGAGAACAGGCTGGTGAGATCGGCGATGCCGCCTTCGGCGAGCTTCAGGCCGCATTTGAATTTGCGTGGGCCCATGCCTTCTTGGCGGCACCAGGCGACGTTGAACAAGTAGTTGCCCGCGAGCGTCTCGAAACGGAGCACGGTGCCTTCGCTCAGCTCGCGCGCGGTGCCGATGCCTAAGCCTTCCGTCGACACGTCCTCCACGCGAGCGTCGATGCCGTGGCCGCTCTCGTGCAATACGATGCGCACCGGCAGGAGTCGCGCCGTCTCATGACGCGACCGATGCCGCCGTTCCGTCTTGCGAGCCTTACCAGCCATCCGTGCCTCCGGCGACCGCCCTCAAAGGAATTAGAGAGATCTGCAACCTAAGGTCGGCGCTTAGTCGCCGAACTTTACGGGTTTGCGTAGAGGCGGAGACAGGCTGAGTGGTTATGGTAAGTTACCGCGGCAGTCCCGGCTTGTGGAACCGGCCCTCCGTCTGCTACCCCATCATGAAACCCGCAGACGGAGACCCGCGATGAATCCCACGGAAACCACGAAGCTGGTGGCTAAAAGCGCGCTCGTTCTGGCGCTCGGAGGCCTCGGCGCGCAAGCGCAGGCGGAGCCCCTGCTCATGCAGGAGTTCGAGCGCAACGGGCTCGTCCTGTCGGGCGCCGAATACTGGCCGTTCCACGGCTCGACCGAGCTCAACTATCCGGACGACGTGCTTTGGGGCTTCTACCCGGTGCGCGGCGAGCCGGTGGACGAGCCGAACGTCGACTCCGCGACGCCCGAGGCGATCGCCTGCGCCGAGCTCGCCTACCGCAAGCTCGAGCGGTTCATCGATTCCGAGGGCTCGGTGAAAGCCAAGTTCCGCCGCGTGCTGGAGCTCGGCGCCGACCAACTCGTCTCGAACAAGTTCTACCTTTGGACGAACGACTATACGCGTGCCGTCGATCCGTATCCGCACGGCGTGCGCCCCGCGCGCCTCTGGTATTGGACGCGCAACCCGCAGATTCCAGGCCGCTCGCCGGGCTACTGGAAATGGGAGTCGACGATCACGCAGGACGGCGTCTGTCACCTGCCGGACGAGGCGCAGATCGAGCAGTACGTCGATCAGAAGTTGAGCGAGCTCGGGGGCTCCTAACGTTTCGCCGCCGCGCGGCCGTCGACGTACCGAGCCTGACAATGCCCGCTGATGCAATCGGCGATCGCCGGCGGGTAAGGCGCTTCTGGGCACTGATTCGTCGGCCGCGGCAGCCGGCGCATCTGCCGCATCTCCTTGCGCGCGACGGCGATCGGCTCGTTGCACTCGCCGCGGATGAGCGAGCATTGTCCGTCGTTCTCGCAGACGTTCGTGACGTTGGCGACGCGCATGTGCGTGGGCGGGATGTCGGGCCTTTGCGGCGCGCCCTTGGGCTCGGTCTCAAGACCGGCCTTCGCCTTCCTCGCCTCGGCGATCTTCACCGTCTCGAGCACGAAGGCGGGCGGCGGCGTCTCGCGGATCTGCTTCAGCGCGTTCTGATCCACCGGCGCGAAGGCGCCGTTCTTCGTCTGCACGGTGCCCGGCACGACGGCGGGAGCCGAAGTCTTCGCCAAGGGGGTCTTAGCGGCCAGCGGCGTATCGGGCGTCGGACCCTTGCCGAAGGTCATGGCAAAGACGAGGCCGGCAACGCAGACGGCGAGGCCAAAGACGTAGCGGACGCTGCCGCTGCGCGGCGCGTCGTGCGCCGGCGCGGGCGTGGCCTCGACCGTTTTCGGGGCGTCGGGCTTCTTCGGGGTGTACTTCATCGCCACGGGTCGGGCTCCTTTCACCGGGAAACTTCCGATCTTTCGGCGCCCCCGCCGGTCGATCTGAGCCCGAGGGCTTGGCAGATGCATAAGGCTCGGCGCGAAACGGCGCGAAACCAAAGGGTTCACGACCATGCGCGGAGCTCGCGCCGCCGCTCCTTGGCTACCTCTTGCCGCTGGCCTTGCAGCCCGAGCGCCTCAGAAACTCCAGCCGAGATAGAGGCGCAGGAGGTGGGCATTGCTGCCGCCGAGCAGCTCCGCGACGTTCTCTTCTTGACGCTTGCGGTCGGTCTCGTCGAGACCCTCGGCCTTGCCGGGCGCGAATGAGCTGGTGACCTGGAAAAAGTAGCCGACCCAGTCGCAGCCGAGGGTGAAGCCGTCCCACTGCCACTGGTTGCCGACGTGCACTTCGGCGCCGATGTTGGTCACGGTACCGTCGAGGCTGGCTTCGTCGAAAATCGAGCCGCCCTCTTTGACGACGCCGTACGTCACGTCCCAAAGCTCCATGCCGAGGCCGCCATCGACGTAGAACGAGGTGCCGAAGAAATGCTTGAAACGCGTCTCGATCAGGGTCTTCGAGGCCTTGAAGCCACCGAGCTCGACATTGCCCGTGCCGATCACGAGGACCGCGGTGTTGTCGTCGGTGGCGAAATACTCGCCGCGGATCCCGGCGGTCGGCATCATGGTAAAGCCGAAATCGAGCGCCACCGTCACAGACTTGTCCTTACGCTCGTCGGCGCTGGTGCGACCGCGCGATGCCGCGGCCTCGGCCGGCGCGGCTTTCTTCGCCTTCTTCTTCGGGGCCGCCAAGGCCGGCGGTGCGAAAGCCAGGGCCAGGAGCGCGAGCAGTAGGCGCACGTGAACTCCGAAAAAAGGTATTCGAGCCTGTTTGTTATAGAATACGTGAGCTGACGGCGGGAGGAAAGCTTGCGCACTCGAAGACGGCGATTTCGGCTCCTGGCCTGCTGGTGCGCCGCCTTCTTCGCGGCGCCTGCTTGCAACGGCGTTTTCTATCAGCCGCAGCCCCTGGAATTTCTGAACCCGGCCAAGCTCGAGCTGACTTACGAGTCCTTCTTCGAGACCCCGGCGCCCGGCGTGCGCCTCCACTTCTGGAAGATCGACGCGGCCGCGCCGAAACTCGGCACGGTGCTGCATTTCCACGGCAACGCGCAGAACATGACGGCGCACTTCCTCTACGTCGCCTGGCTCGCAGCTTACGGCTTCGACGTCGTCACGTTCGATTACCGGGGCTACGGCGCCTCGACCGGCGAGCCCGAGCGCAATGGCCTGATCGAGGACGCCCGCTTGGCGCTTAAAGTCGCGCAACGTGGAGGGGGAGACCTTTTCGTGGTGGCGCAATCCCTAGGCGGCGCGGTGGCCGTGCCCGCGCTCGCGACCGAGCCGCCGAAGGCGCTTCGCGCCTTGGCGCTGGACAGCACCTTTGCCTCCTACCGCAGCATCGCGCGGGAAAAGCTGGGCTCGAGCTGGGTCACCTGGCTCCTGCAGTGGCCGGCCTCGTTTCTTGTCACCGACGACTGGAGCCCGATCGACTCGGCGGCGAAGATCACCGTGCCGCTGGTCCTCATGCACGATCCCGGCGACCCGGTCGTGCCCTTCGGGCAGGGGCAGAGGCTTTTCGCCGCGCTCGGCTCTTCGGCGAAGGAGCTCTGGGAGGTCCCTGGCGGCGGGCATACGGGGGCGCTCGCGGACGACGCGCGCCAGGCCGGAGATTTCCGAGACCGGCTGGCGGCGTTTTTCTGCGGCGAGCTTTCCGACTCGAGTAAAAGGGCGGCCTGCGATGCGCGGCGCGTTGCGGTGACGCGGGCCTACACTAATAGAGCCGCGCCCGCTCCTCGGCGATAGCCGGACTTTCCAGGTACTCGTCGTAGGTCATCGATTTGTCCATCAGCCCCTTCGGCGTGAGCTCGATGATGCGCGTCGCGATGGTGTTGATGAACTCTCGGTCCTGCGACGTGAAGAGGAGCGTGCCCTTGTACTGGATCAGGCCCTCGTTCAAGGCGGTGATCGACTCTAGGTCCAAGTGGTTCGTCGGCTCGTCCATGATCATGACGTTGGCCTTCGACATCATCATGCGCGCCAGCATGCAGCGAACTTTCTCGCCGCCGGAAAGGACGCGGGCCCTTTTCGCGGCCTCCTCGCCGCTGAAGAGCATCTTGCCCAAGAAGCCGCGCACGTACTCCTCGTCGCGCTCGGCGTCGGTGCGGGCGTAGTTGCGGAGCCAGTCGATCAGGTTCTTGTCGGTGTCGAAGAAGGCCGAGTTCTCTTTCGGGAACGAGGCGCGCGAGGTCGTAACGCCCCAGCGGAACGTGCCGGACTTGGGCTCCACTTCCCCCTGAAGGATCTTGAAGAGGAGCGTCGCCGAGAGCCCGTCCTTGCCGACGAAGGCGACTTTCTCGCCCTTCGTGATCGTCAGGTCCAAGTTCTTGAAGTGGATCTTGCCGTCTTCCTCGCCCGAGAGCTGCTTCGTTTCGAGCAGGTCCTTCCCCGCCTCGCGCTCCTCCGTGAAAAAGATGTGCGGGTATTTGCGCGACGACGGCTTGATCTGCTCGAAGTCGAGCTTCGCCAGCATCTTTTTGCGGCCCGTCGCCTGCTTCGACTTCGAGGCGTTGGCGGAGAAGCGCATGATGAAGTCCTTGAGCTCCTTCGCCTTGTCCTCCGCTTTCTTGTTCTTGTCCTGCCGCTGCTTCAGCGCGAGCTGGCTCGACTGGTACCAGAAGCTATAATTGCCGGTATAGAGCGTGATCTTGCTGAAGTCGATGTCGGCGACGTGCGTGCAGACCTTATCCAGGAAGTGGCGGTCGTGGCTGACGACAACCACGGTGTTCTTGAACTCGCAAAGGAACTCTTCGAGCCACATGATCGACTGGAGGTCGAGGTTGTTGGTCGGCTCGTCGAGGAGGAGGATGTCGGGATTGCCGAAGAGCGCCTGGGCAACGAGGACCTTGACCTTCTGGCCGGCCTCGAGCTCCTTCATCTTCATCTTGTGGACGTTCTCGCCGACGCCGAGCGCGGAGAGCATGACCGCGGCCTGAGCCTCGGCGTCCCAGCCGTTCAGCTCACCGAAGCGGCTCTCGAGCTCGGAGGCGCGGATCCCGTCCTCGTCGGAGAAGTCGGGCTTAGCGTAGAGGGCGTCCTTCTCGACCATGATGTCGTAGAGCAGGCGGTTGCCCATGATCACGGTGTTGAGGACCTCGACCTCGTCGAACTCGAACTGGTTCTGACGCAGAAAGGCCAGGCGCTGGCCCGGCTGGATGAAGACTTCCCCGTGGTCCGCCGCGAGCTCGCCGGAGAGGATCTTCAAAAAGGTCGACTTGCCCGTGCCGTTCGCCCCGATGAGACCGTAGCAGTTTCCCGGGAGGAACTTGATGTCGACGTCTTGGAAGAGCTTGCGCTGGCCGAAGGCCAGACTAACGCCAGTAGTTGCAATCATGTGGGGGTCTTACGGCTGGAGCCGACGATCGGATTTGAACCGATGACCTGCTGATTACGAATCAGCTGCTCTACCAACTGAGCTACGTCGGCTTATTGGCAATTAGGCAAGAAAACCAAGGCCTTCATCTATGCCACAAGACCTGCCGATGCGCAAGACATGGAGATGCGTCGTTTTACATTGCGGTTCGAAGACCGAGCTCTCGAGCGCGCCTTCCAGCGCTACGACCCGGAAGCGCGGCTGGCGTCGGCGCGGGCCTTGATCATCTTCGTGACGCTCGTCGGGACCGCCGAGTCGCTCTACCGCCTCATCTTCGAGGAGGGGGGCTCGATGACGCTCTTCCGCGGCGCCATCCTCCTCGTCTACGGCGTGCTCGCGGCCGCTTACTTTGCCTCGTTCCATATCGCCGTGGTGATGGCATCGGGGCGCGCGTACGCGCTCGCCATGCCGCTGCTCGCCGGCGGCGCCATCGTACACGTCGCGTTCGCCGGCGCGGCCTTGAGCAAGGTCGTGTTTTGCGTTTTCTTCGTTCTCTTGATCGGAAATGTCGGCATCCCCTACTCGCACATGTTTCAACACGCGCTCGGCCTGACTTTGCTCCTGGCATTCGTGCTGCTGCCAAAGGCGACGTTAAGCCCCACGGAGGTCGAGGCAACTTTCGTCTACCTCTTCTTCGCGATCGGAGTCGCCTCGATCGTCGTAAACTGGCCTACGTAATTGGTGGGCCGGACTTGTGATGTCGCTTCGATTGCGGTCGCGTTTTCGCGATCTTGCCTTCTTTCCTAGGAGGCAGACATGTGTCCTTTGTGCCAAAATCCGGCCGCCGAAGTCACGAAGTGTGGCTTTTTTCGCAAGCAGGCGACGCGCGCTGAGAGAATCCAACGCTTCCATTGCCACAACTGCGGCCGACGCTTCTCGACGCAGACAGGCACTCTCACCTATCGCGAGCGAAAGCCGCACGTCGACCAGGTGCTCGCGCGCACCCTCAACGAAGGCGTCTCGCAGCGCGGCTGTGCGCGAATCTTGGGAATCCATAGGAAGACTGTGGCAAGAAAGCTGCGCCGTCTCGGGTCAAAGGCCGCGCAAAACAACGCCACGGCGTTAGCCCGCGGCGACTGTCTCCCCACCGTCACCTTCGACGAGATGGAGACCTTCGAGCACTCGAAGTGTAAGCCGCTGGCAATCGTGGTCGCCGTGGAAGAGGGGACGCGCCGCATTATCGCAGCACGGGTTGCCTCGATGCCGGCCAAGGGGCGCCTCGCCGCAATCGCCGGGAGGCGTTACGGAATCCGCCACGACGGCCGTCGTGCGGCAATCCTCCGAGCACTGGCCGATGTTGCGCGAGCCGCACCTGGGCTAACGCTCATTCGCAGCGACCGGTGTCCGCGCTATCCAGGGCTCGTGCGACGTGCGCTGCCTGGAGTCTGCCACGACCGCTTCCTAAGCCGCCGCGGCTGTGTCGTAGGGCAGGGCGAGCTCAAGCGCGGGGGCTTCGACCCGCTCTTCAGCCTAAACCACACATGCGCCATGTTCCGCGACCGCTTGAAGACGCTGACCCGTCGAACGTGGTGCACGACTAAGCGACCTGACAACCTGCAGCACCTGATTGACCTCTACACGTGGTCGCACAACGAGGTCCTGCGACTCGGACCCCACCACGTCACGGTCTGACACACAATTAAGTCGGCCAGTTTTTACCAGTTTAAAGTTGACGGCAGCCGGGGAGTTTCTCGCTTGGTAGCCCCGTTCGGTGCCCGTGCCTACTCGTAGCCGTTCCAGAAAAACGCGGCGACGCCGTCGCCTGCATTCGCGTCGAGGTCGACCTTGCTGCCTGGCACGAGACGCCAGGTCTTGGCGTCGGACGACACCTCGAGATGAATCGCATCCGGAAATCCCGTGACGACGTTTGCGTCTCCGAGCGGGATGCCGCCGTCGTAGCGGATGCCGGTGATGGAGATGGGCTTGGTCGCATAGTATTCGAGGTGCAGCGGCTCGCCGACCGCGTCGTGCGGGGGCGTAGCCGCGAATCGCGGAAAGGCGACGGGCAAGAGTGGCGGCGTGATGATTCCGAAGATGTTGTCGAACATGTCGAGATCGGCTGCTTGCGCATTTCCCGGCATCCAAATGCCGCTCGTCGCCGCCGCCGGGGCGTCCGCGGTCGTCGCGTAGGTCAGGGCTTCCCAAGCGCCGTCGACCTTGAACTCGATCTTCTGCATCGTGCGCACGGGCTTCGTCGCGTCGTGCCCTCGGATCGATCGCACGACCACGCGGAAGTACTTTTGGTCCTCGAGTCCCCGCAGGATCTCGGTGATGCGTCGCGAGATGGAGCGCTGCGAGCTCGTTGTCGGATCGACGTAGTCGAAGTGTAACTTGACGTCGACGATCTCGGAGACGAGGGCGGGCTGGCCCTTGCCGAAGCGGAAGGTGACGGTGGGTTGCGCCGGATCGAGCGTGGCGGCGACCTCGACCTCGACCGCGAGGCTTTCGGCGCCGGTCGTGCTCCACCCGTATTCGGCGGCGACGCGCGCCGGGCTGACCTTTCCCAGATCCTTATCGATTAAATCGCAGCCGATGACATAGAGACCGGAGTCGAAGTCGACCGAACGCGGCGCACACTCGAGGCTCAGATAGGCGCCGTTGATGAACACGGGGATGTCCGCCGCCTCGGTTGCGGGGGGCGGCGGCAGGGGCGCCTCCGGCGGCGCGGGCGCGCGCGCGGCGACGGGCGCGGATTCATTTCGATTTTTTTCTGAATCCGATGACTTACAACCCGCCACGGCGGCGGCGAGCGTAAGCGCGAGGATGACGGTACCCGAGCTCATCGGCGGTTCCCTCCCTGCCTCTTCGGCAGATTCGGGGAAGGTATTGATGCCGCGAACGTGATAAAAAGCGGTCACTTGCAATTTCGCCAATTCACGTCAGGTTATGCCATGCGCTTTCTTGCAGCTTTCCTCGTCGCGATCGCGCTGTCTTCACCGTCGCTTGCGCAGATTCAGTCGGAAGTCCCGAACTTCCACCAGGTCGACGGCGCTGTCTACCGTAGCGGCAAGCCAAGCGCCGGCGACGTGACGGCGCTCGCAGCTTCCGGCATCCGCTCGATTCTGACGCTCGAGACCTACGCCTACGATCCCGACGGGCTGGACGCCGAGCGTGCGGCGGCCGAGGCCGCCGGCTTGAAGTTCTTCCGGGTCGCAATGAGTCCCATGCCCTACGACAAGCCGACGCTCGAGCAGGTGCTTGAAGCGCTCACCGTCACCACGCAGCCGGAGAATTGGCCGATCCTGGTGCACTGCTACCACGGTAGCGATCGCACCGGGCTCGTCATCGGCGCCTATCACATTCGCGCGCACGGTTGGACGGCCGACGCCGCGATCGCCGACATGCGGAATTTCGGGCACGGCCGCCTTTTCTACTGGTGGGACGATCTTCTCTACTCGGTCGAGTAGGAGCTAGGTCCCTGCAAACCGCGGCGCCAACCCCGCGCGGGGACGATCACCCCTCGAAATTAAACGCTTTGCTCGCGGCCCGAGAAGCCGGAGAGCGTCGGCGCCTCGCTGGTCTCGGCGTCGCTGCGGCCGAACTTTTCCCGCAACGCGTGGGAGATGGCCGCGATGTGCCGCTTCTCATCCTCGTAGTGCGCCTCAACGAGTTGACGCGCAATTTCGGGCATCGTCGTCTCGCACGCGGACTTGTACGCGGAGTTCGTGAGCATCTCGTTCTGCGTCATGGCGACGAGGGCGCTGCGCGTCCCGACTTTGCTCAGCGCGGCGGTCATGCCTTCGATGACCGCGCCCTTCACGTCACGCTTCAGCTCCGGGAACTCGCCGCCCAAGGCGAGCGCGACGTCGCGCAGATCGACGACGTGACGCTCGTGGTCCCTCTGAAAGCGCACCAATGCGTCGACGATTGGGCCTTCATCGGGATCGATGTTTTTGATGGCCTGCTCGTACGCGAGGATCGCGTCGACATCCAACTGAGCGAGCGCGATGAGGCGTTCGAAAACTCGATCTTGACCCGTCGCCATGGAAGTCTCCGATGTTCGGATAGGATGGATGGGATGAAGGAACTACGTCCCTGATCAGTTAGCAATTTGCATACCTGCGTCGGTGGCGTTTGGCCTTCGGCAAGACGGGGATCTTCCCGGCGCCGTCGTGCCCCGGGGTGAGACTCGCTAGGTGTCGTTGCCGCTGCCGAAGCTCTCGACCCAGGGCGATGCGGCTATCCACCTCGCCTATCATGAGCTTCAGGTTTAGGACGCGCGGGCGCCCGTAAGGCGAAATCGTTGCGCCATCTCGTCGACCTCACGGGCGACCCGGTCGTTTAGGTAGCCGTAGCGCGTCCACATAATCTCAAACAGAGCGCTCGGATTCCGCCTGATGGAGCGCAGGTCGCGCTCCGTCAGGCGAGTCCAGCGCTGAGAGATGAGGTCGAAAACCTGATCGATCGTGGCAGCGTCCAAGCTGGGCATCGTCAACTCCTTCGACTTCGCCAGGGAAGACGTGCCGAAGCTTGCAATTCGTGATCCAAAGCCGAAGCACGTGGCATGCGCCGTTGGAGTCGTGAATAGATGTTCATGAGCGGCGTGACGGTGATTCCGTGCGCAAAAATCGAGAGCGCCACCGCAAACAAGGTGATGGCGACGAGCTGCCGTGCCAGAGCGACGTCGAGTCCGTGGTTTACAGCAAAGTATAGGTAATAGATCGAGCCGATCCCCCGGATGCCAAACCAGGACATGTAGTGCCGCTGCGTCGCGTCACCGCCCGCGCCGATGAGACCGAGCCAGACGGAGAGCGGGCGGATGACGAGAAAGAGCAGGACCATCGAGAAAACGACGGGCCAGCTCCAGGCCGTCTCGCCGAGCATGGCTCCGACGAGGCTGACGACGACGATCTCGCCCAAGCGCTCGAGCTGCTCGTTGAAGGTCAAGACGGCGCGGGCCATGAAGCGTGGAGCGACCACCGGATGGACCGCGGCGTCAGGGGTCTTCAGCGCGTCCTCGACGCCGGCCTCGTCGTCGGCCGCGGGCGACTCGAGGGCCTCGATCCGGCGGAGGGCCGCGCCGGCCGCGAACACCGCGAGGAAGCCGTAGGCGTGGAGCGTTACCGCCAGGCCATAAGACGCAGCCACGAGACCCATCGCGAGGAAGTCGTCGAGGCCGACGGCGTGGCGAAAGTGCCGGCGAAGGTAAAGGCAGACCTTGCCGATTGCCATGCCGAGGGCGCCGCCGATCGCCAGCCCGGCGCAGACAGCCCACACGAGGTCGACCGCCAGCCAGCGCCAGGCGAGCGTGCCGATCTCGTGAACCCCGAGAAGGCCAAGGCCGAGCATGACGAAGGGGAAGGCCGCGCCGTCGTTGAGTCCCCCCTCACCGCTGAGCGTCATGCGGAGGAGATCTTGATCTTGGGGCTTTTTGACTTGGACATCGGAGGCGAGCACCGGATCGGTCGGCGCCAGTATGCCGCCGAGGAGGATGGCGGCGCCCCACGAGAGGTCGAGCAAAAGCACCGCGGTCAGGGCCATCCCGAAGACCGTGATCGCCATCGAGACGGTCGCGGTCCGGATGGGTAGGCGCCAGCGCGTGTCCCCCCACGGGGCGCTCAGCTTCAGGCCGACGGAGAAGATTGAAATGATGACGACGACTTCGCTGATGATCTCGAGGACGGGAGCGGCCGCCAAGGAGTCGAAGGCGAGCGCTCCCGAGCGGCCCAAGCCGACGCCGACGAGCAAGTAGATCGTCGAGGCGGTCAGCGGCAGCTGCTTGATGCGCGAAAAAGCGAGCGCCATGACGATAAAGAGCGTGCCGACGATGACGTACCAGGTGGAGGCGTCGAGATTTGTGGTCATCTTGGGCTCCGGATCGCGCTGAGGACCCGGAGCTCCCTCCAATTTGCGTGCCAGGTGTGATCTAAGACGCTGGAGCTCAGTTCAATGGTTGCGCGGAACACGAAAATTTTAGAGATGTCTTCAAAGCAAAGGGCCGCGTCGCGGCGGCTGACTAGCCGGGGCGCGGAGGAGGCGCTTGCGTCTTTCCGCATTTACTGCGGACGAGAGTAGGGAGTTCGCGCGGATGCGAGGCGCGCGAATTGTGTTTCGTGACCTCGACGGCCTCGAACTGGGTCCGCTTGCACACGAAACTAGGGTAAGGGTCACCGTCGATCAAACGGATCGTCACCGCGACGCCGAAGCCCACCGATGCGAGCGCCTCGCGCCATTGCGCTTGCGAGAACACACCGAATGCGTGCCGATCGTGCACCGCCCGCATCCCGTCGTTCGAGCGCAGCAGGAACATAAACTCTTCGAATGCTGTGGTGTCGCTCGGGTCGGGATCCCATCCCCAGATCACGCCACGCAAGGCGCGAGCGCCGTCGTCACCCTCGACGAGCTCGGTCTCCTCGGCGACGAACCTCTCTTCGTGCAGTCGGGCAGGAAGAGTGCCGCGCCGCCCGGCCGAGTGTGCTCCCACGCAGTACGAGCGGCTGAGCGCAGATCTCCAAGGTCGTCATGTACATGATCGCGTCATGCACGAGCACCGCGTCAAACAAGCGACCCAGGCGCAGCGTCCGCATATCCCCCAAGACGTGCTCGCAGTCCGGGTTTCGACTTTGGCTGAGCGCGAGCATCGGCTTGGACAAATCTGAGAGCGTGCACGCGACGTGGCGCTTCAGGTACAGCGCGTTGTTTCCGGCGCCGGCGCCGAGCTCCAAAAGAGCCGTTAGCGGTCCCTGCACCGCAGAGTAGGACGGCCACGGCGTCGTCCGCCTCTCCCTCGTGATCTTCGGGAGGATCGACGAGGTGGTACCAGTCGGCGAGATCGTCGTAGAGAAGCGTCATTTCCTAAGAAACCATGTCCGCATCGCGTTCTCGAGCGCTGGGCCGAAGCTTTCTGCGGGGTGCTTGCAACCGGACAAGTGAGCTATCAGAAGAAAGCTCGCGAATACAGAAAGGGCACGTGGATGTCGACGCACGGGCAACTCTCATAGATGTTTCGAGATACCGTGAAAAATGGCGGAAGGGGAGGGAATCGAATGCGTCTAAACGCTTTTCGGTTTTCGTCCCGAAACCGCTGAAACAGTTACTGGTCCTGCCTTCCAGTGTGACGCTCGCGAGTCTACGTCGTCTGCTGAATCCTGTCGTTTCTACCCAGTGCTTGCCCGCGATTTGCCCTGAGAAGGTTCCAATGCTGCCGCTCGCCGTTCCGCCGTCTCTCGTAACTGTCCGGGCTTGAGCCGGAGCGGGGCAAGAGGTCGACGAATCGGTTTGCGACCAGATCGACGCGGCGCTATGCTTTTCTGCCGTCAGGGCGGCAGCTTGACCTCGACGAGGTCCGTCAGCCCTTAAGCCATCGCGCTTTGGGCGAGCCGGCCTCGTTGGCCTTGAGCCGCTCGTGACACGGTGAGCGGCGCATTGGGAAAAACCCAGCGCGCCGCGACGCCCAGCGGGAACACTCCGGGCAACGGGACCAGGTCGTGGCAATCGGCGTTGTAGCCGTGGAACAGGACGACCGTCCTGCCGCGGGCCGCGGTGATGGTCTCGACGTAGTCTAGACCGGAGAGATGATTCATCTGGGCTCCGAGACCGACGCCAGATGAGCGGCGACGCTGGCGGCGCCACCGATCGCGCCGCGCATGAATTCGTCAAAGTAACGCCGCCGCCAGTCGGCATAATGCGCGGAGCCGTCACGCCACTCGGCGCGCAGCAGCTCCCCCCTCGTCATACTGCCAATTATTGGCCGCACGCCTCAGGCACCCGCCTTGATGGAGAACGGCGTCGGTCCGTGCCGGACATCTGGCCAGGGCGGCTGATGTCACTTCCGTCACTCGGCCTGTTTAGCGCACGAACTCATGCATGCAGACGGCATGCACGCAGGCATTCAAGTACCGACGCCACGAGCCCGAGACCACGCTGCTCTACCATGTATTCGCGCGCGAATGGGAGACCTGGAACGCCGAGCGCCAAGCTGATACGAGTCGCACCCCGTTACCGGCCTTCGTCGGGCGTGAGATGGACGCCTACTTTCGCTGCGGCATCTTGGACCACGGCTTCACGATCTTGTCGTGCGACGACTGCGACCAAAAGCTACCGGTCGCCTATTCTTGCAAGCGTCGTGGCGTATGCCCGTCATGCTGTGCCAAGAGAATGTCTGAGATTGCCGTCCACCTGGTCGACAACGTCCTGCCTCACGGCGCTTACCGGCAGTCAGTCACCGATCACGGGATCGGCATGTCCAGCGAGGATACCGTCGGCATCTTCGTTCCATTCACGAGATCGAAACGCACTCAAGGCAAAATCCCAGGAGTCGGCCTAGGACTTTTTACCGCCAGACGGATCATCGAGGCTCACTCCGGAAGGCTGACGGTCGCTGGTGCCTTAGGCAAAGGATCGACATTTTCGATTATCCTGCCCCGCGAGATGGAAGACGCGCTGATCCCGAAAGTATCGAAGGGTGAGGCTATCAGTGCGCAGAGGAGAGGGCCTTCATTGGGATTGATGCACTGACTCTGAAAGCTGCCGATTGAAGTTCGTCGAGCGCCGCAAACGTTGCGCGATCTTACTTCCCACCACCTGACTGCAATCTGAACCGCAATCGGCGAGCCGTCCGTCCGATTACCACCTAGCTGACTGGCGCCGCGCTTCGACCGCGATCGATGACGCGCCTCACCAGCTTTCTTATCTCCATCGTCGAGATCGGAATGAGCGCGAAAGGCAGAATGAAAAGGATGTCGCTGCCTGTCAGCGGTCGGAGGTCGAACATCGCTTGAGTCAAAGGGATGAAGTGGAGGCTTAGCTGCAATGCTGCCGTCACCAGAACCACGGACAGTAGCCAGAGATTGCTGAACACTCCGACTTCCCAGAATAGAAGCGTCGAAGACCTCGCGCCGAACGATCGCAAGAGCTGACTCAAAACAAAGCCTGTGAACATCAGGTTTCGCGCGTGGTTCGCATCATGCGAATTTAGCAAGTACCAGTAGAGGCCCAAAAAGATCGAAGCCTCCAAGAGACCCACCCAAAGTATCTGCTGCCACTCAGGCCATCCAAGGATGGGCGCGCTCGAAGAACGCGGAGATCTCTTCATGGTACCAGGCGACAATGGCTCGGCGATCAAGGTCAATGCTGGCAGCGCATCGGTCACGAGGTTGATCCAAAGCAGATGGGCGGCAAGCAATGGCAGAGGTAGACCAAGTGCGATCGCTCCGAGGACGACCGCGATTTCGGCAAGGTTTCCGGTCAAAAGATAGCTAATCGCCCGCCTGATGTTCTGAAAGATGTTTCGTCCCTCGCGAACGGCCGCAACGATCGTCGAAAAATTGTCGTCCGCCAGGATCA
Source organism: Pseudomonadota bacterium (assembly GCA_031416315.1). Classification (GTDB taxonomy): domain Bacteria; phylum Bdellovibrionota_B; class Oligoflexia; order Oligoflexales; family CAIYRB01; genus JANOTL01. Next base: position 28,783 of record JANOTL010000095.1, read on the forward strand.
AATCGGCAGCCTGACGCGTGACCTCCGTTCCGGTCTTTCCCATGGCGATGCCGATATGCGCTTCGCGAAGCGCTGGAGCATCGTTGACACCGTCGCCCGTCATCGCGACGACGTGCCCCTCGCCCTTCCACTTACGGATAAGACGCAGCTTGTCTTCAGGAGTCGCCCGCGCGTGGACGCGATCTTCAAGTGACTCACCTTCGAGAACGAGCCCAAGCTCACGGGCAATGGCGCCAGCGGTCTTGGGATGATCCCCAGTGATCATGACTGTAATGATTCCTGCGTCTCGCGCCTCGCGAATGGCCGCCGCAGCTTCCGCACGCGGCGGATCGGCGATACCTACCAGGCCGAGAAGGTCGAGATTGCTTTCATTGTGACCCTTACCTACTGCGACAGCGAGAACCCTTAGCCCCCGCTCCGATAGGTCCGCAGCCGCCTTTGTAGCGCCATCAATGGCAGCAGTGCCAGACTGGACGCAGAGAGGAAAGACGCTCTCCACGGCCCCTTTCACGTAGTTGACACCATCGCTGCGGAGTATCGACATTCGTCGGCGCTCGGAATCGAACGGCTCCGTAGAGACTCGTGGATAATCCCTTTCGATCGCCTCTTTGCGGATCCCGCGCTCCAAGGCGTCGATCAAGATCGCGAGCTCAGTCGGATCGCCAGTTCCCAGGGCGCCTTCCGCGCCGACCTCTGCGTCGCAGCAAAACGCTGCGGCGCGCACGATCTCGCCGTGATCAGCACCCCAAACCTCCCGGACACGCATGTTTCCGGTCGTTAGTGTGCCTGTCTTGTCGGTGCAGATCACGGAGACGCTTCCCAACGTTTCGACACTCGGCAGTCGTCGAATGAGCGCATTACGCGCCGCCATGCGCTGGACGCCCAAGGCGAGCGCCACAGTCACGATTGCCGGCATTCCTTCTGGCACCGCGGCGACTGCAAGCGAAACGGCGAAGACGACGAGATCGAGCCAGGGACGACCGCGCAACAGGCCGATAACGACCACGAGTGCGACGACGCCGAGGCAAAGCAGAAGAAGTGACTTCCCAACGCGTGCGAGCTGAACCTGCAGCGGGGTTGGCCCGGCTACCGCCGAAGCCATCAAGTGTGCAATCCGACCGAGTTCGGTCTTCATCCCCGTCGCGACGACAGTCGCGGTGGCGGTCCCCGTCGCCACCGACGTCCCCATAAAGACGTGCCCCGTGCGCTCGGCCAACGGCACGGCCGCTGCGTCATTTCTTACCTGCTTCTGGGCCGGGACGCTTTCTCCAGTCAAGACGGACTCGTTCACTTGCAAGCGGGACGACTCGAGCAGGTTGGCATCCGCAGCGACCACGTCTCCAGCCTCAAGCATGAGGAAGTCGCCAGGGACTACGTCGTGCGCCAGGATCACGGCCTGGCTCCCATTTCTCAAGACGCGGGCTCGCGGCGCCGTCATCTCCTGCAATGCATTGATCGCGGTCTCTGCTCGATACTCCTGAAAGAACCCTATCAGTGCATTCAACACCAAGATCGCGCCAATGGCCGCGGCCTCCACGTGCTCACCTAAAACCGCCGAAAGCACGCATGCGAAGATCAAGACGACGACGAGCGGACTCTTGAACTGCTCGACCATCAGGCGCCATGCCGGGCGAGTTGGTTCGCGCTGAATTTCGTTGAGACCGTGCTCCGCCAACAGCCGTAGCGCAGCGTCGCTGCTTAGACCGGTCAACGCTGCGCTACCTGAATCAATCACCAGCACTTACTCCTCAATTCAGCGCCAAATCTGGCAGATCGCAAGGATCACCACGCCATCCCATAGGCACGTATTGGCTCCCGCTATGCCTCCCTCGGATCGAGCCACTGTCGCGAAAGATGACAGCTTTCAGGCTCAACGATGCAACTTCGTAGCCAATGGCGATGCGCCAAGTCGTCTATTGATCCAGCGGTCATGGACCTCAACGAGCGCTAGAGGGCCGTGCACGCCAAGTTGCTTCAGGAGGACGCCGAGCTTCGCTGCGCAAACCGTCGTCGGAAAAGTCGAGACCGCCCGCGTCAAGGCACAGGTCGGCAAAGCCGACGCGGCCGACGGGGGGGGGGGCATGAGAGCCGCCAGTTACCCGAACAACTCGTCACGGCGTCCAGCGCCGATCTCGTCTTTGTAGCGACGAGCAGCCTCATTGCCCTTGGCCTTCGATTCGCTCGCGGTTCCATTGGATCCGGGCGCCCGCCGTCATAGACAAGCGCGCCCTGCGATCAGGGAACGCTCGTCGACAACGGCCCAATCAGGGACCCAATGAAGCGGTCGATCCTGGTTCTTTGTGAAGTGCTACCAGGGTATAAACTAGCCTTCAGGAGATAGCCGTCCGTGTCGCTAAGCTTGGTCGAGGCGATGATCGTCCCCGCCAACTCGTCGTTCGCCTCAGGGTACTCGGGCAATGAGCCGAGGTGAAACACGACTGGTGATTGAGGTTCGATCGAAGTCTTCGAAATCATGACGGCGCGCTTGTCGCTGAGCTCGAGAAGCCGTGCATCCTGCTCACCGTTGCCTCGGAATTTGAGCGGAAGATAGAGGTGACGCGCACGGTGTCGACCGAAGCGGCGGAAGCTGCCAATGAACGATGATGGCGGCGATGTGACGATGGCATTGGCAAAAGCCCAGACGAAAAACAGGTCGACGACTGCTGCGGAAATCTCTTCGATGCTTAACGGCGCGTCGAAACTCTCGACTCGAGCACGCTCATGCAACACCAAGCCCTCAGCGTTCAACAGCGCGTTCATCGCCACTTGCGGCGCGGGCAGGTCGGACGCCGTCACCGAGCTCGAAAGGAGGGCGAGGCAACCTCAAAACGCGACACAGGCGAACAGATTCTGGTTCGGCTTCATGCCGGTCGCCGAAGCAATTAGCGATCCACACTTGATTGTGGCATTTCACGCAGGTTGGCGCGGATTCTCAAAGTTGTAGGCAAGTCGGTGCTTCAGCTCACCCAATTGACCAGCGGCAGGCCGCGCTCGATGCGTCTTTCGATTCAAGGTCATCAGGAGCGTCGCGGTATGCTCCGCGACCGCATAAGGTGAGTATTCAGGAACACGCATGACCGCGACTCCTGCTGTGGACGCGGCGGCCAGATCGACGTGGTCGTAGCCTGCCGATCGCCGCGTGATCAGCGGGGTCCTCCACGAAACAGAGCGCGCGGTCTCGAATGGCGATCAGTGCTTGTAGCCGGGCAGATTCTGCGAAAGCACGTCGGCGGTGACGAGGCCGACCACGTGCTCATCCGCATCGACGACGGCAATCGTATCCGAGCGACCAGCGAGCATCGCCGCAGCAACCTGTCGCATCGACGCGTTCTCAGAGCAAACGAACACCAAGTTCCGCATGGCATCTTCAGCATTGAGGCCTGAAGGCAGGTCGAAGTCGTCGTCATCGTGATAACGCGCGAACCTAAGGACGTCGCGATCGGAAACGAGTCCAATCACGCGACCCTCTTCGATTACGGGCAAATTGTGGACGCGACTTCCCGCCAAAAGGCCGAAAACATCCATCAGGGAGTCCTGCGCTTGCGCACAATTTGTCGGGCGGGACATGATGTCTTTTGCAAGCATGGCGGTCTCCCTGGGGCGTAGGTTGGTCGCGACTCAGCAAGGAGCGTGCCAAGCTCCAACGATCGGGAGTCGCGTCATCAGGCACGTCCAACGTCGGCCGCTGGACTGACCCGTCGCTCTGTGTCCAATTCCACTGCATCTGCGCGATCTCACCCAAGTTGGACTGATTCAGCGTCAGATCGCGCCGACAGAGGCCATTTGTCGTACGTGCAGCAACCGCCGTTGTCGGCATGCAATCTGCTTAAGGGAGCTTGCATCTACTATGTGAGTCGTCCTCGACGAATGGAGACTGGTGGGGCGCGAAACAAATTTAGCAAAGGAAACACACGTGAAGATCGTCTTGGGCGTCGATGACGCTGCGCGGGCAAAGGACACAGCAGATCTATTGCAGGCCCTTCGGTTCCAAAGTGCGTCGATCGACGTGGTCCATGTTCTCGACGGAAGGTCAGAGTCCTACTACCCTGTCGACCGGCATCGGCCCGACCTCATCGCGCGCTACATGAGGATGCAGGAGGACAACGCAAACGAGCTTCTCGCTGGAACCTGGAAGGAGCTTCAAGGGCGAGACTTCGTGGAAGTCACCTCCAACGTCTTGATGGGCTACCTGAGCAACAAGCTTCTCGACTACTGCGCGCAGACTTCCGCCGACGTTCTTGCCGTGGCGTCATCTGACAAAGGCCCCGTAGAAGGCATTCTAATCGGTAGTGTGACCCGGAAGGCCGTCATTGCGGCGCCGTGTAGCGTCTTGGTGTCGAAGCGTCGCGTCGAGCCGCGTCGACCGTTGAAGGTCGTCCTTGCGACCGACCATTCGCCGTATGCCAATAAATGCATCGATACTTTCGTGCGTTGGGCCCCCCGCGGAATCGGACGGGTGACCGTAGCGACGGTCTTTCCGGAGCAACTGGTAAAGGCCATGACGTCCGTCGTCGAGAATTTCAAGGCTGACGTCAGCGACTGGGTGCGCGCAGAGCTTGAGCGCACAAACCTGGAGGTCATTGAACGCCTCTCAGGGCTAGGCGCCGAATGCAAATCTAGGGTCGAGTCGGGCTTTGTCGTCGAAACGCTTGAGCGAGTCATGAAGGAGGAGGATGCCGACCTGATGGTCCTAGGCGCTCAGGGCCACGGTTTCGTCGAGCGCATGACACTTGGCAGTGTCTCGCTCGACCAGGCGGTCAAGAAGCCCTACTCGGTACTCATTGTGCGCGCATGAATCGAAGGGAAGAGCTATGCGAGATAGGTTGATGAAGGCGTTGGTCTTCGTGGCGCCTGGAAGAGTCGAGATTGTGCAAAAGCCCGTCCCCCGACCTGGTCCGACCGACGCTTTGATTCGCATCACGACGACCACGATCTGCGGAACCGACGTCCACATCGTCAAGGGCGAATACCCCGTGCGTCCTGGGCTCACGATCGGGCACGAACCGGTCGGAGTCATCGAAGAGCTTGGTTCGGCCGTTACCGGCTATCAGGTCGGGCAACGCGTCATCGCTGGTGCGATCAATCCGTGCGGCCAATGCGGGCCTTGCCTCGAAGGAACTCACTCCCAGTGTGGAGGAAAGCCGCTCGGGGGATGGCGCTTCGGCAACACTATTGACGGTGCGCAAGCGGAGTTCCTGCTTGTCCCCAATGCGACAGCCAACCTCGCCCCGGTCCCGGACCATTTGACCGATGAGGAAGTGCTGATGTGCCCGGACATCATGAGCACGGGCTTTAGCGGGGCAGAGAGCGGGAAGGTGAAGATCGGCGATACCGTCGCTATTTTTGCTCAAGGCCCGATCGGCCTATGCGCAACGGCGGGAGCACGTCTAAGCGGCGCGAGTTTCGTCATTACCGTCGATAGCCTGGAGAATCGACTAATGATGTCGCGGAAGGTCGGCGCCGACGTCACGATCAACTTCAAGGACAAGGACCCTGTTGCGACCATTCGGGAGCTTACTGGAGGGCGCGGGGTCGACGTCGCGATTGAAGCACTTGGTACGGAGGCGACTTTCCAGGCCTGCATGCGCGTACTGAAGCCTGGCGGAACGTTGTCGAGCCTTGGTGTCTACGCCAAGGACATTCAGCTGCCCCTGGACGCGTTCTACGCCGGCCTTGGTGATCAAAAGCTCATTACGACCCTCTGTCCTGGCGGCAAAGAGCGGATGCGTCGACTCATGGAAATGATCAGCACACGCCGAGTCGACTTGAAGGCGATGGTGACGCACCGATTCAAGCTCGACCGGATCATCGACGCTTACGACCTCTTCTCGAACCAGCGCGACGGCGTCCTCAAGGTGGCGATCACGCCGTGAGCCGGAAGCATTGACCGGCACGCTCCGTGGGGTCTCGTTTTGTCCTTTCCGCAAACCCCTCCGACACCCGAGCCACGGTCTTCAGACCCCATTCCTTGCCCTCGCGAGTCTTGTGGCCCCCCCCCCCCTCCCGTTGAGCTTCTGGGCGATCCCTCCCCACGGAAGGTTTTGGCGCTGCCTAAGCTCGACGATCAGTCGAGCGATCCGCATTTCTTGTCGTCTCGAGCAGGTGCCGCTGACTCAACGAGTCTTTGCGCACTTTGCGACCTTTGCGGTTCAATGGCTTGGCGACTTTGCACCGGGTCCAACCGACGAAGAGGTCGAGGGCATCGTAAGCGCTGTCGCTCATGCCGTCATGCAAGATCTCACCACGCGTGGTGACCTGACCACTCCGGACGAGGAGTCGGAGGCCAGCTTGGAAACATCGCTGCTCGACCCCATCTTTGCCGAGTCCGAGCAGTTGGCGGCGGTCTCGGCGAGGTCTGTGATGCGCGTCGCGTTCGGTGATCGTGCGGGGTGCCTGGTGCGCCGTATCGGTCGAGGCTTCGGGTGGGAAGATGAGGAGGTGGTCGCGAAAGGCCGCCGCTGCTTCAGCGAGAACGGTTTCACTATACACGCCAACCGCTACATCGGCATGAATGTGCGCGGTGCTCTCGAGAAGCTCTTGGCCTATGGTGCGCGCGGCGCCTTTGCGCACCATCGACGATCCGCTGATCGTGGCGCGGATCCTTCTCGCTCTTGGTCTGTACGGCCGTGCGCCCGCGCGAGCCCCACCACGATTGCGAGAGCATCTTCGAAGGCATCGACCAGCGGCTACATGACGAAGACTAAGGGCCTCGCGCTGGGCGGAGCCATGCCGGAAAGCGGCGAAAGCCGGCTAAACCTCGGGTTCTGTGGCTAGGATCGTCAATCGACGGCTCGGAAATGCGCGCCTTGCTGGCCTGCCGCGTCTCCCGGGGGCCCAAAGAATGTCAAAGTGGCAGCCTGATCACGGGCGAAGAGCGAGGGGCCGCGAATCGAGTCGCCTATAAGCAACCCGCCCGGTCGCACGAAGGTCCAAACGAGTCCAGAAGCCGCGATCGCGCGTTCGCCTTCTGCGTGCCAGCGGCCGATAAGCTGGTTCGGATGATCTTCGACGGTTTCTGCCGAGAGCTTGACGATGTGCTTGGCGCCGGCAGTCTTGGCGGCGCGCGCGAGCGCGGCAGCATGCTTTCCGAGCTCGGGGCCGGCCGAAAGGGCGAAGACCTTGGTCACGCCGGCGAGCGCTGGCGCCAGAGTCTCGGGCCTTTCGAAGTCGCCGGCGACGATCTCCACGCCGTTCGGGAAAACGTCGGGCTTGATCTTGGTCGGATCGCGCGTCATCGCGCGCACAGGGTGCTTCTGGTCGGCGAGGAGCTGCAGAATTTCCTTGCCGACGGTGCCAGAGGCTCCGGTTACGAGGATCATGGGCGTTTCTCCTTGGGAACTGGGCCACCCGCGATCACGGTGACGAGCTGACGCAAGCGCGCGCCGCGGTCGCCCGTCGCCCCTGCAACGACTACCATCGAAACGTCGCCATGTCGTGAGCGCATCGGATTTCTCAGCCGTAGACCCGAAGCCAAGTTTCCAGGTCGATGCCCCGCGCGCGGATTCGCCCATCGGGCATCGCGCCGCCGCGCAGGTCGAGCTTCACGCGTCCGACCCCGGCGCCAGGACGGGTCGTGAGGCTCGAGACGACGACGTTGAACAAGAAGGCGGGTCGGGAACGCGCCGTGAACCAATGAACGTTGTCCTTGTCGTCGGAAATCGTCGAGATGCTGCCGCGCGTGAAGGTCGTGTCGATCGTCGGGGTCAGAATCTTCTCGTCGCCGTGGTCTTCGCGCTCGAAGTGGCGCGCACGAAGGTCGCCGCTGAGGACGACGAATGCCGTCATTTGGTTGTTGTGGCCGTGCGGAGGAATCGAACGACCGTCGCCCATGGCCGTGATTTCTGCCTTGAAACGTAAGTCCGCGCCGAGATCGACGAGCACGTTGGTTTCGCCGAGCGCCGGTAGTTGAAGGCCGTCGGTCAGGCGGGAAAAATCGATGTGGGTCATCAAGTCGTCGAGATCGACCCATCGGAGGAGACTCTCGAGCCGATGTTGCGACGCGATCGGCGACCTGTTTCCGGTGGCGAGATCGCGAGCCATCGTGTCGAGATCCGTGATCCAGGCGTCGAGTTGAGCCTTGACCGGCTCGGCAACGGCTTTGCGTTGCCAAAGAGTCGTTGCGAGCGCGGTGAACAGGAGCATGCTGAGCTCGCGCCGGGTCGGCGTCATATTCATGATGGATCCTTCGGGAACGTTATCGCCCTGATTCTACTACAAAATACTACAGACGCATCCCCATGCAAACATGCTGAACGTCAGGGACGCCCCAAAGAACGTCCGTGCTGACTTTCAAGCGAACGAACCCAATCTTGTCGTAGAAGTGTACGGCGGAGACGTTTCTCGAGGTCGTCCGTAGATGGACACCCGCGACCAAGCCGCTCTTTAGGTGCTGAATCGCAACAGCGATCAGCTTTTGACCGATGCCCTTACGCTGAGATCCCGGCAGAACGTTGATATGCAGATGGGCTGGGTACTACGCCGACTATCAGGGCTTCGTCGAAATCTCGCTTTTGCGCCTCACGGCAGGGCGCTATCAAGAGACTTGGTCGATGGAGCGCGAGGGCATCGAGATCCAGACGTCGGAAAAGGGCTACGTCGGCGGCGTGAAGGTGCAGTTTTAATACGGCCGGCTGCCGGCCGTATAAGAGGGGTCCAGCGTCTCAGGTTCCCGTGCCGCACAGCGACTCGTCGCGGCGCGCGGCCTCGAGGGCCTTCGTGAAACTGCCGCCGCGCAAAGCCTTACCGCTGCTGCGCAAGAAGCGCACGTCGATCGAGATGTTGTCGGACGTCGAGACCGCGACGAGCCCCGCGCGGACCCGTGAGGTCACGTTGAATTCGTTGATCACCGAGGCGTCGAGGAAGGCGTCGTAGTCGCCCGAGCCGGCGGCGACTAGGACCGAGACGTCGTGATGGTTCACCACGGCGACGAGCCCGGCTTCGACGTCGTTCTGCACGTTCGTGCGCTTGATGTTGTCTTGGACCATCGCCATGGCGTCGTTCTCGACGTCGGCCATCGCGTCCGGCGCGTCGAGCAAGCACTTCCAGTTGTCCGCCGCTTTCGCAAGCGTGGCGGGATGGTCCTCGGCGATGCTGGTGGCTTGCGCGGTCAGGTTCGCACCCGAAGCGGCCTTCCCACGATTCGGGAACGCGAGGTCGAGGAGGCCTTCGCGTACGGATTCGCTCGCGTTTTCCAGGTTCGGACGCAGGCGAGCCAGCGCCGGGAGCACGGTGCCACGCTGCTCGTGCAGGAGCTTGCGCAAGCCCTGGCGCGCCGTCGACAGGGGATTGAAGAGCGTCCAAAGCGTCTTCATCGCCACGCGCGCCTTTTCCTCCGTGTTGAAGAGGGCGCGAATCTTGCCGGTCAGGCCCTTGCCCGCGTCGGCGATCCCGAGCGGGTGGCCGTCGTCCCACAGGCTGCGCAAGGTCGGCTTGGCCTGTCCGGTGTTGGCGATCGGCCGACAATAGCCCATGGAGTAAGGCACGCCGATGTAGAGCTTGTACCCGTCGAGCAGCATTTTCGCGCCGATTTCCGCCGCGGGACAGATGATGACCTCGCGGAAGGAGAAAGGGCCACGCGATTTTCCGAGCATGAGGTAGTGGTAGTCGCGGACGAAGAAGGCGACCTCTTCGATCTGCTTCTTGATCGCATCGCGGTGCGAGTTCCACCAGATCTGATGGTCGCCGCGGTCTTGGCCGAAACATTCGCCGTAGTTGCCGAGCTGAATCATGTAGCTGGAGAGCGGGTCGTACTTCGTGACGCCGGCACGCTTCAGTGAGGTGTCGAGCTGTAGCGCGGCTTCGTTGTAGGTGGCGCGCTCGTTGCCGGAGTAGTTGAGCAAGTCCTCCGCGTAACGGTTGAACGAAATGATGCGTGCTTCCGTCCAGGTCTGGCCGTCGGTCGGCTTGGCGTCCACGAAGTCAGCTTTCACTTCGCTCGTGTTCTTGCGCTGCTTGCAGGCGGAGCTTGCTGCGAGGCCAAGGATCAGAGCCAAGGGGGCGAGACGACGGGACATGCGCGGGCTTTTACGACGATTTTCGGGGCACCTGATTATAGCATGGGCCGGCGAAAGGACGGCCTTTGCCACTAGTTCCGTGGATCTGCCGCAGCCCGAACGCGGCGCCGATCGGATCCGCTAGTACCGCGTGTTGCGCGGCCACCGGTCCGTGCGTCGAGGGCATCATGAGCCGCGCGCCGAGCCGCTCGGCAGTCTCGATGCTCGCCGCGAGCTTTTGCACGCTGAAGAACGGCCATCCACTTCCACACCGTCGCCATCGACGACGTCTTCTCGGTGGCTGGGCCCGTGCCTGTGTTTCATCAGCTGCCTGGCCCGAGCGACGAGGAGGTCGCGGGCATCTTGGAAGCGGTGGCCCAAGCCGTCATCAGTGAGCTCCGCGCTCACAGGTATCTGACGGAGGTGATGGACGTGAACTTGATCAACAACGCTTACGACGCCGTCTTCGCCCGGGAGGAGCGGTGGGTCAAGGTCGTGATCGACGACCGCCCTCATGATCTCGAGATCCGCGTCGTCGACTCGGGAGTCGGCTTGACGCCGGCCCTATTGGAGCGGGCCTTTCAGCCGTTCTTCACGACGAAAGACGTGGGCAAAGGCACCGGACTCGGGCTCAGCATCTCGAAGTCGATCATCGAGGCCCATCACGGCGAGATTTCCTTCGACCGAGCCGCCCCGACGACGACCGTCGTCGTGAGGCTGCCGAAGCGTCAGCCTCGGGAGTAGAAGCGTTCCCGCAGCCCCATCCGCGATCTCCTTCTCGCCGCGTTCGCAGGCGCGTACACGCTCGTCGGTTGCGAGCTCGGCTGGCTGAAAAAATGGGTCGACACGGCGACACGCCTGACCATGCGTTGCCACGACGACGACCTCGACGTCCTGCCGGCGTGCGCCCGGCGCTGCCGCATGCTCAACGACGGCACCGGCGGTTACGGTCTTCGACCAGACCGTGCTCTTTTACGCCCGCTTCTGGCCGCTCGGGCTCGTCCTGCGCCTATTCAATCGAGATCCGCTGGCGCCCGACCCTCTAGATTTTGAGCGATTTTGGTAAGCGATAAGGGTCGGGGTGATGGGGAGACGTTGCGGGCTGATTCTAATGATTTGTCGCTCGGAACCGTAACAGGCAGGAGGAAGTTTGGCGGAAGGGGAGGGAATCGCCCCGGGCGACTGACAAAGAGCAGTCGATTCGAGGACATTTAGGCCACTTGAGTACTTAACACTCGTGTCTCGTCCCGCGGCATTCCGCGGGATCCCTCGATAGGCCATCGAATCACGTACAAATCACGTACTGAATTCGGAAATCACCGAGGAAGGCGTTAAGCGGCTCAGGGCGCTGCGATGCACTCCGCGAACTCGAATTTGGAGCTGCCCCTGTCGATGCGCGGGGCGGAGAGCTTCCCGTAGCGGCGGCCGCGGCCGTGAAGGGCGTCGGCGCTTGCGAACGAGGCGAGGGTCACGTTATCGCGCATCGGCGCGGACGTCGCAGTCCCTACGTGCTTCACAGGATCGCTTTCAACCCGCGCCTTCTCGCGCCAAGGAATCTTCGATCAATGCGCCTTCTTCGTCCTCATTGCCAACGCGCAGCGCCTTGGCGAGGATTTTCCGCTGCTCAACGCACGCCGTCTGCTCCCGAATCACCTTCATCGCTTTGGCAGTCAGGAAGGGAAGGCTGGCGTATTGACTCGCATCGACCGACTCAGCCTGAGAATCTTCGCAGAGACCGACGGCGCGGCGGGCGAGCTCAATGGCTTTCTGAGCGTGACCGCGGCTTAGGTGTTCTTCCGCGAGGAGCTGCGTCTCAATGCCCGTCGCGCCTGCTTCGATCATGCGGTCTTCAAACGCTTGGTAGTCCGGCCGATCCGGGTAGCCGGCCACCCAAATCCTTCTAGCGACCATAATGAGCGTCACCTGGGCCCATTGCGACTGCCGCTCCGATCGAAGGGTCAGCAGGAAGTCCAAACAGCGCGCATGAGCGTTCGACTTGATGCAAAGGCTCGCGAGGTCATGCGGAGACACGTCCGACCGCTGCTCCTGGATGACCTGCGCGAAAGATTCGAGAAGAGCTTCCAAGCATTCGGTCTGGTCTTCGGCGCTCTGACATGCCACTGCAAGCCGGTCCCAGTCCTCATAAGGATTGCTCGCGGCAGGTTTCTCAGCCGCAGCGCTGGCACTCTGGGCGCGGTCGCGAGGGTGTGACGCATCTTCGTGCGCGATAGGTGTGGAAGGCACGGATACTTGAAGACGTTTACTGACAGGCGCAGGTCCTAACGAGGACGCTGGTGCTGACCGAGAGACATAGAGCGCTGCCGCTAAGAAAACGGCGCCGCTGAAGGCTATCAAGCCAGGTTTCATTGGGAGCTCCCGAAAGGGGTCGAAGCGCGGCGGAGAGTGCACCAAAATGGCACGAGCGGGAAGGCTTTGAACCGCAAAGCTCTTAATGTATGGAAGAAAATGCGTGCGTCGCGCTGCCAGGGCTCGTCTGGTTCCGGGACTGTCTTCCAGGACCGGAATGGGGAGCTACTTCGTCGGCGCCCAACCGGGACCGATCTGCTCGCTCCTGGTTCACTAACATCGCCCCCCCCCCCCAATACAACAATAAATATAATAAGTTGCGACAGTATGCTGGATTCGATTTACTAAAGTAAATTGATGTACTAAAGTAAATCGATGGTTGACCGATAAGGGAGCGGATGTGGCCGAAGACTCCAAATTCAGAGTCGTCTGCTGGAGCAGCGCGCGGGGTCAGAAGCCGGTTCGAGATTGGATCGCGGAACTCGACGACGTGTCCTTTCGGAAAGTCGACAAGCTGATCGGCCTTCTCCGTTCGCTTGGCAGGGACCTTCGCTTGCCCCATTGCCGCTTCCTTGGGGAAGGGCTCTTCGAGCTGAGAGACGTGTCCACCGGACCAGGTTTTCGCATCTACTACACCTGGCAAGGCGACACGCTTGTTGTTCTCCTAGCAGCCGGCGACAAGGGAACCCAAGACAAGGACATCGAGACGGCACGCCGTCGGATGCAGGACGAGGATTGACATGGCCTTCAGCAAGAAACGTTTGAAGCAGTTCGACGACTATGACGACGTCCGGCGGACGCGCTTGTCCGCTAAGGAGATCGCAGCTCGCGATGCTGAGGTCGAGCGCGAAGTCGAAGCTCTCAAGTCCATGCAGGAGACAATTTCGGCCGCGCTTGCGCGGTACATGTCCGACGAGGAGATTGGAATCAACGAGTTGACGCGGCGGCTCCAGACTAGCTCGCGTCAGACTTCGCGGATTATGAAGGGTGAAGCTAACATCACGCTTGCGACTCTTGCGGAGGTCGCGGCTTTGATCGGCGTGAAGCCAAAGATCGTTTTCGAGTGACGGAACGCACGATTCCGGGCCTGTGCTGCGCGCACGTCCGATAATATTTTTCCGGAAATGATGTCGGCGGTTTAACTGCGCCAAGAACATTGATCGTGTAGCCCACTCGATCCCTATATAGGTAGGAGGCCGGATTTCTGTCCTCGCGCCGAAGATTGTGGCGCGTCGCGTGCATTCACTCCGATGATTCCCTGCGCCGATGCCGTTTCGTTGCAACTTTGACACGTTTCTAGTGCTCAAGTCTCCACACCTGTCGTCGTGCGACGACAAGAAAACGTCGGAGGTATCGATAAATCGAAAATGACCACTCGCTGTCTCGTACTGACCGCTCGTGACCGTCAAGTCCTGCTGCACATCGCTTCGCTACGTTCGACGAAATCGGCCGTCAGTTCTGGCCGTCTCTTACGAGTCATCTGCATTACCAAAGACTCCGACGCCTAGAGAACGACGGCCTCCTCAGACCCTTGCTGGGGGACCGCGGACGCAAGCTCGGATACGTCCTATCGCGCAAGGGACGGAGTACCGTCGGCGGCAGCGACTTCCGCGCTGGTTTCCTTGGCGGCAAGCGCGCTCGCTACCGGACGACCTGCGACCATGACCTCATCGTCCGTGAGGTTCGCGGCATCCTGGAGACCTCGCCGCTAGTGTCCGGGTTCAAGTCTGAGGACCAGATCCGGTCCGCGCTCGGCCTTCGGGGACGCGCCGCCGCCAAGGCCAAGGTACCGGACGGGTGGTTCGTCCTGAGCGGTCCGGAGGGCGAACTGAAGGTTGCCCTCCAAGTCGAGATCGCTCAAAAGAGTCGCACCAGGTACGAGGACCTCGTCAGCCGATTGCGCTTCCAGGCAAGCGCCGACGCGACCCTGATCCTCTATTCGCAACCCCATCCTGGGGCTCTGCCGAGACTTCTCCAGCAGCCCTTCGACACCCTCTTCTTCGACCGCCTTCTTGATGTCGTAGAAGTGCTGCCGGCTAACACCAAGTCTGCGACATGCGTCGCTGATATTGCCGAGTGTTGCACCGAGCTCAACGATATTGAGCTTGCGACGAATGATATACTGATCTCGGGTCATGGTTTCCTCGTTTGGTAGATTGGCTTGCCTGGTAACAACCACTCTACCGAGGGAACCTGACCCTTCCTTACACTAGGCAATTACTGCTTCGTGTAAACACGACTCGTGACTAGAGCACGATGGCAGTAACGAAGCGAACCCGAAAAACCAAGGGCCGCACGAAGACCATTTTTCATGCAGAGATTTACGTACGCGGCGTCCGCATCGCGGACAAGACATTCGAGACGGCAGCATCGGCCCATACGTGGCATGATCAGGAAAAGCGGCGGTGGGAGTCCGGCCAAATTTCAGTTGGCCCGGACGCCGAGGACATGACCTTTCGCGATTGTCTCAATGGGTATCTTGAAGAGGCGTTCACCCGGCTCAAGAAGTCGTCCCAGCAGTCGAAGGCGACGCGGCTCGTCTCTCTGAACGAGTCGCCCGTGATGAACGTCAGGATGCGAGATCTCGGCCCGATGGTGATCGACCAGTGGCTCAGTTGGCTTCATAGGCATCCGACGAAGACGAACCCCGGCCGGAAGACTTTTCTTCTTGAGCTGGAGCTTCTGACGACGATCTTGACCTGGTACCGGAACGAGCGCGACCCGATGTTCGTCGTGCCGATCGTCAAACGGCACCGGGAGCGGTGTCACTACAAGCAGGTCCAGGCGCGACGACCGGACTACTTCATCAAGGCCTCGGACGTGCAGCGGTGGATCAACTGGCTCCGCCGGCAGCGGCGAAACCCGGTCTACTATCGACTCGCGACGTTCATGGTCTTGACGGGTGCCAGGGTCAGTGAAGCCTGCGGGCTCTGCTGGGACTCCGTGGAACTTGAAAGCGCGATGGCTCGGATCGTCCGGAGCGTTAGTTGGGACCACTGGACCAGAGAGCCCACGCTGGAATTCAGCACGAAGACCGAGGAGTCTGTTCGGATCGTGCCGCTCTCGACTGATATCGTCGATCAACTTGCGCTGATGCGGCAGGGTTCGGCTGGCTCCGGTCCTGTCTTTCAGGACCGAAATGGCGAGCTGCTTCGGTACAACGCGATCCAGTCGGCCTTCAACGCCGGCTTCAAGGCTCTTGGGCTGCCGTGGCGGTCGACGCACATTTGTCGGCACACGTTCGGGACCCTGGCTCTCGTCGCGACGCGGGATCTGGGGGCGGTGCAGGCAAGCTTGGGGCACAGAAGTCGGGCGATGACGGAACGGTATGCGAAGACTGTCGCGCTGCTGTCGACTGATACGGCTGAGAAGACGGCGCAGCTCATTCGGCTCTCGGCACCGGATCACGTACAGAATCACGTTCTGGAGGTTGAGGCTGAAAGCAGGTCGAGAGTAGAGAGTCGAAATTAGAGGACTTTTTCCGCTGGCGCGGAAAAAGTGGCGGAAGGGGAGGGAATCGAACCCACCTCAGACGGCATAACCGCCCGACAACGGCTTTGAAGGCCGTGGAGGCCACCAGTGCCCCATCCTCTTCCTTGCGGCTGCGGATCTCTTGGGCTTCAGTCTACCTCAGACCAAAAAATGCATCTAGACTCGTAATCTATGCACGTCATCGGTACCGCTGGGCACGTCGACCACGGCAAGACGAGTCTGCTCCGCGCCCTCACGGGCATGGAGCCGAGCCGGCTGGCGGAGGAGCGGTCGCGTGGGATGACGATGCAGTTGGGGTTCGTCTGGATGACGGGGCCCGAAGGCCGGCCGATCGGCATCGTCGACGTCCCGGGGCACGCCGACTACCGCCTGCATACGATCACGGGCGCCAGCACGATCGACGCGTTCGTCTTCATCTGCGCGTGCGACGACGGGTGGATGCCGCAGAGCGAGGAGCACCTTTGGGCGCTGGCCGCCTACGGCATCACGCACGGCGTCGTCGTTCTCACGAAGACCGACCTCGTCGACGCGAAGCGCTTCGCCGAGGTGAAGGCGGAGCTCGAAGTCCGATTCTACGAGGCCCTAGGCCGCGAGGTGCCGATCGTCGGCTTCTCCGCGAAGACCAACGCGGGCCTCGAGGATCTGAAACGCGAGCTCTTCCGCGAGCTGGGCGAGCTGCCGGCGGAGAAGGACGTCGGATGCCCGCAGATGTTCGTGGACCGCGTGTTCACCGTCGCGGGCCAGGGCACGGTCGTAACCGGCACCTTGCGCGACGGGAAGCTGCACGAGCGTCAGATGATCGAGGTCCTGCCCTCTGGGAAAAAGGCCGAGATCCGCTCGATCCAGTCTTACGGCAAGCAGGTGAAGACGGCGCACCCGAGCGCGCGCGTCGCCCTCCAGCTGGCGAACCTCAGCCTCGCCGACGTCCCGAAGGACTCCCAGATCGTCGATCCGGCGCAGCTCTTCCTGACGCAGGCCGTCGACCTCCGCCTGCGGCTCTACTTAGACTACGCGATCAACCCCAAGAAAAATCCGGAAGTGATCCTCGTCCACGGCGGCGTGAAGACCAAGGGCAAGCTGATCGCCATCGCGCCGCTGGAGAACGTCGCCGCGCCCGCGTGGCACGTGCGTTTGAAGCTCGACGTCTCTCGCTTGATTCGCTTCGACGAGCATTGCCTGGTCGTCAGCTCCGGCGGCGACAAGGTGCTGGGCGCCGGGCGCGTCATCGACGAGCTGCCGACGACGAGCGTCACCGTCGCCGCGAGTCTCCTGGCGCTGGTGGACCACTTCACCGTCCACGAGTACTTGATGCTGAACCTCTTGAAGGACGGGGCCTTCCGCAGCCGCGACCTGATGCGGCGGACGCGCTTCGCCAAGCTGGAGGTGATGCCGGACGGCGTCGAGGTCCTCGACAAATGGATCGTCGATCGCCGTCGCGTCGACGAGTGGCTCGACGCGATCCTGGCCCTCGTCGCGAAACATCACACCGTCGTGCCGACGGACGAGGGCATCGCCGAGACCGCCTTACAAAAGGCGATGCGCCTCGACGTCGACCTTCTCCGCACCTTGCTGCGCGAGCTGAAGCGGGAGGGCCGGCTGCAGCAGGTCGGCCCTTACCTCAAAATCTTCGGCTACGTGCCGAAGGCCGACCGAACGATGGAGCTGACGGCGACTTTGGAGACCTTGGCAGCGTCGACGGAGACGGTCGCACCCTCGCTCCTCGACCTCGAGGTGAACTCCGACGACAAGCGCCGGATCGTGGCGCGCTTCGTCGCCGACGCCAAGCTCGTCCGCCTGGGCCAGGACCACCTCGTCAGCACCCTGGTGTTCCAGGCGATGACGCGTCGCGTCGTCGAGTACCTCGGCAGCCACGCCGAGGCGACCGCAGCCGACCTCCGCGACGCGCTGAAGCTCGGCCGCAAGCTCGTGGTCCTCGTCCTGGAGGCGATGGATCACGCGAAGATCACGGAGCGAAAGGGCGAGGGCAGAGTTCTCACCGCCGCGCACCGGGCGGCGCCGGCGCAAGCCTTCGAGAGCCGAATCCGCGAGATCGCCAATAGCGACGTCCCCGAGCTCCTTTCGCATGCCGACCTGAGCGTCGACACGCCGGAAAAGGCGCAGGTCCTGACGAAGCTCGTCGAGGACGGGATCATGGTCCAGCTCGACGAGAAGATGCTGATGACGGCGCCGGCGTTCGCCGCGGTGAGCCAGCGCATCCTCGACGTTTTCGAGCGCCGCGGACCCCTGGCAGCCGGCGAGGTGCGCGACGAGCTCCAGATCGGGCGCAAGATCGTCGTCTTCGTCATGGAGGCGATGGACCGCCAGGGCATCACCGTCCGCGACGGCGAGCGGCGCGGCGTCAAATAAAGACGTCGAGACGTGGAATAGAAAAAGGGTGGTCCATTAGACCACCCTTTTCTTTTTGCCCTGCGCGACGCGCAAGGTACGGCACAGTCGGTTTGCGAGTTCGGAAGCTAAGTCACGCTTCGTCTATCCGTCTCGTTTGAGTGGCGCTTAACCTCAATAACTTCCGGCTCAAGCGCTTCCAGGTCCTCAAACACCGCCTGCGAATCAGGATCCCTGATTAGGGGATCACATGCTGTTGCCAGGGCCTCAAACACCGTTACTGTTGATGGTGCCCTGCTCTGCCGCCTGCTGCTGCTGTTGTTGCTTCTGCTGCTGCTGCGAAGGTTGCACCTTCTGCGGAGCTTTAGGAGCGTTCTTGATCATGTTGGCGAGCATGGCAAAGATACTGCCACCCGCTGCTGCCATTGCCGGAGCCGCCGCGACCGAGCCGGCTGCGCGCGTCGCCGGCGCCTGGGCTTGCGACTGTGCTGCTGTGCTCAAGAAATCCCCGAACAAGTTGTCTTCGGCCAGGCCGAGACCTTCCTTGCTCTTGAGATACTTCTTCAGCGGGCTCTGCTGCGCGATCGTCGTTGTGAGCGCGCGAATCTCTTGCTCGGTCGCTGCCACCATGCCGTACGTCCGCGGAAAGAAATCCTGGACGATCGCCAGAGTGTTCTGCGCCGAACGCAAGAACTCGTCACGATCTGCTTCGCCTGCCTTGACGCGGGCTACGACGTCTTTCGACGGATAGTCGCCCCAAGGATGGCACTTCATGCTGTCGAAGAACTCCGCGAAGACGTAGTCGTTGAACCGAACCCTACGCACGATCTTTTGCTCGAGCGTCGGGGGTTGCGTCTCGCCTTTCTGCATGTAGGACACGCCTGCGAGCAGGTCCTCGTCCCTGAACTTCGGGTCCCCCGGCGGGACGCCTTCGAAGTTCTCTGCGATCGCCTTGGAGACGTCGCCGCGCTTCTTCAGCTTCTCGTAGTTCTTGCGGATCTGATCGGCGGCACCCGCGCCCAGCCAGGTCTCCATGGTCTTGAGATCGAAGATTTTACTCTCGATCATGTCGACCAGGAAGTTCTGCGCGACTTGGATCTTCAAGTTGGCGATCTTGAAGTTCTCGTCGTCGCCGAGCGTGAGGACGTGACCCTTGGCCTTCTCTGCTTCCGGAGCTTCGTTCATGCGAGCGAAGAGCTGGGCGAACAGGAAGCCGAACGAGCGCACCATGGCATGCCGAATCTCGATTGCGTCCGGTACGACGTTGATTCGCATGATCGAGCCGCCCTTCGGGGAGCCGTCCTCGTTGACGGTGTCCTTGCGGGTGAGCTTCAGATCGGCCAGCTCGGCATCCGTCAGCTTGTCCAAGCGGAGGAATTGGAAGCACGCCGTGATGTACTGAATCTCTTGCTCGGTCGATTTCTGCTTGTCGTCCTCGCGGAATTTCCGCGCGCAACGATCTTTGGTCTTGGGAGTCACGTCGATGAACCCGCCCAAGGACATGTATGCGACCTGCATCTCCGGCGATATCGCCGTGAGCGCTTCGCGCACCTCCGCTTTCAACTTATCCCTCGTCTCCGACCCTTCGATGCTCGGATCGATCTTGATGCGATCGTCCGTTGCCGAGAACATCGGCTCGCTAAATTCGGGGCTCTGCTTGACCTCGGGGCTCGCCGAACAGCTGTTCGTGCGCACCTTGGTTCCAGCAGCGAAGTTATCGAGCGTCTTGACCTCGCTTTTTTGCGCCCCTGCGGGCGGCTTGCATCCAAAGATCGTGGCGAGCGGCATACATAACAACAAAGCAGTCATGCTTCGTTGTCGCCACGTCCACGACATACGTTTCGTCCTCCTCTCGCTGAATGTTGGGGATATCAGGGATCTATAACGATTCTGACATATCCGTATCGGCGTAGGCGGTCGAAACCTTAAGTCGGAAAATTGTCGCAATCCTCGCGATATCAAGGGTGATTTCGTGGTGTTTGGCCAAAAACTCAAGAAGGCCGCCACGGCGGCCGGGCGCGGCTGCGCTCACTCCGTCGCGTTTGCCGCGACCTTTTCCGTGGATTTCAACATGGCCCGGATCCGCTCGATGTGGACCTCGGCCTCCTCCGCACGTGCCCCCGCGCTCGGCGAAAAGCCTCTGGAGTTCTTATCGACGAACCGGTCGATCCGAAGAGCTCGCGCGCGACGCGGGCGCCGCCTGCGAGCGCCGCGGCAATCGCACGGTGAACGTCGTGCCCTTCTCCGCGGTCGAGCTGACCTCGATCGAGCCGCCGTGCGCACAGGCCACCTGGCTCGCGATGTAAAGGCCAAGGCCGAGCCCCGTCGGATTCGTGCTGCTGCTCGCCCCCGACGCAAGGCGCGTCATCGGCTCGAAAAGCGTCTTGAGCGCCGCTTTCGCAATGGGCGTACCGCCGTTGTGGACCTCGAGGCAAATGCCATCGTCTTCGCCGCGCGCCTTGATCGTGACCGGCATGGCGGCGCCCCCATGTTGGATCGCGTTGGCGGCGAGGTTCGAGATCATCTGCATGACGCGGTCGCCGTCCCATTCGCCCCGGAGATCGCCTTTCGCGTCGAAACGCAAGACCGCTTCGGGATGGCTGGACCCGAGCTCTGAGATGATCTGGCGGCAGACTTCCTCAAGGTCCAGGGGATGCGTTTGGATCGGGATGCCGGCGCCGAGTCGCGACCGCGTCAAGTCGAGGAGGTCGTTGATCATCCGGCTCATGCGCTCGCCGCTGGTTTGGATCAGCCTCGCGGTCTTTACCTGTTCCTCGTCCTCGGAATCCAACAGGAGCGTCGCGCCCATGAGGACGGCCCCCAAAGGATTGCGCAAGTCGTGGCCCAAGATCCCGAGGAATTGGTCGCGCGTCTTGCTCAGGATCTCGGTATAGCGCATCGCGGACTCCGCGAGCGTTTCGTCGATGGCCTCGTTGAAGCGCGTCACCTCGGATTCGCGCTCGGTGCTGTTCGCCTCCCACAGGCGCAGCACGCTGGCCCGCAGCGCGCGATACTCGGAGAGCATCTGATCCATGTTCAGCCCCGACGCCAGGCGATCGGCCGCGTGCCGATGGCCGACGAGCGCCAGAGCGCTGTTCTTGGCGTTGCCTTTTGATTTCTCTTCTTGCTGCTCGTTCGTCTGCGCGGAATTCATGTCGCGGACGATGACCGTAAGGAGTTCGTCGGCGTGATCGCGCAGCTCCGTCTCACTCGAGTCTTTCGCCCACGGCATCAAGGTCTTCGCGAAGGCGACCCATTCGATCAGGATCTCTTCGTGATGCTGGGCGATGAACTCGGTCAGACGCATGGGCGTGGTCCCTTTAGTCGTATTCGTCGCAGGACCAGTCGCCCGAGACGCCGATGGTTTCGCCGAAAGGCGTCGGCTCTTCCCCGCTGCGTCTGGGCAAGGCGTCGCAGCGCAGACTGCCGCGCGTGACGCCGTTGAGCGCTACGCTCGCGATCGTGACGACGCAGCTGCCGACGGACGCCGAGAGCGCGAGATCCTTGGTCGAATAGCTCGGCCCCCGCGTCTCGGCCGCCGCGGCCTGCGCTTCGATCGTCATCGCGTGCCGGCTCGGGTCGGCCGCCGCGTCGAGGACGTAGGTCTCGCCGGCGACCGCGCCGTCGATGTCGACGGCGATCGTCGTGGTCGGCCACTCCGTCAGCGTCGGCGGGCTTTCGGTCGTCATGCGTAGCTGGAGCCGCGCGCTGCCTTTGCCGTCGTCGCGCAAGTAGCAACGCGTCTCGCGCTCGTTCAGCTGGAACTCGTCGCCGAGGAGGGGCAGGGCGCCTTCGCTCACCGCCGCGAGCGCAAAAGACTCGAGGGCGATCTCGTAGTGCTCGCTGCGTACGCGGCCGGCGCGTTGCCCGAAGTTGAAGCCGGGACCGAGCCGGTAGTAGAGCTCGCCCGTCTGCGTCATCCGGACGCAAGCGAACTTACGCCGCTGGTCCTCGGGCTTGTCGAGATCCGGAGGCGTGCAGCCGCCTGCCGGCGCGCCGAAGAGGTGCCAAACTTCTTTGAAGCGCTCCATCTCCGGAAGCTGGACCTGGAGGATGCCCGTCGCCTTTTCCGTCGTGTCTTTGACGAGGGTGACCATCGGCCGAAAGCTGAAGGCTCCGCCTTCCGGCGAAATCCGGACCGGGACGCGATCGAGATCGGGCTCGTCTTCGCCGACGTCGATCTTCGTGGGGCCGCACGCGGCGGTGAGGAGGCAGAGAGCGAGCATTTGGGGCGGCAGACGCATCGGACTGAGGCTATAGCGCATGGGGATGCGGGGTCAACCGGGGACGCCTACGGTGGACACGGTCGGCGCCCTTACCGGCAAGCAGCACCGGGAAATCGCCCTTTCATTGGTGCAATCAGGCGATCCTGGACGGCTGGCCTACGGCTGAAAGTCGGAGACGGCGATTGTTTTCCCGCCGATCACGAGCGCCGTACCCCCGGCCTCGGCGAGACGCACACCGGGGACGCCGAGGGCTTCGAGGAGGCGCCGATGCTCGCGGTCGCCCTCGATGAGCACCTCGGTGATGAAGCGACCGCCTCCGGGCGACGCGCCCCTGCTCGCTTGCTGCACCTCGATCAAAGCGTGAAGGCCGGGCCGCGCAAGGAAGACCGTCTTACGGTGCGCCAGCATTTGCAGGCTCGCAGGGTGGAGGAGCCAGCCGGAGCCGGCGAGGCCGGCCACGTACTCTTCAACCGAGCCGACGTGCACGGCGATGTGGTGAAGCCCCGGTCCTCGCTTCTTCAACGCGCTCTGATACGGCCCTGGCCCGATTGCTTCCATCAACAGTAAGAGGCCCTCGCTCGCCGGCGCGCCGACGTAGATCTCGCGGGTCCCTTCGGAGGGGAAGTCCTCGACGGGTCCGAGCTCATAGCCGGACGAGGCGCAAGTGGCCCCGGCGCGTTCGGCCGAGCTGACTAGGACAGCGACGTGATTCAGGAAGGGAAGCATGGACATCCACTTTCATAGAGGTTGTGTGCGGCGGATTATGCGGCCTTGGCTCGATAAAATGAATCGAATGTTGTTCTGCATGATGCGCAGCGACGTTCGCAGCAAAGTTGACCCTCGAGCGTTCCGGTCCTATGAAGAGGGAGCCAACCACTCTCTCGGGAGGAACGCTCATGAAAACGCTCACCTACTTCGGTTTCGCTGCCGCTCTGCTTCTTTCGACGCCCATCCACGCCGCCACCTGCGCCGACCTATTCGGGCGGATCGACGCCGCTATGGAATCGGGGAACACTCTCGTACGCGTGGTGACGACTTTCACGAAGGACGCGAACAGCGTGGCGTACACGCGCGGCTATCTCGATCTGGACGACGTACTTCCGGGTTACTACGTCGCGACGAGCAGGCGGTATTTCAACGACGGAACGCCGGAGTCGCCGTTCGACGCCGCGACCGCTGACCGCGTCACGATCCGTCTGCGCAAGACGGGCGACGATTCGGTGCAGGTTGACTACCTGGTGGATGCTCCAGGCACCTCGGTGGGCTACGCTGCCACTTGCACGTCGTCGAATCTCCTCCTCGCCTTGCCGACGACAGGCGACGTTCTCGCGGTCAGCTTCCGCTTTTCGACGACGAACTGACGGGATGCTCTCGCTCGCCAAGCTCTCGCGCTATTTCAAGGTCGGCGACCTCGTTCTGATGGGCAAGTACAAGAGCAGCCGCGGCCGCATCGTCGGCTTCGGTGAAGACAAATGGGGCAATCCTACGGTCGAGATCGAGCCGATCCCCAAGGGTCGTAAGCAGAACAAAGTCATCGGCCTGTTCAAAATCTGGCGCGCCGACGTCAAGGAGGCGGCTATGAAAAAGGCGAAGGTCCCACGCTAGCTCGCTCGCCGCTTCATTCAGTTTACGAATTTCGCCGGCGCACGTGGTCTCGAAGGCGCGACAGCTCGCCCGCGATGCGCGCCAACTCGTGCTCGAGCACGACTTCCTGCGCTTCACCCCTGGCGATCCGCAGCTCGTCGACTTCTTCCTGCATTTCCTCGATGCCCTTCATGATCACGCCGATGAAGAGGTTCAGGATGATCATCGTGCCGAGGACGATGAAGACGATGAAGAAGAGTGGCGCGCCAAGCGGCATCGCGCTCGGCTGCGTGCAAAGAGCCTTGATCCCTTCGTCGTAGCCGAAACGGTCGCAGCCGTACATTTGCGTGTGCATCACCTCGACCCAGTTCTCCATCGTGACGACCTGGAAGAGGGTCAGAAGAGCGGTCTGGAGGTTGCCGAACCGGAACGGATCGTTGCCGCCGAAGAGGAAGACGGCGAGGACGGCGAAGACGTAGAACAAGAGCGCGAGCAGCACGCCGACGTAACCGATCGACGGGATGCTCTTGAGCAGCGCGCCGACGATCAGCTGCAGCCGCGGCAGCGCGGTGACCAAGCGCAAGACCCGCAGGATCCGGACGAGGCGGAAGACCGCGACGAACTCGGCGTTGATCGGGATGAAGCAGACGACGACGACGATCAAATCGAAGACGTTCCATCCGTCCTTGAAGAAGGCCGGCCAATGCCGCCCCTGCGCCGCGAGCTTGAGGCCGAGCTCGAAGACGAAGATCCAAAGGATCACTTTGTCGATGGCGTGGAGGAGTCGGCCATGCTGCGCGACGATGGAAGGATAGGTCTCCAGTCCGACGACGGCGGCCGCGAGCAAGATCACGAAGACGATGAGCCTGTGGAACGCGGGAGTGGCCACGATCTTCTTAAGAGTATTCATAACGCTACCTTACCGCCGGACGCCGGGGCCGTCAAACGAGCGTGACCGCGCGGCCCGCAAAGCTCTCCGCGTCCCGCTCGTCGTGGGAAACGAAGACGACGGTCGTCCCGCGCGCTTTCGTAGCGCGGAACGTCGCCTCTCGGACCTCGTCGCGCAGCCCCGGATCAAGGCTCGAGAAGGGCTCGTCGAGCAAAAGAACCCTCGGCTTTGGCGCTAGCGCCCGGGCAAGGGCAACGCGCTGCTGCTGACCGCCGGAAAGCTCGGCGGGGAAGCGCCCACCCAAAGTGTCGATTGCCAGCGCGTGCAGGAGCTCCGCCACGGTTCGGCGCCGTTCGATCGGTTTCTGGCGAAAGAGGCCGAAGGCGATGTTGTCCGCGACGGTCATGTGCGGGAAGAGGGCGTAGTCCTGGAAAACCAGGCCGACGCGACGCGCCTCCGGCGGTACGAGCCGGTCGGGAGAGGACACCGCGACCCCGTCGAGGCGGATCTCGCCCGCGCGCGGGCGCTCCAGGCCGGCGATCAACCGCAGGAGCGAGGATTTGCCGACGCCGGAAGGCCCTCGGACCAGCACGTGCTCACCCGCCTCGACCCGCAAAGAGAGCCCGTCGATGACGAGCGCCTTCCCGTATCCGAACGCCAGATCGCGGATCTCGAGGATCGCGGCTTTCGCCTCGAGCGCGCTCACGCCGGCTCCTTCAACATGCGGCCGTGGAGCCAGACGACCGGCGGGACGCCGACGAGGATCAGGAGGATCGCGCCGACGGCCGCGGCCCCGAGGCGCTCGTCGGACGCGAGGTTATAGACCCGGATGGGGAGGAGCTCGAAGTCGAAAGGGCGCAGAATCATCGCGACCGGGAGCTCCTTCACCGTATCGATGAAGACTAAGAGGCCTGCGCCCATGGCGGCGGAGCCCACGAGGCTCAGCTGGATCTTGCGGAAGCTCCGCCAGGGCCCGGCGCCGAGGGTTCTCGCCGCCTGCAGCATGCTCGGCGTGATCTGCGCCTGCGCGGCGTCGAGCGACTGCGTGGGAATGGCGACGAAACGGATCAGCAGCGCATACGCCAAAAGCGGCAACATTCCGATCGTCAGCGGCATCGCGGTGAGCACGCCGACCGCGACCAGGCCCCCGGGGATGGCGTAGCCGAGCGTCGCCACCGCGCGCGGCAAGCGAGAGCGCGTCGTCGTGAGGATCAAAGCGACGACGACGGTCGACACGCTGACGACGAGTCCCAAGAGCACAGAGCGGCCGATGATCGGGACCGAGAGGGCCAGCTCGCGAGTGATCTCGGTGGACAGCGCGTGCGATGCCAGGATCAGCGTCGGCCCGACGAAGCCGACGATGGCGGGGCTCGCGCAGAAAAGCGCCGCGAGGACTCCACCGACGCGTCCCAGCGGCAGGCGGCGTTGCGGTCGAGTGGCTCCCTTCGTCGCCCAGTAACGCGCGCGGCCGCGGAGAAGCCGCTCGACGGCGATGATCGCGACGACGACGACCAAGAAAATGGCGGCGAACTGGCTCGCAAGATCCCGCTCACCGTAGCCGTACCAAACGCGATAGAGCCCGGTCGCCATCGTATCGAGCGCGAAGTGGTCGACGGTGCCGAAGTCGTTCAAGACCTCGAGCGCCACGAGCAAACCGCCGGCCGCGATCGCCGGCCGTAGCAGCGGCAGGCCCAGATGCAGGAAGGTGCCGAGCGCGGAGCGCCCCAAGGTGCGGGCGGCGTCGGCGAGATTCGGCGCTTGGCGCTTCAGATACGCCAGGCACGAGAGATAGACGTAGGGGCAAAGCGCCGCAGCCATGACGACGACGGCGGTCGGGAAGCTGCGGACGTTGACGCTCCGCGCCAGTCCGGAGACGTCGCCAAAGACGCGACCCAACCATCCGAAAGCCGGGCCCGTCGCTTGGAAGAAGTCCACGTAGGCGTAGGCGGCGATGTAGGAGGGCACCGTGAAAGGCAGGACCGCGCCCCATGCCAAGGCCCGTCGCCCTGGAAATTCGTAGACGGAGACGAGCCAGGCGCAGCCGACGCCCCAGACGATGGTCGCCGCCGTGACGGCGACGAGGAGCGCAATGGTCGTCGAGCCATAGCGCGGCAAAAGGTGCGCCGCCAGGTGACGCCAGACTTCCAGGTCGACGGCGCGCAAGCCCGCGCCGACGACGGCCAGCGTCGGCAGCGCGAGGACGAGTGCGAGCAGTGGGACGAGGCGGCGAATCAGCGCCAGCTCGACTGATCCATGATCTTCACCGCGTCGGGCGTCTTCTTGCCGATCGTGGCCAAGCTCACGGTGTCGGAGCGGAACGTGCCGAGGGCCTTTAGATGCGCTGGCAGCTCGACTTTCGTGACGGGGTACTCGCCGTTCTCCAGCGCGTAGAGCCCTTGGACCTCGTCGCTCAGCAGGAACTCCACGAATTTGACGGCGTGGGCCTTGTTCGGGGCGTGCTTGGCGATCGCCGCGCCGCTGACGTTGACGTGGGTGCCGCGATCCGCCTGGTTCGGGAAGATCACGCCGATCTTGGCCGCGACCTGTTGATCCTCCGGCTTCGTCGACTTGAGGATGCGCGCGACGTAGTAGCTGTTGACGAGGGCCAGGTCGCCGATCCCGGCGGCCACGGCCTTGATCTGGTCGGTGTCGCCGCCTTCCGGCTTGCGCGCAAGGTTGTCGGCGATCTTGGTCACCCAACGTGTGGTCTTTTCCGCGCCTTCGTGGTGAAGAAAGGAGGCGACGAGCGACTGATTGTAGACGTGGTTCGACGAGCGCACCAGGACGCGGCCCTTCCACTTCGGATCGGCCAGGTCTTCGTAGTTTTTCAGATCCGTCGGCTTCACCTTGTCTTTGTTGAAGACGATGACGCGGGCGCGCGTGGAAACCGCGTACCATTTGCCTTCGGGATGGCGGAGCTCGCTCGACACCTGCTTGTCGGCGCCCGGCACCTTCTCGGCGGCGAGGATGCCGGCCTCGTCCGCGCGCCAGAGGTTGCCGATGTCGACGGTCAGGATGACGTCGGCCTCGCTCTTCGCGCCCTCGGCTTTGACGCGCTCGACGAGCTGCGCGGCTTCCTTGACCTGGACCTGTTGCACCTTGATGCCGGTCTTGGCGGTAAACGCTTTGATGACGGTCTCGTCGACGTCGTAATGACGGGACGAGTAGACGTTGACGACGGGGTCGGCCGCGACGGCAGTGGTCGACATCGCAGTGAGGCAGAAGATGGAGAGGAATAGGTTTTTCATGGCGCGCAGCTCCCTAGCGTGACGTAGGCGGCCGACCTTATCTGATTTTGAGAATCAGTTTCAATCGCGGAATGGATTTGGACTGATTTTGCCTTGGAATAGGAACGCTTTGGGGCGCGGATTGCTGCCGCGCCGCTCAGGCCAAGGTTTTCTTGAAGAATTCCAAGGTCCGCGACCACGCCAGCTTCGCCGCCTTATCGTCGTAGCGCGGCGTCGTATCGTTGTGGAACCCGTGCTGCGCGCCTTCGTACATGTGGTGCGTGTAGGCGACCTTGCTCGCCTTCAGCGCGGCCTCGTAGGCGGGCCATCCCTTGACGATGCGCTCGTCGAGCGAGGCGTCGTGAATCAGTAGCTCGGCTTTGATCTTCGCGACGTCAGCCGTTTCCGGCTGCGAGCCGTAGAAGGGCACCGCGGCTTGCAGGTCTTTCCCCATCCGCACGGCGAGCACGTTGGCGATCTTGCCGCCGAAGCAGAAGCCGACGACTCCGAGCTTGCCGTTCGCGTCGGAGCGCGCCTTCAGCCAGCGCGCGGCCGCCTCGAAGTCCTTGGTCATCTTCTCTTCGTCGACTTTCTTGTGCAGCTCGCGGCCCTTATCCTCGTCGCCGGGGTAGCCGCCGACGCTCGTCAGGCCGTCCGGAGCCAGGGCGACGTAGCCCTCGACCGCGAGGCGGCGCGCCACGTCCTCGACGTAGGGGTTGAGGCCGCGGTTCTCGTGGACGACGAGGACGACCGGTTGCTTGGGTCCGTTCGGCTTCGCCGGGCGCGCCAGGTGGCCGCTGATCTTGCCGTTGCCGGCCGGCGATTCGACCGTGACGGTCTCGGTCACGATGCGCTTGTCGGTTTTTTCGACTTGGATCGCCCAGGCGAATTCCGGCTTCAAGGCCTCGTAGATGGCGGCGGCCGAGAGGCCGCCGACGGCGAACTTCTGGAGCGCGTCGAGGAAGCTCCTTCGGTCCATTTCGCCGTGGACGTAGCGGTCGAAGGTTTGCCAGAGCGCCTGCGGGAAATCTTGGGATGCGTTTCGATTTTTCATGGCCGGATGATACGTTCGGTTCCTCTGAAACGTCGACTAGGAATTGCGCGTGAGACTGAGCCTCCATTCCCGCCGTAAGCTCAAGCCGGCCGACGCGGCGCGCTTCGTCGGGCTCGAGCCGGATCTTTTCGTGGAGCTCGCGACCGTCGTCTGCTCGACGGGAGCGCTGCCGCAAAAAGAGCTGCACGAGTGCTGGCAAATGGCGAGCTGCGTGCATCGGGAGTTTCCCGATTGCCTGCGCGTCGCGGACATTGCGGCGGGTCATGGGCTTTTGACCTGGATTCTCGTGCTTCTGGCGAGAACGTCCGCGGTCCCGGTCTTGCGCACGGCGGTCGCCCTGGACGTCGAGCGCCCGCGGTCGGCACCCATTTTGGCCGCCGCCATCACGGCGCGTTGGCCGGAGCTCGCCGGGAGCGTCCACTACGTAGAAAGCAGCGTCGATGCCGTGATCTCAGGGGAGGGGCCGCGGCCCTTGCTCGTGGCAGCGCACGCTTGCGGCAGCCTCTCGGACCGCGTTCTTCTCGCGGCCGTCGCGAATCGCTGCCCGGTCGCGATCATGCCGTGCTGTCACTCTTTGCGAAAACAGGGGAAGTCGCTGGCGTCCTTGGCGCTCGTCTCCGGGGTGCCCTCCGAGGGACTCCAGGGCGTCGCCGGGATCGATTCCTTTCGCATCGCGGCGCTGGCGGCCCTTGGCTACGACATCCGTGAAGCCTCGATTCAAGCGGAGATCACCCCGTTCAACCGGATCATCATGGCACGGCCGCACATGGCGCTCGAAGCCTCGACTCTCGCTTCGGCTCGTCCGAACGCGATGCCCGAAGTGAGCGTCGAGCGCCTCGGGGAACGTCGTGCCTATCAAAGCATTCGGTCGCTCGACATTGGCAATGCATGCGATGCGGAAACCTTAGCGCGGCGACCGTCCCGCACCTGGCGGCGCTCCTTCGATCTGAGTTTTTGGGTCGCGGACGATGCGACGGGACGGCGGCTGCGCTCGACGCTGGAAAGCTTGACCGGCCGCTTTCTGCCGTCGGATGGCGCCGTCGCCTCGTCCGTCGCTATCCGCGACCGCTACGTCGATCCCCTGTCGCAGCGCCTCGCCTTCACGTATCGGATTGATATCGAGAGTACGGAAATCGCGATCACAAAGGCGGACGCTGGGGCGCTGCGACGGAAGCTGTGCCGTGGCAGCCAATGTTTGGCGCATCTCCGGCAAGACTGGATCGTACTCCGCTTCGACGCCTCGGTCGCTTGCCTCTCCGAGACCCTTGCCGGCGGGCCGCCACCGAACTGCGCGACGCAGAATCCGAAGCTTCGCATTAGCCGATTCGAAAGCATCGACGCGGCGAAGGCAGTCCCCTTCAGCTCGTGGGGACACAACAACTTCACGTTCCTCGACAAGCTCGGGATGATGATCTCGGTCAACTGAGCCGAAAGATCTTTTGACGTCTTTGCAGCTCCGTCGCCAGCTTCAAGGCGATGTTGCCGGCATCGGAGCGGACGAGATAAGCAGGTTTTTCCGGCGAGCCGTTGCGGCGGATGTTCTTGCCCTTGATCGTGCGCGTCACGGGGGCGAAAAAGACTTCCTCGACGACTCCTTCGATCAGGTAGCTCATCCAGCGCCACTCGACGGGGTCTCCGACGGCGAAGGTCTCGAAGATCTGCGGTTGAGGCTTCACGTGCTTGATCCGCGTTTGGATGTTTCGCGCCTGAGAGTCTAGGCAGCAGACACCAAAGTGTGACCGCTGCGCCGAATTTATCGTATTTCATTGTAAATATTAATGAAATCGGATCCCGGCAGCGCCGCGCCGGCATCGCGGCCCATTCGCCTCAATTGGCAGCGTCGGTTAGACTGCGAACAACGATTCCAAACATTGGAGGTGCATTGCATGAGTCAGAAGCTTTTCCGAGTCCTGTCGGCGCTCGTGTTCTTGTTCAACGTCAACTTCGCGGCTAGCGCGTATGGCGCATCGACGAAACACGCGCATCACGATCATGCCCAGGCCGATGCCGCGCACGCGGATTCCGACGCCACGAACGCGCAAGCCGATGCGGCGCACGCGCATGGCGACGACGGCACGTGTCCCGAAGATGGCTGTTGTTGTTGTTGTGAAGACGGCACCTGTCCGGCGGACGGCTGCTGCGGTGAAGGCGGCTGCTGCGGTGAAGGCGGCTGCTGCGGTGAAGGCGGCTGCTGCGGTGAAGGCGGCTGCTGCGGTGAAGGCGGCTGCTGCGGTGAAGGCGGCTGCTGCGGTGAAGGCGGCTGCTGC
>JANOTL010000096.1:0-11750 GCA_031416315.1 Pseudomonadota bacterium
CCCTCGACCTCGGCATCGGTCCCCGACGGCACGTACCCCACCACCGTCCCGTCCGCACCCCATGCCACGCAAGGCTCGAAAAGCCCGCCCCCGCCGCGACGCTCCGCCAGCACACGCTCCGCCGCATCGCGCCAGTCGGGAGTCCTCGTCACCCCTTCGTCTCCTTCCCCGTTTTCCGCCCCTTCTCCCCGAACCCCTGCAAAAAAGCTGCATGCCCCGGATTGCGCCAAAGCCGCCCGAAAATCTCCAGCTCCCCCGCCTGTGCGGCACCCGGATGCGCGCGCACCGCCAAACGAAACATCGCCTTCTGCGCCGCGACTGACTCCCGCCCGACCTCCGCCACGAGCGCCGTGACCAGCGCGTCGAGCCCGCTCAGATCCGGCACCACGCGGTGGAAAAGGCCGAAATTGAGCGCCGTTTGGGCGTCGAGCGTCTCGCCTAGAAAGACAAGGCGCTGCGCCCGGGAAAGCCCGATGGCATCGACCAAGCGCTTGGCGCCGCCATATCCCGTCGCCAGTCCGACTCGTAATTGCTTGAACGACAGGGAAGATGCGCTGGTCGCGATTCTCAAGTCGCCCCCGAGCGCAAGCTCGGCACCACCGCCGATCGCGGCGCCGTCAACGGCAATCACAACGAGGAGAGGCAGCTCATCGAACGCCTCCAGGAGGTTCGTGAGCATCGCCGCGTACCTTTGGGCACCCTCTGCACTGTCGATCTCGTCGAGTTCTTTCAGGTCGCCACCCGCCACCCATATACGGTTCGGTCCCTTTAGGACCGGCTCCGCGGTAATGACCAGTGCGCGGGGCGCAGAGCCGGCAGCGGCGCGTACGCCAAGCTCTGCAACGCATTCGGATAGCTCTCCGGCCAGCGAAGTGCCGAGCGCGTTCATCCGCTCCGGGCGACACAAGGTCCAGCGCTCGATGTTTCCCTGTTGGACGATGCCCACAAAACCCATCTCGCCCTCTTCGTATCCGGTACTTGCAGAATCCAGCAAACGTAGTCATCCCGCATGCTTGCTGGGAGCTGGCCTAGGTCCCTATAATGAAGGTCTATAGAACCCTTCGCGACCATTTCTGCGACGACCGAGGCGCTTTTCGCTGCGGCCGGGCGCCACTCCCGGGCTAGACTGGGAAACAGTCAAGAAATTGAGCAGTTGCGAAGGTGAGCGATGATTGCAGGTCAGGTTGAAGGTCAGGACGTGGTTTTGGACGAGAGTCGTTATTCTGGCAGCGAAGAGACGCAAGACGACGCGATGGGCTCGTGCGTGGTCCTCGTCGGTGGCATGGGCGCCGGCAAGACTTCGGTGGGCTGGCAACTGTCTCGCGCGATCGGCTTCGGCTTCATCGACATCGACCGGACGATCGAGCTCAAAGAAAAGAAAGCGATCACGACCATTTTCGAGAGCCGCGGCGAGCCTTACTTCCGCGCGCTGGAGAAGGCCGAGATCGAAAAGCTTACGAACCTAAGAAGTCATGTCGTGAGTGTTGGCGGTGGAGCCTTGATGGACGCCTCGAACTGGGAAATTCTGAATCGCATCGGCGCGACCGTGTGGCTGAACCCACCGGCCGGCGAGATCGCGCGCCGGATGCTCGCCGACGTCACCCAGCTGAAGACCCGCCCGCTCCTCGCCGACGTCCTCGAGGTCGCGACGCCTCAGGAGCGCATCAAGATGCTGACCGAGCGCCTTACCGCCATCATCGGCATGCGCTCGGACGGCTACCGCAAGGCGCGGCTGACCGTCTCCGACTCGTTTTCGACCCCGGAATCGACCGCGCGCCTCGTCCGCGATCTCCTGGTTCGTGAAGGGCTTCTCAAGCTCCCTGAGGGCCATCGCCCGTTCGACCGCTGGGGCAGCATGTAAAACGTTCCGCTACTCTTCGTCTCACGTGAACTCAGGAAGAGTTCACCCCGTCTTGCCCGTGTCCCCGAGTCTTGAACGTCCTGCGCCAGGAACCATTGGAAGGGAATCCAACGGTAGTCATGACTGAGTTCCCCGATACGAAAATCGACGCATTCCCGTGGCGCGGCTGCCTGATCGCCGTCGGCGCGAGCTTTTTGTTCGCCTCGACCATCTCGACGCTCGTCGCCCAGTTCTTCCTGAACAAGGACACGAAGTCGATGGCGGCGCGCTCGGCGCAGCTCGCCTCGCGCTCGGATTTCGCCGTGCCCGGATCGACCGCGAGCCTCTCCTCGACCGCCGTCGACCAGATCCTGAAGAGGAACATCTTCAACTCCGAAGGCGCGGCGATCGACGACACGAAAAAGGTCGACGAGAACGGGCCGAAGACGGAGGAGGCGGTGAAGTCGACGCTCCCCGTGAAGCTCCTCGGCACGATCTACGGCGGCGATCCCCTGAGCGGCGCCGCGATGGTGGAGAACACCACCAAGAAGACGGTCAACACCTTCATGGTCGGCGAGATCCTGACCAAGGACGCGACCGTCAAAGAGATCCACGAGATGCGGGTCATCATCGACCACGACGGCCGCCTCGAGTTCATCGAGGTGGAGAAGCAGGAGCTCGCCCGCTCGAAGCGGAAGAAGAAGTCGAAGGATCCCGCGCCCTCCTCCGGCACGATCGCGCCGATCGCCACAGAGCCGCCCCCCTCCGCCTACAAGGAGGACGGCTTCGAGCGCAAAGAGCGCGAGATCTCGATGACGAGCGCCTACAAGAACAAGCTCCTTTCGACCGACTTCACCAAGGTGCTGCAGGACGCCAAAGCCTCGCCCAACATCGAGGGAGGCGAGCTCAAGGGCTTCGTCCTCACGCGCATCCGGAAGGACTCGATCTACGAGAAGGCGGGCCTCCAGAACGAAGACATCGTCACCGAGATCAACGGCATCGAGCTCAAGGACACGGCGCAAGCGATTCGCCTCCTGCAATCATTGCGCAACGAGGCCGAGATCGAGATCCGGGTCCTGCGTGGCGGCTCGCAAATGACCTTCAACATGAACGTGCGGTGACCGTGGACCTCGGACGCCTGGCCAACATGATGAATCTGCGCCGCGAGCACGTCGGGCGGCTCGGCGCGCTCGGCATGCGCTGTTTGGGTGTCATCGCCGTCGCTTACATCGTCGCCTCGATGACCTCGACCTTCCTGATGTCCGGCATGCTGAAGACCGCGATCTCGGCTTTCGGCAAGAAGCCGACGAAGCCGGCGATCGCGGCCTCGCTCTCCTTCGGCCCGGGCGAGAACTACCGGGACCTGATCAAGGCGATCAAAGACCGCAACATCTTCAACTCGGGGGGCGAGTTCCCCGATGAGAAGAATCCCGACGCGATCGACGGCGAAGGTAAGAAGAGCGTTTCGACCTTCGACCTGAACGCGCCCTGTCAGAAGCCAAAGGCGGCCGTCGAGCTCGTGGGGACGATCGTGATGGGCGAAGACTCCTCCATCGCCACGATCCAAGAGCAGGGCTACAGCGAGGCCGACATCTACCGCGAAGGCGACTTCGTCATCGGCAACGAGACGGCGCAGATCGTCAAAATCGAAAGAAATCGCGTCATCATCAACAATGGCGGCGTGAAAGAGTGCCTGGAGCTCGCGGCGACGAAGGAGAAAAAGGACGGCGGCGCCTTCCCCGACGCCGCCCCGACCAAGCCGCCCGTCGGCGGCACCGCCTCGAAGACCGAAGACGGTGCGCCCGCGGCCGCCGGCACTGACTGCTCTTTGGAAGAAAAATACCTGCAGGATGAACTCGGCCCCGGCTTTGGTACAATCATCCAGAAAGCCCGCCTGGTCCCCAACACGACCGACAATGTGATGAACGGTTTCAAGATCTTCGCGATCGACGCCTCGAGTCTGATCGCGAAGATCGGCCTGAAGAACGGCGACATCATCACGCAGGTCAACGACACCAGCCTGAAGCAGCCCGAGCAAGGCTTCGCCCTCTACCAAGCTTTCCAAGACGAGCGCGAAGTCCGCGTTCACATTCTGCGCGGGAACGCCCCGCTGATGATCACGTGCCGCATCAAGTGACCGTCCGAAATACTAAAGGGAGATGACGATGCAAGCAGCTAAGTGGGGAAGAGGGTGCGCGATTGCCCTCACGCTCGCGCTCTCGGCGCCGGCGAGCCTCCGAGCGCAGGACGAAGAGCCCGCTCTCCCTGAAGACCAGCCAGTGCCGGAAGAAGTGCCGCAGCCGGGCGCCTCGCAGCCGGAGACCGAGGC
Organism: Pseudomonadota bacterium; assembly: GCA_031416315.1. Classification (GTDB taxonomy): domain Bacteria; phylum Bdellovibrionota_B; class Oligoflexia; order Oligoflexales; family CAIYRB01; genus JANOTL01. The sequence continues at coordinate 4,170 of JANOTL010000096.1, forward strand.
CGACGTGCCCACCGAGCCGCCGCCCCCGGCCGCGCCGCGTCCAAAAGCGCCGGGCGCCGCACCCGCCGCCAAGACGCCGCCCCCGGCCGCGCCGTCCTCGACGCCGACCGCGACCGTCAAGGTGCCGTCGAAGGGCTCCGCCGGCGTCGCCGCCGGTCAAGACCTGGTCAACATCGACTTCCCCGAGCCGACCGAGATCAAGGACATCATCAAAGCCGTCGCCCTTTGGACCGGCAAGAACGTGATCCTCGACCGGAACGTCAACGGCAAGGTGCAGATCATTTCGCCGCGCAAGGTGACGAAGGAAGAGGCCTACCAGGCCTTCCTCTCGGCTTTGAACCTCTTGGGCCTCACCACGGTCGAAACGGGCAAGGTCATCAAGATCATGCCGGTCCGGACCGCCGTCAAAGGCAACTTGAAGACTTTCCTCGGCGCCTCATGGACGCCGATGACGGACGAGATCATCACGCAGATCGTGCCGCTGAAGTACATCGACGCGAAAGAGATCCAGTCGACCTTGTCGCGCATCGTCTCGTCGAACTCGATGATCGCCTACCAGCCGACCAACACCCTGATCATCTCGGACTCCGGCTACAAAGTCCGCCGCGTCCTAGACATCCTCGAGCTCCTCGACGTCCAGGGCCAGCAGGCCCAGGTCGCCATCGTGCCGATCAAGTACGCCGATTCGAAGTCGATCGCCGACAAGGTCTCGGAGATCTTCAAGAACACCTCGGCCACGAAGAAGGGCACCGGCACCGGCAGCTACCGCTCCTACAAGATCATGACCGACGAGCGCACCAACTCGGTGATCATCTTCGGCCCGCCGCGCACCATCGCCGACGTCAAGAGCTTGGTCCGGAAGTTCGACGTGCCGATCGACGACCCGTCGCGCCAGTCGCAGATCCACGTGCGCCCGCTCGACTACGCCGACGCCAAGAAGCTGTCCGCGACCCTCTCGGCCCTGGCCTCGGGCGCCAAGGCGAAGTCGAACCAGCGCCGTCCGCCCATCTCGCCGCCGCCGCCCCCGGGCATGCCGGGCGCCGCCAACAACGACCCCTTGGTCGCCGCCGAGCTCTCCGACGACGTCAAGATCGCCCCGGACGAAAGCTCCAACGCGCTCCTGATCACCGGTAGCCGCTCCGCGTACCAGACGATCAACTCGCTGATCAGGAAACTCGACATCCGCCGCTCGCAGGTCTTCATCGAAGCCGACATCTTAGACATCAACATGGACTCCGGCTTCAAGTTCGGCACGCACATCTTCGGCGGCCGCGGCGCGCCGAAAGGCACGGCCATCGCCACCGCGTGGCAGGCCGCGCCCATGGGGCCCCTCGTCGCCGCGCAGGCCTCCGGCACGACGGCCACCAACTCCGCGCAGCTGGAGAAAGTCGCCGGCACCTTCGCCGAGGACATGACGGTCGGCATCCTCTCCGGCAAAGAGGTCGAGATCGCCGGTCTCGGCAAGTTCCGGCCGGGCGCCCTGATCAAGATGATCAAGACCGACGCCAACACCCGGGTCCTCTCGTCGCCGCACCTCCTGACGTCGAACAACGAGGAAGCCCAGATTTCGGTCGGCGAGAAGGTCTTTTTCAAGGTCCAGGACTCGACGCCGAACGCCACCGGCAACATCGTCAACAAGACCGAGAACGAAAAAGCCGCGCTGACCTTGGCGATCAAGCCGACGATCAGCCACGCGAACTACGTCACGATGTCGGTCACCCTCGACGCCGACTCGATCAACATCAACGCCGCGACGGGCCTGCCCTCGGTCGCCACGCGGAAGACGAAGCAGATCGTGACGGTGAAGAACGGCCAGACGATCGTCATCTCCGGCCTGGTGAAGACGACGGAATACCAGCGCTACAACAAGATCCCGCTCCTCGGCGACATCCCGATCTTGGGCTGGCTCTTCCGCAACTCCGACGTCGGCCAGAACCGCCAGAACCTGATGATCTTCCTGACGCCGCACGTGATCCACGGCGCCGACGATTTGGCCGCGGTCTACAAAGCCAAGGTGGAGGAAAGGGACCGCTTCCTCGCCTCGGTCTACGGCTCGGGCTATCGTGACGACGACTTCTACGCGATGCTGCCGACGCAGCAGGACGGCCTCTACCAGGCGAGCGAAGCCGACGAGAGCGAGAAGCAGCGTCGCGAGGACCTCCTCCGCCAGATGAACAACGACGCCTCGCCGCCGAAGTATCCGCCCTCGGAGGCCGAGGCGCCGAAAGGCACGAAGATGGACGAAGGCGCGGTCTACGTGCCCCTGTCCCCGGGTGACGACGACGGCGGCGGTGGCGGCGGCGCCATCGAGGCCCCGGAGCCCCCGCCGCCGCCGGAGCCGGCCGGTGGTGGTGACGGTGGTGGAGAATAAGCCTTCCGGAGCCTGCGATGACGACTTCGAGCGCGATAAAAGGTGACGCCATGACCGAAGATACCGCGGAAAAAAGCGACCCGGCCCTGGGTGTCGCCACGCCCGCAGAGGTGCCGGCCGCGGCGCCCGAGCAGCCGAAATGGTCGAACCTTCCGACCGTCTCCTTCCGCAAGCTCCAGCGGAAGACGCTCGGCCAGATCCTCGTCGAGTCGAAGGCGCTCTCCACCGAGCAGCTCGAGACCGCGCTCTCGAAGCAAAAAGAGACCCAAGGCAAAATCGGCGAGATCCTGGTCCAGGAGCAGCTCGTCACGGAAGAAGACATGCTGCGCGCCCTCGCGTACCAGCTCGACCTCCCGTACTACGCCCGCCTCCCGGTCAACGACATCGACTCGTCGCTCGTCGACTCGATCCCGATCCAGTTCTGCCGGGACAACAAGATCCTCCCGGTGGCGCGCGACGACTTCAACGTCACCGTCGCCGTGGCGGATCCGCTCAACATCTTCCCGCTCGACGACTTGCGCCTGATCCTGTCGACCAACATCAATATGATCGTGAGCCCCCCGGGGATCATCGAGAGCTCGATCAACCGCGTCTACGAGCGCTCGAACGACTCCTCGCAGAAAGTTCTCGACGACTTGAACGAGAACAACATCACGGGCGACGACGACCTCGAGGAGACGAGAGACCTCCTCGACGGCTCCGACGACGAGAAGCCGATCATCCGGCTCGTGAACGGCCTCTTGGCCCGCGCCGTCAAAGAAAAGGCCTCGGACATCCACATCGAGCCTTACGAGAACGAGATCATGGTGCGGTTCCGCATCGACGGCGCCCTCCAGGACAAGATGCAGCTGCCCCGCCAGCACAGCTCGACGCTCGCGACCCGGATCAAGATCATCGGCAAGCTCAACATCGCCGAGAAGCGCGTGCCGCAGGACGGCCGCATCAACTTCCGCGTCGCCGGCAAAGAGGTCGACGTCCGTCTCTCGGTCCTGCCGACGAACCACGGCGAGCGCATCGTCATGCGCCTCTTGGACAAATCCTCCGGCGCGAAACGCCTGGAGGACATGGGTCTCGAGCAGGAGATCTTCAACAAGTGGACGCAGTGCCTGACGCAGAACCACGGCATCGTCCTGGTGACCGGCCCGACCGGCTCCGGAAAGACGACGCTCCTCTACGCCTCGCTCATGCACATCAACACGACCGACATCAACATCGTGACCATCGAAGACCCGGTCGAGTATCAGCTCGCGGGCGTCGGTCAGGTCGAGGTGAAGGAGAAGATCGGCCTCACCTTCATGGAAGGCCTCCGCTCCATCCTGCGCCAGGATCCGGACGTCATCATGATCGGCGAGATCCGGGACGCGGAGACCGCCGGCATCGCCATCCAGTCTTCGATGACCGGTCACCTGGTGTTCTCGACCCTCCACACGAACGACACCGCCTCTACCGTGACCCGCTTCCTCGACTTGAAGGTGCAGCCCTTCCAGATCGCGACGGCCGTGCTCGCGATCATGGCGACTCGCCTCGTCCGAAAGCTCTGCGGCACCTGCAAGGAGTCGTACGATCCGATCGACGGCGAGCTGAAGCTGATGAACATCACCCGAGACGGCCTCGCCGGCCGCAAGATCTACCGCGCCGGCAACGGCTGCGAGGACTGCCAGAACCGCGCCTACACCGGCCGAATGGGCGTGCACGAGCTCCTGATCATCGACGACGAGATTCGCGAGGTGCTCCTCGCCTCCCAGGACGCCAACAAGATCAAGAAAAAGTCGATCGAGCTCGGCATGAAGACCCTGCGCGACTCGGCCATCCAGAAGGTTCTGCTCGGCCTCACCTCCCTGGACGAGGCGCTTTCTTCGACGCAGACTGACGAGCTCAGCTAATGCCTATTTTTACATATAAGGGCTACGACGCGACCGGGGCGGTGAAGAAAGGCCGCATCGAGGCCGACTCGGCGAAGGCCGCGCGCGGCAAGCTCCGGTCGAAGGACAAGATCGTCGTCTCGGAGATGAAGGAGGAGGCCTCCTCCGAGAAGCTGAAGGCGAAGAAATCCTTCTCCATCGGCGGCGGCGTCAAGATCGGCGACATCTCGGTGATGACCCGGCAGTTCGCGACCTTGGCCAACGCCCACGTGCCGCTCGACGAATCTTTGCGCGCCCTGATCTCTCAGGTCGAGAACACGGTCCTCCGCAACACGCTCCAAGCCGTGAAAGAGCAGATCTCCGAGGGCAAATCCCTCGCCGACGCCATGAGCCAGTACCCGGCCGTATTCAGCCGCCTCTACGTCAACATGGTGAAGGCCGGCGAAAGCTCGGGCACCTTGGGGCTCGTCTTCGACCGCCTCGCCGATTACCAAGAAAAAGAGGTTGAGACGCGCGGCCAGCTGGTCGGCGCTATGACCTACCCGGCGGTGATGCTCTTAGCCAACGTCGGCCTCATCGGTTACCTGGTGATGAGTCTCGTGCCGAAGCTGCAGAAGGTGTTCACCAGCCTCAAGGCGAAGCTCCCGATCTATACTGAGATGGTCATCGGCCTCTCCGAGTGGCTGCAGAAGTGGTGGTTCACGGTCCCGGTCTTCGTCTTCGCCGCCTTCTTCGCCTTCCGGACTTGGACGGCCACGCCGAAGGGTCGCTACAAGTTCGACGACATGATGCTGAAGGCGCCGGTGTTCGGCCCTTTGATCATGCGCCTCCAGGTGTCGCGTTTCTGCCAGACGCTGTCTACTTTGCTGGCATCGGGTGTGCCCATCATTCGGGCGCTCGAGATCACCAAGAACATCATCTCCAACGCCGTCATCGCCCAGGTGCTCGAAGACGCCAAGACCGCCGTCCAAGAAGGGAAGAACCTCGGCGTCTGCATCGAGAAATCCGGGCGCTTCCCGCCGCTCGTCGTCCACATGATCATGACGGGCGAGCGCACCGGCCAGCTGGAAGAGATGTTGGGCCACGTCTCCAAAGCCTACGAGGCCGAGGTGACGAGGAAGATCGAGTCGATGATCTCCCTCGTCGAGCCCGTGATGACGATCATGATGGCCGGCTCCGCCGGCGGCATCATCGCCGCGATCATGGTGCCGATGCTTGGGATTATGAACCAGATACGCTAATCTCATATTCACGTGGCGCGCGTTACCAGAACTCCATCTGCCCTTCCGTGACGAGGATCACATGCTGACCAAACTCCGTTCCGCTGCTCTTCTGCCCGTCGCGCGTGGTGAGCGCGGCATGTCCCTGATCGAGATCATCATCGTCGTCGCGCTTCTCGGCACCTTGATGGCCTACATGGTCTCGAACCTCATCGGCCAGTCCGAGGAAGCGAAGAAAGACCAGACGCGCCTCGCCATGGGCGTCATCCAGCAGTCCCTGCAGATGTACCGCATCCACAACAACAAGTACCCGACCACCGAGCAGGGCCTGAAGGCCCTCCTCGAGAACCCGGGCGACTCGAAGAGCTGGCGCGGCCCCTACATCGAGCCGAACAAGCTGAAAGATCCCTGGCAGGCGGATTTCGCCTACGACGGCGACGGCCGTGCCTTCAAGATCATCTCCGGCGGCCCCGACAACTCGGTCGGCAACGAGGACGACATCACTTATCCCGACGCGGCCGAAGCGGCGGGTCCGGCGCCAGCGCCCTGAAGTAGGATGGCGGTCTCCTGATTTTTTCAGGATTCGTGCGACAATGTAGAAGGGGAACCCACCGGTTCCCCTTCGTGCGTCGGGCCCCATCATGCGGACGGATCCATTCGTGCAAACGCGTCGCGGTGAAGAAGGCTTTAGCCTGATCGAGACGATCATCGTCGTCTCCTTGATCGCCTTCGTCTACACGGTCGCATTGCCGCAGCTTTCGCTCAAGACCGGCACCGAGGTCGCCAACAAGCTGAACCAGCTCGCGAGCGACGTGCGCAACGCCTACGACTTCGCCGTCCTGTCGAAGAAGACCTATCGCATGGTGTTCGTCCTGAACAGCGGCGATTACTGGCTCGAAGAGGCCGACCGCCCCGACGTCATCCTGGGGAACGAGAGGATCGGGCACGACGCGACCGAGGACGAGGAGAAAGAGGAGATGGTCGCCTTCGACACCAAGTTCGAAGAGTTTAAAGAGCTTGCCGGCGCCGAGGTCCAGGATCCGGAGAAGGACGGCAAGCCGATCATGCCCACCTCGCCCGTACTCTCCGCCAAGAACTCGCTGCGCAAAGCGCGCTGGACGCGCGTCGACACGCTGGAATGGTCGGAGCGCACCTTGGGCACGAACCTTCTGATCAAGGACATGCAGGCGGAGCATCACGGCCAGAAGCAGGAGCTCGCGGAGCTCGGCGAGAAGGGCCGCGCGATGATTTACTTCTTCCCCGCCGGCTACGTCCAGCGCGCCTACTTGCACGTCTTCTACAAGAAGGACGAGCTGGTCCCGGACGAGTCTCAACAGCCCTACACCGTGATCACCAAGCCGTTCGAAGGCACCGCGGACGTGATTCCCGGCTATCAGGAAGTGGACGTGCATGACGATCGGGACGACAAAACCTAAAGAGAGCCCCGCTCCTTCCTCGCGCTCCGTCCTGCGGCGCGCCGGCGAGCGCAGCTTCACGCTGATCGAGACGATCATCGCGCTGTCGATCATCGCGTTCTTGATCGTCGAGGTCGCGACCGTGCAGGGCAACTCGATCGTGTTCTCGGAGTACGGCCGGAACGTCACGCACGCGACCTGGCTCGCGAAGCGCGTGATGTCGCAGGTCGAGTACTACTGGGGCACCAAAGAGTTCAAGGAGATGGAGAGCAAGATCGACGAGCGCAAGTTCGAGGACTTCCCGGAGTACTCGTACAGCCTCGAGACGAAGGAGTGGAAATTCCCGTTCCTGCAGCTGCTCTCGGGCGCGATGGGCGGCGGCGGCAGCGGCTCCGCCGAGGAAAGCGCGAGCGGCAGCGCCGGCGCCGACGGCATGCTCGACACCGTCATCAAGCAGGTGTTCGGCGACGAGCCGATCTTCATGACCGCGCACACCAACGTGTGCTGGTCGGAGGGCGCGTCGAAGCAGTGCTCTGGCTTGACGCTTTTGCTGACCAACAAGGCGAAGCTTGATCAGACGATCGTCTCTTTGAAGAAAACCTACGACGACAAGATGCGGCCGACCCCCGCCGCTGGCACGCCGCCGCCGCCCAAGCCGCCGACGGCGGGCGGCACGACGGCGGGTGGGGCTCCGGGCGGCGCCACGGGCGGCG
>JANOTL010000097.1:0-19706 GCA_031416315.1 Pseudomonadota bacterium
CACCGACTCGGCGACGAAAGAAACAGCGGCGGCGGCGCTCGGCAAGTGCCAGGCGAAGATCGACGAGCAGCCGGGCGCGACGCAGGAAGAAAAGCTGAAGAACTATCTCGCGTCGAGCGGCGCGGCGTCGACGCAGGCGGCGGCGGCGGCGCAGGCGGCGGCGGCGGCGGGTGGTGCGACTGCGGGTGTAGGGTCGGACGATCTGCCGACGGCACCGCCATAACTTCAGGCCTAGGGTTTCTTCCCCGAAGGCACCACCGGCGCGATCGACTCCTCCTCGAACACCGACTCGTCCAAAGGCGCATCCGCCTCGAGCGCCTTCAGATCGCGCGCCACCTCGGTAGCCCCCGCGGCCGCGAGCTTGTCGAAGCCGCTGGCGCGCAGCTTGGCCGCATACTTGCCGGCTTTCGCGAAGCCTCCCTCGCTCCACTCCTGCGCGTTCTCGAACCACTGCAGCGCCTCGGCGGGTTTCGACCAGCGCAGAAAACCGAGCCCGATGTTGAACGCGACGCGTGCCATCGGCTCGCGCGTAAGCAGCGTGCGGATCGCGGCTTGGTACGACGCGATGCCTTCGGCGTACCGGCCGGCGCGCGTCTCGACGATGCCCTTGCCATTTAAGATCCCCGCCAAGGCGAGAGCGACGGCGTCTTTTCCGCGCGTGCCGAGACGCCTCGGATCGGCGGAGACCTGAGCCCCCGCCTGGGCGTGCGGGTCCTGGCCGTCGATCTCGAGCGCGTGTCGGAACGCGTTCCGCGCCGCCTCGTCCTTTTCCTCTGCGAGCGCTAGATCTCCCAGAAGGCAGAGCCGCGCGAGATTGCGCGGCGCCAGCTTGTGCGCCTTCTCCAGCTGCGCCAGCGCTTCTTCTGTCCGGCCCTGGGCGTAGAGCGCCTTGCCGAGCTCAGAGATCACGAGCGTGCTGCCGGGCGCCGCGGTGAGGAGTTGGCGCAGGAGCCGCTCGGCGAGATGCGGCGCGCCGCGCAGGCGCAGCCCGCGCGAGGCAAGGATCCCGAGCGGCAAGGGGTCGGGCGACTTCGCGATCGCGCTGCGGATCATTTCGAATGCCTGCTTCGGCTCGCCTTCCGCCAGCTCGAAGACGCCGTCGAGTAGGCCGATGTTCTTCCTGTGCCAGTCGGCCTGCTGCGTCCCCTGCTCGAGCGCGTTCTCGTAGGCTTCGATCGGCGCGCTCATGTTGAGGTGCAGCGTGCACGGAAATTCTTCCAAGAGCCGGAAATCATCGGGATGCAGGAAGTCGCTGACGATGACGACGGGCGTCAGGGCGTGCTGAGGGCTGGCGCGCACACGGTTCAAGAGCGTGATGCCGCCGACGCCCGGCAGTTTCCAGCCCATGATGACGGCGGCGAAGCCCGGGCTCGCCAGCCGTCGCCATGCCTCGGCGCCGCCGCCGGCGGCGCGCTCCGATTCGATGACGCCGGCGGCACGCAGGGCCGCCTCAAGCGACACCGCCTGCTCTTGCGACTCCGGGACGACGAGGACCCGCAAGGCGCGTCCCTCGCTTACTTGCTGCCGACGCGACAGCCCGTCGAGACCGAGGCCTCGATGTCTTCGCGCGGAATCAGCTCGGTCGGCAAAGAGGCGCGCCGGATGTTGGCCTTGAAGAGGATCGCCCCACGCAGCTTGGCGTAGTCGAGATCCGCGTCTTCTAGGTTGGCGTTGGTGAAATCCGCGCCTTCCAGGTTGGCGTTCCAGAGCGACGCGCCGCGCATGTCGCAGTCCCGGAAGACGCAATCCTTCAGGTTCGAATATGAAAGGTTGGCGCCCCGCATGTCGCAGCCCGAGAAATCGAGCTTGATGAGGTTCGCCTTGCGGATGTCGACGTCACGCAGATCGCGTGTTTCGGCGAGCATCTCCAAGACTTCCTTACGCGTGAGCGTGACGACCTTTTCTTTGTCCTTGCTGCTCATCGCGTCCTCAGGCCATGAGTCGGGCGACATCGAGCATCCGCCAGCTGAAGCCGGTTTCGTTGTCATACCAGGACAAGATCTTCACCTGGGTGCCGTTCATTACGGCGGTGCTGTCCGCGTCGACGATCGACGAGTGCGGATCACCGTTGAAATCGATGGAGACCAAGGGTTCTTCGCTGAAACGGAGGATGCCCTTCATGGGGCCCATCGCCGCTTCTTTGAGAGCCTTGTTCACTTCGGCTTTGGTCGTCGCGCGATTCAGCTCGAAGGTGACGTCGACGAGGGAGACGTTCGGCGTCGGCACGCGGACGGAGATGCCGTCCATCTTGCCTTTGAGCTCCGGCATCACCAGGCCGATGGCCTTCGCCGCGCCGGTGGTGGTCGGGATCATGCTGAGGGCGGCGGCGCGGGCGCGGCGCGGATCTTTGTGCGGCAGGTCAAGAATGCGCTGGTCGTTCGTGTACGAATGGATCGTCGTCATCATGCCGTACTTGATGCCGAACGTGTCCTGCATGACTTTGGCGACCGGCGCCAAGCAGTTGGTCGTGCAGCTGCCGTTCGAGACGATCTTGTGGGCGCTCTTGTCTAAGCTCTTGCTGTTCACGCCCATGACGACGGTGATGTCCTCGCCCTTCGCGGGCGCGGAGATCAAAACCTTGGGCGCGCCGGCTTTCTGGTGCAGCTCGGCGTCGGCGCGGTCGGTGAAGATGCCGGAGCATTCGAAGACCAAATCGACCTTCTTCTCTTTCCAAGGCAGCTCGGCCGGACTCTTGATCGACGAGGTGGTGATGACGTTGCCGTCGATCACGAGCTTGTCGCCGTCGGCGACGATCTGACGATCGAGCACCCCGTGGACACTGTCGTACTTGAGCAGGTGCGCGAGGGTCTTCGGATCGGTGAGGTCGTTGATGTGGACGACCTGGATATCCTTGTTCCGAGGATCGAGCGCCGCGCGAAGCACAGTCCGACCGATCCGGCCAAAGCCGTTGATACCGATCCGGAGGGTCATTAGGAGGGTCTCCTCAGAAGAGATGGTCAGGAGGGGGGTATATGTCACGCCGCCGGAAAAATCCAGTGGGGTGGGCACTTTGGCGAAACGGCCTCAAAACCGGCCGAATCATGCCGATCACCCGGAGGTCCATCCCCTCGAGCCAGGAGGCCCCCCCGTGGCGGTTTCGGAACGCAAGCGGTCGAATTTCGAGCGACTCTTGGCCGTGGGCCTGAGCCTGCCGCTCCTCGCCCATGCGCCGGCCGCCCTGGCTTGCCCGGCCTACCTCGAGGCCAAAAGCTTGAGCCCCTTGCCGCCCGCGGCGCGCGAAAGCCTCAGGATGTTCACCGTCACCGAAAACGGCAAGGGCGAGCGGATCTGGGAGAGCCAGCCCGTCCAGATCGACCCGATGGAAGCGACGCCCTTCGGCAGCGTCTTGGCGGTGCCGGAGGAAGGCGCCGACCAAGACAAAGAGATGATGGCGAAAGACGACCGGATCGCGCTGCGCGTGGAGGCCTTCGGCCCGCCCGCGAGCCCCAAGGATCCGGCGCCGTGCAAGACCGAGCGCCTCTACGAGCTGGAGAGCCCGGCGGCGCCCGGGAAGTTCGCCTACCTCGCCGCGTGCGACGATCCGACCGGGAAGACGCGCACCGAGGCGCCCGATCCCGTCGAGCACGACCGCAAGAAGCGCCACATGGAGACCGCGCTCTACGATTACGACTATCTCGCGAACAATCAGCTGATCTTCAAGCGCTTCTCCTTGCACGACCCGAAGACGAAGAAGAGCGTCCCTTCCGGCAAGGACGCCGACATCCTCTTGCACCTCGACGTGAAGAAGTTCTTCACCATCGACCTCACCAACGAAGGTGTGCAGTCCTTCGTCGAGCATTCGCGCAACGGCGAGCTCGGGCTCGTAGGACGGATCCAGTTCTACCTGAAGCTCCTCTTCTTCAAGATCGACATGAAGATGGCGACGACCGGCAGTTGGTTTACCGACGCAGCGCACCTGCCGATGGTCATGGACGTGCCGCTGGACGCCTCCGACCGGCTGCATTCGGGCAGCGGTATGCTCTTCAACTGGGACCCGCAGGAGTCGCGCTTTCTGCCGGAGTCGAAGCTTTCGAGCGTGCCGATCGCCGATCCGAAGCTGATCACGGGCGGCCTCGAGGCGCTCGCCGCCGTCGGCTTGAAGAACTGCCAGGCCGGCGCGGCCTTCTGCGCGTACCGCATGGAAGGCCGGGTCGGCACGCAGGACTTTTACATCGATATGTCGGTGCCGCACACTTTGGTGAAACGCGGTTTCTTCCCGAGTTTCGTGCCGAACGTCGCGAGCTTCAAGAAGGGCGTCGAGTGGGACGACGAGCCGGACGCCAAAGACGAGAAGCGCATCGCGATGTATTTCGAGACGGCGGGCTTGCCGAAGGGCCAGCACAAAATGGACTACTGGATCCGCATGGGCGACGGCTCCGGAAAGCTTTCGGTCTGTCCGCAACCGGTTGCGGTGCGCAGGAGCCTATCCCAAGGGGGACAGGCTCCGGTTGCGCATTAAGGCGATGGCGCCGCCTTCCGCGCTTTCTTGATCAGCTCGAGGAAGCCTTCGCGGTAGGCGCGCTGCTCGGGGCCGAGCGCGGCGGGCGTATCCTTCGCGCCTTCGGTCGCGAGGCGCATCACCTGGTCCCAGGTGGCCGCGCCCTTGTACTCGCTGTCGCGCAGGAGCATGCCGAAGCCGGCGACCGATGCCGCGAACTTGTAGTCGGCGGTCGCGTCCGCGAGCTTCCTGCCCTTGTCTTTGACGGCGTACTCGATCAGGCTCGACTTCGAGCCCTCGGGCTCCTTGTAGCGTAGCTTCACGGTGACGAGCTCGCCGTCGTGGGCGCCGGTCGCGGCGGCCGGTTTCTGGTACTTCATCGCGTCAACGCCGCGGGGCGTGAAGGCGACGCCTTTCGGCACGACCTCATAAAGCGCGGTGACGGTGTGGCCGGAACCGATGTCACCGGCGTCCTTCGCGTCGTCGTTGAAATCTTCGTGGGCAAGCACGCGGTTCTCGTAGCCGATCAGGCGGAAGGCCTGAACCGCCTCCGGATTGAATTCGAGCTGGAGTTTCACGTCTTTCGCGATGGTGACCAAGGTGCCGCCGGCCTCCTCGACCAGGACTTTCTTCGCCTCAGCGAGGGAGTCGATGTAGGCGTAGTTGCCGTTGCCCTTGTCGGCGAGCTTCTCCATCGTCGAGTCTTTGAGGTTGCCGATGCCGAAGCCGAGCACGGAGAGGAAGATGCCGTCTTTAGCTTCTTTGGTAATCAAGCGGACGAGGTCGCCCTGGTTCGAGATGCCGACGTTGAAGTCGCCGTCGCTGGCGAGCACGACGCGATTGATGCCGCCCTTGACGAAGCTTTGGCGCGCGGTCTTGTATGCCAGCTGAATGCCTTCGCCGCCGTTGGTGGAGCCCCCCGCCTCGAGACGCTCGATAGCGTCCAGGATCGTGGCCTTCTCGCGGGCCGAGGTCGACGGCAGGACTAGACCCGAAGTGCCGGCGTAGACGACCAGCGCGATCCGGTCGTTCGCATCGAGCTTGTCGACGAGCATGCGGAGCGACTGCTTCACGAGCGGCAACCGGAGCGGACCGTTCATCGATCCCGAGACGTCGACCAAGAAGACGAGGTTCGAGTCCTTGCGGGCCTCGAAGGCGCCCTCCTTGCCTTTGATGCCGATCCGGACGAGACGGTGCTCCGGCTTCCAGGGCGCCTCGCCGACCTCGACCTCGACGCCGAAGGGGCGATCGGTCGGCGCTTTGTAGTCGTAGCGGAAGTAGTTCAAGAGCTCCTCGATCCGCACGGCGTCCTTGGGCGGCGTCTGTCCGCCCTCGAGGAAGCGACGGACGTTGGCGTAGGAGGCCGTGTCGACGTCGACCGAAAAAGTCGAGAGAGGATCCTGCGCCGTGGCGCGGAACGGATTGTCGACGATGGCGTCGTAGGCTTCGGTGTTCATGCCGAGGTCTGCGCCGTTGGCCTCGGCGTCGTCGAATTCGGCGGCGTAGTGGTCGCTCTTTTTCATCTCCGGCTTCGGAATCAAGCGGCGGCTGCGCGAGTCGGCAAGCGCCCCATACGGCGCGGCGCCGGTGGCGCCGGCCGGGGCGCGGTTCTGCGCTACGGCGCCGGCCATGCTCTTGCCGGGGCCGCCCGACTTCAACGGCGAGGATGCCGCCGTCGGCTGGTCGCGCCGCACCTCGGCAAGGGCGAGCTTCTTCTTCTCTTGGACGACTTCCTTGCCGACGACCGACTCGGCCTCGCGCTTGCCCGCCGACGCCTTCTCGTCCTTCGGCAGCTCCGGCGCCGAGGCGACGAAGCGGACTTCTTCGGCGTCGCCGTGGGCGCCGGGCGATTTGCTCAGGATCTGGGGCTTCACGAGGAAGAAAGCGGCGGCCGCCGCGGCGAGGAGCGGGATGCCGGCGAGCCAGATCTTCCGCGACTTACGCGGTGGACTCGAGCTTGCTCCTTGCTCGAGATCCTGCCTCAAGCTCGCAAGCTGCTCGGGCTTGAGCCGCGGCATCGGCTCCTTTTTCAGTTCGGTCCATAGAAGGCCGCAAAAGCCGCGCAAGGTCTCGACCTCGCGCGCCAGGGCGGGGTCTTTGGCCATCACGGCTTCCAGGGCCTTCTGCTCTGCCTCGGGCAGCTCGCCCATGACGTAGCGCGTCAGCTGGTCTTCGGGGATGCGCTCTTGGGTCTTCATGCTTCACCTCCCGCCGCGGCCACGGCCGTGCGGAGCTTCTTGATGGATTGATGCAGGATGAAACCGACGTTCGACTCGGAGAGGCCCGTGACGCGGGCGATGTCCCTGTAGCTGAAGCCCTGCTGGAACTTCAGGCGGACGACCTCTTGATGCTGCGGCGGCAACATTTTCAGGGCGACGAGGACGCTGGAGAGCCCGTCCTCTTGCGATTCGACCGGGGCCGGGGCGGCGAAAGTCGCCTCCACGTCCCCAGAGCTGACGACCACCATGCGATGCTCCTTCCGTAAGACATCGAAAGCCAGGTTGCGGCAGACGGTGAAGAGCCAAGACGTGATCGCGCTCGGGCCCGGTTGGGCCTCGCCCGTGACGCGCCAGAGCCTGAGGAAGGTCTCCTGGACCACGTCGCGGCCGCGCTCCTCATCCTTGAGGATCTTGGCCGCGTACCGGACCAGCGGCGCCTCGAGGCGCTCCAGTGCTTCGGTGAGCTGGGCTTTCCGGTCGAATCTCACGCTTGGGCTCTTTTCATCCACGACGCTCTCCCGGGTAAGACGTCCGGAGGGCTCGATTTCTTAGAAGCGACCGCGAATTTTATTTTTATCAGCAGTTTTGATAGCATAGATGGGGACTCCACCCAATCCGAGACGAGGCCGCATGGACACCCTCTTGGCGCCTTTGGCCCCCGGACGCATCCTGGCGCGGAAGTACGAGGTCGTGGGTCGCATCGGCCACCTCTGGAAGCTCTCGGAGCGCGCCACCGGGATCGAGCGGACGGCGCGGGCCTTCGGCGGCGACAGCGAGCGCCTCGTCAGCCGCTATGCGCAAAGACTGCACAAACTCCGGCACTGCGAAGCGTTGATGCAGTACCGGACCCAGGAGACGGTGTCGCTCGAGCTCGGGATCTTTACCCAAGCCGTCTATGGTGAGGGAAACGTGCAGAAGGCGAAACCCATGATCAGGACGCGGCTCGGCGGGCGCTATCGCGACGCGGGAGATCTGGTGTCTGCGCTCGACCATCTCGATTGGACCCGGTGATGCTCGGCGAGGCCGAAGCGCCGCTGAAGCCGCGCCTTTACTGCGGGCGCGACTTGGTCGAGGGGGAGCTGCATCCTCTGGGCCTCGGCCTCGCGGCGATCTTCACGGCGCGCTGCCCATTGGCGGCTGGCGTGAACGAGGACGCCTGCGCGCTCATTCCTTATGACGAGGAATCGGGCGTGATCGTCGTCGCCGACGGCTGCGGCGGGCTCCCGGGCGGAGAGAGGGCCTCGGAGATCGCGGTCAGCGCCATCCGAGCGACGGTCCGGGCGGCGGCGAAGGCCGGAACCGAGCTGCGCGGCGCGGTGCTCGACGGGATCGAGCGGGCCAACCAGCAGGTGTCGGCGCTCGGCATCGGCGCGGGGACGACGCTCGCGATCGCCGAGCTCTCGAAGAATCGCGTACGCACGTATCACGTCGGCGACTCGCAGATCATGATCGTCGGGCAGATGGGCAAAGTGAAGTTGACGACGATGTCTCATTCGCCCGTCGGCTACGCGCTGGAGTCTGGGCTCATCGGCGAAAAAGAAGCGATGATGCACGCCGAGCGGCACCTCGTTTCGAACCTCATCGGCATGCCGACGATGCGCATCGAGGTCGGTCCGTCGATCGAGCTGTCGCCGAAAGACACGGTGATCGTGGCGAGCGACGGCTTGTTCGACAACATGAGCATGAGCGAGATCGCAGACACGTGCCGCAAAGGCCAGCTCCTGGCGATCGCGGGCGACCTGCGCGAGATCGTACACGGGCGGATGCTCGAAGAGCGCGCAGGGATCCTAGGGAAGCCGGATGATCTGACGTTTGTGGCGTATCGGCGGCGGATCACGGTCGGCTAGCGCCGGCGGACGTCAGAGGCCCCAGTAGACCTCAGAGGTTGCAGATGACTTGCGATCCGGCCGGGCACGGTGCCTCGGCGAGCGAGGTGACGCCGTCGTCCCAGAGGTAGCCGCCAGCCTTCACGAACTTGAAGTGCTCAAGCAGGAAGACCTTGGCCTCGTCGAACTTCGCGACGTCCACGAAGTCGCAGGCCGTTCCGGTTTGGGCGTCGGTGAGGGTGATGTAGCCGAACTTGCCGCCCGGCCGCGACAGGAGCACTTTGACCTGCTCGTACGCGGGCGGAGCGGAGGTCGGGCCCGAGCTGACGAATGCGCCGCCGTCGCCGGACTCACAGCCGTCTTTGCCTTCGAGCGCGTCGGTCTTGGCGTTCGGACGCGCTCCCATCGCTTTCAGAAACCTGGCGATGGCAGCGGCGCGCGAGCGGATGTAAGGCTCCCACGCCGGATCCGTGAGCTTTTGCGACATCTCGGCGTACGGCTTGCCGCCGACCGTCTTCGGATAGAGCGTGAGGTTGGGGTCGATCGTGGCGTATCGGCTGATGGCGACGCCACGGACGCGAAACTTATCGTTGTCGGCGAAGTAAAAGAAGGAGTCTTCGCCGTCGTTCGTGGTGCGGCGGCGGACGACAATGATGCCGACGCCGCTGATTTCGTCGAACGGCGCGTCCGGAGCGGAGAGGACGGAGAGCGCGGTGCCGAGCTCGCTCTGCGGCTCGGCGCCGATGGCGGGGCCTTCGCTGTCGCCGCCCTCGGAGATCGTGTCGGGAGAGCCGGTGGTCGCGCCGGAGGTCGCGCCGGACGTCGCTGCGCCCGCGGTCCCCGTGACGCCGCCGGAGCCGGTCGCGCCGGTAGACTTGGTCTTCTTGGCCTTCTCGTCCTCGCTCTCGTCATCTTCCGGGGTGCCGTCGTCCTTCGCCGTGCTCTTGCCGCCCGCTTGGGTCGATTCGGCCTTTGATCCGGCCCCCTCGAAGCTGGCGCCGTCGCAGCCGACCGTCGCGAGACCGAGAATGATGAAACTCGTGAGCAGCCGACGCATGGAGTCCTCCCGTGACTGGAACAAAGGTCTTTTCGGTCGATTGCCGGGACGCCATGACGCCTTCTGGCTTTAATCTCGACCGACTAGAATGTGGACACCCGAGTGGTTATGGTTAGTTATCCCCCGATCGCAGTGGCGCGGTTCGTGCTTCGTCCTAAGGCAGACCTACACCCTGGAGGAAATCATGGAGCATCTGACTTTCTGGGCCCCGCTCGTCCTGACCGTCTTCGTGTGCACTTTCTTCTGCATCGCCGCGCTCGATTGGAGCGACCTCGGCGAAGACAAGGGACTGCCGGCAGACGGCGGCGCGAGCCGGCTCGAGGCAATGACCGAGAACTGGATCTATTGGACGACGCGCTCGAGGTAGTTCGCGACGACGTCAGCCACCCGCTCGAATTGCTGCTTGGAGACGTCGAGATGCGCGACGGCACGAATCCAGCCCCCGCCCATGCCGCCGAGGCGCACGCCATCCCCCTTCAGGGCCGCGAGATGCGCGTCGACGGCGCCGTGCCGCAGGCGGAAGTAGACCATGTTCGTGCCCGGCTCGGGGTATTGCACTTCCAAAGGCGAGCCGGCTGCCGAAAGCGAGCGCAAACGGCGCGCGAGCATCGCGGCGTTTTCGTGGTCCTCTGCGAGGCGCGCGCGATGATGCTCGACGGCATGCAGCGCCGCTGCGGCAAGATAGCCAGCTTGCCGCGTGCCGCCGCCCCAACGCTTGCGGAGCTTGCGCGCGCGCTCGACTTTGGCGCGCGTGCCGGCGAGGGCGGAGCCAACCGGCGCGCCGAGGCCCTTCGAAAAGCAGACGGCGGCGGAGTCGAAGCCGCCGAGGAGCTCTTTTTCCGTCGTGCGCAAGGCCACGGCGGCGTTCCAAAGACGCGCGCCGTCGCAGTGCACGGCGAGACCGAGGGACTTGGCCTTGGCGGCGATGCGCCGCATCTCGCCTACGGGGAGGACACGGCCGGCCCCGACGTTATGAGTATTTTCGACCGCGAGCATCGTCGTCGGCGCCGAGTGCAGATTGTCGGGCTTCACGGCGGCTTCGATCGCGGCGTCGGCGAGGAGCACAGAGCGCGGCAGAAGATCGAAGCCGACGCCGCTCAAGGCCGGTCCAGCGCCGGCCTCAAAGAGATAAAGATGGGAATCCTGCTCGCAGAGGACGGTGTCACCGGGGCGCGTGTGCACGGCGACCGCGAGCTGATTGGCCATCGTCCCGGACGACGTGAACAACGCGGCCTCGAAGCCGAGGAGCTCGGCGATGCGCGCCTCGAGCGCGCGCACCGTCGGGTCCTCGCCGTATACGTCGTCACCGACCTCCGCTTTCGCCATCGCCGCGAGCATGGCTGCGGTCGGCTTGGTGAAGGTGTCGGAGCGCAGGTCGATCATCAGTGGAGCTGAGAATCGCGCGGCGGCGGCGGCGGAAACGGGATGATCTTCGCGCTGGGCGGCTCGCCCGATGCCGCGTCGAGCTCGTCTTTGCTGGGCGGCCGCGGCGGCTGTGAGCCCGGGCCGGCCTCTCCGCGCGGGCGGCGGAGGACCGGCGGCGGCGGCGTCTGGCTAGGGCCGTAAGAAGCGGTCGATGTCGGTTTCGGCTGCCCGGTACGGGCTTTGGCGGCGCCTTCGCCCGGACTCGGCTTTTGATTCGACTTGACGAACATGGTCGCGAGCCCGCCGCCGTCGAGCAGCCGGCCGGCGGCGAGGCCGGCGCGCACCAGGTGCGCCGTCTTCGCGTCCAGCTCGGCCAAGCCGCCGAGGCGCTCGATCGCCATGCACTTCTTCGCGCGGATGACGACGAGCATGGCGTCGTCGATGTGACCGGCGTGAAGGTAGGCGCGCGCCAGGACGGTGTACAGATCCTCGAGCACGCGGCGACGCGTGCGCGAATGCGGGCGGTCTTTGTAATATTCCTCGTTCGAGCCGACGAGGCCTTCCAGCTGCGTGATCGCCGAATCGAAGTTGCCGAGCCGCCAATCGATCGCGGTGCGCACGGAGCGCGCCATCAAGCCCTGGGGCAAGAGGACCCAAACGTACCAAAAGAGCCGCTCGAGGACGATCGGACCGCGCAGGACGCCGAGCGGGCCGACGATCAGCGCGTAAAGCGCCAAAAGGACGGCACCGACGAAGTCGAAGGCCATGGCGAAGACGTTGGCACCTCGAAAGCCCTGAAGCGTGCGCAGCAAAAAAGGTCTCCCAAACCCGGCGTTACCGCTTTCCCATATATCACTTGCACCGCCCGGCGAACAGAATAGAGTCGCCGCAAATCGAGTCTGCCAAATCTTGGGGGTTTCATGCGACGCAGCTTCACTTTCCTGAGCTCGGTCGGGTTCTTGGCCTTGGTCACGACGGCCGCTCACGCAGCGCCGGTCCACGTGGTCCGCTACGAGGATGACGGCAAGGGTCGCCTGCAAGTGATCGATAAGAAAGAACAAGACCTGAACGGCGTCGACGAGGTCGTCGTCGAGACCTCGCACCCGCAATTCATCGCCGAGCACGCGAAGCTAGGGAAGGCGCGCATCGTCACCTTGAAGAGCCAGGACCCGAAGGCGGTCGACGCGCTCCTCGCGCAGCGCGGCGTTCTGCCGGCGGCGAAGCGCTCGAAGGACGCCAGCGCCGACGAGCTGGTGACCCTAGTTGCCAGCGGTCCTTCGGAGAACCGCATCGACCTCGTCTTCATGGGCGACGGCTACACCGCCGCCGAGCGGGAGAAATTCTTCGCCGACATCAACCGCATCGTGCACGACATGTTCGTCGGCAATACGTTCAATTCCTATCTGCCGCTCTTCAACGTGCACGCGGTCTTCCGCGCCTCGAACCAATCGGGTATCGGCCGCGGCACGTCGCAGGACACGGCGTACAAGCTCTACCGCGAAGGTCAGACGCTGCGCGCGATCTACCCGGGCGACATGGCGTCCCTGCGCGAGTCGTGGGCGGTCGCGCCGGATTGCGACTACCCGATCGTGATCGCCAACGACCCGCACTACGGCGGCCTCGGCGGCGAGGTGGCGATCTCGACCAGCTCGGAGACGAGCGGGACAGTCGTCCTTCGCCACGAGCTCGGCCACAACTTCGGGCAGGTCGGCGAGGAGTACGATGGCGGCGGCTACTTCGGCGCCAACCAGTCGAGCTCGCTCGACGTCAGCTGGGCCCACTGGCTGAGCAATACGGAGACTCCGCTCGCCGCGGAGCCCTCCCAGGCGCGCAACGTCTCGTGGCCGTGGCACAACCTATCGCAAGGCGCTTACACCGCTTCCTTCCGCTCCGACGGCCGCTGGGCCTCGACCGCGATCCGCTTCAGCGCTTCCGGCATGCCGGACCGGAGGGCGATGAACGTGACGCTCGACGGTCAGCCGATCGACTATGCGGATGCCGGCAGCGACGACCGCACTTTTTATGACGTGAATCTCGACCGCGGCTTCACCGACGGGAATCACGCCCTCAAATTCGAAGAAACGGTTCACGACGGCAACAACTGGGTCTCGTCGATGACGATCCACGAGTACGCCTCGGACTACAACTTCGACCCGGACCACATCGGGGCTTACCCCCTCTTCACGCCTTCGGGTCAGGTGGACGGCTACCGCTCGAACCACGAGACCTGCCTCATGCGCAACATGCAGTCGCCGGTCTTCTGCAAAGTCTGCCAAGAAAACAACTGGCTCGAATTCTTCGGCAAGGTGAAGCTGATCGACGGCGTCGGCGTCGGGCGCGGCACCGATGCCATTTCGGTTCGCCTCGCCACGCAACAGCTCGGCCAATTCCGCCAGAGCCGCGCCGCGTTCGCGGAGAGCCTCGTCATCAAGTGGTTCAAGGACGGCGAGGAAGTCCCGGCGCTCGCGAACCAGGCGGAGTGGTCCTTACCGACGCGCGACGCTCAGGGGAGCTGGGAAGCCCGCGTCGAGTTCGTGACGCCCGAAGTGCGGAAAGATACGCGCGGACTCCTGAAGGATCGCCTGACGATCCGGATCTGAGGACCGAGGCTCGCCGCCGTCAATTGGCGGCGAGCTTTCTTTGGTCTTCTCGCCCCATGGCGAGGACGACCGGCGACGAAGCTTGGCGCGCGGTGAAGTCCGCCTTCGCGCCGAGTCCCCACCATCGGTTCTCGATCGCGATCTGGCCGAGCGCGCCGCCCGAGGTCGCCCCGGGGCCGAGCAAGATCAGCGCATCGGGCGCGAACTCTTTCAACGCGACGCCGACCGCCGTGCTGAAGTCATAGGTCGCGTCGACCTGATGGCCGAGCGTGTAGTGCCGAAGCGCGTTCGCGTCCGTGGAATATGGCTGCCAGATGGTGCCGCGGCCGTCGACGAGCGGGACCGAAGGTGCTTGGAAGAGCTCGGACCCGAGCTCGCGAAAAGCGCGCGCAGAGGTCTCGGTGAGCATTGGCGTATGGAAAGCAGCGTGATTCACGAGAACGAACGGGTATTTGCCCTCGTCGACCGAGGGTAAGGCCTTCATCAGGAGATCGAGGGCCTTCTGGTTGCCGCCGATGATGGCGTAGCCACCGAAGCGGATCGACAGATGCGCTTCGCAATCGGGCACGGCGCCGATCTCGATGATGGCGCGCTCGACCAGCTCACGCTTGTCGGCATTCGGACGCCAATCGTCGCCGACAACGGGATAAATGAGCTGGCCGCCGATGATGCCGCCCGTCATCATCGAGCCCATGGTGTGGATCAAGGTGAAGGCGTTTTCCGGGGTGAGCGCCTCCGCACAGGCAAGCGCCGTGTACCAGCCCATCGAGTTGCCGGTGACGGCGACGACGTCCCAGCGCTCGCGATCGATCGCCAGGAAGTCGGCCCAGGAGCACGCATAAATCAAGGTCGAGGCAAACTCGCCCGGAGTGTGGGTCTTCAGCGCGAACTTCTCCGCGCTGTCGAGCTCCGAGACGGTCGGTTGCCCGAGCGCGGCGAGGCGCGCGTCGATCGGGTCGAGCTCGCCTGCGAAGCGCGGGCGGTACTTTTTGAGGTAACCGAGCTCGGTTTTCGTGTACGTGCCGCGTCCGGGACAGACGACGACTGCGGTTTTTTTCGTCATTTTGCCAGGACCTTCGCTTGGGTGCCTTTTTTCGGTTTTGCCGCGCCGAGTCCGAGCACGTCGAGAGCCGCCGCGAGGATCGACTCCTTGCTCGGGAGCAGCACGGTGGCGGCGCGTCCAAGAGGGATGAAGCAGTCTTCGGCGGTGATGCGCTTCAGGCGCGGGAGCGGATCGAGGCGCTCGACGAGAGCCGTCATGATCGCCTCGCTCTGCGAGCCCGTGCGGCGGCACTCGTCGACGACGAGGATCGCCTCGGAGCCTTCGCACTCGCGGGCGAGCGCCGCTTCGTCGAGCGGCGCGAGCCAGCGCAGGTCGATGATTTTCGGCGCGATGCCGTGCTTTTCCTCGAGCTCGCGCGCGGCTTGCCGCGACAGGTAGAAGCCGTTGCCGTAGGAAACGATGGTGAGGCGTTCTTTTTTCCCCTTGCTAGAGCTGCCGCCGTAGACCGCGATCTTGCCGATCGGGATCTCTTCGTGCGCCGCGGGGTACATGAAGGACCAGCCGCCGTCGCCGGGCTCGTGCAGATCTTTCGCCATGTAGAGCGCGATCGGCTCGATGAAGACGACGACGCGGCCCGATTCGTGCGCGGCGCGCACGCAGCTGCGGAGCATGGCGACGGCGTCCGCGCCGTTGGACGGGCAGGCGATGACGATGCCGGGGATGTCGCGGAAGACCGCGAGCGAGTTGTCGTTGTGAAAGTGGCCGCCGAAGCCCTTCTGATAGGCGAGGCCGGCGACGCGCACGACCATGCCGTTGGTGTAGCGGCCCTCGCTGAAGAAAGAGAGGGTCGAAGCCTCGCCGCGCAGCTGATCCTCGGCGTTGTGCACATACGCCAGGAACTGGATCTCTGGGATCGGCACGAAGCCGTTGTGCGCGAAGCCGATGGCGTTGCCCAAGATGGAGGTCTCGTCGAGCGGCGAGTTGAAGACGCGGCGTAGGCCGAACTTCTGCCAAAGACCGGCGGTGACGTGGTAGACGCCGCCCTTTTGCGCCACGTCCTCGCCGAAGACGACGGCGTTCTGATAGCGCAGGAGCACGTCGGCTAGGCCCCAGTTCAGGAGCTTGGCCAGATGCTGGGGCTTGTCCATGTATTTGGCGTCGGAGCCGAAGGTCTTTTGCCTCTTCTCTTCGGAGGGTATCGGCGGCGCACCGCGGGTCTTCGTCGGCACGAGGGAGGCCATGACCTCATGCGGCAGGAGGAGCTTCGGCCGCGGGATCGTCTCCTCGCCGATGCGCGCGACGCGGCGGCGCATGGTCTCGTAGAGGTTCTTGATCGCCTCGGCCGAGAGGATGCCGTTCTCGAGCAGGATGCGCGCGGAATGGAGGAGCGGGTCGTCGCGCTCGGCGCGCTCGATCTGCGGCACGGGATTGTAGAGCGACTCGACGTCGGAGCCGGCATGACCAAAGAGACGGACCGTCTTCATGTGGAGGAATGCGGGCTTGCGCGTGCGGCGCGTGTACTCGACCGCGGCCTCGGCGATGCGCCAGGTGTCGAGGAGATGGCGGCCGTCGCAGCTGAAGTAGCGGATGACCGGGTCGTGCCCTTTGGCCGTGCGGATCCAGTCGGGCGGCGTCGGCACGGAGATGCCGATGCCGTTATCCTCGCAGATGAAGACAATCGGTACGGGGACGTTCTGAAAGGCCGCGACGCTGGCGGTATTGAACGCGGCGAGCGAGCTCGCGTGGTTGTGCGAGGCGTCGCCGAAGTTGCAGAGGATGATGGCGTCGCGCGGCATCTCGGAGTCTATGCCCAAGTCCTGCGAGCGGCGGATCGAGATCGCGGCGCCGACGGCTTTCGGCAGGTGGGAGGCGATGGTCGAGGTTTGCGGCGGGACGAAGAGGGGCTTCGAGCCGAAGACTTTGTGGCGCCCGCCGGAGATCGGATCGTCGGCCGAGGCGACGAGCGAGAGCAGCATGTCGTAGAGGGGCGTCGAACCGGGCAGCTGCTTCGAGCGTTGGATGAAGAGCGCGCCGCTCCGGTAGTGCAGGAAGGCCATGTCGGTGTAGCGGAAGGCCTTGCCGAAGACGGCGTTGCCTTCGTGGCCGGCGCTGCCGATCGTGTAGAAGCTCTCGTTGCGGGTCTTCAGGGCGCGGGCGGCGTAGTCCAGGTGGCGGCTCATCACCTGGGTCTCGAAGAGGTCGACGATCTCGGCCGGGGAGAGCGTGACGGCTTCGGCGCTCACGTGCGTCTTGGCTTCGGGGAGTTGGCCGCTGGAGACGAGCTTGGTGAAGTTCTGATCGACGGCTTCGGCGCGGCTGAGGCTCATTCGGAGCTCCCGGTGTGCTGGGGGCTCCATCTTAGCCGAAGAAAAGGGGCGGGGACAGCATGTCCCTCGCCCCAATTCGGCAAAGATCTCTTGCGTTTCAGAAGCTCAGGGCTCGATCAGCCATTCGCCGACGCCGCGGGCGACGGCCGTGGTCAGGCGCGTCATGTAGTCGAAGTTGATGCGATCGACTTTGTCGCAGCTGCGGTGGTAGCAGGGGTTCGAGTCGCCGCCGAAGAAGTTCTGCGAGATGACGATGGCCGGGCGGTCGACGCGCCAGAAGGCGGCGTGGTCGCTGCGGTTGGTGCAGGCGTCGGTCTTGTGGAGACGGAGCGGGTCGCGCGCGACGACACGGGTGAAGAGGGCCGTGAGCTCGGCGGAGGTGTTCTCGTTGCAGTCGATGGCGTGGAAGGCGCCGTCGTTGTCGGCGTCGTAGCCGAGCATCTCGAGGTTGATGACGCCGACGAGGCCGTCGAGGTCGCCGTTGTCGTCGTGCGCGGCGACGTATGCCTCGGAGCCGAGGAGGCCGAGCTCTTCTTGGTCGAAAGCCAGGACCCTGAGGTTGATCTTCAAATTGTAGGACTCGAGCGCCTTGGCGACCGCGAGCGCCGCGATTGTGCCCGCGCCGTCGTCGTCGGCGCCGGCAGTGGCGACCGTGTCCAGGTGCGCTGAAAGGATCACGACCTGGGTGGGGTCGGTGCCCGCGCGGTCGGCGACGAGGTTGACGCCGCCGCTTCTTCCGTAGGGTTCTTCGTGGACCGTGTAGCCGAGCGCTTCGTACTGCGCACGGAGGTACGCACGGGCGTTTTGACGGTTGACGGCCGACTGGCGGTTGGTGATGGTAAACGTGCGACCGTTTACCGTGACGGGGACGGCCCCCGTGAGCTCGCCGAGGCGGGCCTCGATCCATTCGCGGTCGACGTCGAGCGCCGTGACCTGCTTCGCGGCGTTCGCGCCGAGGCGCGCGGCGAGGCTCGGGGCTTTCAGGTCGCGGCGGACGGCTTGGCGCTCGCTTTTCGCGTCGGTGTCGACTTTCTGCGCGTAGGCCATGTGCGTGCCGAGGAACTTGTGCGCGTCGGCGCCCACGGGCATCGCGACGACGACGACGCCGCCGATGCGGCCTCGCTCGCCCGGATAGGCCTTCGTCTCGCCCGGACCCGGCTCGACGAGGTAGAGGTCTTCGTTCGCTTCCACGGTGACCGGCAGCGCGACGTGATTCGCGGCAGCGAGCGGCGCCGTGGTGACGACGACTTGGCCGCTCGGCGTGGCGAGGCGCGCGAGGAAGCTCGGGGCGGCGCCCTTCGCGGTGACGGAGACGAAGACTTTCGCCGCAGGCTGGGCAAAAGCAGGGCCCCCGAGGGCGAGAGCTAAGATCGTGGACGTGGCGAGACGCAGTGCCATGCGCGGGCTCCTTCGCGGTGCGAAGCATTTCGTGATTGCTGTCGAAAGGATTCTTGCCGCGAGCCTAACACGGAACGGCGGGAGTTCCTTGTGCGGACGGCAAATCTCCGCCATTTGGCCGGCGTGATCGGTGAGTTCCGCGAAGGGGCATTCGGCCTGGTTTTCTGGGGCGAGGCGGTCCGTTTTGTTAACCGCGCGCCGCAGCGCCGGAAACACGCGGCCGGCTGCAGGAGACCGGTGCAAGCAGGGATGAAAATGCACTTGCCTAGCTCGCCAAACGCATGCATTCTGGCAGTCTCTTCGGGTGTTTCCACGCGTCCATCGCGTTCGGCGCCGTACCCAAGTGGCTAAGGGAGCGGATTGCAAATCCGCGATTCATCGGTTCGACTCCGATCGGCGCCTCCATTCGACTTCCTGCCTGCCCAGTTTTAGCATTGCGACCATGCGCAGGCGTATCGAACGTCTTTTCCCGAACCTCGTTGCCTTGGACCAAGCCAGTACTCGACGGTATCGCCGTGCGCCACCGTTGGGACAAGAGCGGCTTATAGCCTCGGTGCTTTTCAACCGGCGCGCAGGATACTTCGACATACAGTTCGACCTTAATTCATGACGCAGGCCAAGGGCGGTGTCGACGTCGAGCTCCTTGCGGGGTTCTTGCGCCCCTTTGCTCCTGCCGCAGCGCCCGTGGGCGACGCGAAAGCAGCGGCGGCCTGGCTTGAAGCCAATGCCGCCGCGGTCGCAACGCGGATGGACGAGGTCTTCGCGCCTTTCGACGCGGCCTATCTGCAGTTCGAAGCGCTGCTTGCGCGTCTGGTCGAACACTATAAAACATGGCTCGCCGCTGAAGGATGTGCGTTGCCAGTCGCTTCTTTCCTGCTGACGCCGCCTGAGGCTGCCGAACCGAAAGAGACGCGCCTCCCGTTCGCGCCACAGGAGTTTGCTGCGTACCTAGGCAGGAGAGGGCTCGTGCCGAGCCTGCTGCATCCGCTTTCCCTGCAACATTTTTGGACCTTCCATCGGCCGATTCGCGCCGTCGAGATCCGCAAAGACCAGCTGCTCGACTGCGCTTGCGGTCGCCAGCTTAGCTCGAAGCCGTTCCTTGCGATGCGGTCAGACCCGGTGTTCGGCGACTACGTCGAGCCGCAGTGCAAACGATGTGCGACATCTTGAGTACGCGGGATGCGTCCCATCGTTAGTCGCGACGAGCCCTAAGAGGTTGTTTAAAAAGGCGCGGGACGTAGGTTTACGGTCCCGCGCCTTTTTAGACTCCCTCAAAGCTCACGCTTGAAGGCAGCGCATCGCCGCACGACTTTTCGATCTCGGCTTCGAGCGCGTGCTGCTGCCGGCGATTCCAAGCCTGCCGCCTCAGCTCGGCGCGCGGGGGGGGGGGGGGGGGGGGGGGGGGGGGGGGGGGGGGGGGGGGGGGGGGGGGGGGGGGGGGGGGGGGGGGGGGGGGGGGGGGGGGGGGGGGGG
>JANOTL010000098.1:0-93856 GCA_031416315.1 Pseudomonadota bacterium
ACCCCCATGTATTTCGGGATGGCGACGCCGAAGTCGTCGTGGTCGATCGTAAAGCGGCCGTCGCCCGTCTGCGCCGAGCCCTGATTTTTCAGGCTGAAATCGACACTCACCGGCTTGGTCACGCCGTGCAGGGTCAGCTTGCCGGAGAGCGTCAGGTCTTCGAGAAGCGTGCCGCTGGGGAGCGCCGAGGGGTCCAATACGAGGACGGCCTCCGGATACTTGCCGATCTCGAGGTACTTCGTCTTCATGTGCTCGTCGCGCAGGGCGATGCCGGTCGTCAGATCATCGAGCTTCACCTTCACGGTGGCGCCGACGAGGCGCGCGGTGCCGTCGAGGACGACGGTGCCCGTCGGACGGCCGCCCTCGCCGTTGATGCGCAGGAATCCGGGCTTCCCCGTGGCCTTGAAAGTTGCGGCGCCGGAGTCGTCGAGCTTGTAGGTGGTGTCAGCGAAAGCCGGCGACGCGATCAGCGCCGAGAGCAGCAGAAACTTAATCATTGAGAGCCCCGTTCGTGATCCACGTCTCGATCGCGGCGACCTCTTCCCAGCTGAGCTTCGCGCCGTACTTCGGCATTCTTCCTGCCTGGACCTCGCGCAGGAGCGAGCTTTTCGTCGGCTCGCCCGGCACGACGATCTCGCGAAGGACCGCCGTGTGCTTTAGGATCTCCGCATGGCAGTTGGCGCAGCGCGACCGAAAAATGCGGTCGCGCAGGGCGGAAAAGTGCGGCGGGAAGGCGACGCTCGCTGGCACGGACAACTCGCGACGGCCGCAGCCGGCAAGTACGAGCACGCTCAGGACGAGGCATTCGACCGGTTTCATGGACGCCCTCTCTGAGTGGGATTCTGGGGGCAGTCTATCGTGGTCCTTTGCCGGCTGATATCATTTAGAGCGACTCCAAAAGCATCTCGCGTCTCGACGAGGTTTCCAGCGTGTGCGGCATCGCCGGCCAACTCTCCTCCGATCCGGCGCGCGCGCGGCGAGGCGTCGCGGCGATGCTCGCCGCCATGGCTCATCGGGGCCCCGACGGCGAAGGCACCACGGAGCGCGCGACGCCTGCCGGTAGCCTCGTCTTCGGCCATCGGCGCCTGGCCATCGTCGACCTGTCGCCTTCGGGGCGGCAGCCGATGCGGCACGCGGCCAGCGGCAACGAGCTCGTCTTCAATGGCGAGATCTACGGTTTCGATCGCCTGCGCGCGCGGCTCGAGAAGGAAGGCGAGGCCTTTCGTGGCACGAGCGACACCGAGGTCCTGCTCGCGGCCCTGACGCTTTGGGGCGAGCGGACTTTCGACGAGATCGACGGCATGTATGCGCTGGCTTTCTTCGAGGCCAGAACGCAGCGTTTGCTGCTGGCGCGCGATCCCTGTGGCATCAAGCCGCTCTATGTGGCTCAGCCGGCGCCGGGCGAGCTCTTGTTCGCGAGCGAGACGCGTGCCGTGCTCGCTTCGGGAGCGGTCGCGTCGCACCTCGACCGCGAAGCGCTCGCGAGCTTTCTCGCCTATGGCTCCGTGATCGAGCCACGCACGATTCATGCGGGCATCGAGGCTTTGCCGCGAGGCAGCCTCCGTTGGTACGAGACCGGGGCGAACATGCGCGCGACGGCGCGACGGCTCTGGTCGCCGGCGGCCCCGCGCGCGGGGCTCACGCCGGAAGACGCGGCGAGCCAGTTGCGGGAGTCTTTGGCCGCGGCCGTCCGCACGCACCTGGTCGCGGATGTTCCGGTGTCGGTCTTCCTTTCGTCGGGGATGGACAGCGCCGTGCTCGCCGGACTGGTCGCGAAGGCGGGGGCGAACGTGCTCGGGCTGACGGTGGGCGTCGGCCGCGAGCGCGAGGACGAGACGGTCGCGGCGCGGGAGAGCGCCGCGCGCCTCGGCATCGAGCACGAAGTGCTGACGGTCGACGAGGCCGCCGCTCGCGCGGCGGTGCCGCGCTGGCTCGCGGCCTCCGATCAGCCCTCGGCGGACGGTCTCAACACCTTTCTGGTCGCCGAGGCCGTGCGCGCCCGCGGCTTCAAGGTCGCCTTGAGCGGGCTCGGCGCCGACGAGCTCTTCGGCGGTTACGCGAGCTTCGCGCGTTTGCCGCGCCTTTCGCGGCAGCTCGCGATGGTGCCGCGCTCGCTCGGTCGCACGCTCGGACGTATGGCACAGGCGCCGTTGGCTTTGCGCATGGGTAGGATGCGGGCAGAGAAATTCGAAGATCTGCTGGCGTCGCGTCGCGGCGTCGCGACGCCGCTCGCATTGGCGGCGGCGTACTTCGCGTGGCGGCGCACGCTGACGGCCGCGCGGCTGGAATCGCTCGGGCTCGTCGCGCCCGATGGCGAGATGCCGCAGGGCTCGAGCGCGGATCCCGCGTGGCAGATCTCGCAGCTCGAGTCGACGCACTACATGGGGAACACCCTGCTGCGCGATGCCGACGTCCAATCGATGGCGCACGGGCTCGAGGTGCGCGTGCCGTTTCTCGCGCGCTCGGTCCTCGATTTGGCGGCCTCTTTGCCCGTCGAGGCGAGAATGCCCGTGGAAGGGCGGCGCAAAGAGCTGCTGTGGCGCGCGTTCGCGGCGTCGATTCGCCCGGCGCTCGCGCAGGAGGCGAAGAAGGGCTTCTCGCTGCCGTTCGCGACTTGGCTCGCGGGGCCTTTGCGTGACTGGCGGGAGGCGAGTCTTGCGGCTTTGGGGCGCGCGGGCGTCGTCGACGCCGGGGGATTAAAGGCTTTGCTGCGGGATCTGGAGGAGGCGAAGGCCGATCCGACGGGGGCGCGGAGAATGCAGCTGTGTGTTTTGGGGGACTTTTTGGGGCGTGGTCATTCCCCACGGCTGTGACGAATGCTCCCGCGATGGGCTAGCTAGTCGAAGTCGCCCAATTCGCCACCGTCGTCCGGCACCGGCACGCTCTCCCGCGGCGGCTCCCTAAGCCCCGCCTGCCCCAAGGTTCCCGTCGCCCCCGCGCCCGTGACGCTGTCCTTCGCGTCCCAGCGCGGAGGCGCCCAACCGTTGGTGTAGTTGAGGGTGCCGTTCCAGCCGTTGATCGAGAAGGTGGCGATGCCGCCGCCGTAGTAGGGAGAGTTGGCCTCGTAGGTCAGCGCGCCGAGGGAGGTCTCGATCGCGAGGACCTTCGGTCCGTTGACGTCGGTCGGCGGCAAGGATTCGCTGGCCTTCAGGCCGGCGAAGGTCTTGGTCGTGAGAGCCAGGCGGCACGGACGCACGACCATCAGCTTCTTCTCGACGGGATCACGCTCGATCGCGCACAGCGTGCCGTCGGCGCCGGACCACATGAAATGACCTTCCTCGGAGGTCGCGACCTCGGTGAACGTCCCGCCTTCGCCCGCCGTCTTCACGACCTTGCGCGCCGCGTAGCGCATCTCGGCGACGTAGTGGATGAGCGGGGCCGCGCCGCAAGCGCCGCCGGCGTCGCGGACCTCGCCGAGCGTCTTGTCGGCGAAACGCAGGAAGTCGCCGCCGACGCAGCCGATGACGATCGTGCCGCTGGCGCGGTTGGTGATCTCGGTGACGGTCTCGTTGGTCTTTGGCAGCTCGTCGCAGAGCGCCGTCAGGTCGAGGTCGTACTCGATGCGGACGTTCTCCGAGGTGACGGAGACCGGCAGGGTCCGCAATTTCTGCGCGACGCAGGCGTCAATGCCGTTCGCGAGGCGGCTGAGCCCGGAGGTGCGGAGTGGCGGCGCCAGCAGGGCGTCGACGACCAGCTTCTGCAAAGCGCTCTCGCCGTTCAGAGCGGCGCGAACGTCATCGCCCTTAAGGGTGGAGGCCGGCGTTCCGGCAACCACGAACGGCGTGACGAGCGGCAGGGCGTCGGCCGAGCCCTTGCTATCCGGCTCGTCTTTGCTGCATCCCGCGAACGCGAGAACGAGGACAGACGACAAAACGCGACGCATCATGGCGATTCCCTTTTTCGGCTCGGACGACGGACGTGGCCGGACCTTACCACCGCTTTTCCGTGCTGGACAAGGGCTCGCGGGTGGTGCAATTCCTTGATCCCAGTCCTGTCCTCGCGATGTCCCAGGGAGGCTTCATGCGCCGCGTACTCCTCGTCCTTTGCCTTTTCGCCTCGGCCCCGGCCCAGGCGACCGAAACCCGCGTGCAAGCCTTGCAAGGCCAAGCCGGCGTTCAGGACGAGACCGACATCTTCCGCTACCCCGCCTTGGCGACGAGCTACAACCTGGCGCTGGCCGAGCTCGGCACGGCCGCGAACACCAACGTTTACGGTGCGGCGATCGGCGGTAACGGCGCCTTTGCCGGCGCAATCGCGGTAAGCCGCTCCGACTGGCTGCTCGACGGCGGCGTCCTCGGCACGGATCGCTCGCTTTTCGAGCGCTACGAAGGCGCGCTCAGCAGCACCGCGAACAACGGCCCCTTTCTCGTCGGCGCCAAGCGCCCGATCGAGCTGATCGGCGCCATGAAGCTCGGCAAAGCCGGCCCCGCGATCGGCCTGCGCATCGCGCTCGCCACGCACCGCCGCCGCGAGGAAACGGGCGAAGGTGCCACGAAACGCACCGTGAAACAGCTGGCCGAGCAGGTCGACGTCACGCTCGGCATCTCCGGCCCCGCCGGCGGCGGCAACTACGACGCGGGCGTCACGACGCACGCGCTCGCGCGGCAGGAGCGCGCCGAGTCGGCGCCGGGCGTCAGCTCGGGCGCCTCGGTGAAGAAAAAATCCGGCGGTCAGCTCTCCGGCCGCTACATCTTCGACCGCGACGGCTTCGGCCCCTACGTCGAAGGCACGTTCATGAAGCGCGGCTTCACGGCCAACGTGAAAAACGCGGCGGGCACGAAGTCGAGCGACTTCCTGGAGCAGCTCATCGCCGTCGAAGGCGGCTGGGCGGCGCAGTTCACCCAGCGGGAGGCGAAAGGCTACGGCGGCCTGATCCTCGCGCAGACGAACTCGCGCGGCCCGACGGTCACCGGCCAGGGCGGCAGCGTCGCGCCGAGCTTTCTGACGCGGGACGACGCGAGCGCGTCGATCAAGAGCACCATCCTGAGCGCTTCGCTCGCGGGCGAAGGCCTGATCTCCGGCGGCTTCGGCGCTCGCGCCGGCTTGCGCTACGCGCTGTACGGCACGACGGTGGAAACGGACAAGACCTCCGGCAGCCTGCGCAAAGTCGAGACGACGATCGACGAGACTCCGGACGGCAGCTTCTGGACCCTCGGCGCCTACTACAAAGAAGGACCTTTGGTGTTCGACGCGCTCTACAGCAAAGCGTTCCTGCACAATGGCCCGTACTTCGTCAGCGGCAGTGCGACCTCGCCGTTGTTCGGCCGCCTTTCGGCGAGCTATGCCTTCTGAAGACGAGCGCGAAGCTAGGCGAGCTGTTCACCACCGACGACGGCAGCCTGAGCCTGCGGCACCCCGAGCACGGCGAGACCTATCACTCGCAGCTCGGAGCCGACGCTGAGGCGCGGCTCCTTTACGTCGAGGCCAGCGGCGTTCGCGACCGTTTCGCCACCGGGCAGCCGACCACCGTGCTCGACGTCGGCTTGGGCCTCGCTTACAACGCGATCCACACGTTGCGCGCGTGGCACGAAGGCGGCGCAAAGGGGCCGCTGGAGATCGTCAGCCTGGAGATCGACGCGGATCTCGTCGCGGCGCTCGCGTCGGGAGTCGCTCCCTGGCAGGCCAATTGGGACGTAGCTGCTCTGGGCTGGTCGACGGCGCTTCGCCGGGCACCGGCGCAGGCGGATGGGACGATGAGGTGGCACGCCGAGGGGGCCGCCTTCGCCTGGACCGTCGTCGTCGCCGATGCCTCCACGCTCGCCGCCCTCCCCGCCGCCGCCCGCCCCTTCGACTTCGTGTGGCAGGACGCCTTCTCCCCGCAGAAGTCGCCCTCCCTTTGGACCGAAGGCTGGTTCGCGAAAGTTCGCGCCGTTTGCGCCCCCGGCGCAACCCTGATGACCTACAGCGTTGCGCGGCCCGTTCGCGAGGCGCTTGCCGCCGCTCGCTTCGAGCCGGTGAAGATCGCTGCCGCGCCGGGCCACAAGCGGCAATGGCTCAAGGCCACGGCGTCGTGAGATCTCAGCCTTTTCGAGGGCTTGCGATTCCGGGCCGCCGGCTCCTGCCGCCTTGCCTCGGCCGCCTTTCTTCCGCTATATGTGGGAAATGGCGAACCCTGAATCCTATGACGTCATCATCGCTGGCGGCGGTCCCTCCGGGCTTTTGACCGCAGCCCGCCTGGCCGCGGCGCGCCCGGGGATCCGCATCGTCATTCTGGAGAAAGAGGCGATCCTCGGCGGTCGCTTGCGTGCCGCCCCGGTCGCGGGCCGCGCCATGAGCTACGGGCTGAACGGCGTCTCCGACACGCTCTTCGAGCTCTGGAACCAGACCCTGAAGCTCGACCCCGACGGACCCGACCTCGCGACGCTGACGCCGATGCGCCAAAGCGCCACCGGCGTCCTCGCCGGCAACCGCATCAACCAGATCGCCATCGACCAGTGGTTCACGCCGAAAGGCGCGCGCAACCTCGGCGGTTTCGCCGCCTCGCGGCAGTGGCCGGAGGTCGAGGAAATCCTTCGTGCCGGCGCCACCGCCGGCACGCTAGAAGACGATGACGAGGACGAAGGCGCCCTCGAAGAAGGCGACGCCGTCGAGATGAAGGCCGTCGCCGACAAGACGCATCCCTTCTCGCACTACTGGAAAAAGCAGCGCAAGTCGCCCGCCACGATCGTGATGGAGCACTTCGGCAGCGCCTACGGCATCCCCGACATTTGGAGCTCGACGCTGAACGCCCTGCAGGAGCGCTCCGGGTTCCACACTGGTCGCTTGCACTGCGGCAACTGGGACGAGGCGATCAATGCCTTGCTCGTCATTCCCGCCGTCGCCGAGGCCGTGAGCATCCGCCTTTCGAGCCGCATCGCGCGCGCCGAGAAGGACGCGGACGGCGTCTGGACGATCGCGGCCGAGAGCGGCGACTTCCGCGCTCCGACTCTGGTCGTGGCGCAGCCGCCCTGGCTCGCGGCGCACTGGCTCCCGCGCGGCTACTGGCCCCCGCATGTCCTGCAGATCGCGAGCAAGACGAAGCCGGTGAGCGCCGTCGTCATCTCCGAGCGCCTCCTGCTCCCGCAGATCGAGATCCCCGACGTTCTCGTCGTCCCGGCAGAGAAGGTCCAGATCATCCGCGTCAGCGAGCACGAGGTCTGCTTCCAAGCGACGATCGACTTCGAGCTGTCCTTACAGGCCCCCGCGGTGGTCAAAGCCGTGAAGCAGCTGAAGCGCGCGCGCAAGAAGCTCCTGATCCTGCATCCGGGCATCGTCAGCGAAGACGACCGCATCGCGCTCCAGACCGTGGCCTGGGCGCAGTCGCCCGCGCACGCCGATCGCCGCGTGCTCGAGCGCCTCGAGAAGAAGCCGTGCAGCACGAAATCGCTCGCCTTCGTGGGGGATGCCTACGGCGGCAGTTACGACGGGGATCAAAACATCGTGCGGTCGCTGGGGCGAGCTGTGGAAGCAATGACGGCGCCTTGAGCCAGAATCGCAATTGATTTCTTATGGTTAGCCTGGCTGAAGGTGCGCGAGGTTTTGTCCGATAAGGGGAAATGCCCTACGTTCGGCAAAGCCTACGCGCCTCGTTCCTGGCAACGCTCGTCTTCATGACGGCGTGCCGCGGCGGCTCGTCGGACGATGGCGGCGCGACGAAGGCGACCGTGCCTACGGCGCCGGCCGCAGCCGCGCCCGCCGCGCCGGCACCGGATCCCGAGATCATCGCGCCGGCTGACGTCGCGGCAAACGTCTCCGGCGCCTTTCTCACGGCCTGCTCCATGGATACCAGCACGTCGTTCGTGAACAAGGAAAACGAGAGCCAAGGCGTGGCCGCCTGCGTCCTTCAGAACGCCGCGAGCGAAGTCGCCGACGTCGAAAACGTCGTCATCGAAGCCGTGCGCATCGACGGCTCCCGTTATTTTCCAGAGGTCGTCGCCAAAGAGGTGATGCTCACGCCGTGGCATGCCGGCGTGCGCGTGCCGAACGACGAGGTGACAAAGCTCGCGAGCTTCGACGTTACCTACAACGAGACGGGCAAGACCCCGGCGGTCGCGACGACCGCTGACTTCTACTACGACTGGCCGAGCGACCCCACGTTCGACACGATCATCAGCCTCATCCGCCAGCTCTCCCGCCCGGTCAAGAAGTGGAAGTTCGACCTCTGGGGCAATATCCAAATCCATGTGGCCAACGGCCGGCCCTTTCACTTCCGCTTCGTCACGGACGATCGCTACGACGGCAACCTTGGCGGGCTCGCCGGCGCCGACGCCAAATGCACGGCCGCCGGTCAAACTTTGTTCCCGGGCCGTAAGTTTCAGGCGATTCTGAGTGATGCGAAGTCCGCGGCGGTTGATCGCATCGAGGTCGAGGGGCGGATATTGGACTACTCCGGCGAAGACCACCCGGGCGACTCCCTGTTCGACAGCCTTACCCACTATTGGACCTTCGCGGTCACCGAGCGCGGCAACGACGCGGGAAGCCTGATCGAAGGGACGGATTCGCAACAGTTCAACTACTACGCGTGGTCTGGCTCGCGCGACGACGGCACGCAAGCCCCCGGCGGCTCTTTCTGTCAGGACTGGACGACGAACGCGTCGACCATCCTCGGCTTCATCGGGCTCACCGAGGAGCCTAAGAAGTGGCTCGAGCTCAAGCCCTGGCCCTGCTCGAAAGGCGCACGCCTTTACTGCATCAGTGAATTCAGCGCATCCGCGCCAGTTTCACCGGCGCAATAATCGGCAGGCTCTCGTCACGCCGCGCTGGTATCGTGGACCTATGTGGACCCTCGCCAGAATTCTGATCGGCATCGTCTTCTTCTTCGTAAAGCTCCGTGATCGTCGCAAAACGGGCGTCTCGTTGCCTGACGGGAAGGGGGGAACCTACCTTCTCGACCTGAAAAAAAAGGGGCAAGAGAAGAAGAAGACCGAGGAAATGCACCTCGGCGCGCCCTTCGTCTCGGGGGCGGTCTTTTGGCTGCACCGGGAAGGAACGTTCGATCGCCTGCTCAAGGGCCTGGGACTCGCCGAGGAGATCCAGACCGGAGACGAATCCTTCGACCACAACGTCTACATCGTCTCGGACAATCCCGCGGTCGCGAGTTGTCTGAGAGAGAACGCGAAGCTACGACGCGTGATCGTCGCGACGATCGATCAGGGCTTCGACCTGATCCATGCAGACGGCCGCGCGCTCTGGATCCGGTCGAAGACCGTCCTAAAGCCGCGAAACGGCGATTTCGACAAGCTCTTCACGATGGTCGGTGCCTTCAAAGATCTGAAGCCGCAGAAGGACTCGACCGGCGTCTTGCTCCGTGTCGCCGTCGTCGAGATCGTCGTGGCGGTGACGGCCGGTTATGCGGCCAGCGTTGCGCTCGACTTCTTCGACGAAGACCCGACGCTCGTCTTCCCGGAGCTCGCCATCTTCGACGGCATCGCTCTCTCGGTCGGTCTCTTCGTACTCCTATTCGGCTTCGCCATCCTGCTCCTCAGGCGGTCCTCGCGCGCGCGATGGGTGCTGGCCGAGAGCCTGCTCGTGCTCCTTCTGTCCGTGCTCGCCGCGGGTTTCGGTGCCGTCCGCGACCTCAACGCGACCTTCGATCGCAGCGACGCGATCGACGTCGAGCGGCCAGTCACCGACCGCCGGATCTTCCGGGGGCGAAAAGGTCGCAAGCGGTACTATCTGGGCTTCCCGTCCGCGAGCTATCAGGGCGAGGGCCTGCCGACCGAGCTCAAGGTCTCGCGCCGCGTTTACGACGACATGGAGAACGGCGGCAAGGTCACGTTTCGCATCAAAGAAGGCTCACTCGGTTACCCGTGGTACCAGAGGATCGAGACGAGTCGGTAAGAACCCTGCGTCGGTCCTTGCGGGGCGATGGGTATCGAGTTACTCAAAGGCATGGTGCCCAACTGCCGGGAGGAGCGCTCGATGATCGGAATTCGGTCTCGTGTTGTGCAAATAATGTATGCCGTTCTAAGCGTGCTGGTTGTCTCGCAAGTCGCGACTGCAGGCGTGTACGAGCTTAAGTTTCCATCTCTCGGCCGGGGCCAGACTGCGGAAGCCTGCGGATCGCGTATCCAGGCTTTTGCTGAGCAGTTCGCGCGAGAAACTTTGGCTGTTGGCACGCCCGCAGAAATTCTCGGCGCTGCCTGCGTCCCATCGAGCATCGGTCGTGAGGGTTCGGACGGCCAGCTCACTTACGTGGCCGCAGAGCGCATCGCGACGGTGACTTCAGATGTCGGAACGGCCTGGGGTACCGACGGTCACTACCGGTCGTGGGACTCCTGCCTTGAGGGGTTAATGGCCGAGCGGGCTCTGATGGAGCGGCTCGTGGGCCGCTCGCCGTTCGCGGCTTACTGCTACCAGTCAAACATCGCCTCATCGCCGCGGTTTCGCGCTCGACTCGACTCGATTGGGGCGAGAGACATTGTAAAGCGCTCCGTGGACGCAAGCTGGCAGATGCCGCTTGTCGACCCGAGCGGCGTCAAACGAGGCATCCTAGCTCGCGCCGCCATGAACGGTCTTGAGGTTGTCGAGTTCAGTCTCGATCGTGACGGCATCGGATACCGCGCTACCGTTGACTATTATTCGGCTCAGGACCGCCTGCGCTATCTGCACGCCGAGAATGGACTGGAATGGCGATCCCTGGCTGACTGCGAAGCATCCTCAGCCGCGCTGGCATCCCGCTGGCCGGTGAGCGAGATGACGCCGATATTCTCGTGCTCCTCTGCGCGTGAGAACGAATTCTATCTGGTCTATTTATGGTTTTCGTCGGATCCGTTTGATGAGGATGACTTCGAGACCAAACTGATGCCGCAACTGTATCCGTCAGTGGCCGCTTGCGAGTCCGATGCTCGGCGTATCGAAGAAGCACTTATTCGCGGTGGGGAGCGAGTACTCGCTAGCCAATGCGGTTACGCTGATCGGCATGCAGATATACGGTTGATGGTCTTCTTGGAAGTCAGCGCTTCAGCGCTACCTTCACCGCCGCCGTAAGCGTCTTCCGCTTCACCTTCAGCCCGTCGAGCAAAGCATCGCAGCTCTTCTCGACCGATTCCGCGAACACCGGGTCTTTCAAGTAGACCAAATTCACGTCGACGTTGAAGCGCGAAGCGCGGATCGCCGCCGCGGCCAGCTCGACGGCGATGCCGGCGTCGCTAACGACGCTCGCTTTCGCCGTGGCGATCACCTCGCCGGCCTCGTCGATCAAGGTGTCGAGCTCGGCCATCAAGGCGAGCGGCACGTCGGTGGCGGCGCGGAGCGCGAGGTCGAGGGCCGTGGACCGCGTAGCTTTCTCAAGGTCGGTGGCGCGCGGAAGCTTCATCGCGCTCATGACGGCGCCGAAGGCAACGCCGTCGCGATCCGCGAGGTCGACCAACTTTTGGCGGCGCGCGTCCAACGCAGAGAGGAGACGTGGGCTCGGCGATCCGGAGATGCGCGCCGTCATCGACAAGAGCGCCGCCGCCTGCGCCCCCGTGAGCGCCGCCGCCGCACCACCGCCTGGCGTCCCGGCCTCGGACGCGAGCTGCGCGAGGTAGTCCTCGAGCTTTAGGGTCACGAGGCTCATGCGCGGCCCTTCCGGTGATAGTTCTCGTAGAGTCGCAGGGTGTTGCGCAAGGCCATCGCGACCGTCATCGGGCCGACGCGCGGGACGAAGGTGCTCGCCTTCTCCAGAATCTCCGGCGCGAAGTTCTTCAAGGTCGAGAAGTTGATGCAGAGCGCGCCTGGACGGATCTCCGCCGCCTGAACCAGGGGGAAAGAGCGGCTCGGGACGCCGGTGATGACGATGTCCGCCTGCGCCAAGGCCGCCTCGCGCGTGATCTTCGTGTCTTCCTCGAGGCCGTACTTGAACAGCAGGGGGCCGTCGACATCGAACGAATGCACGGTCGCGCCGTCGTTGGCGAGCATCGCGGCCAAGGGGCGGCCGACGACCTCGCTGCGGTTGAATATGGTGATCGACTTCCCCTTCGGGGCGACACCGCCTGCGGCGATCAGCTTGATGACGGCGAGCGGCGTGCACGGGAGGATCGACTTCTTCGCCGGGTCGCCGTCGACGTGGCGCTCGTTGTGGTAGAGCTTGCGCGCCCAGAACGAGTGCAGACCCTCGATGTCCTTGCGCGGGTCGACGAGGTCCTTGACGTAGCGGTCCCGCTCGACGGTGAAGATCGGGTAATAGACGATGATGCCGTGCACTTTCGGGTCGACGTTCGCCGCCTCGATGGCGCCTTCGATCTCGTGGCGGTTGACGTTGCGCATCTCGAAGCGGATGCCGACGTCGTCGCAGCCGATCTTCGTGTAGCTGGCATAAGTGAGGGACGGCGCCGAGTCGGTCGCGAGGAAGCCGACCAAAGTGAGAGGTTCGGGCAGCGCTTTGACGCGTACGGCGAGGTCGCGGCGAAACTCCTCCGCGATGAGGCTCGGGTCGATCATACGGGCGGGGCTCAAAGCGACTCCCGATTCGAATTGCGTGCTCACGCGGGCTGTGCCAAGACCCGGAAGTCCATATCACGCGAGGTCTTCCCCTTGCTACCGGTCGCAAGCACGATTGCCGAACGCGCCCAGGGGCTGACGCTGGAGCCCGCGGAGGCCGCGCGCTACAGCCGACACCTTCTCCTGCCGGAGGTGGGCGTCGAGGGCCAAAAACGGCTCAAAGCGGCGCGTATCGTCGTGATCGGCGCCGGCGGCCTGGGCTCGCCGGTGAGCCTCTACCTCGCCGCCGCGGGCGTCGGCACCCTGGGGCTCGTCGATTTCGACGTGGTCGACACGTCGAATCTTCAGCGGCAGGTCCTCTACTCGGATCGCGACGCGGGCCGGCCGAAGCTCGAAGCGGCGAAAGAGCGGCTGTCCGCGCTGTCTCCGCGCACGACCTTCAACCTGCATGCGGAGCGTCTCGACGCCACGAACGTCGAGCGCATCCTCGCGCCGTACGACATCGTCGTCGACGGCACCGATAATTTCGCGACGCGCTTTCTCGTCAACGACGCCTGCGTCTTCCTCGGCAAGCCCAACGTCTACGGCTCGATCTTCCGTTTCGACGGCCAGGCCTCCCTCTTTTATGCGCCGCACGGGCCCTGCTACCGTTGCCTCTTCCCAGCGCCGCCGCCGCCCGGGCAAGTTCCGAGCTGCGCCGAAGGCGGCGTGCTCGGCGTCCTGCCGGCGCAGATCGGGGCGCTGCAGGCGACCGAAGCGCTGAAACTGGCGCTGGGCATCGGCACGCCCTTGATGGGGCGGCTCGTGACCTACGACGCCTTGGATCTGGGCTTCCAGGAGCTCCGCTTCGGCAAAGACCCCGATTGCCCGGTGTGCGGGGCGCACCCTTCGATCACGACCGTCCAGGAGTCCGCCGTCAGCTGCGCTCTACCTCAGGCGGCGCCGGCCGTGCCGGAGATTCTGGTCGCGGACCTGGCGCGGCGGCTCCGTCAAGGTGAAAAGCTGACGCTCGTCGACGTGCGCGCGGCGGCCGAAGCGGCGATCTGCCGGATTCCGGCGGCGAGCCTCCTCCCCCTGCCCGAGCTGGAGCGCGGGGCGCTCGGATTTCTGGAAACTTTGCCTCGGGACACGATGATCGTCCTCCACTGCAAGAGCGGCGCGCGCAGCGCCCGAGCGCAAGCTCTCCTGGCGCAGCGCGGCTTTACGGGCGCCGTCAGCCTCGCGGGCGGCATCCTTGCCTGGATCGAGGCCGAAGCTCCTCATCTGACGCGCTATTGATTCCGCCAAACCCTCGTAATATTAAGGATTCACGCCCCCACGCGGATCCTTCGGAGACACCATGGCTCACGCTCTACGCCTCGCCCTCCTGCTTTGCTTTTGCTCGGCCTGCGTCAGCACGCCGAAACCGGGCGAAGAGGAAGCCTTGCCGATGGTGTTCGAGGATCCGAGCGCCGACGACGACGGCAAGGACGCGCCGCAATTCTGCAACGAGACCGGTAAGAAAGGCGACGAGCTCGCCAAGTGCCGCGAGCAGAACCGCTCGATCGGCGCGGCCTACGAGGAGGACGCGAAGAAGCGCGAGCCTTGGTACGCCTTCCCGGCGGCGAGCTGGGCGTCGGCACCCGAGGTGCCGGAGGACCGCGTCGTCCCGGTGAAGAAGGAGCGCGAGGCGGTCGCGAAGCTCGACCAGGCGGCGTTTGCGCCGCTTTCGACCACCGAGCTCGAGTTTTATACCGGCGGCCGCGCCGTGCCCGCGGGCCTGCAGCCCTTCCTCGTGCGCGGCCTCTTGTTTTACCGGCAGACCGGCGCGTTTCGGGTCTTTCAAAACGACGGCGCCATCTTCGTGAAGCACGATTCCCTCGGCCACGACGCCACCTCCGAGACGCGCTCCGCGGTCGTCGTCTTCCTCCCCCAAGCCCCCAAGCACGTTTACGTCGATTGCTCGCTCATCGAATGAGGTTTCCCATGCAAGGTCTCGCCCTCGCCCTCCTGTCCTTCGCGCTCGGCTCGACCGCGCTCTTCGGCGCCGACAAGGCCGCCGTCGAGGCGATGTCCGGCAAGGTCGCCAAAGGCGAAGCCATCCTGATCGACGTGCGCGAGATGGACGAGATCAAAGACGGCATGGCCGCGCCGGCGATCTGGCTGTCCACGAGCGAGATCAAGGGCAAGGGCTCGCGCTACGCCGAGATCATGAAGGGCCTGCCGAAAGATAAACAAATTTATGTTTATTGCGCCAGCGGCGGTCGCTCGGGCCGCTTCGTCGAGCAGCTGAAAGAGCAAGGCTACAAGGCGGAGAACTTGGGCGGCTTCGCCGACTGGCGGGACGCCGGCAAGTCCGTGACGCCCGTGCCGGACGCCGGGGACAAGGCCTGCCCCTTCCTCTGCAAGCCCAAAGGCTGACAGGCTTTTTGGCGGCTCTGTCGTTTCGCGGCCGGCATGATAAAATAGGCGCATGCCTGCCAAAGCTTGCCGCGTTCGCACCGCCTTCGCGCTGCTCATCGCCGCCCTGATCCCCATCGTCTCCGGTTGCAAGCTCCTCGACAAAGACGACGACGAGTCGACCAAGACGACGTCGCCCAGTCCTGGTCCTGGGCCAGGCCCCGGCGCGCCCACGGGCTCCGGCTCGGGCGTCGTCCCCGGTCCCGGCGGCGTGATCCCGAATGGCCCCGGCAGTCAGGCCGTGCTTCTGCGCGACGCGACCTATGCGATCCAGGTCACGATTGCGGCGGCGGGCGACGGCACCGAGCCGATCGACCCGACGCCGACGTACGAGACGGTGCGCGACACTCTGAAAAACCACTGCGTCTCCTGCCACGGCGAGACCAATGCCTACGATCTGACGAAGTGGCCGGTGAAGTCGCGGTTTCCGACCCCGGCCGACGCCGTGCGGGAGCTTCTTCTGCGGGTCCAAGATCAAGCACGGCCGATGCCGCCCGTCGG
The DNA here is from genome assembly GCA_031416315.1 of Pseudomonadota bacterium. Lineage (GTDB taxonomy): Bacteria > Bdellovibrionota_B > Oligoflexia > Oligoflexales > CAIYRB01 > JANOTL01. The sequence goes on from JANOTL010000098.1 coordinate 15,343, forward strand.
CAACCCGCGGCTCGCGCCCGCCGAGATCCAAACGCTGCAAGCCTGGCTCGACGGCGGCCTGAAGGAAAAGCCCGCCGTGCCGCCGGTGACCGCGCCCGACCGCTGGGCGGACACCGTCACCTTCAGGCTGAGATGGCGCGGGACGGCGGCGAACGCCGCGACCGCGGAGCAGGAGGCGAGCTATCCCTGGAACGGCAGCGGCCAGTTCGGCGGCATGCTCGCCAACGTCCCGGTCGGCGGCACGCTGCAAGCCCGCCTCGTCGCGGTCGGCGAGGACGGAACCGAGATCGCGAGCCGCGCCTACGAGAGCCTGCCGATCGGAGCGACCGGCGACTACCGCTTCTCGGTGACCGTCAAAGACCGCGACATCCGCTTGCACGTCGTCGATCGCGCGCCGCCCAGCCCTGGCGAGGGCGGTGTCGTCTCCGCCTCCGCCGTCGAGGAAAACCAGCTGAAGCTCGCCTGGGCGAAAGCCACCGACGAGCTCACCGCGTCCGGCGAGCTGAGCTACGCCGTCTACCTCGGCGACGAGACCACCGACTTCACCGACGCGGCGCGCGTCGTCGCCAACGGCCGCAAGGCGATGGAGTTCGGCGCCAACCTCACCGGCGCGACGATCTCCGGCCTGGTCGCCGGCAAGAAATACCAATTCGCCGTCGTCGTTCGCGACCTGGCCGGCAACGTCTCGGTCTACACGGTGCTGCGGCAGCAAACGGCCCTCGACCGCATCCCGCCCGGAATCCCGACGGCGACGCTCGGCAAAGTCGGGCTCACCGAGCAGAAGGTGACGCTGACCTGGACTGCCGCCGTCGACAACATGACGCCGGCCGACAAGTTGGTCTACCGCGTGTTCTACTCGGATGCCGACGACATCAAGACCGTGGAGACGCTCTTCGCCGCCGGCACGGAGGTCGGCCGCGCGAAGCCCGGCGAGATGAAGCTCGACGTCACGGGCATGAACCCGTCGTCGCCTTATTTCTTCAACGTGCTCGTCGAGGACCTCGAGGGCAACCGTGCGGTCTACAAGACGCTGCGCATCGCCACGCCGGTCCAGTTCGGCTCGGTGACCGCGACGGCGCACGCGCAGCATTGCGCCGAGCGCCTGGGCGCAATCCGTCCCTTCAGCTGCTTCGACGGCGAGATCATGCCGATCAAGGTGAACGGCGCCGAGATCCAGCCTTACCTCTCTCAGCAGCAGGCCGCGGCCTACGACTTCGGCACCGGGACGAGCCAGCTCCGTTGCGACAAGCCGGCCTTGCTCGGCTTAGGCAATCAAGGGCACTGCATTCCGTACGCGCGCGTCGGTCGCCTGAAAACTTACCGCGAAGACGGTAGCGAGCATCCCGACGTGGACACTGTCTTCACCTGCCGTCGCTACGTCGCGCGCCTCGGACAGTCGACGTACGCGGGCCAAGTTTTCGACGGCAGCGAGCATCCGCTCTTTGAGGACATCGCCGTCATCCAGCACAACCGCGTCAGCGGCGAGACCTGCTTCTTCCAGATGCTGAAGCCCGGCGCGGCGCCGATCGACGGCCGTCGCATCCCGCCGCCGACCGAAGTGGCCCTACCGCCCGGCGGTCCTTCGTATGCGGTGCCCGCCGCCAGCTTCTGGCTCGGGCCCGACGACACCGCGGCGAAAGGCTGCAACAAGTGCCACGACTCCGACCCTTGGATGCACAGCCCTTACATCGACCAGGTCCGCGGCCCGGACGGTGGGCCGATCGTCCCAGCGGGAGCGTTCGGCAGCGGGCGCGGCGGCAAATACAGCGTCATCGGGCGGCGCGGCTTCTACAACTGGGAGCGCTCGAAAGCGATTTCCAGCACGGTCACGACCGACACCGAGGGCAAGAGCTGCACGCAGTGCCACAACGTCGGCAACATCAACAGCTGCGCGCAGTGGTCGCAGCAGTCGGCGGGTACGGTCTACGGCCCGAACCTGACGACGACGGGCGCCAACGATTTCCATCATCGTTACTGGATGCCACCGGCGGAAGCCGCGCTGCAGAACTACAACGGCTGGGCGAACGCGGGCTGGAAGCGCGCGGCCGAGCGTCTCCAGGCGTGCTGCACGAATCCCGCGGCAGCTGGCTGCGCCTCGACGCCGATCATGACGCAGCCGCCGCCTTACGCGGCGCAGTGAGCCGAGCCGTCGCGGCAGACCGCGCATCTCGCGCCTTAGTTACTTCTTGCACTTCCGCATGTTGACGCCAGCCTGAAGGCCAACGGCCCCGTCGGCTGAATCGACCGCAACGTAAGCTTGGGCCTTCTTCTTCGCCGCCGTGATCACGTACGAAGCGAGATGCAGATCGAATTCGCCGCCACAGGGCGACCACTGGTGCTTTTCCTTGCCGCCGGGAACGTCGCGCCGGAAGAAGTCGAGCTCCTGCTCGCCGACGATCCGCGTCGGCTTGCTTTGCCCGAGGCTCGCAAAGCCTTTGCCGGACAAGAGGAACCAAGACTGGATCTGGGCGCTCGCGCCCTGGGAGACGTTGGCGAAGCCGCGGTAGTCGACCGATTCCATCTTGATCTGATAGCCGTCGGGCACCGTCACGGGGATCTTGATGAAGCAGAACTTGGTGGCATCACCTTTCGTCGAGCCGGCGCCGGCGCTGGCGACGTAAGAGTCGAAGAGGACGGTAAACGCGCTCTCGGTCGGGCTGAAGGCGATCGTGCCCTGCGCGCAACCGGTGCCGGAGGACTCCGGCGTGCCGAACGGGATGAAACCAGGCAGAGTCTCGGCTTGCGCCGCGCCGCTCAATCCCACCGCCATCGTCACCGCCGCCAAGAGGAACTTCAAGACCCGCATCGTTTTTGCTCCCGCCGCGCGTTCTGCGCCGACGTTCGTAGAGCAAGGGGCGGGCCCGGCAGGGGTTGCGCCGCAAGGGGGCTACGGCGTTGACGTTTTCGCGCAGAGGGGAGCTATGGCAACTGTCAAGGCGTTTGCCGCATGTTCCGGATCAGGACGGAGATTTCAGGAGCCCGGCCAGACGCTCGTCGGGACAAAAGCCGACGGATTCGTAAATGGCGGCGGCGTGATAGCCTATCCTTTGCGCTTCTTCGTCGTGCCCTTGGCCGTCTTCAGCGGCTGATCTTGGCCCAAGACGAGGACGACCAAGGTCTCGCCGCGGTCGTCGCGCGCGGCGAGGCCCGCGACCGTCGCCGAGCCGTTCAGCAGCAGCTCGCGATGCCGCGGCGAGTTCCACAGGAGCCAGGCCATGCGCTCGGGGTCGCGCCCTTTGACGCGGTTCTCGCCGAGGAGTTTGATCTCGCCCGCGTCGAGGCTTTCGCCGACCTTCTTCAAGAGCTCGCGGTCGTGATTGAGCGAAGGATTGATGGCGAGGATGGAGGCCTCCTCGTTCATCTCCCGCTTGAAGACGACGGGCTGCGCTCCCGCCGCGCGGCGGACGGCGAGGATCCAGGACTCGAGGCGCTGCAGAGTCGTGCCGCCGCCGCCGAAGGCCGCGCTTTCGGGGACGATCTCGCTCGGGCCCTTGCCGACGGGCGCGAGGAACCACAGCACCGGTCCCTGCGTGCGCGGGCGCGGGGGTTGGCAGCTGACGCCGAGGACGCCGTCGCCGAGGTCCTTCGCCGCGACCGTGCGCGCGGCGCCCAGTTGCTTCGTCGTGAAGCCGTCGGTCGGCGCGAAGTCGACGCGAAAGGACGCGCAGGCGTCGATGAGCGACGCCGGCAGATGCAGGGCGCCCGTCTTCGCGTCGACTTTCAGCGGCTCGGCGGAAGGTAGGGCGACGGCCCACCCGCTGCCGTCGGGACAGCTCCCGGCCGCGTAACCCGCGAAATGCCGCACGCGCGCGATGGCGCGGGCTTTGCGCTCGAGCTCCGCCATCGTCGGCGCGCGACCGGCGCGTAGAGCGGCGCGGCGGCCGTCCATCTGCGCGTCGAAGACGCCGGCGGCCCAGGCGGCCAGAGGCCGCTCGTCCGGCGTCTCGGCGCAGGCGACGGCGCCGAAGCTCGTCGCGACATCGGTGCGCTTCACGAGCGGCGCGGCGAAGGCGGGCGTCGCAACGGTGAGGCACGCGCACAAAAGCGGGAATTTCATCGAGGATCCTTCGCGTGGGTCCCCTTACTTTAGCACCGGCATCCGGTCCTCGCCCAGCAGCACCTCGCGGTACGAGGCACGCGGAACGGGCGGTTGCGCGCTTACCGCCGCTGGATGGCGCGCGTAGGCCGATGGGAAGTGGTCGACCTAGGCAATTTGCCTCCGCCGCGGTGAGGGCGCCGCGGCCGGCCCGCCGGTGCGTGGAAGAGGACACAGCCGCCTTCGTCGCTAATTTTTTCCGGCATCGATCAATTTGAAGATCGTCGTCAGCTGCATGTTCGACGTGCCCTCGTAGAGCTTGCCGATCTTCGCGTCGCGGTAGAATTTCTCCGCCGGAAACTCCTTGATGAAGCCGTAGCCGCCGTAAACCTCGAGCGCGCGCGAGGCGACCTCTTCCGCGATCTCGGAGGCCATGTACTTCGCCATCGCCGCCTCCTTAATGAAAGGGAGGCCCGCGTCTTTCAAGCGGGCGGCGTTGTAGACCATGAGCTTCGCGCACTCGGTCTTGGTCGCGAGCTCGGCGAGCTGCATCTGGATGCCTTGGAACTCGCGCAGCTGCTTGCCGAACTGCTCGCGCTGGCGGGCGTAGCCGAGGGCGCCTTCGAGCGCGCCTTCCGCGAGGCCGAGCATCTGCGCGGCGATGCCGATGCGGCCCTCGTTCAGGGTTTCGATGGCGATCTTGTAGCCTTTGCCGACCTCGCCGATGACGTTTTCCTTCGGCACTTTCACGTCGTCGAGGATCACCTCGCAAGTCGACGAGGCGCGGATGCCGAGCTTCTTCTCCTTCTTGCCGAGCTTGAAGCCGGGCATGTCACCCTCGACGATGAAGCCGGTAATGCCCTTGTAGCCTTGCGCCGGGTCGACGTTGGCGAAGACGATGAAGATCGAGGCTTCTTTCGCGTTGGTGATGAACACCTTCTTGCCCGAGAGGCGCCAGTGCTTGCCTTCATCGAAGGCGCGTGCCTTCATCGCGAAAGCGTCGGAGCCGGAGTTCGCCTCCGTCAGACAGTAGGAGCCGACCTCTTTGGTCGCCAGCCGCGGGAAATACTTCTTCTTTTGCTCGGCGGTGCCCCAGCGGCCGAAGATGTTGTTCACGAGCGTATTCTGCACGTCGCAGACGACCGACACCGAAGGGTCGACCATCGCGAGCGCCTCGATCGCCAAGATCGCCATCATGAAGTTGCCGCCGGCGCCGCCGTACTCCGTGGGCACCTCGATCCCCATGAGGCCCATCTCGAAGAACTGGCCGAGGAGCGAGCGGTCGAGCTCCTCCTTCTCGTCCATCTCCAGCACCTTCGGGCCGATGGCGCTCTTAGCGAACTTCAGGACTTCGTCGAAGAAGAGCTGCTCTTCCGCGCTCAGGACGGTCAAAGGCGCATGGGTCGACATCGCGGCGGCTCCTGGGTCTTGGGTCCGAAAATTTACGTGTGGCGGCCGGCTATGTAAAGCCGCGCGAGCGTCAGTTGAAGGCGACGCCGTCGGCCACGAATTGGTAGACGACCGTCGAGCCTTTCACCTTCGCGACCTCCGCCGGCGACTTGCCCTCGTCGGCGAGAAAATGCTGTGATTCGGCGGCGGACAGCTCCTTCTTGACGAGCTTTCCGGAGAGCGTCGCGGTCTTGCCTTTGACGTCCTTCGGCACGAAGAAGCCGTAGTTCGCGAACATGACGCGGACGCCGGTCCCCTTCGCTTCGACCGCCATCCAGCAGCCCTTCTCTTGGCAAACGGTCTTGACCTCGCCGGTGGTGACGACCTGCGTGTCGACTTTTCCCTCGGCGACCAGCTGCGGCAAAGGGGTCACGGGCGCCTTCGCGTCGATCGGCGCGCCGAAGGTGGAAAGCAGCAAGACGAGGTGGAGCATGGAGTTCCTCCCTTGGGGGTGAAACCGCATCCTACCTCGACCGCGCCTTGGTCGGCCCCGCCGTTTTGCGCCCCCGTCCGCCGCCCGCCGCGGCGCTCGCGTGCGCCTATCAAGTATTTGTAATTACAGTATTTTTGACGTTTCCACGGCCGCTCTCGCGGTTTGCGGCAGGACCGGGCGCGCCTCGGGCAGCCGCGCCGCGCGAATCTCGGCGTACGCGACCTGCACCTCATCCTCCAGGTCGCTCAGCTGGCGGACGGCGCGGCGCAGGCGCTCGTCGGTCCTTTCGGCGCCGCCGCGCGCTTTGCCGAGCACGAGGTCGCGGCAGAAGCTCATCATCGTCGCCGACTTCTGCGCGTAGCGGCCATGCACGGCGAGAAAGCGCGAGGCTGCCGCGTCGCCGCGCACGCCGGCGGTCAGCTCGGCCAGGAAATCCGCGAGGCCGCGGAGGATCGGGCTTTCGCGCGCGTCGTCCCAGGTCTCGCCCAGGCGCGCGCCAAGCGCGCGGGACGCCTCGCGGTTCGCATGCTCGACGGCGAGCTCGTGATAGGCCTCGACGAGGCGGCGCTGCTCCTTCTTCACGAGCGTGAGCTGGCCGTCGAGGTAGGTCTCGGTCTTGCCCAGGCTCGCTTTGCGGATCGACAGGCCGACGAGATCGTCGCCGACGGAGATGCCGTCGACGCGCGCGACGCCTATGGCCAAGCGCGCGCGCACGAGGCGGAGCCAGTGGTTTTTCGTCATCACGTCGCCGCGGCGTGCGGCGTGGGCGCGGAGCCTTTCGGCGTAGGTCTTGGTCCAGTGGAAGAGGGCTTTCTCGCGCGGGAGGAGGAGAAGCTCCTTCGCGGTGAGTTGCTCCAGCGCCTTCAGAACGCGCTCGAGTCGCGCCGCCGCGCGCAAGGCGGTCGTCTTGCGCGACAGGAGATCGCGACGTGCGGTGCGCGGGCCGTGGCCCGAGCTCTGCGCGAGGCTCGCGATCTCGAGCTCCATCGCGGCGAGCTCATGATCCCAGCGCTCGAAGAGGGCTTTGGCGCTCATGGCACGAGCTCCTCGAAGACGGGACCGAGGGCGGGCTCGGCCGGAACTTCCCGCGGCGAGGTTCCCACCTGCGGCGCCTCGCCGCGTGGCGCGATCTCCTTGCGCAGCTCGGCCCGCGTCTTCCGCCACACGTCCTCGAGCGCCTGCTCCGGTCGCAGGAGGCGCTGCGCGGCCTCGACGCTCGCCGCGGCCGGCTGCGCCTTCGCGCGGCCCATGACGTCCTCCCAAAACCGCTCGATCGTCGCGCGTCGCTGCCGAGCCTTTTGGAGTTGCGGCGCCACGATCTTCTCGGCTTCGCCGCGGGCTCGGTTGAGCTCGCTCGGCGGCGGCGGGAAGAACGGCGCCGTCACTTCGGTCAGGAGCTTCTGCCGCCGCACGCGGATCATGCCCGCGAGCTTCGTCGCCTTCGCCTCTTCCTTACGATACGCGGTGCGGAGCCGCGCGACGCGCACCAACGCTTGATCGAGCTCGCGGTAAAGCGAGACCAGCCGATCAAGGGTCGACCGCGCCGCTTCGCGCCTTTTGCCCGCCACGCCGAAAGCCGCGACGAGCTTCTCCGCGTGCCGCTCCTGCGCCTCGCCCGTGGCCTCCAAGGCCTGACCGCTGCGCCCGTGCTTGTCGATGAGCTTCCGCAGCTTCGCTAGCCGGAAGATCGAGCCCAGGGCCAGCGCCTTGCCGCGCACCGCCTGATCGAGCCAACGGTGCACCGTTTCGGCTTCTTCGGCCAGCGCCTCGTCCCCGTCCGCGCGCGCCGCGAGGTGCTCGTCGCACATCGCGCGCTCCTGCGGCGTCAGGGTCTCGAGCGCCGGAAGGCCCGTCAGCTCCTGCACCGCGTCGCTGCGATCCTCGCCGACGCCATTCACGAGTATCTTGCGCAAGGTCGAGACGTCGTTGTGCGCCTTGCCCAAGCGCTTCAGGCGGCGCATGAACGCGGTCTGACCGACGGCGCCGCCGCGCGCCATTTCCTTCAGCTCTGCTTCGAGCGTGAGGAGGCGGTGCTCGAGCTGGGTCACGGTGTCGCGGTGTGACGATTGGGTGGAGATACTGGGACTCTTGGGGGAGAATGACATTGGAAAATGGCGGGGCCGGAGGCCGGGCCTCCAGCCATTTTCCCATGCTAAGATCTCCCCTCCAAATACGAGGCAAAAGCTGCCCATGACCACGATCCAAAAGCCCCTCGTCCAAGCCGCGCGCGGCGAGAAGCCCAGCCGCAATCCCGTGTGGTTCATGCGCCAGGCCGGCCGCTATCTGGCGGAATACCGCGAGGTCCGGGCGAAGGTGAGCTTCGTCGAGATGTGCCAGACGCCGGCTCTGGCCGCGGAGGTTACGCTGCAGCCTTTGCGCCGTTACGACCTCGACGCCGCCATCATCTTCTCCGACATCCTGATCCCCTGCGCCGCCATGGGCCAGGATTTCACGCTGGCGAAGGACGAAGGCCCGCAGCTCGCGCCGCCGGTGCGGACGGCCGAGGACGTCAAGCGCCTTAAGCGCCCGAACGCGGAGAAGGACCTAGGCTACGTCGGCGACGCGATCACCTTGACGAAGAAGTCGATGCGGCCGGAGCAGACGATGATCGGCTTCGCCGGCGCGCCGTTCACCGTCGCGAGCTACATGGTCGAAGGCGCCTCGAGCAAGAACTTCACCGAGGTGAAGCGCCTCTTGTTCCGCGAGCCCGAGACCTTCGTCGCACTTCTCGACCACATCGCCGACGTCACCATCGATTACCTGAAAATGCAGGTGAAAGCCGGTGCCGACGCGCTCATGCTCTTCGACACCTGGGCGGGCAATCTCACCGGCGCCGACTACCGTGCGTACGCGTTCCCGTCGGTCGCGAAGGTCCTGCGCGAGATCCGCAAGAGCGGCGTTCCGGCGATCTATTACCCGGGCCAAGGCTTGGACAAGATGTTCGAGCTCCAGGGCTTGGAGGTCGACATGATCTCGGTCGACTGGCGCACGCGCCTAGGCCACGCCGCCAAGACCTTGAAGAGCGTCGGGCTCGACGTCAGCATGCAAGGCAACCTCGACCCGCAGCAGCTCATCGCCGACGAGAAGACCGTGCGCGCTCGCGCCAGGCAGCTCGTCGAGGACGTCAAGGGAGCCGGCATGCGCGGCCACGTCTATAACGTCGGCCACGGCCTTCTGCCCCACATCCCCCCGGAATCATTGCATTGGGTGATCGACGAAGTGCACCGCGGGTAAGTGGCTGCGCGCTAAGATGATATGATGGCGGGACTCCATCCATTTCATCGGAGACGCACCCGCATGCGGGCTTACGCTTTCGTCACTACGATTCTCTGGGCGACCGCCGCCGCGACTTCGGCGAGCGCCACGCCGTGGCCTCAGCCGAGCTTCGCGAAAACGCCGCTGTCGATCGCCGAGCCCCTGCTCGAGCGCGCCGAATGCCGCGAATTCATGCAGTTCCTGGGCCTCGGTCAAGGCAAGGGCACTTTGCGCTCCGACGGCGTCGCGGTGCTCCATCAAGGCAAATTCCTCTTCACCGTCGCCAAAGAGCCCTTCGACGAGAACCGGGTCCACCCGATCTGGTCGTCCTCGAAGAGCGTGACGTCGGCGATCGTCGGCGCCGCCATCCACGCCGGCCTGCAAAATCCCTCGGGCGCGAAGCTCACGCTCGAGGATCACGTCGCCGACTTCCTCCCGCGTGCGCCGACCGGGGACGCGTTCCAGGACCAGTCGTTCAAGAATCTGAAGCTCCGCCATCTGCTCGAGATGGGCTCCGGCCTCGCGTGGTCCGAGTCCTACGAGGCCGGGATCGTCGGCTCGAACGTCCTGCAGATGGTCTACCTCTCCGGCTACAAGGACATGGCGAAGTACGTCTTGAGCCAGAAGTTCGTCGAGCCGGGGCCGGGCAAGATCTACAACTACTCGAGCGGCGACATGAGCCTCGTGTGGGCTGTGCTCAAAGCTTCGTGCAAGGTCACGCCGGGCTGCGACTACGACCGCATGCCTTGGAAGCTCTTCTTCGAGCCGCTCGGTCTTTCGCCGAAGGTCGCGTTCGAGCAGGACGGCGCCGGCACCTACGTCGGCTCGAGTTACGTGCAGATGTCGCTCGTCGACATGGCGAAGGTCGGGTATCTGATGCTTCGCGACGGGGTTTGGAGCGTCAGGCAAGCTGACGGCACGTACAAGGAGACCCGCCTTCTCCCGGAAGGCTACGTGGGGCAGACGCGAACTCCCGGCGAGTCCTATCTGAGCGAGGCGACCAAGATCACCAACATGCTCTCCGAAGGCGTCTATGGGCTCACCTGGTGGCTCAACATCGGCGCCAAAGGCTTCGACGTCGGCTCCTACCCGTCTTTTCCTCCGGACATGTACGCGGCCCTCGGCCACTACGGTCAGCTGATCATCATCATTCCATCGCAAGATCTGGTCGTGGTCCGCACCGGCGCCGACCTCGAGTACAACACCAAGATCCCGAAGTTCGGCGAGCTGCTCTATCCGTGCTTGACGCACTTCGGCGTGGGAGGGAACCCGACGTGAAAAACTCCAAGCTCCTAGCCGTCGCGGCGCTCCTCGCTCTCGCAGGCTGCCGCTCCCCGAATGCGAATCAGCCGAGCTCGGCCCTGCGCGCCGATGCGGCGGCCGACGCCGCTACCCCGGCTGCGGACGCCATGAGCGGCGTCGGCGCCTCCGGCCCGGCGGCGCAGAGCGCCTTCGAGAAGAACAAGGAAGCCATCATCTACGCGCTGAAATCCGGCCTCCTCACCAGCATGTACGCGAAGGAGGTCTGCTCCTGCGTCTTCCTGACGAAGCTGGACCACAAGACCTGCATCGCGCGCACCAACATGTACGTGACCGCTCTCGCCGTCACCGCGGAGATCGACACGGTGAAGAAGCGCGTCAAGGGCATCGGCAAGGCCGCCGAGACGAAGGAGCTCGCGGCTCAGTACTTGCCGGGCGTCGATCCGACGACCTTGAATCCGCCCTTCGAGGCGGAGTTTCGTGAAGGCCAGCCGCACCTCGGTTGCCGCATCGTCACGGAGCCGAAGATCATGGCGAACGACGGAGGTGCTCCGTGAAAAAGTCCCTGAGCTTCGCGGCCCTCCTCCTCGCCGCCCAGTCGCAAGCCTGCCGCCCCGCCGGCAGCACCAGCGCCGGACTGAAGGACGAAGGCGTAGCCGACAGCGTCGCGACCGAAGGCGGCTGCCTCGCCGCCTTGCCTTCCCTCGCGCAGTACGACTGGATCGAGGACACCGGCAAGGAAGAGCTGGCGAAGGTCTTCGAGGCCTGCCTCGGCGAGTACATCCGCATCAAGACCGTGAATCCTCCTGGCAACGAGGACCAGGCGACCGCTTTCCTCGGCAAGATGTTCGAGGCCATGGGCGTGCCCTACCGCGTCGTCACCGTAACGGACGACGCGACGGGCGCGCAGCGCTCGAATCTGATCGCCGGCTGGCCCGCGCTCCGCGATCCGAACGCGACTGGCGCGGCCGGTCGCGGCATCGTCCTGATGAATCACATGGACGTGGTCCACGCCGAAGCCGAGGAATGGCGCAAGATCGAGGGCGCTCCCGACGCCCCCTTCAGCGGCGCGATCACCGAGATCGACGGCGAGAAGGTGATTTTCGGCCGCGGCGCGATCGACATGAAGGACATCGGCATCATGCAGGCGCTGACACTCGGCCTCATGAAGCTGCGCAACGTCACGCCGCCCGTCCCCGTGTACTTCGTCGCGACCGCCGACGAGGAGAACGACGCGATCGGCATCCGCGGGCTGATGAAGGAAGCGCTCCCGGGCGGCAAGGCTCCCGAGCTGCGCGAGCCCTTCGTCGTCCTGAACGAGGGCGGCTTCGGCATCCGCGGCGCTCTGGGCACCGCTTCCACCCTCCACGCCATCGGCACGGAAGAGCGCGGCGGCGCCTGGCTCGAGGTCTCGGCGAAGGACGCCACGACGGCGTTCAAGACCTTGGCGGCGCTGAGTATCACACCGACCACCAAAGACGTCGCCGCGACGCGCCTCAAGCACAAAGCCAAGGCTGACGCGGCCGCCTGCAAGATCGAGTCGGCCTCCACCGAGAAGACCAAGGCCAACGTGGTCCCCTCGCGCGCGAAAATGCGCTTCACCTGCTCCGCCGACCTCGACGACGCGCTGCTGAAAGACGCTTTCGATCCGACGCCTCTCTGGGAGAAGCGGAAGAGCGCGTGGCGCGCCTCCGGTCCCGCGACCCCGGTGAAGGTTGAGGTCACGCGGCCCGTCGCCGGCGTGATCGAAGTGGCGCTGTCGACCGCGACCACCGGTCACGGCTCGTCCTTTGCCGGCATCTCGGCGCTCGACGCGATGGCCTATGGCGCGCAGGCGCTCGGCGCCGTGCCGCCGCTCACCTCGCCCAGCCTACCGAAGGCCTTCGCTTACAAGCTGACGCCCGCGTCGCGCCGCCTTCTCTCGACGGCGGCGAAGCATCACGATCTTCTCGGCGGCATCGTGCCGGCGGTCGAGAACCTCGACCAATACCTCGACAAGATCGACACGATGCTCGGGCAGAAAGCCTTCGACGCCCTGGCGAGCCGCTTCGGCATCGACAAGCTTTTCCGCACCGCCTGTACCTGGACCGGCTTCGACGCACAGGCCGCCGGCGCGGCGAAGCTCACCCTTGACTGCCGCCTGATCGACCTCGAGCCCACCGGCCCCGGCAAACCGAGTCATCCGGAGACCTTCGTGAAGGCGCTGAAAGCGCACTTCGCGGCGCAAAGCTTGGCGGGCGTCGACATCAAGACGCTGACGGGCTGGAATTTCACTTCGAGCCCGGTCGACGGCCCTTACTACAAAGCCATCGCCGACACCGTGGAGAAGAGCTTTGCCGGCTCGATCGCGACGCCCTTCATGATTCCGGGCGGCACGGACAGTACGTATACGCGCGACCCGTCTTCGTTGGGTCTTACGGCGTTGGCGGGGGTGCCGTCCTACGGCGTCACTCCGGCGATCGTGACGGTCGACGTGGTGTCGACGTTTCACGGTTCGAACGAGCGGTTTCCGGTGTCGCAGTTTGCGCCGAGCGTGCGGGCTTACGTGAAGATGGTGATGAAGCTGGCGGCCGTGGCCGCCGCACCCTAAATGCCCGCCTCCCTCCTGCTCCAACGTTCGAGCTCGGCCATGGCCGCCGCCCTGACGGCCATGGCGTTCCTAGGGTGCGCGATCCACGCCGTCGGTTCCCACGGTCCGCTTCACTGCTGGCGGCTCGCCGATCAGCCAGTGACGCTCGTCGCCGCGCTCGTCGCCATCGTGGCGGAAGTGCTCGCCGCAACGAGGTCAGGAACGCGATGGGTTTTGTTCGCATTTGCCGCGCAGCTGCTCCTCGTTGCCGGCCTTAGCGGGCTCGTGGTCGCCGGGAACGGTGAGTGGGAAGGGACGCCCTTTTCGGTGTCCCTTGGGCTAGCGCTGGCTTTCGCCGCCGCTGGATTGGTGGCGCAGCTCTTCGGCCGCCGCGGCGTTAAAGCGCCGCCCGGCAGTGATACTTCCGAGACCCCGGCTCTTTCCCCGCCTCGACCAAGCACACGAGCGCGCCCGTCACCTCGGTAGGCTTCTTCCCCACTTCCTTCTGCCCCTTCGCGAGCCGCGCATGATCCAGCGCCGCCTCGAGCATCTTTCGCGCCACTCCCGGCGCCTCGCGTCCGGAGACTTCCGTCACCTTCTCGCCCAAAACCCCGTTGCTCGTCGCGCGCACCATGCAGGCGACGCGATCTGAGTCCGGCTGAAAGCGACAGGCGAGTGAGCCCGAGACCAGCGCGCCGTTGTCGGAGAAAGACTGCGCCTCACCGCGCAACGCCTCGGCCAGCTCGACCGCGGTAGGCTCGGTAAAGACCGCCTCTTTCGTCGTCCGCGGCAGCTCCAGACGGCAACCCACGTCCTCGACCGCGTAGGGCGGGCTCTTCTTTCCGAGATAGTCGCACGCGAGGTCGGTGAGCCAGGTACCTTCTTTCTCCAGCTCGGGGCGCGCCTTCTTCGCGAACTTGAACAGGACGTCCGTCTGCGCCTCGGGCAAAGGCTGCGGGGCCGCGAGCTCGCTCGTCGCCAAGCGGACGAAGGCCTGGCAGCTCTCGAGCCCCGCATCGGAGCGGCACAAAGCCACGCCGCGCGAGGAATGGAGTTGGTCCTTCGGCACCATCGCGCCCGAGTTCGTCTCCACCTTCAGCATCAGAAGGTAGAGCTCCTGCGCCGTCTCCTTGTCGAGGGTCAACGATTCCGTGAGCCCCGGACCTATCGCCGCGTCCTTGAGGTCGGCGTCGCCGCCGGTGCTCTTGCAGCTGGCCAAAATCAAGGCGGAGGCGAGGAAAGGCAGGCACTTTTTGTGGTTGCTCATACTTCAAATGTACCGGACGTCAAGGCTTTGAGCTACTTCTAGAGGCTAGAAGACGAGGAGAGAATGGGGATGAGCAAGCTGAACCGTGTGCTCGTGGTGGTCATGGACGGGATCGGGCTGCGGGCCTCGCGCTTCGGCAATGCCGTGGCGCTCGCCCGGACCCCCGAGCTCGACCGTCTGAAGAGCCAGGGCCTGTATACGACGCTGAAGGCCCACGGCACCTACGTCGGCCTCCCGAGCGACGACGACATCGGCAACAGCGAGGTCGGCCACAACGCCCTCGGCGCCGGGCGGATCTTCGCCCAGGGCGCGAAGCTTGTGCAGCTCGCCATCCAGAACGGCAGCCTTTTCCAGAGCGAGGCCTGGCGAGCGAGCGTCGGCCGCGCGCGGCCGGGCAAAGGCACGCTGCACTTCCTCGGCCTCCTCTCCGACGGCAACGTGCACAGCCACGAGGATCATCTCTACGCGATGCTTCGCGCCGCGAAGCGCGACGGCGCGGTCCGCGTACGGGTCCACGCCCTCCTCGACGGCCGCGACGTCGGCGAGCGTTCGGCGGAGATCTACGTCGACCGCCTCGAGCGCGTGATGGCCGAGCTGCGCTGCGACACGTTCGACGTCCAAGTCGCGAGCGGCGGCGGCCGCATGCAGATCACGATGGACCGCTACAACGCCGACTGGCGGATGGTCGAGCGCGGCTGGCACGCGCACGTCCTGGGCCAAGGCCGGCAGTTCCCGTCTTTGCCCGCGGCGATCGCGGCGTTCCGCGAGGACCCGAAGCTCACCGACCAATACCTCCCGAGCTTCGTCGTCGCCAAGGGCGGAGTCCCCGTCGGCACGATCGGGGACGGCGACGCCGTCGTTCTCTTCAACTTCCGCGGCGACCGCGCCATCGAGATCTCGCGCGCCTTCACCGAGGAGCACTTCGCCCCCTTCCACCGTGGCCCGCGCCCCGACGTCTTCTACGCCGGCATGATGCAATACGACGGCGACCTGCAGATCCCGCAGCACTACCTCGTCGAGCCGCCCGCGATCGACCACACGCTCTCTGAGTATCTGCTCGAGTTCGGCGCGCGCCAGCTCGCTTGCAGCGAGACGCAGAAATTCGGGCACGTCACGTTCTTTTGGAACGGCAACCGCAGCGGGTATCTCGACCCGACGCGCGAGGAATACGTCGAGATCCCCTCCGACCGCGACATCACCTTCGACGAAAGGCCGGAGATGAAGGCGAAGGAGATCGCCGACGTCGCCATCGACCGCATGCGCCGCGCCACCTTCGACTTCGGCCGCATCAACCTCGCCAACGGCGACATGGTCGGGCATACCGGCAATCTCGCGGCCGCGATCACTTCGGTCGAGGTCGTCGACCGCGAGGTCGGCCGCCTGGCAAAGGTCGCCGCGGAGACCGGGACGACCCTGATCATTACCGCCGATCACGGCAACGCCGACGAGATGTTCGACGAGAAGGAGAAGGACTTCCCCAACTGGGAAAAGGCGGCGCCCGCGCCCGGGACGCTGCGGCCGAAGACGGCGCACACATTGGCGCCGGTTCCCTGTTATCTGATCGGGCCTGGCATGCACCGATTCGCGCTGACGAACGCCGAGCCGCGCACGCTCGGCAACGTCGCGGCCACGGCGATCATGCTCCTCGGTTTGCCGCGGAACCCGCTCTTCCTGCCGAGCCTGGTCGAGGCTAAACCTTGAGCGGCGCGCACCAGGCATTCGCCGACTTCATGCGGACGATCGCGGCGCTCAGGCATCCGACCACCGGCTGTCCGTGGGACCGAGAGCAGAATCATCGGACGCTCCGCCGTTACATGCTCGAGGAAGCGTACGAGGCCGCCGATGCGATGAGCGCAGGCGATCCCCGTGCGATTTGCGACGAGCTCGGCGACGTGCTTCTCCAGGTCGTTCTCAACGCGCAAATCGCGAGCGACGAAGAGACCTTCACGCTCGAGGACGTGATCCGCGGCATCGACGAGAAGATGGTCCGGCGCCATCCGCACGTCTTCGGCGGCGCGGCCGGCAAGTGGGAGGAGATCAAGGCCGCGGAGAAAAAGGCCCTGCCGCCGAAGGCCGCCGGCACCTTCGCCGAGGCCGAAAAAAAGAGCCCGGCCTCGGCGCAGGCGGTGAAGATCGGCAAGATCGCCAAGACGATCAAGTTCGACTGGGATCATCCGACCGAAGTCCTCGCGCAGTTGAAGTCCGAGCTCGTCGAGCTGGAGGCGGAGTTCGCGCGAAAGGAGTTCGACGCGGCGAAGACGGCGGCAGAGCTCGGAGACGTCTACTTTTCCTTGGCGCAGCTGTGCCGGCATTTGGATTTGGATCCGGAGACCGTTGCGATGGACGGCAATAAAAAGTTCCTGCGGCGGTTTGAGAAGCTTGAAGGGATTGCGGGGGCGAAGGGGAAAGTGGTGGCCGCGATGGCGCGGGATGAGCTGGAAGCGCTGTGGGCGGAAGCGAAGAAGCCCTAGACGTCTCTGCGTCCTCTGAGGACGCAGAGACCGCAAAATGGAAAGGGGACCCTCTCGTCGAGGATCCCCTGGGCAGATGCAGACTCAGCAGTGAGCCCGCCCTTCGCAAGGCGGACCCGTAGGCCAAAGTTACTTTTTGGCTTTCGGCTTGGGAGCAGCTTTGGGCGCCGCTTCCTTCTTCGCGGCGGCCGGCTTGGCGGCGGCCGGCTTGGCGGCGGCAGCGGCCGGCTTGGCGGCGGCTGCGGGTTTCGCCTTGGCGACGCCGGCCTTCTTCTTCGGCGGGGTGGCCGAGGGGGCGACGAAATTCGCGTCGAGCGTCTTCAGCAGCGCCGAGAGGCGGCCGATCTTACGCGAGGCGTTGTTCTTGTGGATGATGCCTTTGTTGGCCGCTTTGGCCAAAAGCCCTTGGGCTTTGACGAACATCGGGTTGACCGTGCTCTTCTCGATCGTGCCGGCGGCGGCGCTCGAGACGGCGAGACGCAAGCGTTTCACGGCCGTGCGGACGGCGGTGAGGTACTGGCTGTTGCGCACGTTCGCGCGGTTGTTGCGACGGATGCGCTTGATGGCCGACTTGTGGTGTGCCACTGCTGATGACCCTCTCTGTTCGGGGCGAGATGCCTTCCGAGTGAAACCCTGCTCTTACAGCGCCCGGCGCGGAAAGGCAAGCCTCGGGATCATCCCTACGGCCTGAATGCCATGGAGAGCGCGAGCCCGCGGGTGAGGCCGGTGTTCGCCGCACCCGTCCGGAAGCCCCGCCCGGAGGTCGCCGCGACCGCGTCGAGGCGGCCTTGGTGCCAGCCGACGAAGCCGCCCCAGGAGATCGTGAGACGCTCGGCGGCGTATGTGCGCCGCTCCCAGCCCAACATGACCCCGTAACCTGAGGATTTGTAGGTGCGCTCGCCGCCAGCGTCCAAAGCGCTCTCGCTGAAGCGCGAGAGTGCCATCTCGACGGCGACCTTCTCGGTGGCCCGGTAGCTCGCGTAGGGGCCGACGCCGAGCCGGTAGTATTCGGAGGAGGAGCCGCGGCCGCCCTGCATCATCGTGCGCATGCCGGCCGCGACATCGCCTCTGAAACGGCGGGCGAGGTCGAAGTAGGCGAGGCTGCCTCCGACGTTGTCGAAGCCCGTCGTCGTGCGTTGGGCGACCGCGTAGCCGACGTGCGCGCCGCTTTCCCAGCCTTCGTAAGCGAGGGCTCGCGGGGCGAGGAGGATCACGACGGCGATGAGGAGAGTTTGGTAGCGCATGCCGAGGAATCGGCGCGGGCTGACGAAACTTTAGACGGCAAGTTTTGCCGGGCCGCTCCCGCCTGCCGCGCGGGGCCATGAAAAAGGCCCTCTTGCGAGGGCCTTCTTACTTACTTCTTCTTCTTCGCCGGCGCGGCGGCCGCCTTCGCGGCCTCGATCTTCTTGGCGATGCGGGCTTTTTTCTTCCGCCATGCCTTGCGCTGACGCATTTTCAGGGAACAACGATTGTCTGCGCGACCCATGATTGATTCCCTTCAGGTTTGCTTGGTGCCGAACTTACGCACGAACGCGTCGACGCCGATCTTGGTGATCGTCCGGATCGCGGAGGTGCTGACGCGCAGCGAGATGAAGCGCTTCGTCGTCTCGCTCCAGAAGCGTTTCTTCTGGAGGTTCGGCAAGAAGCGGTGGTTGGTCTTGATGTTGGAGTGGGACACGCG
Source organism: Pseudomonadota bacterium (assembly GCA_031416315.1). Taxonomy (GTDB): domain Bacteria; phylum Bdellovibrionota_B; class Oligoflexia; order Oligoflexales; family CAIYRB01; genus JANOTL01. The sequence goes on from JANOTL010000098.1 coordinate 33,764, forward strand.
GTGGCCCACTTGCACGCCTTTTCCAGTCAGGCACTTACGAGACATCGATCAATCCTCCCCGCCGTCGTCGCGATCACGACCCCGGCCGCCGCCGCGCGGTCCGTCGTCACGATCGTCTCCGCCAAAGCCGCCGCCGCCTTCGCCGTCGCCGTCGTCACGGTCGCGCGGGAACGGACGGTCGCCGAAGCGTCCACCGCCCGGGCCACCCATGCGGGGCGCGTCGCGGAAGCCGCCGGCGTTGGCCGCGGCCATCTCACCGGCGAAGCCGCGCTCCGGACGGTGCGAGACCGCCACGGGCAGGAGCGCCAGGTAGCGCGCGCGCTTGATCGAGAGCGTGATGTCGCGCTGCTGCGCTGCGGTCGCACCGGAGATGCGGCGCGGGATGATCTTGCCGCGATCGGTGATGAAACGCTTCAGCGTGTCGGGTTTTTTGTAGTCGATGGCGATCGACGGATCCAGCGTGCGCTTGCGGCGCAGCATGAAACGACGGCGCTTCTTCTTGGTCGCTTTCGAAGGAATGGGCATGAGTTCTTTCCGAGCCTCTAATGGAGGAAATGTCGTTTCACAGGGAGCCGCGCTTCAGACACATTCCATCTGAAATCGGCCGTGGTTTTGGCTTAGGTCCCCAAACCCTGCGAGAGCCCGGAAACGTATCCCAAAGGGGCTCGATCCGGCAACATGAAACGAGTAAGAGGGAATGCCTCCGCGGAGCACTTCACTAATATATGCACGAGCTCGACGTCGCCGTTCCGACGCCCCTGGCGCAAACCTTCACCTACACTGCAGAAATTGCGGTTTCGGCAGGGACGCGCGTCCTGGTTCCCTTCGGCAAGCGGCGGCTGGTGGGCGTCGTCTTGGGAGCCGCCGGGGCGACCGACCCCGGGCAGAAGCTGAAGGCGATCGAGCACGTGATCGACGAGGCCCCGGTCTACAGCCCCGTGGTCCTGGAGATCGCAAAGTGGATCAGCACCTACTACTTCCACCCCATCGGCGAGGTGCTCCGGACCATGCTGCCGGCGAGCGCGACGAAGGTGGTCGACGAGACCTACGTGCTCACCGAGAAAGGGAAAGCCGCGCGGGCCGAGGGGCACGCCTTGAAGAAAGTCTTCGCGCGGAAGGACGAGCTGACCGCGGCGACTTTGAAGGCGAAGCTGAGGAAGCTGCCCGAGGCGCCGCCCTTGAAGGAGATGTTGAAGGCGGGGCTTCTGTCGAAGACGCGGTCGACCTCGATGCGCGCGCGAGCGGAAGAGGGTTTTGCCCCGGCGGAAAAGGGCGAGGCGGCCGAGATCGTGATGCCGACGCTGACGGCGACGCAAGCCGAGGTCACGGCCACTTTGATCCGCGAAGGCCTGGATTTCGACGGCACCCCGAAGCCCTTCCTCCTCCACGGCGTCACCGGCGCCGGCAAGACCGAGGTCTACCTGCGCACGATCGCGGCGACCCTCGAGCGCAGCCCCGAGGCGCAAACCTTGGTGCTCGTCCCGGAAATCTCGCTCACCCCGCAGATGACCCGCGTCTTCGAGCGCCGCTTTCCCGGGCGCGTCGCGGTCGTCCACTCCGCCTTGAGCGACCCCGATCGCTGGGCCGCGTTGAGCCGGATCCGCAAGGGCGAGGCGTCGATCTTGATCGGCCCGCGCTCGGCGGTCTTCGGCCCGTTCCGGCAGCTCTGCCTCATCCTCGTCGACGAGGAGCACGACGGCTCCTACAAGCAGACCACCGGCCTCCCCTACAACGGCAGAGACGTCGCCGTCCTCCGCGGTAAGCTCGAGGGCGCGACCGTCGTCCTCGGCAGCGCCACGCCCTCGATGGAAAGCTACCAGAACGCGCTCACCGGGCGGTACAGCCTCCTCGAGCTGCCGGAGCGCGCCACCGGCCGCCCGCTACCCACCGTCTCGATCGTCGAGGCCGACAAGACGGCGAAGTTCGGCTCCCTCGTCAGCCGCCGCGGCCCCGCAGGACCTGCGATGCAGGGCGAGCCGGAGATCCCGATCGACCCGCGGGTCGTCTTGGCCCTGCGCGACAACCTCGCCCGAAAACAGCAGTCGATCGTCCTGGTGAATCGTCGCGGCTACGCCTTCTACCTCTTTTCGCTGGAGAAGAAGAAGGCGGTGCAATGCCCGCAGTGCAGCATCAGCCTCACGCTCCATGCGCGAAGCGCAGTCTTGCGTTGCCATTACTGCGACTACGCGACGACGACCGAGAAGCTGACGCGCGAGCGACCGGACGAGACCTTCATTGCGGTGGGCTACGGCAGCCAAAAGGCCGAAGACGCGGTGACGCGGATGGTTCCCGGCGCGCGCGTCGTGCGCATCGACTCCGACTCGGTGAACGAGCGCGACTTCCTGCCGAAGACCCTGAACGCCTTTCGCGACGGCGAGATCGACATCCTGGTCGGCACGCAGATCCTGGCGAAGGGCCACGATTTCCCGAACGTCACGTTGATCGTCATCCTCGAGGTCGACCAGCTCCTCGATCTCCCGGATTTCCGCGCCGGCGAGCGCACCTTCCAGCTGCTCGTCCAGGCCTCCGGCCGCGCCGGCCGCGCGGAGCTCGCGGGCGAGGTCCTCGTGCAGACGATCCGCGCCGGGCATCCTGTCGTGGCGACGGCGCTTCGCCAGGACTTCAAGGCGTTTGCAGCGGCCGAGCTGCAGTTCCGCCAGCAGCACTGCTACCCGCCGTTCGCGCGCATGATCGCGATCGAGCTCAACGGCGAGGAGAAGCCGCGGCTCGACGAGCTCTGCCGCCGCATCGAAGGCTGGATAGAGCAGATGGCGGCCCTGCGCCCCGACCTCGTCCAAAAAGTGCGGATCCTGGGCCCCGCCGTGCCGCCGATCGAGATGGTCCGCCGCCGCCATCGCCGCTCCCTCATTTTCTGCGCGACCGACACGGCCGCTCTGCGCCAGCTGGCGCAGCACTTTCTCACCGCCTTCCAAAAACTCCCGGCTGACGTGCGTCTGAAGATCGACGTCGACCCGCAAAGTCTCATTTAGAGGTCTCCTCGTGACGCGCCGTGCTCTCATCGTCCTGTCGTTCGCAATCCTCTTCTCTAGCGGCCTCACCGGGTGCAGCGCCTTGCGCCGGGTGCGCGCGTGGCTCACGCCGCCGCAGGTGGCGCCTGCGATTTGGTGGAAGGACCTCGTCGGCACGGCCTTGCCCGAGCCGCTTTCGACGCTCGGGTCGCGCACCTGGGTCTGGGTGTTTCCGCCGCTGGAGGCGCATTACGCGAGGATGAAGCTCACGGCGGAGGCCGCGACCTATTTCGCGAAGGCCCTGCCGCTCACGACGTGGAGCGCGGTGGAGAGCGTGCTCGTCGCCTCGGAGCCGGATCGAGGGGCGATGCCTTTCTGGACGCCGGAGGCACGGGCGGGGGTCATGCGCGTTTTCGGCGGCGCGCGGCTCGATGCCGGCGGTCATGAGTGGCTGGTCTACGCCTTGCTCGACGACGAGCGAGCGGAGGTCTATCTCAGCGCTTTGGAGGTGAAGGAGTGATCGCGATCGACCTCGAGCCCGCGTTCGTCCGCAAGATGCGCGAGCTCTTGGATCTTGAGCTCGCCCAGGACTTCCCGAAGCCGGCGAAGGCCCGCGGCGGGGTCCTGGTCGCCGAGAAGCTGGCGACCGGCCAGCTCTCCGGAGACGAGCTCATCGCGACCGTTCGCGACAAAGGCGAGGCGTTCAAGGTGCGCCTGACGCTCCCGGTTTTCGGCGGACCGAGCCGAACGCAGTGCGCGTGCGGCCGTCAGCACGCCGCCTCGGGCGAGCCGCGCTGCGCGCATGTTTACGCCGCGTTGACCGCGCTGTCCGCCGACCTCGACAAGTACGCGGAAAAGGCCCTCGCCGTCGACGATGAGTCGGCGCTCTTCGCCGCCATGGACGCCTTCATGGGAGAAGGGCTCGCGAGCGATTCCACGATCGTCGCGGGCGCCGACACCGAAGAAGTCTTGCGCATCGTCTGGCGCATCGACGACCGGCTGGAGATCTCGCCGCATCTGCAGACGCGAATGGGGAGCGCCTCCTGGTCGAAAGGCCGGCGCCTGCCATGGGGCGAGTTCATCGGCTCGCCGGCGTTTTGGGCCTCGCCCGCCGACCAAATGGCGGCGGCCCGCGTCAAGCCGCGGCGCGTCGGCGATCCCGACGACTTCGAGGTCGACGTATTCGGCCTGCTCGAAGACCTCGACGGACACGCGCTGGTCTTCGGCGAGAGCGAGGCGCCGCTGGCGCTCGCCGCGGGGACGATCGGGCTCACGGTGCGGACGACGGAGGAAGGCATCGTCGTCGCGAGCCATATCGACGCCGCGCCCGTCGCAAGGCAGTGGATCTTCGCAGGGCAGGGCTACGTGACGATGGCGGAGGAGCCGCGGCGCCTGTTCTTCGCGCGCGCAAACAAGGCAACGACCACCTTTCTCGACAAGCTCGAGCGGACGGCGCGGCCGGTGCCGCTCGAAGGTCGCGACAAGCTCCTGCACTACCTCGTGCGGCTCGAGCAGAAGCTCGCGGTCGCGGTCGGCGAACAGATGGATTTGGCGACGACGCCGGCGAGCGACACGCTCCACGTGCGGTTGACGCCGATGCAGCCGAGCGGGATCAAGATCGAGCTCTTGGTGCGGCCGGCGCCGAGCGGCGGCTATTTTCCCGCGGGGCAAGGCCCCGAGGCGGTGCTCGACGTCACCGATCCCGAGACGCCGCGCAACGTTTCACGGGCTTTAGAGCAAGAAGCCGAGAAGGCGTACGCGCTCGTGCACGAGCTCGACCTCGCGGGCATGCCATGCGTGCACGGGCACATCTTCTTCGTGCGGACCGACGAGACGGCGCTGGACTTCGTCAACGGCCTCAACGCCTATGCGGCGAAGGCGGGCGTCGTCGTCGAGTGGCCGAAGCACGCGCAGAAAAATTACGAAGAGGCCGAGCCTTTGGCGGAGCAGACCTTCCACATCGCCGTCGGCGAGGGCCGCGATTGGTTCGACGTCGCCGGCACGGTCGACGTCGGCGGGCAAGCGGTCGCGCTGCAGGAGCTGATCGAGGCGATCAAGCGGAAGACGCGCTACGTGCGCTTGTCCGACGGGCGCTGGACGCGCGTGACCGAGCTCTTCGAGAAGCGCCTGGCGAAGCTCGCCGGGCTTTTCGAGACGACGCGCAAGGGGCTGGCGTTGCCGGCCGCCGTGATCCCGGCGCTGGCGGCGCTCGATCTCGAGGCGGAGCGCATCGAGATCACGCGGGCGAGCGACGATTTCAAGCGCGCCAACGCCTTGTTCAAGAAGACGCGGGACATGACGGTCTCTTTGCCCGCAGGCTTCCAAGCGACCTTGCGGCCCTATCAGCAAGCCGGCTTCGAGTGGCTGGCGCGGCTCGCGGCGTGGGGCATGGGCGCTTGCCTCGCGGACGACATGGGGCTCGGCAAGACGGTGCAGACGCTCGCGGTCCTGCTCCGGCTCGCGGCGGACGGCCCTTCGCTCGTGATCGCGCCGACCTCGGTGAGCCCGAATTGGGCGAAGGAGGCGAAAAGGTTCGCGCCGGACCTGCGCGTGATCATGTACCGCGAGACCGACCGCGAGACGGTGCTCGAAGGCCTGCGGCCGGGGGATCTCCTGCTCGTGAGCTACGGGCTGGCGCAGCGGGATGCGGAGAAGCTCGCGACGGTGGAGTGGTCGGCGCTCGTCCTCGACGAGGCGCAGGCGGTGAAAAATTTCCAGACGAAGACGGCGAAGGCGATCGGGCTCCTCTCCGCGCAGTGGCGGCTCGCGCTCACGGGCACGCCGGTGGAGAACAACTTAGGCGAGCTGTGGAGCATCTTCCGCCTGATCTCGCCCGGGATGCTGGGCTCCTGGGAGGCTTTCAAAAAGAGCTACGCCGTGCCGATCGAGCGCTTCGATCTGGAGGGCGCGCGCCTCGCCTTGGAGCAGCGGATCCGGCCCTTCATCCTGCGGCGGATGAAGGAAGACCATCTCAAGGAGCTGCCGCCGAAGACGGAGATCGACGTCGCGGTCGAGCTCGGCGAGGAGGAGCGGCGCCTCTACGACGCGGTCCGGCTCAGCGCCGTCTCCGACCTCGAAGCGAAGCTCAAGGCGGCGGAGGCGAAGGCGGCGAAGGATCCCAACGCGAAGGAGCCCGATCAGCGCATGGCGGTGCTCGCGGCGTTGACGAAGCTGCGCCAGATCGCCTGCCATCCGAAGCTCTTCGATCCGGATTGGGCCGGACCGGCGGCGAAGCTCGCGGCCTTCCTCGAGGTCTGTGCCGATCTGAAGCAGAACGGGCACCGGGCCTTGGTGTTCTCGCAGTTCACGAGCCATCTCGCCTTGCTCGGCGACGCGCTGCGCCTGCGTGGCTACCGTCTGCTCGATCTCGACGGCTCGGTGCCGCAGGCGCGGCGCGCGGAGCTGGTCGAGGAGTTTCAGCGGGGTGAGATCGACTTCTTCCTGATCTCGCTCAAAGCCGGCGGGACGGGTCTCAATCTCACGGCCGCCGACTTCGTCTTGCACCTGGATCCGTGGTGGAATCCGGCGGTCGAGGATCAGGCGACCGACCGCGCGCACCGAATGGGGCAGACAAAGCCGCTCACCGTGTACCGCTTCATCGCCTCCGGCACCGTGGAGGAGAAGATCCTGGCCCTGCACGCCGACAAGCGCGAGCTCGTCGACAAGCTGTTCAGCGGCGCCGGGGCTTCGGTCTCGACGGATACGATGCTGGCTATGCTGCGCTGACTTCGTCGTGCTTGGAGGCGGGCGCGGTTTCCGCCGTGCGCGTCACGGCTTGCGCCGTCGTCTGCGGTTGAGCTTGAGTCTCGGCGGCTGCTTCGCGCGCCGCCTTGCGCTTCCCCAGCTTCCACTTCGCGAAGATCACGATCCCTGCGGTGGCGATCGCGGCGACGATGCCGTGGTTCGCGCGCTGGATGTTCGCGATGACGCTCTCCATCTGGTCGCCGAAGTAGTAGACCGAGTAGACGATGGCCGGCACGCTGATCAGCGCGGCGAGGCCGTCGTAGAGGAGAAAAGCGCGCGTCGGGACGCCGAGCGCGCCCGCGGTGAAGAAGAGGGGCGAGCGCAGGCCCGGCATGAAGCGGGCGGCGAAGAGGATCTTGTTGCCGCGTTTCTGCAGCACCTCGGCGACCTTGTTCAGGCGCGCCTCGGGGAGGAGCCGCGCGAGAAAGCCCTTCTTCGCGACCTTCAGCCCGTAGCGGCGGCCGAGGAAGAACATGGTGCCGTCGCCGATCATCACGCCGGCCAGGCCGACGGCGATCATTCCATAAACGTTGGCGGCCTTCGCGTAGGCGAGGATGCCGGCCGCGATCAGGGTGATGTCCTCGGGGATCGGGACGCCGCAGCCGCAGGCGAGCAGGATCAGGAAGACGACGACGTAGGCCGTCGGGCCTTGGAACCCGAGGAGGAGCTCAGCTAGCTTTGGCACTCGGGGTTCCTCCTTCTTTGCGCTTCGCGATGATGGATGCCAGGATCGAGGCGGCTAGGAGCCCGAAGACGACGCCGAGCGCCCAACCTATCGGCACTTTCACGACGTCTGTTAGCAGCATTTTCGCCCCGACGAACGCGAGGATGGCGGCCAGGCCGTAGTGTAGGTAGGCGAAAGCGTTAACGGCTCCGGCGAGCATGAAGTAGAGGGACCTGAGCCCCAAGATGGCGAAGACGTTCGAGGTATAGACGAGAAAGGGGTCCTCGGTGATCGCGAGGATCGCCGGGATCGAGTCGACGGCGAAGATCACGTCGGAGACCTCGACGACGAGAAGGGCGACGAAGAGTGGAGTCGCGACCCGCTTCCCGTGCGAAAGGATGAAGAACTTGTCGCCGTGCAGCTCCGGAGTCACCGGCACGAGGCGGCGGAAGAGCTTGATCACCGGATTATGGGCCGGATCGACCTCTTGCCCGTGCGAGCGCACCATCTTGATCGCGGTGAAGATCAGGAAGGCGCCGAAGACGTAGACCACCCAGTGGAACTTCTGGATTAGAGCGACGCCGGCGAAGATGAAGCCCGCGCGCATCAGCAGCGCGCCGAGGATCCCCCAGAAGAGGACCTTGTGCTGATGCTGCTGCGGGATCTTGAAGTAAGCGAAGATGGTGAGGAAGACGAAGACGTTGTCGACGCTCAGCGATTTCTCGATCAGGTAGCCGGTGAGGAAGGCCGTGCCCGCCTCCGCGCCCTGAAAGAAATAGAGGCCCCCGCAAAAGAGGAGGGCGAGCGTCACCCAGACGCTGCTCCAGACCGCGGCTTCCTTGACGCTGACGACGTGCGCCTTCTTGTGAAAGACGCCGAGGTCGAGCGCCAACATGCCCAAAACGAAGAGGTTGAAGAGGAGCCAAGTCATGGTCCCAGTTTCGGCCAGAATCTCAGATCCATAAAATTGATAATCTCGATCGATTTGATCTAGAATCTGGACCCATGAAGACTTGGCTAAATTTTCAACATCTGCGCTATTTCCAAATGATCGCGCAGGAAGGCGGCGTGGCGAAGGCGGCGGCGAAGTTGCGCCTCGGTCAGTCGACCTTGTCGACGCAGCTCGGGCAGCTGGAGGATCAGATCGGGCTCGCGCTCTTCGAGCGGCGGCAGCGGCGGCTCTTTCTGACCGAGGCGGGGCGGATCGCGCTCGACTACGCCGGCGAGATCTTCAAGCTGGGCGACGAGCTGCTCGACGCGCTGCACGATCGCCGCGACGATTTCCGCCTCCGCGTGCAGATCGGCGCGCTCGACGCGGTGCCGAAGGCGGTCGTCGTCGAGCTCGTCGGCGTGGCGCAAGCGCACGCGCCCTGCGCGATCTCGGTGAGCGAGGGACAAGCGGACGAGCTCTTGCGCGCGCTGAAAGCCCACGAGATCGACCTCGCGCTCTTCAACTATCAGCCGGCTTTCGAGCGCACGGGCTTGATGGCGCGGCTCGCGCGCCGGACGCCCGTCGTCGTGCTCGGTGCGCCGGGGTTCGCGAAGTTGGCGAAGGGCTTCCCGCAGTCCTTGAAAGGGCAGCCTTTCGTGATGCCGGGCTCGCAGTCGCGGCTGCGCCACGACGTCGATCATTTCCTCAAAGTGCGTGGCATTCCGGTCGACGTCGTGCTGGAGGCCCAGGACACGAGCCTTTTGACGCTTTTGGCGGCGGAGGGCGCGGGGCTCATCCCGGTCGGCGCGTCGTCGGCGGACGAGCTGGAGCGGAAGTACAAGTTGAAGCGCCTCGGCACCTTGCCGGACGTGCACGAAGAGCTGTGGTTGATCGCGGGCGAGCGGCGGATCGAGAATCCGGTCGCGGCGCGGTTGTTCAAGTCTTTCCGATAAAGACCACCGAAGAAATCAATAATTCAGACTTCGCATTTCATTGAAAGCGCCCCGCATCAATGAAATGCGAGGTGCCCTTTAAAAGTACGCGACGAGATCAGAGGCAAGTGACCTCGACGTCGGCGCACAGCAGCGAGCCGCCTTGGCTGCCGACCATGACTTGGTCAAACATGCAGCGGTAGCCGCCGCTGTACTGCGGGTAGCCGACACGGACTTGGCAGCTGCCCGTTTTAGGGGCTACCACTTCGTCCCCGTCGTTCCCGTAGGCGTAACCTACGAGCCCGGCTGCCACGATCGAGCCACCTAGCGCCATCCCTTTGAGAAAGCTGAGCATCTGGTCCCCTCCAAAAACGAGCGGAGAAAGAAATTCCTTTTTGTTTTAAACTGATAGGACGATTGTCATCAAGGAAGAAGGGCACACAATGACGACCACGACGAACATCAAGACGGCAGACGAAGTTCAGTCCAACGCGTGGACCGATCTCGGCCTCGGCGACATGATGACCGAAGCGAAGCTCCTGCAGCGCCGCCAGCTCTTCATCTCCGAAGCCATCACCTCGCGCTCGGCGAAGCGGTTCATCTCGGAGCTCCTCTCGCTGGAGGCCGACAAGGCAGGCGCGCCGATCACCATCTTCCTGAACAGCCCGGGCGGCGAGGTGAACAGCGGTTTCGCCATCTTCGACACCATTCGCTTCATCAGCTCCCCCGTCACCATCGTCAATACGGGCCTTTGCGCCTCGATCGCCACCGTGATCAACGTCGCGGCGAAGAAGAACCGCCGCTTCTCGATGCCCAACGCCAAGTTCCTGATTCACCAACCCTTGATCCCGGGTCAGGTCTACGGTCAGGCCTCCGACCTCGAGATCACGGCTCGCGAGATCCTCAAGACCCGCGAGAAGATCAACCGCCTCCTTTCCGACGAGACCGGCTCCCCGATCGAGAAGGTCTCGAAAGACACCGTCCGCGACTACTGGATGAACGCCCAGGAGGCCGTCGAGTACGGTTTGGTCACCCGAATCGTCGAGAACGTGAAGGACATGGACAAGTAAGCCTTTTCAGGTCCCCCACGATGCGTTAGATAAGTGGACCGCGATGCGATCGTGGTGGAATTGGTAGACACGCTGGTCTCAGAAGCCAGTGGGCTTACGCCTGTGGAGGTTCAAGTCCTCTCGATCGCACCAGCCTTCGCCAAGGCTACGGCTGGCAAGCCAGCTTAGGCTACGTAAGTCAGCTTAGGCGGTCCGATGAAGAGCGCCCACGGAGACTTCGTGAAGCGCTCCTTCGTCTTCGGCTACCTCAAGCACGACCTGCCGAGCCTCGTCGTCGCGACCACGTTCGCGCTCGGGCTCGGCGTGACGGCGGCGTCAGTAGGCGCGCTGAGCGGGCTCGCGTTCCAGGTCTTGAGCGCGACGGGAAACGAGACGCTGCGGTTCGAGCAGACCTTCGGGCCTTCGCTTGGACCTTTGGCGGCCTGGATCCTCGGGCGCGACGGCGTGAGCTCGGGCGAGCTGATGCGGCTCTTGCCGCAATGGCTAATCGTGCTCGCGGGGGCGAAGGCGCTTTTCGGGCTCGTGCAGTGGTACCTCTGGGAGCGCGCCGGCGAGCGCGCGGCTTTGACGATGCGCGCGGATCTGGTCGACGCGTTTCTGCGCCTGGATCCAGCGCAGCGGCGCGAGGGCGCGGCGCTCGCGGTCGAGGCGGACCTGTCGTCGACGGTGACGACCGACGTGCGGATGCTGCGCGAGTACATCGTCCATTTCTACGGCGGCCTGCCGCGGGAAGCGCTGCAGATCGTGTTCACGACGGCGACCCTGATCGCCTTGTCGCCGAAGCTGACGGCGATCTTTTTCCTCGCCGTCGCGCCGACGGCCGCCGTGGTGAGCAAGATCGGGCGCAAGCTCCGCAAGCGGGCGCGCGCCGCGCTCGAGGATTCCTCGTCGCTGACGGAGTGGCTGCAGCAGCGCTTGCTCGGGATCGAGACGATCAAGCACTACCGGACGGAGGGCCTCGAGGATGCGAAGATGGTCGAGCTCGGGACCGAGCTGCACCGGAAGTTTCAGCGCGCGGCGCGAGTGAAGGCCAGGACCTCGCCGGCGATGGAGGCGTTCGCGGTGATCGCGCTCGGCGCCGTGCTCGTCGTCGCGCTCGGGGACGTGGCTGCGGAGCGGGCGACGGGCGCGCAGCTCTTCTGGTTTTTCTCGAGCCTCGCTTTGATGTCGCAGGCGGGGGCGAAGCTCGGCAAGTACTTGAACTCGAATCGCGAGGGCGCGGCGGCGGTCGATCGGCTGCGCCACGTCCTCGACTCTTTGCGGGCGCATCGCCGAGGCGAGGGCTTCGTCGGCGAAGGCGAGCGGCTCGCGTTCGCGAACGTGTCCGTGCAATATCCGGGGACGAAAGCGAAGGCCTTGGCGGATTTCAGCTTCACGTTCGCGCCCGGCAAGATCTACTGCTTGGTCGGGCCCTCGGGCGCCGGGAAGAGCACGGTCTTCGGCGCGGCCCTAGGCCTGATTCGGCCGCAGAGCGGCACCGTGGCGGCGCCGAAGGCGCTGCTCTCGATGCCGCAGCAGGTGCGTTTGGCGCCAGCGAGCTTGGCGGCGAACGTCGCGTATCCCGATGCGAGCTGGGATGCGGCGCGAATCGACTTCGCTTTGGCGCGCGTCGGCTTGGCCAACGTGACGAGGGAGCTGCCGGAAGCGCAGGAGACCTTGGTCGGCGAGGGGGGCCGCGGCGTCAGCGGCGGGCAAGCGCAGCGGATCTTGCTGGCGCGGCTGCACTATCGGCGCGCACCTGTTGTTCTGGTGGACGAGGGAACGTCGGCCTTGGATCCAGAAGTCGAGATTTTGGTGCACGGCTTGCTGCGGGAGCTCGCGGATGCGGGCGCGACCGTGATCGCGATCGCGCATCGCCCTTCGGCGGCGGCGATTGCCGACGAGGTGTTGTTGCTGGACGGCGGCAGGTTGGTGGCGAGCGGAACTTTGGGAGTGGTCGAGAGGACCGCGTTGTTTCAGCGGTTGATGCGGTGACGCAGATTCGCCCGGCGCTGCGACGATCCTGATAACATCAGCTCGGCATCGGATGACTCATCCCCGGGACATCGACAGCCTGCCGCACTGCGCGTAACGTCATCGAAGTAGGTCATTCTCGTGATCTGTACGATATGCGCACGTCAGGGCGCTTACGCCCTTTGCTCGCAACCGTCACGATTGGAAAAGACCCGCTTCACCTTGCCGCTGATCGACGTTGGTAGCGCGATCGGACTCGGCAGTTTGGCTTCATTGGCCAGAAAGTATGAAAATGTTCCTATCGAGAGGTTCTTCCAGGCGGCTTCCCCTGCTCATGCTCGCGGGGCTCGCCCTTTTTGCCTCGGGCTGCTCCGGCAGCGGCGAGGGCAACAGCACGGCGACGAGCCTCGCCGTGACGACCGCGCCTGCCAACGGTGCGCAGAATGTCGTGCTCAATCGGAAGGTCACCGCGAGCTTCTCGCAGGCGATGGACCCGACGACCCTTACCAATGTCTCGTTCACCTTGGCCGGCCCTGACCGCGCCAAGATTCCAGGGGCCGTGTCCTACCTCGCCGGCAGCAAGATCGCGACTTTCGCGCCGAACGGCAACCTCAACGTCGCGACGCGGTACACCGCGACGATCACGACGATGGTGCTGGACGCGACCGGCCGCGGTTTTCCGGACGACATCGTCTGGACGTTCACGACGGGGACGAGCGTCGACGTGACCGCGCCTCAGATCGTGTCGACGAGTCCGACGGCGGGCGAAGGCGAGGTGCCGGTCAACCGTCGGATCGCCGCCGTCTTCGACGAGGCGATGGATCCCGCGACGCTCGGCACGGCGACGTTCGCGGTGACCGGGCCAGGCGGCGTCGCGGTGACGGGGGTCGTGACGTATGCGGCCCTCGGCAATACCGCAACCTTCGCTCCCAGCAGTGATTTGACCGCCGGCGCCGTCTATGCCGCGACGATCTCGACCGGAGTCAAGGACATCGCGGGCAATGGCCTCGCGGTCGCGCGCGCTTGGACCTTCACGACCGGCGTGGCGAAGGACGAGACGGCGCCTACGCTACGCGTGACCGCGCCGATTCCCGCCGCGATCGACGTCGCGGTTAACAGCAGCGTCACCGCCTTCTTCAGCGAGACGATGGATCCCGCGACCGTCACTGCCACGACCTTCACCGTCGCCTCCGCAGCCGGCCTAGCGCTCGAGGGAACGGTCACTTGTCTCGGCGCGACGGCGACGTTCGATCCCACGAGCGATCTCGCGCCGAATACCGCGCTCGTAGCCAAGATCTCGACCGGCGCTAAAGATCTCGCTGGCAACGCCCTCGCCAGCGACTACGTCTGGACGTTCACGACCGCGGCGACGGCCGACGTCACGGCGCCGACGCTAAGCTCGACGATCCCGCGTGACGCCGCGATCGACGTCTCGAGAAACCGCGACATCGTCGCCACTTTCAGCGAGGCAATGGACCCGCTGACGATCACGGCCGCGACCTTCAAAGTGACCGGCCCCGATTTCCTTGCGATCTCCGGCGTGGTGATCAACTTCGGCAGTTCGTCGACCTTCCAACCTTCGGCCGATCTCGCCGCCAATACGCTCTATACGGTCAGCATCGCGAAGGAAGCGAAGGATATCGCCGGTAACGCCCTCGGCGCCGCCGCAATCTGGAGCTTCAAGACCGGCGCCGATACGGCCGCCGGCCCCGCGCCCGTCGTCCTCGGGACGTCCGGCGACTTCGTGCTCCTCGCAAAGACGGCGATCTCGACCACCGGCGTGACGACCATCGTCGGCGACGTCGGCCTCAGCCCCTCCGCCCAGACCTTCCTGACCGGATTCTCGGAGGCGCTCGATGCGTCGACGACGTTCGCGACCGCCGGCATCGTAACGGGCAAGCTCTACGCCGCCGACATGACGCCGCCGACGCCGGCCAAGATGACCACGGCGATCAGCGACATGGAGACGGCTTATACCGACGCGGCCGGCCGCACGCTCCCCGACTTCACGGAGCTCGGCGCGGGCGACATCAGCGGCATGACGCTCGTCCCAGGGCTCTACAAGTGGGGAACCGGCCTCTTGATGACCTCTGACGTGACGCTCGCCGGAGGCGCGAACGATGTCTGGATTTTCCAGATCGCGGAGAACCTGACCGTTAGCAACGGCGTGATCGTGGGGCTTTCGGGCGCGCTGCCGAAAAACGTCTTCTGGCAAGTCGCCGGCCAGGTCGTGCTCGGCACGACGGCCGACTTCAAGGGCATCGTTCTCAGCCAGACGAAGATCGTGCTCCAAACCGGCGCGATCTTCTCCGGCCGAGCGCTGGCGCAAACCGCCGTGACGCTCGACGCCAACGCGGTGACCGAGCCGGCGCGCTAGATGACTTAGGCCGGGCGCGCTAAGCCCCGATCCGTAAAATGGATCTTGAAGTCGAGGGGGTTGAGGCTGGCCGCGACGACTTGGATCAAGACCTCGTTCGCGCCGACGGCAGGCTTGGCGACCTCGGCGATCGAGACGACCTCGTTCTTACCGTAGGCGCTCATGATGACGCCCTTCATGACGCCGCCGCCGCCGCGCCGTTCATGCGGATGGAGAGCTTGAGCGGCAGGCTGCGCGGGAGGAAGCGCAAGGCGAACGCGGTCATCCGGTTGGCGAGGCCGGTGACGAGCAGTGAGCCGCGATCCTTCTCCAGGGCCGCGATCGATTCGCCGACGACCTCATCCGCCGTCTGCGTGGCGGAAGGGATCTTGCCTTTGAAGCCGGAGACGTCGACGAACTCCGTCTCCGTCGCGCCGGGGCAAAGCGTCTGCACCGTCACGCCGTGCGGCGCGAGCTCCGCGCCGATGGCCTCAGAAAAGGCGATCACGAAGGCCTTGGTCGCCGCGTAGGTGGCGAAGAAAGGCAGGGGCGCGAAACCGCCGAGCGAGGCCGTGTGGATGATGGTGCCGCCGCGACGGGCGCGCATCGTGCCGCCGATCGCGTGCGTGAGCTCGGTCAGCGCGCGGCAGTTGAGGTCGATCATGCCCAGCTCGCGCGAGAGCTCGGCGTCGAGGACGGCGCCGTTGGAGCCGTAGCCGGCGTTGTTGACCAGAAGCTCGATCTCGACGCCGTCACGAGCGAGCCCGCGAGCCAGCGCGCTGGCGGCGCCAGGAACGCCGAGGTCGAGAGCTTCGACGCGCGAGGTCGTGCCGTGCGCCGTCTGCAACTCGCCGGCGAGCGCCTCGAGTCGGTCGGCGCGACGCGCCACGAGGACCAGAGAATAGCCGCCAGCGGCAAGGCGCTTGGCGTAGGCGAGGCCGATGCCCGAGCTTGCGCCCGTGACGAGTGCCCAGGGGGCGGAGGTTTTTTTTGCGGTCGACATTTGGCTCAGACTCCGGTTTGATAAGTCCGTCATCGTTATAGATTGGAAAATCTGAAATGTCGACAAAAATATCAATTCTTGAGGCCTACCTCGTCGTCGCCCAGCGCGAGGGCGTCGAGAACATCACCCTGCAAAAGGTGGCGAAAGCGGCGAAAATGGCTTACGGGACCGTGCATTACCACTTCGGCGGCGAGAACGTGGACCTCCTCCCGTCGGCATTGAGCTACGTCGCGGAGGTGTGCGAGACCTTCGTCGAAGAGGCTTTGGCTCCGGCGATGGTCGAGCCGAAGAAGAACGCCCTCAAAGCTTACGTCGAGGCCAAGCTGGGCTGGCAGGCGAAGTACCCGACCCACGCCTCGATGCTTTGCTACTTCATCTATCAAGCGTCGCGGGACGCGAAGTATCAGGCCGTCAGCGCCGAGATGCATGACTGCGGGCTGAGGAAGATCAAAGGGATCCTGCTCGCGGAGTTCGGCAAGGGACACTACCCGGCCGCCAAGGATTTGGAGGACCAAGCCGAGAGCGTCTTTCTGATCCTGGCCGGGGGGCAGCTCGGCGCCCTGGGACGGCCTCCGGCGAAGGCCCGGGAAGTCCTGGCGCGGACCTGGCGTCTGGTCGAGGAACGCCTGAAGTAGCTCGCTCTTCTTCCCATCCGCCCTCGCCTCCCCAAACGCGGGAATCGTGAGATCATGGAGCATCCGCTGACCGCAAGGAGGCTCCGTGACGATTGCTGCGCGTGGGACCGGAGAGACCGGCGATTTCGAGCAGAGCCCCGACACCAACCGGCTTCTGCAAACGGTCGAGTCGACGAGCGACGAGGCGCTGCGCCACGAGGCGATCGCCGGCTTGGCGCAGACGAAGGATCCCGCGGCCGGACGTGTTTTGATCGAGATCTTCGGCCGCAGCATGTGGCGGGAGACGAAGCTCGCGGTTCTGCGGGCGCTCGGCATCATGGGACTCCCCCGCACGACGGCGTTCCTGGTGCGGCAAGCGGGCGACCGTAGCGATCTGGCGATGGCCGGCGAGGCCATTCTCGCGCTCGGCGCGACGGCGGACCCGCTCGCCGGCGAGTTTTTGCTGAGCATTCTTGGCGAGCGCGATCATCCTTTGCACCGCGAGGCGATCATCGGCTTGAGCCAACTCGCGACCTTTCCCTGTGACCTCGAGCTCGACGCGATGTTCGATCGGACGGAGGCGGAGGTTTCGCCGGCTCTGCGTCAGTATCTGATCTTAGCCATCGGCCGCCGCGGCCCGGTGGGCGCCTGGGAGCGCGTGCGGCGCCATTTCGGCTCCGGCGAGAGCACGGTCATCTTCAACGCCGCCTTGATCGCCGCGGGCATGGTGGGCGGCAAAGCCGCGCACGAGACGCTGACGGGACTCGACACGCGCTACCGCTTTTTCGCCGACCATCTGAAGCAGTTGGCGCTCGAGCGCATCGCCCTTCAGGCGCGCCGCGCCGTGGAGGACGGCGTCGCCGCCGCGCTCGATGCGACCGATGCGCCGGGACTTTTGCAAGCTCTGTCGCTTCTGCGGCAGTTTCCGGTCGACAAGGCCTGGGAGGCGTTTCGCATCTTGGAGGCCGGGGTCTCGCGGGTGACGGAGGTCGCGGTCCGGGCCACGCTCTTCCTGCCTTCGCGGCTAGAGGCGGATCTCGACTTTCTCGCCGCGCATTGGGACGAGGTTTCGACGTCGGCCACGAGCTGGGTCGCAGCGCTCGTCCGCCAACATCTTCGCCACGGCGCCGAGCTCCAGCCCGTGGCGACCTTGGCGGCCCGACTCCCCGTCGTCGCCGTCGCCGCCCTGCTGACGAGCGTTCGCCACGAGGGCGCATTCGCCTGGCTCGCCACGCAGATCGCCGACGCGGATCTGCCGAACGAGACCCGGGTCGTCGCGGTCAACGCGGTCGTCGCGCAGGCGAAGATGAGCTTGCCGGGCTCCCGTGAGGCGCTGGAAGCGGCAACGCTCCTTCTCGAGCTGCTCAAGAGCTGTGCCTCGCCCGAGCTCAAGGCGCGGATCCTGCGCGCGCTCGGAGAGGTGCGGCACGAAAGCGGCTCGTTCTTGATCTCGCTTGCCGCGATGCTGAAGGACGAGGACAGCGACAACGCCTCGATCTACGCGACCCTGGCCGAGGTCGCAAGCGCGGATGCGGCGCGCGTCATCCTGAAGCGCTTGAGCAAGGTCATGAGCCGTGCTTCCGCCGTGCCCGAGATCCGGCGGGCGTTCGCGGCGCTGGCGCGGATCGGCAAACTGCCCGAGGGCGAGCTCGTGCCGCTGGCGCCGGAGCCTTTGTGGCCCGAGTTGACCGCGTCGATCCTCGCGCTCTTGGCGCTCCAAGGGCAGGACGGCTACCGCCCGCTGATCACCGCGGGACTCGGCGCCGTCGACTTCCAGCTGCGGCTCATGGCGATCGCAGCGGCCAAGCACACGAGCTCGCCGGAGATCCTCGCCTCGCTCCTCGCGACGCTCGACGACCCGAGCCCGAGCCTCTCCGGTCGCGCCGTGGACAGCCTCTGCGCGTCGGGCGACCTGCCCGCTTTCCGCCGCCTCCTAGCTTGGACTCGCGAGCCTGGGCGTGACACGCGTTCCGTGCTCAAGGTGCTGCGGTCGCTGCGCCCGGGCGAGGCCGACTGCGGGCCGCTCATCGCCGACCTCGACGCGATGCTCCAGGAGAACGCGCCTTTCTTGCGGGATCAGGAGGCACGTACGGCCGCGGTCAATTTGCGCGACAACCTGCAGCTCATGCGCGGTCGTCGCCTCGGGCGCGGCGCGGCCGTCGTCCCGAGCCCCGCAGACACCGGCGAGCACTCGCTCGATGCCCAGCTGGCGCAGCTCATCGTTGGCTACCCGCGCTTCAGCGAGACGGTCAAGACGGTCCTGCGCAACGCCGAGGTGACCTTCAAGCACGCCGATCTTTTCGACGACCGCGTCGACAAGTCGACGATGGTCGTCGAGTACGTGAAGTCGATCGACATCCTGCTTCAGGAGCGCATCGGCGCGGCGATCTTCCTCGACCCGCATTCCCAGCTGTTGCGCCTCATGCAGTCGCGCATCGTCCAGTTGTCCCTCGACGACGAGACCTTGCCGGTGCCGCAGCTGATCAAGGATCTTCAGTGCGGGATGCATTTTACCGTCGAGAACTTCCCGGCGCACAAGCTCGCGCTCGTCTCCAAGTCCATCACCTCCGGAAGGTTCCAGCGCGACCAATACGCGACGATCGACGGCCTGCGCGCCTGGGCCTTGCTCCTCCTGATCTTTGGCCGGCAGTTCCGTTTCCGGCAAAAGCCGATCGAGCCGCTGTTTACGCTCGCCGACGCCAGCAATCAGCTCGTCTCCGAGCTCGCCGTCGAGATGAACAGCCTCCAGGAGCTGCGGAACCACGCGGCGCATCGGGCTACGCTCCTTCGCAGCGCCAAGCTCGTCGAGCTCCGCGAGATCAGCTTCAAGGTGTTAAACGGATTGACCCGAGCTCTCGGCAACTGAGTCGTGGCGAGCCGGCGATACTATGCTTAAGAACAAGCAAGATCAGATAGTTGAGAAATTTTTTCTCAGGCTCCTGAGGAAAGCTCCGAGAGGATCTCACCTTAGGAGGTTCCCCCATGCGCATCCGTCTCATGCACCTTGCCATCGCTGCTTCTCTCCTCGTCCCGCTCGGCGTTTCCTGCGGCAAGCAGGAGAAGGAAGAGTCGGCGCCGAAGGACAAGGGCTGCGGCTCTTCGACCGATAAAGAGACCGCTAAAGACAAAGCCAAAGACAAAGCCAAAGCCAAGGAAGAAGCCGAGCTGACGGATCAGGACGAGTCTGAGGACGGCGACGGCGCCGGCCTCGCATCCGGCTCGACCTCCGGTAGCGGCTCGGCCTCCGGCAGCGGCTCGGCCAGCGGCAGCTCTTCGGGCTCCGGCTCCAAAGCTTCTGGCTCCGGCAGTCCGGATTGCGGCTCTGGCTCGACGGGCTCGACCGCGGCGACTGGCAAGACGGGATCGACCGGCACGACGGGCGCAACGGCCAAGACTGGCGCGACGAGCACGACCGGCGCGACCAGCACCACCGGCGCGACCAGCACGACCGGCGCGACCAGCACGACTGGCGCGACGAGCACGACCGGCGCGAGCGCGGCCGACGAAGGCGAAATCCTCGGCACGATCTCCGATGAAGTAGAGCCTGCATTCCCCGCGAAATCGGTCTACGGCCTCTTCAACGACCAGGCCGGGACGAAGTCGGTGAGCTTCACGATTTATTCGGAAGAGGCGCGCGACTCGATGTTTAAGAAGGTCAAGGAATACACCTGCGAGAAGTGTGTCGGCACCGACGACGACAACTGCAAGGATCCGGAGACGACAGCGACGAAAGCGGTATCCGTTTCGTTCTTCAACATCCCGAGCACCGCCGAGCCCCTGAACGCGGAAGGCTTCCCGAAAGCGGCCGAGTACAACAAGCCGAGCGCGACGGACTTCGCGAGCGGCATGGCGGTGGCCTTCGTCGACGGCACGGCGGCGAAGCAAGGAACCGGCAAGTTCAAGTTCATCACCAAGCCGACGAAGGTCGACGACCCGTTCGATGCGGAAGTGGACTTCGTGTTCGAAGGCGGCAAGAAGTACAAGGCCAAGATCAAGGGCAAAGTCTATAAGCTGCCGACCAACCCGACGCCGCCGACCTGCAAAGACGACGAGTACCTCGACGTCGAATACGAATGACGGCCGCGCCTTCGGGCGCACGCCGTAGAAAAGCCCTCACCATCGCATGATGGTGAGGGCTTTCTTCGTCCCGGTCCCGAAGGATCAGGTCAAGAGCTGCTTCATCTTCGCGGTCAACAACGGCACCACCTTGAACAGGTCGCCGACGATGCCGTAGCTCGCGACCTTGAAGATCGGCGCCTCGGGGTCGGTGTTGATCGCCACGATCACCTTCGAGGTGCGCATGCCGGCCATGTGCTGGATCGAGCCGCTGACGCCGGCCGCAATGTAGAGAGTCGGGTTGACCGTCTTGCCGGTCTGACCGACCTGCATGTCGTGGGTGGCGTAGCCGGAGTCGACCGCGGCGCGCGAGGCGCCGACGGTGGCGCCGATGACGTCGGCGAGCTCGTTCAGGATCTTGAAGTTGTCGGCGCTGGCGAGCGAGCGGCCGCCGGAGACGATGCGCGTGGCCTCGGTGAGGTCGGCCTTCGTGCTCGCGCCCTTGCGGACCTCGATCGTCTTGATGCGCGAGTCGGCAGGAGCCGAGGCGGAGAGCTTCGCCACCGCGGCGTTGCCCGCGCCGGTCTGCGTCGCGGGGAAGACGTTCGGGCGGATGGTCGCGAACTTGACGTTGCCGCTGGCGATCTCGATCTTCGCGAGCGCTTTGCCCGAGTACATCGGCTTCACGCCCGAGAGCTTTTCGCCGGAGAGCTCGCACGAGGTGAGGTCGGTGGCGATGCCTGCGTCCATCCGCGCGGCGAGGCGCGGGAAGACGTCGCGGCCCATCGGCGAGGCGACGCCGAGCACGATTTTCGCGCCGTGCGCCTTGATCGCGGCTTCGACCGCGTTGGCGTAGGCGAGGGGGTTGTACTTCTCGAACGCGGCGTCGTCGACGACGTGGACCGTGTCGGCCCCGTAGCCTTTGACTTGCGCGGCGAGCCCTTCGACGCCCTTGCCGACCAAAACCGCGGCGCAGTCCGCGGCGGAGCCGGCGAGCTTGGCGCCGAGGCTCAAGGCCTCGAGGGAGGAAGACTTGAGCTTGCCGTCGCGCTGCTCCAGGAAAACGAGAACTTTCATCTCAGATCACCTTTGCTTCTTCGCGGAGGAGCTTCACCACTTTGTCGACCATGACCTCGACGTCCTCACCTTTGAACACCTTGCCCGCCGGTTTCTCCGGCGGGTTGGTGAAGCCGGTGACGACTGTGCGCACGCCGGCCTTCAAAGCGGCGGCGTCGACGCCGAGGTCGCCCGGCTTCTTCAGGTCGAAGGGTTTCTTCTTCGCCTGCATGATGCCGGGGAGGGAGGCATAGCGCGGCTTGTTCAGGGCCTTGTCGGCGCCGATCACGCAGGGGAGACCGATTTCGTAGACCTCGACCATACCGCCTTCGACGGAGCGCTCGGCTTTCGCCGTCTTGCCCGTGACCTCGAGCTTGGAGACGACGTTGACGTGCGGCCAGCCGAGGAGCTCGGCGACCATCGTGCCGACGTGCATGTTGTCGTCGTCGATCGCGTGGCGACCGCAGAAGACCAGGTCCGGGCTCTCGCTCGCGACGGCTTTCGCGAGCACTTTCGCGACGGTGAGCGAGTCGGCGGTCTCGAGGCCTTCGTTGCTGACGAGGAGGCCGCGAGTGCCGCCGACGGCGAGCGCCTTTACGATCAGCTCCTTGGCCGAGTCGGAGCCGAAGCAGGCGACGATGACGTCGCCGGCGCCGGCCTTCTCTTTGATCTTCACCGCCTCTTCGATGGCGTACTCATCGTAAGGATTGATGATCCATTTGACGTCGCCCGTCTCGATCTTCGAGCCGTCGGCGCTGATCCGGATCTTCGACTCGGTGTCGGGAGTCGGTTTCACAAGAACGAGGACCTTCAAGAGTCTGACCTCCTGGGAGTGGGAGAAAACTGAGGAAGCCGAAAGCTATCAGCTCCGGGTACGCCCGTCGTCCCGGAAATTCGCAGTGGGCTCGGCGGCGATCGAGCGCCGCTGGCTTCGGCGCGCCCCCTCAAAATAGCCCCACTATTCCTCGCCTTCGCCCCGAAGCCAGCGACGCCCGCTCACCGCCGATCCCATTACGAACTTTCGGGACGAAGGGCCAGCTGCGCCATCGCCGCTTTAACGCCCGCCCCAAGGCCTTCAGGGCCCCCGCCCCAGCCTTCTTCCTGAAGCGCGAACTCTAGGGCTGCCACGCCGTCGATGAGATCGAAGCGGTTGACGAAGCCCAGGTGCGCGAAACGGACGATCTTGCCCTTGAGCTGGTCCTGGCCGCCGGCGAAAAACATCCCGTAACGCTGCCTCAGGCGTTTGCCGAGCTTGCCGCCGTCGACTTTGACCGGGACCGTGAGGGCCGTCAGGGCGTCGGAAGGCGCGGAATTGGCGAAGAGCTCGAGGCCCATGGCGCCGACCGCGGCGCGACAGGCCCGCGCCAGCCACGCGTGATGGGCGACGAGGTGGTCGATGCCGATGCGATCGAAGGTCTCGAGCGTCGAGTGGAGCGCCATGATGAGCGTGTGCGCCGGCGTCCAGGCGGAGCGGCCCTCCGCCTGACCTTTGCGCTCACGCTCGAGGTCGAAGTAGAAACGCGGACGCTTGGAAAGCTTGGTCCAGGCACGCGCGGAGAGCGAAGCGAATGCGAGCCCGGGCGGCAAGCCGAAGCCTTTTTGACTGCCGGCGACGACGGCGTCGATTTGCCACGCGTCCATTTTCATCATGTGGGCGCCGAGGGACGAGATGCAGTCGACGACGAGGAGGCCGTCCCAATTTTTGCGGACGGCGGCGGCGATCTCCTGGATCGGGTAGTAGGCGCCGGTCGAGGTCTCGTTCGCTTGCAGGAAGAGGACCTTCGCCTGCGGCGTGCGCGCGAGCGCCTTGACGACGTCGTCGGGCGTCGGCGCCCGCCCCCATTCGACGCGGAGGACCTCCGCCGGGCATTGATAGGCCGCCGCCAGCTTCTCCCAGCGCTCGCCGAACTTGCCGCCGTTGACGACGACGACCTGATCGCCGGGCGCGGTCAAATTGACGAAGACCGCCTCCATGGCGCCGGTGCCGGAGGACGTCAGGATGATCGGATCCTCTTTCGTCCCGAAGATCGGCTTCAAGAGCTCGGTGCAGCGCCGCGAGATTTTGTAGAACTCGTCCGAGCGATGGTAGATCGCGGTGTCGCGGGACGCGTCGAGCGCGGCCTGTGGGACCGGGGTCGGGCCGGGACAGAAGATGCGGTCGGTGGTGAAGAGGTCGCGTGTTGCCATGGGGCGAGAATCGCTGAAGTTCGGGGCGTAAGGAAGAAATAATTTCAGAAAAGGACCAACCCTCTCACCGCATCGGCCGCATCGCCAGCCGCCTCACCGCCCGCGCCATCCTCGGCTCACCCAAAACTTCGACTCCGCGCAAGCGCACGCCGGAAGTGTCGACACCCGGCTGACCGACCACGCCCTCGACCGTAACGCCACCGCTCGTGAGCGCGTACGTCGGCGCCGTCGCGACCCCGCGGTAGGTAACCGCGCCCGTCCAGTTGTTGAAGGCTAGGTCGAACGCGCCGCTCTTATACCACTGGGCGGTATCCTCGTTGCTCTTCACCAGTCCGTTTGTGACGAGTCTTTGCGCGCTGCGCGATGGAGACGAGGCGTAGGCGACGCCGTCGATCTCGGTGATCTGGAGGGAGCTGCGCAGAGCGTTGACGCAGCCGTCCTGCCACGCGACGTCGTCCCCCGCAGGCGTGAGCTTGCACGGCGATCCTTCGTCGCGCTGAATGGCGTAGGCTGCGTCGAAGACCAAGCGTGCCGTCGCGAGCCTCAGGCTGCCGTCTTCTTGCGGGATTTGGATCGGCTGCTCGGCGTCGAGCGTGAGGTGCGTGCCGACTAGGAGTTGGATCGGGGAGTTGACGCAGACGTCACTCGGCTCGAGGCTCTTGTCGATCAGCTTGCCGTCGAGCGCGCTTACGTCGCCGTCGGGGCAGCCGACCCAATAGAGGTAATCGACTGAGGCGGTGTGCACCGTCGAGAACTCGTAGGCGGCGCAGTCTTTGAGGTCGATGGTCTTCTTGATGGTGAAGTTCGCCTCGTCCGCGCGCCCCTTGAGCGCGGCGAAGGCTTCGTCGACGCAAGTGTCGAAGGACTGCAGGGCCAATGCGGACGGCGTCTTGCTCGTCGCGTAGAAGTCCTCGGAGTTGTTCATCTCGAACTCGATCGTGTCCTTGTCGAGCGCCGTCGCGCCGTCGACCGTGAGGTCGGCCGCGAGGAAAAGCGCTTTCGGGGGCGACGGCTCGTGCGTCACTTCTTCCTCCTGGCAGCCAAGGGCCAGGGCCAGCGCCGGCAGAAGGAGGGCGAGCTTGTGGCGACAGGACATGCGGAGCCTCCAGTGAGAGGCTCCAGCTTATCAGGTTCCCGCTGGCCGCAAACGCGCTTGAAAGGCGGGCCAGTCGGCGCCGGTCGGGCTCACGAACGGCTTGGCGGCGCGCGCACCGTAGTTTCCGGCCCGATGGATCTGGTCTCGGTTGAAAATCCGGAAGCAAAAGCTCTGGTAAGGGGTGCGATAATCTCCCGCGTTCGGGAAGAGCGGGCCGTCTTCATCCGCCCAGCCGGCAACGCGGGTCATCATGCACTGGCTCAGAGTCGCGGAGGTCGGTGGCACCGGGGCTGATACGCCGATCCTGGCCCAGTCCTCGAGCTGCCACTGCCAGTCGGCGAAGTCGCCGGCGATGACCTCTTCGAAGGCGACGCCGGCCGCGCTCGCGATGCGGTCGCCGATTTCGTCGGCCGCGAGCTCGCTGGTGTAACGCGCCATGTGCGCGTCGGCGGCCTCGCCCAAGAGCGCGACGGCATTGTCCGTGAGGGGGGCGCGGAGCGAGCGGCCGCTGAACTCGGCTTTGAGGCGGAGGTCGAGATCCGCGAGCGCCGGCTCGGGGGCCGGCGCGCAAACGCTGGGGCGCGTGTCCTGGCGATACGGATAGGATAGCGTCGGATCGCCGGCGTTGCCCCGGGCGAGGTCAGAAGCCATGACGTGCGCCAGCTCGTGGGAAAGCGTCGCAACGAGGTTGCCTTCGGAGTGGCGGCGCACGCGCCCGCTGAAGATCAGGACGGCGTCGCTCGTCGTCGAGAGCAAGAGCTGGGCGGCCTCGAACGGTGTCTGGAGGGGTGACACGCAGCCCGAGGAGAGACGGATGCGCAGCTCGGGTTCGGTCTCGAGGCTGAGGTCGCAGGCGGTTTGGTTCGCGTTCAGCCAGTCGATGGCGGGCTTGACCGTTTCCAGCGTCGTCGGCTCGATCGTGCAGGGAAGGGCGCCTGTCTGAAAGTACTGACCGTAGCCGCCGACCAAGCCGAACGTCGTGGCGCCTGGGGCAGCGCCTTCGCCGAAGATGACCGGCAGGTTGAAGCAGGAGTAGCCGCCGAGCGCGAACGCGCCGGGTCGATCGTCCTCGATGACGAGGACCTTGGGCGTTTTGCGGCCCTCGAAGGTCTCCGGAGGGAAGAGGGTCTTCGCCGTCTCATAGACGAGGTCCATGTCGGCCTGAGCGGCGAGGACGATTGGATCGTCGGCGGCCAGGAGCGGGGAGGTGATGCCTTGCGGTAGGCCCACGGGGAAATCGTCGGTGCTGCGATAGACGACGTCGTCGCCGGGACGACGCGGGCTCGGCGCGTTCGCGCACTCGCCTGAGGCAAGGGTCCAGGCGCCTGGTTTGAAGGCGGGCGGCAAGGAGGGCGCGTCGTCTTCCTCGCTCCCGCATGCGGCGGTGAGCAGCACAGCGAGACCGAGACCGGCGCGTCGCAAGGTCCTCATGCCGCCTTAGGCTTCACGACCGTGACGACGCCGGGAACCGGCACCGCGACGGTGCGGCCAGGGCGAAGCGTTTTGACGTCGAGATCGGGATTCAGCGTCTTGATCTGCTTGATGTCGACCTTGTACTGACGCGCGATGCGGGAGAGCGTGTCGCCCTTCTGGATCGTGTGCATCTGGACGTCGGTGATCTCGATGAGCGAGAGGCGGCGCTCGACCGCTTGAAACATGTTGGCGTACTTCGACGCGAGGCGCAGCCGGTAGCCGCCTTGACTTGGCGGCGTGACGTTGCGGATCAGCTCGGGGTTCCATTGCGCGATCGTCTTGTGCGCGACGCCGAGTGCTTGCGCCAACTCGTCGAGACGGACGGGGCGTTGCACGACGACCTCCGTGTCCGGCATGAGGTCGACTGGGTTCGCCTGGAAGTCGAAGCCGTGGCTGCGCGCGTCGCTGGCGAGGAGGATCGCTGCCAAAACTTTGGGCACGTAGCTCTTGGTTTCTCGCGGTAGCAGCGTCGTCTTCGCGATCTTCCAGAAGTCGCGAGTGCCGGCGGCGCGCATCGCCCGCTTCACCTTGCCCGGGCCGGCGTTGTACGCCGCCATCGCGAGGTACCAGTCGCCGAATTCTTTGTAGAGCGCTTTCAACAGGTTGGCTGCAGCGATCGAGCTCTTGGCCGGATCACGGCGCTCGTCGACCCAGTTGTCCATCTTCAGGCCATAGTGTTTCGCGGTGCCGCGCATGAATTGCCAGGTGCCGGTGGCGGCTTTGCGGCTATGGGCGTTGTTCTTGAATCCGGACTCGACCATGGCGAGGTAGAAGAACTCGATCGGCAGGCCGGCATCCTTCAGGAGCGGTTGGACCAGGGGCTTCACCGACTCACCGCGGACGAGCCATCGCATGAACTCCTTGCGCCCCGAGGTCTTGAAGTACTGGATCCAGCGCTCGACGCGCTCGTTGGTGACGACCGGAATGGCGCCGAAATAGGCAGCTGTGTTGCCCGCGAGGCGGCGCTGCGCGAACAGGAGGGCATCGAGACGCTCCTTGCTCGCGTTCACTTTCGTCGGGCGGTCGGTCTCGAAGCGCTGGATTAGGTAGCGCGCATAGACGTCGTCAGCGCAGAAGCCGTCCTCGAGGAAGCCGTCAGGGTCGATCCCCGGCTCGGGGTTGGTGACGTCCACGGCCAACTCGGTCGCCAACGGCGCGACCTCGGCCGCCAGATCCGTGGTCTCGCCTTCAAGCTCGGCACCGTCATCATTTGATATGATCGCGCTGCCTACGGATTCAGCAGGCGGTGGCGTTGGCTCGGGCTCGCGCGCCGCGACGGCGCAGGCCGTCAGCAGCACCCCGGCAAAGCTGAGGATGGTCGTGAGCTGAGTGGTACGCGTCGCGAAAGGCATGGGCAGAAAGGCTCCGAACCCCAAGCCTAGCTCGATCTCATCGGGGGGCACAAGACTTGACAAGCCCTTAATCCCGCACGAATTCGGGCTCGATCAGTGCGATCCGAAGGCCGTCAGGATGTAGCGGAAGGACCCCGTGACGGTGATCTTCTGCTTCTTGAAACCATCCGGAAGCGGCGCGAACGGCGACGCGAGCTTGATCGCTTCGACGATCGCGGTGTCGAGGATCTCATAGCCCGAGCTTTTGATGACGCGCACGCGCGTGGCGGTGCCGTCCTTCGCGATCGTGAACTCGAGACCAACTTCACCCTGCATGCCGCGACGGCTCGCCTCCATGGGGTAGTTCCACACCAACTCGATCGCTTTGCGCAGGTTGGTGAAGTAGCCGATGAAGCGGTACTCGGTCGTGTTGATGTCGATGCGGTCGCCTTCTTGGACTTTGTCGTCCACGAAGTCCTGGTAGCCGGCATCGACTTGGCCTGCGAGGTCGTTGATCTGCGAAGGGAGGAGTGCCTCGTACTCGTTGCGCGGCTTCCTCGGCGCGCTGCCGAAGGCGAGACCGCCTTGGGTCGACCTCACCTCTGCCGGATTCTTCGGCGTCGGCAGGGTCGGCTCGGAGGGGGGCAAAGGCTTCTGGTCCTTCTTGGGCGGCTCTTTCGGGGGTTTTTGCTCCGCGACCTTCGGCTTGTCGTTGGCGTCCGGCTTACCCTTCTGTCCGGCGTCAGCCGCCTTCGGGCGCGGGATCTTGTCCGCGATGCGCGTCTCTTTTTTCGCGATGTGGTCGACGGTGCCGAGGTAGTCGGCTTCTTTCGGCGCCTCGGTCGGCGCTTGCGGCGTCTCCAAGAGCTTCTTCAGCTCCGGGTCGTCCTTCTTCTCTTCCTCGGGCTTCTTCTCCGGCTCCGGCGCCTTCTTCTTGGGCGGAACCTGGACGATCTTGATCTTCACCTTGTCGCCGTTCCAGCGCGGCGCGGGCTGATGATCGGTCACGTAGCGACCGAGTTGCACGCCGGAGAGGACGTGGAACAAAGCCGACACGGCCATTGCGGCAAGCAACATCTTGCCGCTGTGGCGTGACCAGGCACTCGGTTTCTTTTCAGGCTCGCGGCTCAAAGAACCTGGTCTTTCCGGAATGATTTTGTGTAGTGTTCAGGGGTATGTGGGGCAAGGCTTCGGCAGCGGACGCCATGCCCCATGTTATCGGCAAAACCGGCGCAAATTGAAGCCCGGAGGCTCCCTTGGCACCCTCTTATACCGTGAAATCTTGCGCCATTCGGCTCTTTCTCGCAATTTTCCCATTGCTACTTTGGGGCTGCGCGGAAAAGGAGTTCGACCCGAACGACGCCGAAAAGTCCTATGGCATTGCCAAAGATCCCTATGATGACGGCGCCTATGAGATCGCGGTGCAAAAGCTCGGCGAATTCAAGGCCCGCTTCCCCTACAGCAAGTTCGCCGTCGAGTCGGAGCTCTTGATCGCCAACGCCCACTACGAGCTCGGCCATTTCACCGAGGCGGCCGTCGCCTACGAGCAGTTCGTGAAGCTGCATCCGAAGCACCCGAAGATCGACTTCGCCATGTTTCGCATCGGCGAGGCCTACTGGGAAGACGCCCCCGACGACATCGACCGCGAGCAGGAATTCACCACCCGCGCCGTGCGCGAGTGGGAGAAGCTGATCGCTAAGCTCCCGGAGAGCCCCTACTCGAAAAAGGCCGTCGTCCTGGTCGCCGAGGGTAAGCGCCGCATCGCGGAGAGCATCGCCTTCATCTTCCGATTCTACTGCAAGCAGGACTTGCCGCACGCTTGCGCCTACCGCGCCATCCAGCTCGCGGACGAGTATCCAGACCTCTTCGAGCTGCGCGTCGACGCGCTCGAGAACGCCATCGAAGCGCTCGAGAAGGTGGCGGTCCTGAAGGAGAAAGACCCGGCTAGCGACAAGAATCTCTTCTTCAAGACGATGAGCGCGGCCGAGATCCGGACCAAGGCGGACAACCTGCGGCGCGGTCTCGCGGACTACAAGAAATCCCTCGGCAAAACCTGAACCGCTGGAAATTCCGGGGCTTGGCCGGATTCTTTCCGGAAGTCTCAAGTTGGGGCGGCGGCAGGCCGAAACGCCCGACATGCTTAACATAACCAAAATCATCGGCTTCTCCCTCCTGCTCGGCGGCTGCGCTGCCAATGACGCGGAAACCAAGCCGGCGAAAGCCAACGCCAAACCGACGGCCCCGGCCGTCCCGGACCCCGTTCCTAGCGTCGGGAAGCCGGGGACTGCGGGGGGCGGCATCATCCCCTCGGTATCGCCGGCGGATGCGGAAGACGAGCCGGCCGACGTGGCGGCGAACGTCAGCGGCGCTTTCTTGGTCGCCTTATCCTGCGACGTCGTCAACGCGAGCGACACCGCGGCCACGCAGACGACCTTCGGCTGCTCGTTGAAAGACGAGCACGGCTTGAACGCAACGGGCAAGGTCGAGCCGCAGAGCGCGAAGGTCGCGGCGAAAGGTACGAACGAGGTGGCCGAAGCCTCGATCTCCCAGCAGCCAGCAGGCTCGAGCTATCAGTTCGCTTTCGTCGCCGACGGCATCCGCCCTGGCGCGGCCGCCTCGCTCGCTTTCAAGGTTCTTTATGACGGTGCGGTGCGCGAGTTCATCTACCTCGTTCCCGCGTCGTACTTGACCAAGACGACCGGCGACATGGACCTCCACGTCGACGGGGCGGGCGGCAACGACAGCGGCCTCTGCGCTGCAGCCGACCCGTGCAAATCCATCGGCCGGGCCGTCTCCCTCGTGCCGGATCAGATTGCCCACAAGGTAGTCATCCACGTCCTCCCGACCGCGACCTACGAGGAGCTGGTGATCGTCGGCAACCGCGGCGTCGTCAACGGCTCCCTCGAGATCCGGGGCGAGGCTGGCGCCGCCGGCGAACGCGTCAAGACGTCGCGACCCAACGGCGTCTTCGAGTTCCGCAACCTCCGCTCGCCGCCGGGGGGCATTCGCCTCACCGGCCTCGACGTCGAAATGAGTAGCGCCGGCGGCGGTTTCGATGCGCACTCCTTCTCGGCGGCCATTCTAGTCGCTGACAGCTCGGTCGACCTGAGCGACGTGAACCTCGTCGGGCCGAGCGCGGTCTCGACCTCTCTGCATACGCCTAACTTCGATCTCGCCAGCGCGGAGGGCAAGGAGCTCGCCGAGGTCGCCGGCTACGGCTTGCATGTTAAGGATGGCGGCGGCGTCCGCCTGCGCCGGAAAGTCACGGTCGCCCAGTTCGCGACCTGCATCCGCATCTCCGGCTCCGGACTCGAGATCCAGGCAGATACCGAGCTCTCGACCTGTCTCTACGGCCTGACCGGGTCGGCCGGAGCGAAGCTGACGGCCTCGCGTGCGACGGACGACGAGCTGGCGGGGGCCGCAGAGAGCTTCTCCCTCAAAATCGACCGCGCCGCCAACGGCATTTTCCTCATCGACGGGGCCAGCTTCGCTCAGTACACGGCGGGGCTCGAGTCGATTGAGGTGAAGCGCGGTGCCATCACGCCATTGAACTCGTTCGGCATGAACGTAACCGACGGCGCCGGCTTTCTTTCGAAGGGGGGCGGCGGCGGGCGCAAGCTGCTCGTCAAGGACTTCGAGTACGGCGTCGCGCTCGCCTCGAACGCCTCCTTCTCTTGGATCGAGGACGCTTCGAACGCGAGCGTCACGATCTCGGGATGCCTCGACGCGTGTGTGCACGCGAAGGGGAGCACCTTCCGCGCCCGGACCGGCGCCATCGCCATCGCGGCGGCGAACCGGGACGGAGCGGAGCTGTTGAAGCTTTTTGACTCCGCGACCGTCGAGCTGACGTATGCCACCTCGATGAGCCTGACGGCCTCGACGGTCGGCACGCCCTACGCGGTGACAGCGCTGGACCGCGCGTTGCTTTCGATCACCGGGTCCGTCTCTGCGGCGCCGTTCACGCTGCCGGCCGCGAAGCTCTACGTCACGAACGCTTCGGTCGTGAAATCGTCGCGCCCGGGTCAGGGCTCGAAAGGCACGGCCGCGCAAGTTGGCAGTATCTGTGACGTGACCGCTTGGGACTATACGGGCAGCCCCGCCGTTTCCGGGTGTATCGATATCGACTGAAGGGCACCGCTCAGAAGGCGACGTGGAAGTGATCGTCGTGCCGCGCCGCGTCGCAGCCCTGGAAGGCGACGCGTGGATCGCTGAGCACCATGCGGGCGGCAAGGTGCGGCTCGACGAAGAGCTTGCGCGTCTTCGGGCTGGCTAGCACGCCGTCGACGAGGTCGCGTGTCCGGAGGATGTCGACGCGGCTGCCCCGGTAGCGATCCTGAAGCCAGGCGAAGTCCCAGCGGAGACGATGCGGTCGACCCGCACAGGGTACGGGCTCGCCAGGAGCCGGGCCGTCGTAGACCCCGTAACCGAAGGGTGAAGGCGGCTCCGCTTCTCCGGCCCAAGCGAAGGCGAGGTCGACCTCACGGCCGTCGCGGTGGCCCAAGTGCGGCAGGAGCGGCGTCAGGCTGCCAAAGGGAAAGCCGGCATCGAGGTAGCGCACGGACTTTTGCGCTTTGGCGACGGCGAGAAGCCGCTTGCGGACGTCGGGCAGCACGTAGTGGCGATTGAAGTAGCAGGTCCACTTCGTCGCGGGCCGGAGCGCCTCGCTTTCCGCCGTCGAGCAAGGGAGCGGCACGCGACCGAAAGCGGGCGCGATCGCGGGGATCAGGAAGAACGAGAAGGTCGCCATCAGGAAGCCGAAGAGCATCGCCGCCGTAGTCGTCGCGAGGACGGAGCCGATGCTCGGGCGAAGCTTGCGGTGAACGCCGCGCAGCAAGGGGATCGCCGCGCAGAGGAGCAGGCCGCCGACCTGGCTTAGGGCCGTCAGCAGGCAGACGAGCAAAAAAAGGAGGAAAAGCACGAAGAATGAAGGGGATGCCGGCGGCTCGGTCCCCTCGCCGTAATCGACGTCCGTCGCTTCGTAATCGTTTTCCATCGAGTCCGTCGTCCCGGTGTTTCGGGTTACAATAGCATCATGTCCCCCACCAAATGGCTCTCCGCGTTGCTCGGCATCGCGCTCGTCTTCGGCATCTCCGCCGGCGTGGCGGGCGCCGGCGTCCTTTTCGGCATGGTTCGCGAGCTGAGCAAGGAGCTCGCCCTAGTCAGCGCCCTACGCGACGACTCTTTCGCCGTGACGAGCGAGGTTTTCGACCGGCGCGGCGAGAAGATCGGCGAGTTCGCGACCGAGCGGCGGTACTTCGTTCCCCTGAAGAAGCTGCCGAAGCACGTGGTGCAAGCCTTCCTCGCCGCCGAAGACAAAGACTTCTATTCGCACCACGGCGTCGCGCCGCTGGCGATCATTCGGTCCGCGATCGCGAACTTGCGGGGGCGCGCGATCCGCCAGGGCGCGAGCACGATCACGCAGCAGCTCGCCCGCATTTACTTCCTCGATCAGACGAAGAGCTGGACGCGGAAGGCCAAGGAAGCGCTGCTGGCGCTCGCCATCGAAAGCCGATGGTCGAAGGACCAGATCCTCGAGCTTTATCTGAACAAGATCTTTCTGGGGAACAAGTCCTTCGGGATCGAGGCCGCGTCGCGGAACTACTTCCGCAAGAATGCGGTCGATCTGTCAGTCGGCGAGGCCGCCCTGCTCGCTGGCCTACCTAAGGCGCCGACCTATTATGCGCCGCACCGCCATGCCGAGCGCGCGACGAAGCGGCAAGCCTTCGTGCTGAAGCGTATGGCCGAGGAAAAGTTCATCCTGCCGAAGGACGCCGAGGCATGGACGAAGTACCCGATCACGGTTGCGACCGAGCCTGAAGATCACTTCTCCAAGGCGCCGTACTTCATCGCCGCCGTCCAGCGCGAGTTTGAGCGACGCTTCGAGACCGCGAAGCTGCCCCAAGAGGGTTTGCGGATTCGTACGACGCTCGACCTACGGCTGCAACGAGCCGCGCAGAGCTCGCTTGCAGATGCCTTGCAGAAGCTGAGACGCTCGGCCGTGCAGCCGCATCGTGCCAAGGGCGCGGTCGAGGGCGCCTTGATCGCGCTCGACCCGCATACGGGAAGCGTCCTGGCGATGCAGGGGGGCGAAGATTTCGCGTCGTCGCAGTATAACCGCAGCGAGTCGTTGAAGCGGCGGCTCGGCGGGCTCTACCTCCCATTGGCAATGAGTCTCGCGCTCGAGCGCGGCTTCACGCTGGCGAGCCCGATCGGCGCGGATCCCATGCAGAAGCCCAAGGGGACGGGCGAGCTCGCCGAGCCCTCGCTCTTCGAGCTCTTGCTGCGCGGGTCGGTCATCGACGGAGCGCGGCTTTACGGAGCGCTCGGAGGCGGCACGATGGTCGAGCACTTGCGGCGGCTTGGGCTCGAGGTCGAGCGCGAGGATGCGACGGTCGCCCTCGGATACACCGAAGCGTCGCCGTTGCAGGTAGCGCGCGCCTTCACGGCGTTCGTGAACGGCGGGCGGCCGGCCACGCCGTACATGATTGATCGGATCGAGGACGCGACGGGGCGCGCTTTGTTCGAGGGCGGGCCGGCGGTCAGCGCGGGTCCGAGCGAGGCGGCGCTGAGCCCCCAAACGGCGTACATCGTGAATCAGGCCCTGCAGGAAGCGGTGCGCAACGGCCACGCGGATCAAGCCGGAGGCGCGAGTCCCGTGCTCGGCGGCGTGTCGGGGGCCACCGACGACCTGCAGAACGCCTGGCAGGTCGGCATCCTTCCGAACATGGTGACCGCAGTGTGGCTCGGTGCCGAGACCGGACGCGTGCGGCTCGCGGACTCCGAGAGCGCTGCGGCAGATCTCGCGGAGCGCGCCTTTGCCCAGTTTCTTCGCGCGGCGCCGCGGGCTATGATCAAAGGCGCGCAGCCGCTCGCGAGGCCTGCTGGTGTGGGGTATGCGCCGCTTCGGCGGCAGGATCAGACGGGACGCGCGATCACAGTGCCGTTCCTTTCCGGGACGGAGCCGCGGCCCGCGCCGCAGCAAGGGGTACGGTTTTGACGAAGACGCTGCTGGTCGCCTTGTCTCTCCTGCTTGGGACGGGCGCATGCAAGACGAGTAGCGACACCTCGGGCCTCGAGAGCCTGTCCGACTCCATCGCGATCGTGAACAATAACGACGGCACCTACACCGTGACCTGCAAGGATCACAAGGTCGAGGTCGTGCCGGTCGACAAGATCGTCAGCAATACCGTTTGCGCCTCGTCCGGCGGCGTCTGCTCGTCGGACGACGCCGTGTGCGCCGGCAAGCTCGTGCTTTCGGCCCTATTTCAGTCTGGGGGTGCGCCTTGAACCTTCGTACGATCCTGCTCGCCGGCCTGGCTCTCCTTCCGCTCGAGGCGCTCGGCGCGACGCAGCAGGAGCTCGAGGCCGAGATCAACCAATGCCAGAAGACCGACGCGACCTGCGTCGGAAAGGTCTTGGTGAAAGCGATCCTGCAGCAAGTCGGCTCGGGCGGCGCCGGGAGCGGCGGCGGCTCCAACCCAGGCGGCGGGGGCGGCACCGGCTTCGGTAACTTTGCCAAGGGCTTGCGCGCGAAGCGCAGCGGCAACTTGCCATGCCCCGCGGCCGAGTTCGTGCCGAAATTCCAGGGCGGCCAACTGAAGTCGATCGTCCTCACCTGCGGCACGTCGCCAGTCAACGGGACGTACGTTTGCGGCACCGAGTTCCTGTGCAAGAAGGGCGACGCGACCATCGAGGCTTTCGACGAAACGCTCGACTTCAACGCGGGCGACCAGCAGGCGATCTTCTCCAAGGACGTGTTGAAGATGGCGGCGAAGATCGTCTGGTACAAAGACGACGGCAAGTGCAACACCAATCCCTTGGGCGAGGCGACCTATTCGGGGGCGCCCGGCGACCAGGCGGCGATGACGACGTTCTGCAACGGCGTTACCGCGACGGATTCCGTGTGGGGCGTGAAGCTGCCCGGAAGCGTTTGCAAAGACGTCGGCGACGCGGCAGTCACAGCTGTGTGCCCGACGATCATCAAGGAAGCGATCGACCTGTTTCTAACTCAGGGTTGAGGCGCGGGACCTAGCGGCCGTCTAAGCATTGGACAGGCGGATTCGAGAGGTTTCGAGGGCTTAACATCGGGAACGGGACTTGCTCTGGGGCCAGCGGCGATATAGTTCTTCCCGCTGTTGCTGCTCTCCTCTGCTGATTCCCCCCGGAGCTCCCCTTGAAACGCCTCGCCCCTGGATTTCTTTGTCTCATCGCGCTCGTCCAGCTCGGAACGCCGACGTCGGGCTTGAGCGCGCGTCTCAAGGCCAGCAAAGAGGCGCCGGCACCGGAGGACGGCACCCGCGTCGAAGCACGCGTCGGCAGCGGTCTCGGGGTCTTTCAGGACGTCCAGGTCCCAATCAACAACGACACCAACGTCCGCGGCGACGGCAAAGCGGCGCAGCAGGAAAACCAGGACCACGTGGGCCTGCCACTCCTCGCCGGCATCGGCATGGTGCGCCGCGCCGGCGCGATGACCTACGACTTCGGCGTCGACGCGATGTTCATGCGCGCGACGACCGGACCGGCGGAGACGCAAAGCTCGACCTATTCGCGAGTCGAGCTTGGCGGCGGCGCCGAGCTCGAGTTCCCCCTTTTCGGCCTGATGGGTAACGCCGGCGCTGGTGCCGGCATCCGCCGCAGCGTGTTCGCGAACGTATCTAACGGTCACTACCTACAGTCTGCTCTGATCAAAGGCGCGATCGGCGTCGCCTCGGCGCGCTCCGACGGCTGGCGCCTTGACGGCACGTTCAACTATGCGCCCGTCGCGCGCTTCGGCTACTACGCCGGTACGATGTTTGGCGGCGACCCATTCAAGAACAGCAAGGCCTCCCTCATGGAGATCGGCCTCGAGACGAAGATCCATCTGCGCGACGAGCTATGGCTCGAGCTCGGCTTCACCCGCGAGGTCGCCAAGGTCACGATCGACGACACGACTGAGTACGGCGGCTTCGGCCTAGCGGTTTCGCCCGAGCGTGAGACGCGCGCCTACGATCTGGTGACGACCGTGGCGCGCGTTGGTGTGGCGAAGAAGTTTTGAGGGCGGGCTTCGGCCCTAGTCGCGGATCGGCTGAACTGGCACGAAGTAGACGGCGCCGACCTCACTGAATTGTGTCGAGTTGTACTTCGGGGCACCGATGACGAAGTCGCGGATGCCGTCGCCGTCGATGTCGGCGTATTCGAACGAGGTGCCGAAGCCCGACGTGCCCGCGTCCGGGTTGAAGATGGTCTGCATCACGGCAGCGGTCAGCGCTCCGCCCGTGACTAGCGTCTCACCGCGGAGGATCTGGACCTGACCTGTCAGGCCGAAGACGCCGGAGCCGGCGGGTGAGCCGATGACGACCTCGGACACCCCGGCGTTGTCGATGTCGTCGATGATCTTGACCGTCGAGGCGAACTCGGTCCCGGAGTCGCCGGCAGCGTGAAATTTACGGATCACGGTCGGCGCGTCCGTCGTCGGATTGTTGCCAGGGGTCAGCTCGAGG
The DNA here is from genome assembly GCA_031416315.1 of Pseudomonadota bacterium. Classification (GTDB taxonomy): domain Bacteria; phylum Bdellovibrionota_B; class Oligoflexia; order Oligoflexales; family CAIYRB01; genus JANOTL01. Next base: position 70,678 of record JANOTL010000098.1, read on the forward strand.
ACGTTGTACTGAGGGTTCGCGGCGAATTCGTTCGCGGAGAGGCTCGAGTTCGAGACGAACAAGTAGCCTTTGCCGCCGGCCGCCGCTGGCGCCGGGATCGGCGACAGCAAGCTGCCGAAGCCGTCCTCGGCGCCGCCGGCGCCGAACATGACGTGGTTGGCGTCGATGACGAGCCGGGCGAACGCGAGGCTCGCTGACGTCAGAGTCGCGCCGATGTAGACGTATGCAGGGTAGCCGTTGGCGTCGGGCGTGCAATCGTAGCTCGAGCCGCCCGCGTTGCTCCCCCTGGCCCCGTCGATGAGATAGACCTTGCCATTCGCGCCGTCGCCGACGGCGATGTCGGGAACGCCGTCGCCCGTGAAGTCGCGCACGAAGCTGGCGGACAGGCCGAAGCGACGACCGATCGTGGTGCCGTTTAGGCGATAGGTGCACATCTTGAGGAGCGCGCCATTCACCAGACGGAAGCGCTCGACGAAGCCTTCGGTCGCGCCCTCGAAGTCGTGAGCGATCAGGAAGTCGTCCTCGAAATCCCCCAGCGCGCGCGACGACGCGGAAAGGCTCGCGTACTTCGTGGCGCTGCCGTTGTACTCGGTGCGGCGCGTGTATGACCCGTCGGTCGAGAAGACCTGGGCCGGCGCGCTCGAGCCGAAGAACCCGTAGGCGAACGGCGACGCGAGCTTCAACGTTCCGTTCTTGATGTCGTTCGCGTCGGCGGTGAGAGTTTTGGGGAGCTGGCCGCCGACGATGATGGTGTCGTTCGGCGAGAACGTCGAGGCGAAGGCCGTGTTGATGCCGTGGACCGTGGAGAGATCGCCGTACGTGACGAAGATCGAGCCTCGGCTCCAACGGAAGGCGTAGGTCGACAGAGTGCTCCACATCGGCGTGGTCAGAGTGAGCTGCGTTTCGGTCTGGATGCTCTGGATCACCCGATAGTCGGCGTTGATCTCGATGGAGTCGCCCGGAGCAAAGCTCTTGAAGCTCGTGCCCGAACCGACCACGACCGCAGAGCCGCTGGTCGTCGAGACCGTTCCCGATGCGGGCACTTGACCGCCCTTGATGTAGCCGACGCCGACCCCCGTCGGTCCGTTCCAGCTCGTTCCGCGCAGGTGGTAGTCGTCGTAGATTTCCAGGATCCGCGTCGGCGAGCCGTTGAGCGTCATGGTCCAGCCGACCTCCGAATTGAACGTGAAGCCGCCGTTGTCCGAGTAGACGGAATAGGGATCGTCGGTAGCGACGTACACGTTCGGGTTGACCGTTTGCCGCGGTTGATCCGTCGCTTCGCTCATGTCGGTCGAGGTGATGAAGGACGCCGCGGGCGTGGTGTAGATCAAGTTGCGGGCGTCTGGCATGACGACGTAGACGGCATCGGACGAGGCATTTCCAGAGTCCGCCGAGGCGACGGCCCAGCCGATCGCTGCGTTCTTTGCAACGCCGCAGGCATGCACCGTCAGGCGCTGCTCCGCCGAGGAGTAGAGGGAGACGGTGCCGAACGGCCGGCCTTCGCACTTGCCGCCGGTCGCGCCGATCAGCAAGTCGGGCGTAGAGTCGCCGTCGAGATCTTGGACGGCGCCGTCGAGGTTGCGGATCGCGGCGAGGGAGCTGCCGAGGTTCTGCGTCGGCACGGAGCCCACGAGCTTGGTCGGCGACGAGGTCGCGAGCTTCACTTTCTCGATCGTGACGGTGGCGCCGCCCGGTCCACCGCCGCCTGCGGCGTTCATCGCCGGGTCGCCGCCGTTGCCTTTCGAACGCCGCGGAGCCGTGACGATCATGCGCTGAAAGGCGCCGTGCAGCGCTCCGCCGCTGGTGACGATGACGAGGCCGGCGCCGAAATGCGCGCCGTTCTGCGGCTGGCCGACGAGCGTGGCGATCGGCTCCCAGCTATTGTCGTTGGCGTCGTTCAGATCGCTCCAACGGAAGACCTGTACGGAGCCGGCGTCGTAGAATCGGTAGCCGTTGACGTTCGCGCGAGGCGACGTGATGGCGATCTCGGTCTTCCCGTCCGCGACGTGCGTCGAGGTCGCGAAGTCACCGATTGGAGCGATCATCGAGCCGAAGCCGTCGCCCATGGCGCCGCCGAACATCGAGGAATGGCGGGCGCTTTTGAGACGCGTGCCGCCGACTCCTCCGTACATGCGGACGATCGTGGTCCAACTCTGCATGCCTTGGCCGACGACTGCTAGCTCGTCGAGGCTGGAGGCATCTTTGTCGGCGTCGCCGAGCGCGAAGAGACGTGCTCCGAAGTTCCCGCCGTAGCCGTCGGCGGCGTCGGCCTCGACGGTCGCGCAGGTCGTCCAAGCGCTGCCGTTGTCATAGCGCACTTCGAATGCGCCGCTTTCGCGCCAGGGGTCCGCGACGGTTCCGGTCTTCGGCAGGCCGATGGCGAGCTTGCTACCCGCGGCGCTGCAGCTAGCGGTCGCGCCGTCTTGGGTGTGTCGGAATGCCGGAAGATGCGCGACGCTCGCGCCGAATGCGGTCGCGACGTTGTTCGGCGAGGCGTCGTCGTAAGGACCGAGCTGCGAGCCCGTAAGCGTGAGAACGTTGCCGACCAACTTCAGCTCGGCGACCCGCCCGCGCGGGAAAGATTTCGCGAGGTCCCAGTAGTAAGGCTCGCCGACGGCCAAAGTCTTCGCCGCTCCGCCGCCGTGCGAGGGTACGCAGTCGAGGTCCCAGCCAAAAAAGCCGCCGCCGTCATAAGATCTTGGAACAACCGGGATATTGTCCCAGTAGCGATCGAGCTGGCGATAGCCCGCGGCCTGATAGCCGCCGGCGTTGGTATATTCCCAGTGCGTCCAGCTCCAGCCCCAGCCTTGCACCATGTTGGTCACGATCGGGAGGGGCGGCGCATAGGTGGCGATGCGTGCGTAGGTCGTCGAATCGTAGACGTAGACGGCGCCGTTGTTCATGTAGGTGATGTTGTCGCGCACGATGCCGGCGCCAGGTGCAGCGACCACGATCTCCGCTCTACCATCGCCAGTCACGTCGCACGCAATCGATTTTTTCCCGTACAGCGCCCAAAGTGGCAGCCCTTCGCTCAGACGCGTGCGGAGCGTCTCCCCCGCAACGCTGGGCGTCACGATGTCGACCGCGCCGCAGTCGCGGCAGCGCTCGTCTCCGACGGTGACGTCGGCGATCGGGACCCACATCGCGACCTCGGGAATACCCGCGCCGTCGTTGTCGAGGTTGCCGAGGCGGCTCACGGTCAGGCCATAGAAGTGCTCGTCAGCGGGATCCGCAAAACGCTCGCGGCGTACTTGGTACGCTTCGGCGAGGATCTGCACCTTGAAGCTCTTGCCGGACCCCGAGCTGATCCAGTCGGCCGCATTGCCGGCCGCATCGACGGCGCGGACGCGCCAGTAATAAGTGCCGGCCGAGGCGAGCGGGGGATTGATCCGCAGCGCGGTTTTCGCGGTCTCCATCTGCGGAACCGCTGGATCGCCGGAGTAATCCGCCGTCGAATAGACCTCGACTTGATAAGTGACTCCGGCTTCGGAGTCGGTCACAGTCCAGGACAAAGGCGTGTTGAAGGCGCCGGTCGGAGACTCGGGGGTGAGCAACGCGATCGCGGCGGACGGTGCGGTCGTGTCGAGTACGAGCTCAACGGCGAGCTCGCATTCCCGGCCGATGACGTTGCCGGCGGGATCCGAGAACGCGACGCAAAGTCGCTTGGCGCCGTCGGCAGCGTCGACCAAGGGATAGTCGAAGGCGGCGCCGCCGGCGCCGGCATTGTACTGGCCGGCGTAGTCGAGCCAGGCGCCTGCGGCGATGCTCGTCCCGAGCTGCGCCGCCGACTCGGCAATGATCGCTTTCGTGGCGCCGTCCGCGGAGAGGAGGACGGGGACGGGATTCAAGCGGACGAGGGAGGAAACGCCGCGCAGCGCGATCTTGCCAAGAATGGGTCGCTCGTTGTCGATCGTGTAGGCCGCAGTCTCGATGCCCGAGACGTTGCCGGCCTGGTCGAACGCGCGCAGCTTTAGAGTCGTGCTGCCGATGAGCGCGAGCTTGCCGCTTAGGACCGGCGCAGCGACGGTCGGTTCGGATTGGTCGACGGTGTAGTGCACTACGGCGTCAGGCGCCGTCGTGGCGACGACCTCGACGAAACCGGAGGCGACGCCGGAGGCGGGCGTGACGGCGAGCGTCGGCGCGACTCGATCGACGGTGAGCTCGCTGCGGCGCGCGGTGGTCGAGATTTGACCGGCGGGATCCAGGGCCCAGACGAACGCCGGGCGCGTTCCGTCCGCATCGGCGACCGCAACGGGTACGCCCGAGGCGAGGGCTGCGGCGCAGTCGATCGTGAATGCTTCGGCTGCGGGAGCGGCGCCGTCGGTCTCGGTGAAGGCGAGCTTGGCCACGTCGGCGCAAGCCTCGACGCGCAAGGTCGGTGTCAGGACGTTAGTAAAGCCCGGGGCGAGCGCGCTCGGCGACTGGATCGTGAAAGCGGGAGCGTCCGGTGGACGCGTGTCGAGGATGAGCTCGAGGGTCGTGCTCGCCGACAAGCCGTCGTTGTCGGCCGCCTCGAGGAAGATCCGCATGACCCCGTCGGCGCCGGCGATGAGAAAAGGGATCGTGATTTCGGGCGTGTTCGCCGGATAAGGGCGGAAGGTGGTGTCACGGAAGTCGGCGAGCTGGCTGACGCGGAACTTCGCCGCGCCTGAGAGCCCGAGCCGCAGCTCGACGCTCGATTGCAGCGCGATGGTCGCGCCGGTCGTGAGCGCGAACGCGTCGACGGTCGGTCCGGTGGAGATGCGCATCGCGGTGGCGGGGGCTCGCGTCGTCGTGTCCCGCTTGACCGCGACGTCGTGCCATTCGACGGAGGCGAACCCGCCCTTGTCCGCTCGGACCAGGTAGCTGCCCGGCGGCATGAAGCCGAGGAGGAAGAGGCCGGTTTTGTCGGTCTTCGCCAGATTCTGCGTGCCAGGGACGTAGACGTCGATGCCCGTCGGATCGCCGCCGTTCTCCAGGGTGATGCGGCCGGCGATTGCGCCGATCTTGCGTGCGGTGAGCTTGCCGAGGGCGAGCTTCGCCGCGCCCTTGGCATCGATCGTCATTCGGCTCGAGTCGAGCGAGGCGCTCTCGCGTGCGCCCAGGGCCGGTGCGTCGTCGGCGGCGGAAGACAGAAAAACGGATTGGATCTGAAGAACGTCGCCGCCGCCCGCGAGCGCGAGGCCGACTTTCGCATCCGTCTGGATCGAGATGTTGTAGGCGCCTTGCGCGTCCGTGAGCGCTTCACCGACGACGAGTCCCGCGGCGTCGACGAGCTGCACGTTCTTGAGGGCCACCGTCGACGGGTCGACGCCGGCCGTCGTGTCGAGCGTCAGCGTTCCGCTGACGGCGATCGACTGCGGTATCGCTCCTACTTTACCGGCGACCGCTCCACCACCGCCTTCTTCTTTCCCTGAGCAGGCGAGAAGCGCAAACACGCAAACGAGCGAAACGAGGCGCAAATGCATAAGCCAGGCTCCCGACAAGGCGGTGGACGACCACGGCATCGGCGGAAACCTGGCTAGGGCTTACTACCTTCGAGAAATCCTAGCTAATTGCGCTTGATTACGGCGTAACGGTGAACCCCTGCCGCCCAATCACCTCACACTGCCCCGGCGACCAACCATAGTACATCCGCACCTCGTACTCGCCAGGCGGCAGGCCGCCGTACCACTGCGTGCCTTCCGTGCCCGACGACCACTGCCAGGAGCACCAGCTCTTGTCGGTCTGCGCCTTCGGCACGATCGTGATCCAGTCGCCGGAGAGGCCCGGCATGTTCGAGTACTGGACCTTGATCGCTTCGGCGGAGGCGAAGCTCGCCTTCTCCAGAGTGACGGTGGCCTTGAATTTGCCTGGCTGGTCGCCTTGGACCGCGCAGTAGTCGGCGATCGTGCAGGACGAGAGCGGCGGGTAGGTGATCACGTTCTCAGGCGTCGACGGCGGGTTCAGGAGCTTCGCGCAGCCGGCCGGGCCGAATGCGCCGATCGTCTTCCATTCGCCCGAGGTGGTCATCGCGACCTGGTTCGGGATCTGCTTCACGTTCTTCTTGCCGCCGACAGTGGAGACCATCGTGACGTCGACTTTGACGTTCACCGGCTGCGAGCCGGAATAGTAGTTCACCTGGACCATGTAGCAGAAGTTGTCGACGTCGAGGACGGTCGATGCCTCGCCGTTGTTCTCGGGGCCGTACGCGTAGGTGTTGTCGACGTCCAGGGAGAGCGTCGTGCCTTGGCGCTGTGTGTAGGCGGCTTTGTCGACGACCGCGGCGCCGATCATGTCACCCGTGGTGGCGGCGGCGATTTGCGCGGCGTTGTACTTGGTGACGTGAAGGTCGATGTCGACTTCCTTGTCCCAGGAGAGCGTGGCGAGGAAGGGACGCTCGGGGACGGCGCTGGCGCAGACGCGCTCACCGACCGTGAGCACTTCGCTAGGTTGGTCGACGGCGGTCGGGGCGTCGCCTTCTTTCGCCTGCGTCGCGGTCTTGGCGAGGAACATCTTGTAAAAAGGGCCCGGAGGAACGAGCTGGTAGCTGATCGTCGTGCCGTTCGTCTTCACCGGATAGACGCGCGTGGTCGAGGCGGAGTTCGTGCCCTCGCAGCCAGCGACGAAGGTAGAGTCAAAGCCCTTCTGGATGACGAGGTAGACGGGGCCGTCTTGCGGCGCCGCGAGTTCGGCGCTCAGCTCGAGAAAGCGCTCGGGCTCGACGAGCGGCGCGGTCTTGGTCTCGAGCGGGCCGCCGGTGCCGATGAAGCCGTCTTTGAAGGTGAGCTTCACGCTCTTCCAGAAGGCGGTCGCGGGTGCTGCGGGCGGCACGATGTTGCCCGGGGGCAGCGGCGTCGTATCGGTCGGGGTCGGCTCGGGCTGCACGACTTCGACCGGCGCGGTGGTCGGCGCGGCGGGCGGGGTGACGACGGCGGGCGGCATCGGCGTCGCGGCCGGCGTCGCAGCGGGCGGGACCGGGCCGCCGGAGAGCTGGATCTTGTCGTTCACCTGCGCCGGCTTCAGATCCTTGCCGATGAGCGAGTCGACGGTGAGCTCGCCCGTGTCCGGATCGATGCCCCAAAAGTGCGGGCCGTACGCGGCGGCCGTCGTGCCGGGCTTGGCGCCGGGGCCGGAGGTGTAAACGAGGTAGACGTTGATGGGCGCTTCGGTCTTGAACTTGCCCGTGGCGTCGGTCGTCGTCTTCACGACCTCGGCGTTGGTGTCGGCGAAGGCTTGCACCTTGTCGAGCTTCACGCGGACCTGATCCTTCTTGCCGCCCTTGCCGTCCGGGATCTTCTTGTACTCGACGAGCGACTTCAGCGTCTCGATCGAGGCGAGCGGAATCAAGGCGACGTTGGCGTTCGCGACCGGCTCGGTGGTACCGGCGCGCAGCACGGTTCCGCTGAACTCCATCTTCACGCCGGCGGCTTCTTTGAGCTTGTCTTTCGCGGCGTCGCAGCCGACGCCCATGGCGAGGCAAGCGGCGAGGGTCCCGGTGCGAATCCAGTGCAGGGGCCGAGTCATCGATGGACTCCACTAATTTGTGGTGGGAATGAGTCCCTCCACCTTAGCAGGCCCGTGAATTGGCGGTCCTTGCAAAGGATCACGAAAAGCGCGTGCCTCCCGAACAGTTACGGACTCTACGATCAATTCGCGCTTTAAGGATCGACCGGCTCCTCGTCCGCCGGGACCTCGGGATCGGCCGCGTCGACGCCATCGATCAAGCCCTGGACCTCGAGAGCCTCGCGATAGAGCTCACGGCTAAGCAGCTCCAGACGGGTCGGGTCGTCACCGTCGATGGCGGCCTTGCGGGTCTCCAGATAGATCCGCACTGCGGCGCCGGCACCTTCGTTGAACGTGCGTGGCGTGAGGTCGAGCAGATCGTGCGACAGCAGCTTGAGCGCCTGCTGTCGCAGGGCGGAGTCGAAGTAAGCATTTGCCACGTCGACGGTGAAGCCGTCTCCGGTTTGCGTCAGGCGCACCGAGTCTTCGGCCGTCACGATGGCAGTGGCGAGCTCAGCGAGCGCGGGCCCGAGTTCGGTCGGCAGGATCGAGGGCATGAAGACGAAGTTAGTCGAGCCACCCGACGGCGGTAGACTTGGCTCGCCGGCTCCGGGGGGCGGGCCCGCGCCGAAATTGATGTCGGTGAGCGCTGCGACCACTTGGTTAAGGAGCGCCGCGTCGAGCCGGCGAAAGTAGTCGATCGAGCGCGTGCGCATGACCGCGATGTCGGCGTCGGTGAACGCATACGCGACGCCGCTCGCATTCGTCCCGCTGCGATACTGTGGCAAGTCGATTAGGCGCTCGAACTCGGCTTGTGCGCCGAGCATGGCGTCGGAGCTGAACGAGCCGTCGTCGCGACGCTTCGGCACGAAGGGCGCGAGCACCGCCTTGACCCCGCCGAGAGCCACGAGCAACTCTGCCTGGTGCGCCCGCTCGGCGTCGTGGAACTCGTCAATGTTGAGCGCGTCGATCACCGACATCTGGCGCAGCTTGGTGAGGAACTGGCTCGGCGAACCTTTGGCGTCGTGCAGCAGCCGCGCGAGCTGGCGCAGCTCCGTGGCCGCGAGGGTCGAAGCATCCGAGAGCGGGTCGAGCGCGACGCGCTCGGCGCCGCGCCCTCTCGCGTTGATCGGCGCCAGCTTGCCGCGATAGAGCGCGGCGAGCCCACGGGCGGCGCTCTTGCTCAGCGTCGCCAGGTGTCCGAGCGCGACGAAGGCGGTGCGCCCCGGCGCGATGAAGCGCTCGCAGTCGATCTGGGTGTCGAACCCGGTGTCGTCGTCGGTGCAAAAGAGCCCGCCGTCGACGGCGGCCGTCGCTTTGCCGCCGTAACCCCACGCCAGCGCTTCCGTGTCATGGCGCCCTACGTAAAGGCCCGCCTTCATCTGTGCGCCGATGACCGCGTCGGCGAGCAGCGGGGCATAATCCATGACCGAGGACGAAAAGATGCCGGTCCCGGCGTCACCGGTTTTCAGGTAGGTCTCGATCTGCGCCGCGTATTCGGCGCCCGTGCCGCCGTAGCTCGCCTTGGCGGCGAAATTGTGGCGCAGCCCGAGCGTGTGGCCGATCTCGTGCGCGACGATGGTGCGGAGCAGATCGTGGGAGGCGCGGCCGAGGGCGTCCGCCGGGAGCTCGAGGAAGGCGCCGCGCAAAGCTCGCTTCTGGCCGGCGTCGAGCGCCAAATTGCAGATGCTTTGGGCGTGTCGTCCGGAGTGCGCGCTTGCGACGCTTTGTGTGTGCTCCGCGAACTCGTCCCTGCCAGTGACGAGCCAGGCGGACGGCAAGACGACGAAGCCCTGCTTGATCTCGCCCGTTAACGGGTCGGCACGGAACTGCGCGTAAGCGAAGGACAGCGTGTCGTTCGAGATCCACTGCACCATGTTGTGTCCCGGCTCGACCGCTGCGCGCGTGTCCGGAGTGTCGTCGATGGTGATGATGTCGCGTCCCGCGACCTTGTTCCAGTACAAGATGCCTTCCTTGATCGTCTGGCGGACGTCGGCCGGGGCATTGGCGGAGATCGTCCAGACGATCGGCTTCGTCAGGTCCCAGCGCAGAGCGTGCCGCTTCCCAAGCGCTGAGCCGTCGGAGAAGAGCGGCGGATTCATGAAATAACCGGCGCGGCGCAGGTCGAAGAGCTCAGACCCTTCTTGGGGGACGAACGCGGGATTCGCCACGTAGGGCTGCAGCGTGTAATGGAGGTGACCGATCTTTACGGCCTCACCATCCGCTTCGACCGCGGCGGAGGCCGCCGAGCTCACCGCTTGATCGACGTAGAGCGCGTCGTCCTTCACGTAGGCGGACGCGACGAAGGCGGCGCTCAGGGCGCCACCTCCCGAAGCGGCCATGGCCTCCCTGGCGAAGTTCTGGATGCCGGCATCGAAGTCGACGGAGACCATTCCGGAGTCGGAGTCTTGGGAGAGAATGGGGAACTCGGCGACGAGGTCGACGAAGGGGACGCCGAGCTTTTGCATCGGCGCCATCGCTTCGTCCCGAAGGAGGGCGACGCTGTTCGCGCGCTTTTCGAAACGCACGATCAGGCCGTCGAGGGCGTAAGGCAGAAACGAGGGCAGGGCCTCGGTGAAGGCGGGAAGCAAGAGAAACTGACGATCGAATGCCGCCTGCGCCAGGGAGAGCTGATAGCCGTCCGCAATCGGCTCGACCGTTAGGCCCGAGGCCGTCGCGGGCGGCGCCGCGTCTTCGCTCGACTCCGTACAGGCAACGGCGGAGGCCATGGAGAAGGTGAGGGCGACGAACCCCGCGAATGCAAAACGAGGACGGCGCATGGTGGCTCCGGGGTGAGGTATTTCTTTGAAATAACAACAGTTTACTTCACTACCCTGGTCTTGGCAAACCGCTTTCGGCCGGCCCGATCCTGCATTACTATCCCGACCATGACCGCAGCCCTTCAAGACCAAGAGCCGTCCGCTCTCCAGCAATATCTTCCAAAGCACAAAGTCCGCTTCGTCACGGCCACGTCGCTCTTCGACGGCCACGACGCGAGCATCAACATCATGCGTCGGCTCCTCCAAGCGCGTGGCGCCGAGGTCATCCACCTCGGCCACAACCGCTCGGCCAAGGAAGTCGTGCAGGCCGCGCTTCAAGAGGACGTGCAAGCCGTCGCGCTGTCGTCCTACCAGGGCGGCCACATGGAGTACTTCAAGTACATCCGTGAGCTCCTCGACGAGAACGGCGCCTCGGACGTACAGATCTTCGGCGGCGGCGGCGGCGTCATCGTGCCCCGTGAGATCGCCGAGCTGCACGGGGCCGGGATCTCGCGGATTTTTTCCCCGGAAGACGGCCAGCGCCTCGGGCTCGACGGGATCATCGGCTTCATGCTGAAGGCCGCCGACTTCACCTACGACTCCTGGAAGAAGAGGAAGGAGTTCGGCTCGACGCGCCTCGCGCGCGCCCTGACGCTCCTCGAGAACGGCGTCGCGAAAGAGGCCGAGCTCGTCCGCGAGATCCAGGATCCGAAGCGGCGTTTCCCGCTTATTCCGGTGGTCGGGATCACCGGCACCGGCGGCGCGGGCAAGAGCTCGCTCACCGACGAATTGATCATGCGCTTCCTCTGGGACTTCCCGGACATCAAGATCGGCATGCTCTGCATCGACCCGTCGAAGAAAAAGACGGGCGGCGCGCTCCTTGGCGACCGTATCCGCGTCAACTCGGCCTCCGACGACCGCGTCTTCATCCGGAGCTTCGCCACGCGCGGCTCCAACAAGGAGATCTCCGGCGAGACGCTGTCGGCCCTGAAGTTGATGAAGAGCCAAGACTTCGACTTTCTCATCGTCGAGACCAGCGGTATCGGCCAGGGCGACACGGGGATCCTCGACGTCTGCGACCTCTCTCTTTACGTCATGACCTCGGAGTTCGGCGCGCAGACCCAGCTCGAGAAGATCGACATGCTCGACTTCGCCGATCTGATCGCGGTGAACAAGTTCGAGCGCCCGCAGGCTCCCGACGCTCTACGCGACGTGCGCACGCAGCTACGGCGCACGCGCTTCAAGGGGCAGCGCGTCGCCGACGAGAATTATCCGGTGTTCGGGACCATCGCCAGCCGCTTCGCCGACGACGGCGTCAACGGCCTCTACAAGGCTTTGGCCGAGCGCCTTTCCGGCAAGGTATCCGACCGGAAGTACGAAGCAAAGCCGGTGCGCAAGTACGCGCTCGAGTCCTCGCACCGCGAGGCCTTGATTCCGGCCGATCGCACTGCCTACCTCGGCGAGATCGCGTCGGCGGTCCGCCGTTATCACGCGCAGTCGGAGGAGCAGGTGCAAGCGGCGAAGACCGCCGAGGCCCTGACCTTGACCGCTGCTTACAAGATCCGCAAAGGAGAACACGCTGAAGCTCAAGCACTTTCGGCCGCGGCTCAATCGGAATGGGAAAAAGTCGATCCCGAAGCCCGTGACAAAGTATTCCGCTGGCCGGAGATTCGGCGCGCTTATTCTGCCGACGAATACACCTATCGCGTTCGCGGGCAAGATATCAAAGTCCAAGCGACCTTTGAGTCTCTCGCGCATCAAAAGCTTCCGCGCGTCGCGCTTCCGGATCACGCGGGCCAAGCAGACACACTTCGTTACCTGCTGAAGGAAAACGTCCCGGGCGAATTTCCGTACACGGCCGGCGTCTTCCCCTTCCGCCGCGAGGGCGAGGACCCGAAGCGCCAGTTCGCCGGCGAGGGCGGGCCCGGCCGCACCAACCGTCGCTTCCACTACCTGTCGAAGAACGACGACGCGAAGCGCCTGTCGACCGCTTTCGACAGCGTCACGCTTTACGGCGGCGAGCCGCACAAGCGCCCGGACATCTACGGGAAAGTCGGCGAATCCGGCGTCACGATCGCCACCCTCGACGACATGAAGCTCCTCTACAGCGGCTTCGACTTGTGCGCGACGCAGACCTCCGTCTCGATGACCATCAACGGCCCCGCGCCGATCATCCTGGCGATGTTCCTCAACACGGCGGTCGACCAGCAGGTCGACAAGTTTCTCGCCGAGAAGAAGCGCGCGCCGACGCCCGAAGAGCATCAGAAGATCTACGACGCGACGCTCACGGTCGTCCGCGGCACGGTCCAGGCCGACATCCTGAAGGAAGATCAGGCGCAGAACACCTGCATCTTCTCCACCGAGTGCGCGCTCAAGATGATGGGCGACATCCAGCAGTACTTCATCGACAAGAAGGTGCGGAATTACTACTCGGTCTCGATCTCCGGCTACCACATCGCCGAGGCCGGTGCGAACCCTATCAGCCAGATCGCCTTCACGCTCGCCAACGGGTTCACCTTCGTCGAGTACTATCGCGCGCGCGGCATGAGCATCGACGACTACGCGCCGAACCTGAGCTTCTTCTTCAGTAACGGCCTCGACGCCGAATACGCCGTCCTCGGCCGCGTCGCGCGCCGCATTTGGGCGATCGCAATGCGCGACGTCTACCGGGCCTCCGAACGCTCGCAAAAGCTGAAATACCACATCCAAACGTCGGGTCGCTCGCTGCACGCGCAGGAGATCGACTTCAACGACATCCGCACGACGCTTCAGGCTTTGCTCGCGCTCTACGACAACTGCAACTCGCTACACACGAACGCCTACGACGAAGCGATCACGACCCCGACCGAGGAGTCGGTGCGCCGCGCCATGGCGATCCAGATGATCATCAACAAGGAGTTCGGCCCGAACTTCTGCCAGAACGTGAACCAGGGCTCCTACTTCCTCGAGCAGCTCACCGACATGGTCGAGGAAGCCGTGTTGAAGGAGTTCGAGTCGATCTCCCGCCGCGGCGGCGTGCTCGGCGCGATGGAGACGCAGTACCAGCGCTCGAAGATCCAGGAAGAGTCGCTCTACTACGAGCACCTGAAGCACACCGGGGAGCTCCCGATCGTCGGCGTGAACACGTACACGAACCCGAAGCTCCTTGACCCGAGCTACGTGCGTCCCGAGATCGAGTTGATCCGCGCGAGCTACGAGGAAAAGGACGATCAGCTGGCGCGGCTCGACGCGTTCAAGGCACGTAACGCCGCCAAACGCGACGAGGCGCTGAAGGGGCTCGCTGCGACCGTGATGGAAGGTCGCAACATCTTTGCCGAGCTGATGCATACCGTCCGGCACGCCAGTCTGGGCGAGATCACCGACACGCTTTATCGCGTCGGTGGCCAGTACCGCCGCTCGATGTGAGCCGCAAGTCACTGATCTGTAAGACTAAATACCTGTACTCTGGCAAGGATTAAGCCTAGGCAGACGGCCTACCGATAGGTCTTTAGACTTCGGAGGCTTCGCAATGGCTTACATCAGACTGATGGCGCTCGTCCTCGTTTCGGGCCTGTGGGCAACGGGCTGTAGCAAGGACGAAGGCCAAGCCAAGAAAAAGTCTTCCAAGAAGGCGGTCACCGGCGCGTCCGGAGCGACGAGCGGCACGGGCACCGGCTCCGGCTCAGCGTCGGGCAGCGGGACTGGGTCCGGCACCGGCTCGGGCTCTGCGGTGGTGGCCGTGCCGGCAGCGCCCGTGCCCGAGCCGGCCGTCGAGCTTCCGCCCGTCCCGGCGCCGGGCAAGTTCCTAATCGACGACGCGCCAACCGACGTCGCGGGTTTGATCAAATTCACCGTGAAATGGGCTTCTTCTAAGAACGCGGCGACGTACGACGTCTCCTTGGCCGACAACGAAGAGTGCACCGATGCGGTCGTCGTCGCGCTCGACGTCCCCCAAGTGGCCGACGCCCAGCAGATGACTGTCGAGTTGCCGCCGCAGGAAGCGGGCGAGCGGCGGCTCTGCATCTTCGCGAAGAACGTGACGGGCTCGACCCCCGCGCTCACGAACGGCAAGTTCATCATCAACTTCTCGGGCAATCAGGCGCCGACGGCGGGAGTGATCGAGATCCTCGAGGCCCCGTCGCCCTTCATCGGCGGCAACCCGTACAAGGCCCGCGTCAAAGTCACGGATTTCGCCGACCTCGAAGGCGACCCGGTCGAGCTGAAGCTCGGCGCCAACGCCTGCGACCTCACCGCCGCCTTCGACGTCGACTCCGGCGAGTACTGGCTCACCCACACCGCGATGGGCCACGAGTCCTGCGACCTCGAGCTGACCCTCGGTGACGGCAAGGTCGATTGCCCCGTTGACGTCTGCGAGAAGAAGACGCAGCACTTGGCCGCGATCGGCGTCGTCAAGGAGATCAACAAGGTCGCAAACCGCGGCGGCATGCTGCGCGGCGCCGAGAAGATCGTCTCCCTTTCGGCGACGAAGATCATCTTCCCGGTCTATACGCCTGCCGCCGGCCTCGAGCTTTGGGTCAGCACCGGTGCGAACGATAACGGCGTCCTGCTGAAGGACATCGCGCCCGGATCGGCCTCTGGCTTTGCGGGCGGCGAGATCGTTGTGATGGGAACTAACGCCTTCTTCAGCGGGTACACATACGAAAATGGCTTCGAGCTTTGGAAGACCGACGGAACGGCCGCGGGCACAGTACTTGTGAATGACATCCAAGGCGGTGAGCCCTCGAGCCATCCACGTGACCTCTTCGCGGACGGCGCGACCCTATATTTTACGGCGCGCGACAAGCTCAACGGTCGGGAGATATGGAAATCGAACGGCGACGCAGGCAACGCGACGCTCGTCAAAGACGTGAACGCGGGGCCGGACGATGGCGTGCAGGGCGCGGCATTCTTCGCGAAGGTCGACAACGCCGCGAACAGCGGCGTCATCTTCCGCGGCTGCGACGCCGCCGAGGGATGCGAGATCTGGAAGATCGCTAGTGACGGCTCCACTGCGGCAGCGCTGAAGAACCTGGTGCCCACGAGCCGTCTCGGCGGCAACCCCGGGGCCGCCGGCTCCCTCGGCGCCGCGGCTTACTTCTCCGTGCAGTCAGGTCCCTCGATCGGCCTTAACAAAACGGACGGCACAAACGGCGGAACGGCCGTCCACTTGGCCTCGGCGCTAAATGCGCGCGATTTCATCAAAGTCGGCACGAAGCTTTACTTCCTGGCGCAGGAGGCCGGCTCCCCGCTTTGGAAAGTTTTCCGCACAGACGGCACCGCCGCCGCGAAGCTCATGGTGGCAGGCGTCCCCAACGCCCAAGGCCTCATGGCCGGCGACGACGAGATCTACTTTTGGGTCGGCGCCGTTGGCGGCGCTGAGCTTTGGCGCTGGGATAACGCCGCGAACGCGACGACCGCCGAGAAAATCGGCGACTTCGCCCGCATTCCATACGACTTCCTCGGCTCGAGCGCGCTCGATGGCAGCACCATGTACTTTGCGGCCGACGGCCTCGACAAGGGCGTCGAACTCTGGCGCGTCGCATCGGACAAGACGCTGACCAACTTCGACGTCAACGGCGGCGGCGACGGCGGTCCGGCGGGCATGCTGAACGTGGACGGCGTCATCTACTTCGGCGCCGACGACGGCTCGACCGGGCGCGAGCTCCGGAAAATCGTCGCCAACGACAAGGCTCTCGTCGTCGACGCGGGCAAAGGCCCCGGCGATACGTTCCCCGCGAACCACAGCGGCGTGGCCGAAATGGTCTTGAGCCAAGCCGACAACAAGAAGATGTATTTTACGGCCGAGGACGAAGCGCGCGGGCGCGAGCTTTGGTCGACGATCGGCACCGGGGCCAGCACGCAGATCGTTGCCGACGTCCGTACCGGCCCGTCGAGTGGCGTGCTGACCGGCTCGGTTTACGAGACGGTCGCGCTCTCCAAGACTTTGACCGTTTTCGGCGCCGACGGCATCCATGAGGGAGAAGGCGGCGAAGGAGCCGAGGTGTGGTCCACCGACAATACGTTCGAGAATACGGTTCGGATCGTCGAGCAAACGACCGGCGCGGTCGGCTCGAATCCTCGGTCCTTCCGTCGGGTGCGTAACAAGGCCTACTTCTGTTCGGACCACGGTCTCTTTCGCACCGACGGCACCACGCTCAGCCCGGTCCCGACGACGCTTCTGAAGTTCGTCGATTGCGACAAGGTCCAGATGACGGTAGCCGGTGACGTCCTCTACTTCGTCGCGGAGCACACGACGCTTGGGACGATCGTCTTCTCCCTCAGCGAGGCGGGCGATCCGTCCGCGGTGCCGGCGCCGGTTCCGCTCAGCGTCGACACGACCGGTAAGGAAGACCTGCCGCACTTCCTCGCCGCCGTCGGAAGCGCCATGTACTTCACGGCGCAAATGACCGGGCTGGGGTACGAGCTCTGGCGCAGCGACGCCGGCGCCTCTGTCAAGACGCCGACCATGGGCGACCTCAACCCGACTTCGCACGGCTCCAACCCCGAGAACCTCTTTGCCGTGGGCAACAAACTCTTTTTCTCCGCCTACACGGCCACGGCGGGACGAGAGCTCTGGATCAGCGACGACGGGACACCCACTGGCACACGCCAAGTGAAGAACATCGCCGGCAGTAGCGCCAGCTCGGAGCCCCGCCCGATCGGCGCCATCGGCGCGAAGCTCATCTTCTTTGCGAAAGCCGCCTCAGGACCCTTCCGCCTCTACAAGTCGGACGGCACCGACGGCGGTACGGTCCCGATCGACGCAACCAAGTCCTTCAAGACCAACACGATGAGCTTCAAAGACCCGCGCGCCGTCGCGACGCTCCAAGGCGCCGCGCTGCACTTCGTCGCCGACGACGGGGTCAGCGGCCAAGAGCTCTGGACCACCGACGGCAACGCCACCGTTGAGATCTTGATCGACCTTACGCCGGAAGCCGGCGCCTCGAGCCGCATCTGGAATCCAATCGTGATGGACGACGTGTTGTACTTCCAGGCGGCGGCGCCAGACCAGGGTCTCCAGCTGTGGCGCTTCTCGCCGTAAGCCCGGGGTTTCGCTGACCTAGCAGGCTCCCCCCAAAAAGCGGTATGCTGACCGAAACTCAGCATCTGTTTTTGGGGGGATTCTCTTATGTTGCGATCCGCATTGGGTCTTGCCGGAGCTTTGCTCGTCGTCGGTTGCGGCGGGCAGAAGTCACCCGAGTCGTCGTCCTCGACGAGCACGTTCTTCGTGCCGCGAGGGGCGATGAGCGCGTTGGCGAGCACGGAGGGCCTCGAGGTCGTGGGCAATCACGACTCCGGCCTGATGGTGCGCGCGCCGAAAGCCGTCGAGCGCGACGTGCTCACCGCCTCCCGCGACAGCTTTCAGATGGACGGTGACGGCGCGAAGCCGGAATTCACGCGCTACAACTACCAGTCGATGGAGCAGAAGCTTCGCGACCTCGCGGCCCGCTATCCCGAGCTCGCCACGCTGCAGGCCTACGGCACCTCGCGCCAGGGTCGCAACGAGTACGTGCTCACCGTGGGCCACGGCGAGGATCCGAAACCCGAGCTGATGATCACGGGCGCCACGCACGGCAACGAGACGATCACGGTCGACGTGGTCCTCGGCTTGGTCGAGCAGCTCCTCGCAGGCTACGGCACCGATCAACGCCTCACCACGATGCTCGAGGATCACACGATCCACTTCATTCCTGCGGTTTGCGTCGACAGCTACGTGGCCCGCCAGCGGCAAACCGAGGGTCGCGATCCGAACCGCGATTATCCGTGGCCGGAGACGCCGAGCCGGACCCCCGTCGGCTGCATCCGCGACGTCATGGGCTTCTTCGACGCCAAGCCGATCGTCGGCACGATGGACATCCACGCCGCGGCTTCGATGATCATGTTCCCGTGGGCCTGGACTTACGACGACATCCCTGCCGCGGACTTCCGCAAGATGGACGAGCTGACGACCCACATGGCGCAGGCGAACGGCTTCGAGCACGGCGCCATCGCGTCGACCATCTACGTCGCGAAAGGCTCTTCCGCCGACTACTACTATTGGAAGAAGGGCGCGATCGCGACGGCGATCGAGGTGTCGCACAACAAGGCGGCACAAGGTCTCCACGCGATCGACCCGATCGTCGTCGAGAACACCGAGTCGACCTGGCGGTTCATCGAGAGTTTCTAAAGCAGAGACGAAACGCGAACGGCGGGCCCCATCACTGGTGCCCGCCGTTTTTCACGTTCCTTGCGGTCTTCGAAGAACTCAGTTCTCCGTCGGATCCGCGAACGGCTCACCTGCGAGTGCGGCCTCGTAAAGGGTGCCGAGCATTTGGAAGTAGCCCTGGAAGGCCGGACGCTCCTGCGTCCACAAGAAGTCGGGGCGCGCCTCGCCGAGCCACTCGCCGCCGATGATCACGCCGTTCGCGTCGAGCTCGACGCGGTAGTCGTAGATCGCCTGAAGGGATGGATTGGCGGGGGTGCCGACGAGCGCATCCCATTTCGGGGCGACTTCGATGGTGTAAGTCATCACGGTTTGTACGACGGCCTCCTGCACGGTGCCGACGGCGGCGCCAGCGGACGGCGGCTGGTACGCGAGGATCTGCGCGGAGAAGCCGTGGATCGGCTGGTTCCAGACCTGCACGTCGCGGGTGACGTCGGCGACGAAGCCTTGCTTCAGGATGCCGAGTTGGTTGGCGACGACGACGTGGAAGGCACCGGCGTTGGTGTCGCGGCACTCGGGGTTGAGCGCGGCTTCCGGGTTGGTGGCGAGGTCGAAGTTGCAGCGCGAGCCGAGGAATTTCGTCTTCGGCCGCGTCATCTCGCCCTGATAGTAGCTGAGGAGCGCTTTGACGTCGGCGGAGCCGAACGGGATCGCAACGCCGTTGGCGCCTTCGATCAGGATCGGCTTCGGCTCGGCGAAGTTGAGCGCGGCCGGTGCCCAGCCGTGGCAGATACCTTCCCAGGTGGCGCGGTCGGGGCTGGTGCGCGCGCGCTCGCGCTGTACCAAGGGGTAATCATAGCGGCCGACGAAGGCGTCGAATTTTTCCGCGGGAGAGAGCACGGCGCGCTCGGCGATCGACATCGACAGCAGCGTCCCGAAGTCGGGCGAGACGTAGGCGAAGGGATCGTCGTCCAGCTTCCAACGATTAGAGATGCCGGCCTGATTGCTCGGCCAGTAGGTGTCGCTCCAAGGGGTCGTGTCCAGCGCGCCGGTCAACGGCAGGCTCGCGAGCGTGCGCTCGTATTCGCCGGAGAGTTGCAGCGGGTCGTTCTTCGCGTTCCAGGCCTCTTGGGTGCTGGAGGGGTCGACGGGGCGCGCGCCACAGGCCGTGACGAGAAGGGCGGTCGCGAGAAGGGTCGCTTGCTTCGACATGGGAGCGGAGGTCCTTGTTTGGATGAGTCGCCGTTCTGACGACGCGGGTTCTAACAGAAGCGGGTCAGGAGTGTTAGGCATGGCCGGCCAGCCGATGCTGATTTGTACGATGCGGCGAATGCATGGTCGTAAGATCCCGAATGGACGGTCGAATCGCGCACGACTCAGGCCCTGGGCAATATTGCCGATAAAGCGGGTATGCGTCTCCGTCCCGCACATTTCGTCGTTCAATTGGTCGCAACTGCCTCCCTCGTGGCGGCCTGCAGCGGCGGCAGCGGGCTCGCCGGCGGCGGCAGCAAAGCGGAATCCGCCAAAAAAAGCGAGGCCAGCGGCTCGGGCTCCGGCTCTTCCCCGATCAGCGCGAAGCCGGGCGAGGACGAGGTCAGTGTCGCCGACGAGCCGGCGATGGTCTCGGGTGCTTTCTTGACCTGCGGGCCCGCTCGGGATGCCGCCGAGGCTTTTGGCTGCGTCTTCCGCAAGAAGGACGGCGCGAAGTTGCCGGAGTCGCCGAGCGAGCCGGTGGCCCTCGTCAGCCTGACCGACGGTCGTACGGTGAAGCCGCCGATGAAAGCGGCATCGAGCGTGAGCCCTTGGCACTATCACTTCAAGATCGAGCCGGCGGATTTGCCGCTCGTCAGCGCGATGGAATTGCGGGCGAAGGTCGGCGGCAAGGCGTTCAAGCGCAAGACGACGCGTATGGACGAGGCGCCGGATGCGCCGCTGGATGCGCCGCGCGAGCCGTCCGCGCCGAAGCCGGCGTCCAAAGCCGCGGAGTTCGTGGACCCCGCGATGATGTTCGTGACGTCGAAGAAGTTCGCGCCGGGGACGGCCGAATTCTCGAGCCGCGCCGCCGCCGACAAGCAATGCGCCGAGGCTGCGAAGACCGCGGGTCTGACATCGACGAGCGGATGGATCGCCTTCCTCTTCAACGCCGAGTCCGAGCCTCGCGTCTATGACTTGAGCCTCGGCGCCGTGAATGTTGACGGCGAGATCCTTGCCACTAACGAAGTGACGTTTTGGAGTGGCCCGAAGCTCATGGCCGCAATCCTGACGGAGTACAGTGAGAAGCTCGAGCCCTCGTCGGCGCTCACCTGGACCGGTTTCTCCGACGCGAAACTCGACCCGACGAAGGCTTCGGATGAAGTCGTCGTCGACGCGACCTGCGGCGACTGGACTTCGTCCGAGCCGACCTCGAGCGCGATGGTCGGCAACGCGACCTTGCCGCAGATACACTGGCTCGGCGATGCCCTCAGTGACTGCGCCGCAAAACTCCACCTTTTTTGCATCACGCCCTGATCGGTAGCTGCACTAGCGGTCGAGGGGCTCGGTCGTCAGCGTCTTGACGAGCTCGTTCCATGCGGTGACCAGCTCGGTCTCGAAGACCGGTGTCGTCCATTCACCGCTTTCCTGGCGGAGTACCTTGCCGGCGCCTTTCAGGAGGACCCAGTCGGTTGCGGCTTGGTGGCCGCGGTTCTTCTTGTCATGCGCGATGAGCTCGAGCAGCTCCGGGAACAGGCGCTTGTCCTTGAGGTCGGTGATGCCGAGGTGGCGCGTGAGCGTCGCGCCGCCGACGATCGCGCCACACTTGTGGAGATGCTCGATCATCGCGTCGGATTCGGTGCGGTTCAGGTTGGCGACGCGGCGCGAGAGGATGAACGCGTAGAGCATGCCGTAGGCGACCGCCTCGCCGTGCAGGAGCGTCGTCTCGCCTTGCGTGCGCGCTTGCGAGATCGTCTCGAAGGCATGCGCGAGCGTGTGGCCGAAGTTGAGCGTCGCGCGGCGACCGTTCTCGGCCGGATCCTCGGCGACGACGTCGGCCTTGAAGCCGATGACGGCGGGAAGGAGGCCGCCGAGGGCCGCGAGATCTTGCGCCGCGATGCTCTTCGTCAGCTCGGCGGCGAGGATGTTGTTGCCGCTGAGGAAGGCGTGCTTCAGGCATTCGGAGCCGCCGGCGCGCAGCTCGCGCGGTGGGAGCGTCGTGAGCCAGCCGGTCCAGGCGCTGACGGCCTCGGGGAAGTGGAAGCTGCCAATCTGGTTCTTGCCGAAGTTGCCGAAGTTGACGCCCGTCTTGCCGCCGACGCAAGCATCTGCCATGGCGAGGAGCGTGGTCGGGACGAGGTCGAGGCGTGCGTCGACCTGGCTGGCGACGAAGGCGACGATGTCGGCGAGGCAGCCGCCGCCGATCGAGACGATACGGCCTTGGCCTTTCGCCGCGGCCGGCGACGCGCGCCAGGCTTCGGCGATCTTGGCGGCGGTCGCCAAGGTCTTCGCGTGCTCGTCGACGGCGACGACGAGGTGGTGCGGCAGGAGCGGGAGGAGGGCGGGCCAAGCCTTGACGACGTTCGCGTCGACGACGTGGAAATTCTCGGCGGCGAAGAGCGCGGCGGGGACGTCGTGGCTCGCGGCCGGGTCGATGTGGATCGGGTAGCTGCCGGAGCGCGCGGCGAGCGTCGGGGCGCCGGTCGGGGTCTCGTGGCGCACGGCGACGCCGCGCTTGTAGACGCGGGCGGCGGCTTCGAGGGCTACGGTCGAGTCGAGCTTCTTCGTCAGCTCCCAGCCGGTCGCGCGGGGTAGCTTCTTTTGAAAGGCGAGGCGCAGGGTCGCGAGCGTGAGCGGCGGCCAGCCGAAAGCGCGTTCGATGGCGGCGTCTTCGTCTTGCACGAGCGCGGAGTCTGGCGTGCGATCCCAGCGGTACCAGGCGGTCGCCTTCACCGGCGGATGGGGGAGCGTCCACTTGAGCTGGAGCATGCCTCAATTTTCCTTTTATTATAGGAAGTTGTAGCATGCCTGGCTCGGGGCGGCAAGAGGAGGGGCGGCTCAAGTCGCGGCAGTAGCGGCCGATAACGGAGAGGCACCCAAGACGAGAGCGAAATACGATCCATGGATCAGCGCAAGCCAGGGTTTCTTCGGGCAGATAAGTCGCTTCGGCGGCAGATCGAGTCCATTAAGCGCCAGAAGATCGTGAACAAGAAGGTCGTGAGCCTCTCCGACTTTCGCGAGCTTCGCCAGCGCGTCGACGTGCGCTCGATCCTCGTGGTCGACGACGACGAGGTCATGCGCAACGCCCTGAAGCGCATCCTGGAAAACGAAGGCTACAAGGTCATCCTCGCGGTCGACGGTTTGGAGCTGTCGAAGATCCTCGAGGCCACCCGTTTGGATCTGATCCTTTTGGACGTCAACCTGCCTTGGGTCGATGGCTACGAGCTATGCCGCCTGATCAAGGACCACCCGACCCTCCGCGAGGTTCCGACGGTCCTGGTGTCCGCGCGCAAGAGCAAGGACGACATCCAGGCCGGGTTCGAGGCCGGCTGCAACGACTACGTCACGAAGCCCTTCGACATCGACTACATGACGGGCGTGATCAACAAGATGCTGCTCAAGTCGAGTTGAATACTGGGGTTTTGCCGCTTGACAGGCGGATCTGGCGCCAGTAATTGTTCTGACTGGCCGAAGGTACTCCTCAGTAGCTCAGTGGTAGAGCAGGTGACTGTTAATCACCTGGTCGTAGGTTCGAGTCCTACCTGGGGAGCCATCCTAATCACGGTGTTACCGGATTTGAGATGGGCGCGGTTGGTAGCCGCGGGACAGTAGCGGGACAGTTGCTGAAGTTGGAAGCTTCGGC
>JANOTL010000099.1:0-4822 GCA_031416315.1 Pseudomonadota bacterium
GCCTGCGCACTTGCGCGTCGTCGAAACTTTCATGTCCCTCAAGCTCAACGCTACCTCGGCAGACGACCGCAAAGAATGACCTTCCAGGCCATTATTCCACAGCTCGAAGGCGCGCGCTCGCCGGCGACGGCGACGACGCCCGCATGCCTACTTTATCCGCGGCGCGGCCCGAAAGACCCCAAGCACCTCGACATGATCCGCGTGCGGAAACATATCGAAAGGGCGAACGCTTTCGAGGGATTGACCCGCCCGGATCAAATCCGCGGCATCGCGCGCGAACGTCACGGGGCTGCACGAGACGTAGTGCACGGCAATGAGCGCCGGAAAGGTCGCGCGCGCCAGCCGTTGGCGGACTTGCGGCGACATCCCGGTACGCGATGGATTGGCAATCACATGCGTCACGCGTTGCGCCGTCGCTGCCGGCAGGGCCGACTCCAGAAAGTGCTCGCAGAAATCCGCCACGCCCTTCACGTGCGCCGCGCCGACCTTCTGCGCGTGTCGATTCAAGGCCGCGATCGCCGTATCGTTCCCGTCCACGACGAGAATTTCTTTGAAGCGGCGGCGGGCATGGAAACTATAGGCGCCAAAACCGCCGTACAAGTCGAGCAAGGTGCGCCCGTCCTCGGCGAACGCCGTCGTCGCCTGAATTAGCGCCGGCGCCAAGGCGTGATTGGCCTGAAAGAAGGAGGCCGGCGCGATTGCGAAGACTTCGTCGGCGAGCTGATAGGGAAAAGTTTCGGGCCCGCTCACGTGGTCGATGCTGCGCCCCGTGATGCTTTCGCCGTTGGCCTTATCGAGGAGCGATTCGTACGCACACAGCTCGGCGAGGCCGGCTCGGCCGAGCCAACCCCTCATCGCGCCGGGGTCCACCCCCGTATGCGAAAGAATGATCGCCGCGTCCCGGAGCGTTCCTTCGCCGGACGGGCTCGTGCGCACCGTCACATATTTGAAACGGTTTTTTTGAAAGACGGGGCTTTGGTGATCGTAGAACTTGGCGGGCACCAGAGCTCGATCGGCGAACAAGCGTAGGGCGACCTCGTTCGCCAGATCGACGTTCGCCGGACAGCCGGCGGTGTCGACCACCACGCGGCTCCCCTGCTGGTACAAGCCGACGATCTTGTGGCCGTGACGGTCTTCGTGCAGACAAAACCGCGCGGAGGCCCGGTGCCCCGCTTCCTGCGGCGACGGGACGGTCGGCTCGACCAAAGTCCTGGCGTCGGGCCTGATCGCCGCCGGGAGGTCCCGAAACGCCGCCGCGAGGAGCCCGGTCACCTGCGCTCGTTTCGCTTCGAGCTGCGTCGCGTAGGGAATGTGAAGAAACGTGCAGCCGCCGCAGTTTTGCCGGACGAAGTGTCGACAAGAATTCAGCAAGACGAGACGCGCATGAGGGTTTCTCCGAGCAATATTGCTAACACAACTGCGAAAGCGCCGCGATATCGAGTATGATCGGCCGAACTCCCGAAAGCCATCTCCGGGGAACGGCGACGCATGCAAGGTCTTGGAGCAGATGAAGAAAAACGCGGCGACGAAGCTCGGCGTCAACGTCGCGATGACCTGCGCCATGGTCGGCAAGCAGGAAAAGCCCATGCTGACGAAGTGGACGTTCTCCGGCGGCAAGTTGACCTATAAACTCAAAGCCGGCGCCTCCATTCCCATGTGCGGCCTCTGATCAGGAGCTCCCATGTTGCGCATCGTCATCGCGGCTCTCGCCGGCATCACGCTTTCCGTCGCGGGTTGCAAGAAGGACCCGCCGGTCGCGGCGACGGTGAAGAGCCTCGCCGCCGAAGACGTGCACAAGTTCGATCTCCTGGCGATCACGGCCGCCTGGGAGCAATATTGAGCGGCAGGCGCGGGGAACGATGGTCCGGATCGCGGTCATACAACACGTCGCGCACGAGATCCTCGGGACTTTGCACCCGCAGCTCAAGGATGCCGGCGTCCGCGTTCGTTACGTGAACTACGCGCGGCACGGGCACGCGCAGCTCTCCGTCGATCGCTATGATGCCCTCGTCGTCCTTGGCGGCCCGATGGGCGTCTCCGAAGCGGCGGCGCACCCGCATCTCATAGATGAGATTGCCTGCATTCGACGCATGATCGAGCTCGGTCGCCCCGTGCTCGGCATCTGCCTCGGCTCCCAGCTCATCGCGGCGGCGCTCGGCGCCGAGGTCCGGCCGGCCGCCGCGAAAGAGATCGGCTGGTACGACGTGCGCTTGTCGGATGCAGGCCGCGCGGACCCGATTCTCGGGCGTTTTGAGGCGAAGCAGAAGATCTTTCAGTGGCACGGCGACACCTTCGACCTGCCGGCGGGCGCCGTGCACCTCGCCGCGTCGGATCTTTGCGCTCAGCAGGCGTTTCGCTACGGCGACAACGTCTACGGGCTCCAGTTTCATCTCGAGGCCGACCGCGCGCAAATCGAGCGCTGGCTGCGGCTTCCGGCGAATCAGGCCGAGATCGAACGGCTTGGCGGCGCTACCTGGGCGGCGCAGATCCGTGCCGAGAGCGAGCTGCACCTCGCGCGCCTCGAGAAGGCGACGCGCGGCGTGTTCGCGGAGATTTTGCGCCTTTTCGCGCGGCGGCGCGGCTCGTGGTAGCCTAGAGCCCGACGCCTCCGCGGAAGGAACGCTCATGCTTCTCGAGACCTTGCTCATCGCCTCGACCGTCATCCTGGACTGTACCGGCTTCCCCTTCGGCGCGACCAAACGCGTCGTGGTCGAAGATCGCGACGATGGGACGACGGTCCTGTCCGAGCTCGACGCCGACGGCGCCGCCATCGCGCGCACGGTGCCCGCGGGCGATCGCGCGATCGATTACTACGAGCTCGCACCGTATTTCGACACCACGCTCTCCATCACGCGCGACCCCGACGGCCGTCCCGGCTGGGTCCTTAACTGCAGCTGTGACGAGCCACAGCTCCTGACTTGCCGCGAGCCCGCGCCATGAAAGTCGTCGTCGCAGTCGCCGCTGGCCTCGCCATCTCGCTCGTCCTGGTCGCTTGCGGATCGAAGGACGACGACGAAGAGGACGCCAAGGTCGACCCCAACGCCGAGAAGTACTACGGCGTTTACACGGTCACCGACAAGCTCGAGGCGCCCGCCGGCTGCGACGCCGCCGCGCTCGTCTCGAAAGGCGCGGTCGCCGACGTCGACAAATTCTTCAAGCTCACCAAGGACGAGTTTTTCGGCATCCCGATTCCGATGACCTATAAACGCTGCACGAACGCCACGACTTGCTCCGAGGCGCTCGACCTCACCTACGCGATCTCCCGATACGACGGCACGAAATGGACCGACGATCCTTCGCGAGCGTCATCGGGCACGGCGCCGAAATGCTACCTCAGCCTCTCGACCAGCGCCGTGCAGCTCGGCGCCGACGGCGTCTCTCTCGAGCTGAGCCAGCGCCGGCAATCCGGCGAGGTCGACCTCCCTCCCGGCATGACCTCGTGCATCGAGAAGGAGGCTCTCGACGCGCTCTACGCCCAGTACGGCGCGACGCTGCCTTGCACGAGCCTCCTCGTCACCCGCGCGTCGAAGAATCCTTAGCGATGCGAAGTTCACATTTCCGCGCCTGACCGTGACCTATTGCTGTCGCATTCTCAAGACAGTACCGTCGCCTCTACCTGAGATGTTTGCTAAAAATGACTCGGCACGCCTCTTGCTATGCCGTCCTCCGAACCAAGGAGGTCTTCATGCTTTACTACTCGCTCGTTTTTCTCGTGCTCGCGCTCATCGCCGGCGTTCTCGGCTTCGGCGGCATCGCCGGCACCTCGATCGGCATCGCCAAGATCCTGTTCTTCGTGTTCCTCGCGGCGCTCGTCATCTCCGCGCTGATCAACGCGTTCCGCGGCAAGAAACCGATTTGACGGGGACCTTGCGGGGCTCGAGCGCGGGATCGGTGCTTGAAGGCGCCGCCATGATTTCGCGTCATTGAGCCCGCCCCCTTGAGGCCTGGACCGTCCTCGCCGATAGGGGCCGCATGAAGACCCGATCGCGCGTCGCTCTCCTTCTACTGGTCCCGCTCGGCGCCGTGGCGATCTGGGCGAATTCCTGGCGAGGGCCGAGCCAGGCGCCGGTCGCGATTCGGGCGATTCCGGCGCCTGCGGCGCCTTCCGAAGCCGATGCCGCGAAAGCTCCGGCAAAGCTGCCGACGGCCGACGATCTCATCGATCACGTCGCCTGCGACGCGCGTCCGCGGTTCATCGCGGCCGTCGCCGGGCTCGAGGCCGAGGCGTACGCGTCTTACACCAAGATTCTGCGCGAGGCAGCCCTCGAGCGCGGCGTTCGGCCGGCGCGGGGTCGGGCGCGCTCGGCGCTGATCGAAGCGGTCGTCACGCGGGCAGGTGTCCCGATGGCGCCGTACGCGGACCCTATGACCGCGCGCGAGTCGAGCTGCCCGCCACGGCTCGCGCCGGCGCTCGCGGAACTTTATGCCGCGACCACGCCCGCGGATGCGCCCCGGCTTCACGCCGCGCTCGCATCGCCGGACCCGGCGACGAGGCTCGTCGCAGCGAATGCCATCTCGCATGCCGGCGCCACGCCGTCGGCGGAGGATGTCGCGACCGTCATCGCCGCGACGAGCCGCGAGACGCAGGACGAGGCGAAGTTCGAGCTCATCATGGCGCTCGCCTCGCACGCGCAACGGAACAAGACGGCACTTCCGGACCTGAAAGCGCTGCTCCTCTCGGCGCAGACGCCGCCAGCCCTGGCGCGCCGCATCGCCCGCGAGTTGCCCGGCGAGGATCTTCGGTATCGCCTCATTCGCGATCTCCGGGCGGTCGAGGGGCGCCGCGCCGTGGCCATCCGGGGCTGGATCCGTGAGGGACGCG
>JANOTL010000100.1:0-1981 GCA_031416315.1 Pseudomonadota bacterium
GTCGTCGCGCCTTCGATCGTCCAGTGCTCGGAGTTGTGGACGCGCGGAGCGATCTCGTTGGCGATCAGCTTGTCGCCTTTTTGGAACAGCTCGACGCAAAGAACGCCGACGTGGTCCAAAGCCCCCAACACTTTGGCGCTCAGGACTTTCGACGCTTCTTCCAACGTCGCCGGCACGCGCGCCGGCACGCGGGTGACCGCCAGGATGCCGTCGTGATGCTCGTTCTCGCAGAGGGGGTAGAAGCGCATCTCGCCCGTCCGCGAGCGGACGCCGAGGACGGAGACTTCGCGATCGAAATTTACGAAGCCTTCAAGGATCAGACCGGCGTCGGTGGCGTCGGCGCCGCTAACGGCGAGCGCAGCGAATGCTCCGGCGAGCTCGGTCTCTTGGCGCAAAACCTTCTGTCCCCGCCCGTCGTAGCCCATCCGCCGCGTCTTTAGGATCGCGGGCAGGCCGAAAGAGCGCGCCGCGCTCTCGAGCTCGGCCAAAGTGTCGACGCGCGCATACGGAGCGGTCTGGATGCCCAGGCCGTTCAAGAAACCCTTCTCCACGAGCCGGTCCTGGGCGACGGCGAAGGAGAAGGGCTTCGGGAAGACGGGGACGAGCGTCTGTACCGCTTCCAAAGCGGCGACCGAGACGTTCTCGAACTCGCAGGTGACGACGTCGAGGCCGACGGCAAAGCGCGCGAGCGCGCGCTCGTCCCCGAAGTCGCCGCACTGGACCGGCGCGATCGCGGCGGCGCAGGGATCCGGGTCGGGATCGAAGAGGCGGATCTCGTGCGCGCGCGGCAGCGCGGCCAGGGCGAGCATGCGTCCGAGCTGGCCTGCGCCGAGGACGCCGATCTTCACGGCTTGTCCCAAGGATTCGGGCCGGCCTTGACCTTATCGGTCTGGCGCTGGCGGAAGGCCTCGAGCGCGGCGCGGAACTGCGGGTGCTTCGCGCCGAGGATGGCGGCGGAGAGGAGCGCGGCGTTGGTCGCGCCCGGCTTGCCGATCGCGAGCGTCGCCACCGGGATGCCGGAGGGCATCTGCACGATCGACAGCAGCGAGTCGAGGCCTTTGAGCGCCTTCGATTCGACCGGCACGCCCAGAACGGGGAGCGCGGTCATGGCCGCGGTCATACCGGGAAGGTGCGCGGCGCCGCCGGCGCCCGCGACGATCACCTCGAGGCCGCGGCCGGCGGCCGAGCTCGCGTAGTTATAGAGGACGTCGGGCGTGCGGTGCGCCGAGACGACCTTCGCCTCGTACGGGATGCCGAGCTCGATCAAAGTCGTGACGCAGGACTCCATGGTGTCCCAGTCGGACCTCGACCCCATGATCACGCCGACCAAGGGCTTGGGGGAATTCACGTACGTCACGTTGGGCCTCGCTGTTGCGCCGTCACTCTAGCGTAAGAGGGAAAAGAGCGCCATGGCCCGCGGCGCAAGCACGATCAATCCAATGACCGCCGCGCCGATCGACAGCACCAGCACGGCGCCGGCGGCCGTGTCTTTCGCGGCCTTCGCCAAAGGCCGCGTCTCCAGGGTGACGAGGTCCACTGTGGCCTCGAGCGCGGCGTTGAAGAGCTCGGCGGCGATGACGGCCGCGATTGCCAGGACGAGGAGCGCTAGCTCCGTCGGCGAGGCTTTCAGCATCAGCGCGACGAAGGGGACGACGACGGCGAAGACCAAGTGGATGCGCAGATTCCGCTCGCGTCGGATTCCCGCCACGATTCCCTCGAGCGCGAAGCCGAAGCTTTGAAACAGCGTGCCTTGCCGATTTTTTTCGCGGGTCATCGTCACAATGTAGCGAAAATCGCTACGGCATGCGATACCGGTGGCCATGGCGACGCTCGAGCGGCCCGGAGCCGTAGCGCTGCTTCTGGCGGGCGACCAGGGTGTCGCGCGCCGCGCCATCGACCGACCACTCGGGGCCGCGCCAGCCCTGCCGCTTGTCCTGCTTGCGAGTGCCGTAGTCGACGTTGCCGTAGGCCCCGGCGTCGA
>JANOTL010000101.1:0-11690 GCA_031416315.1 Pseudomonadota bacterium
CGCTTTCGCGCCAGGGTCTATCCCGAGCGGAGCGAGGGATCTCGGCGATTACACCTGCGCCGCCGCTTCCCGGCACCATCATGGGGGGCAGCTCGGAAGAAGTCGCATGAAGAGCGACGCGGCAACACTGGCCGCCGGGTACGGCTCTGTCCTCGGCTTCAATCTGCGGCAACTGACCAGGGCGCAGCGAGAAGGGAAGCCCCACCCTGTGGCTAGCCCGTTTACCCTCACGTCTGCTTCATCGTCCGCGGCGCTGGATGAAGAGCAGGGGTACGGCGGAGGGTGAAGCTCATGGATCGAGCGACAGCGAGGCATGCGTTATCTGATCGGCAGTGGAAACTGATCAAGGAACTGCTGCCGGCAAATGGCCGCTTCGGCAGGCCATGGAAAGATCACCGCCGCGTCGTCGATGGCATTTTGTGGATCCTGCGCACGGGCTCGCCGTGGCGCGATCTCCCAGAGCGTTTCCAACCATGGAAGACGGTCTATGAGCGGTCTCGGCGATGGGATGAACTTCAAGCTTTTCGTGGCTGAGCTGTCGCACAGGTGGACCTCAAAGGCGACGTGAGGGGGGAGACGGGCTACCCATAGGGGAGGGCGCACGCGCACGCACAAGCGATAGGCCAACGCACACGATGAGGTCTACGACAGCAGAGAGCCGCGGGCCAGTGACATCGCACGTCCGAGACGGACGTCGGCACTTGCCGGACACACCCTAGTCGAATTTATTCGATTACCGCCGCGGTCGCGGGATCCGGCGCCCCCCTGCTGGATTCCGCGCTCCCAGGCTCAGCCCGGCAAGAGCGCGTTGCTGAAGGCGAAGGTCCAGATCAACCACGCCGCTACGAAGACGACGGCGCCGATAGCGATCAGGATATAGGGGCGACGGCGATGAACGCCGCCGCCGCTATGATGCGAGGTCTCCCGCTTGGGTGCGGTCGTAGCCGACATCAGTTACCCCGCAGAAAGTAAAAGACGAGGAGGAGCGGCAGCGGAATGCCAAGCATCCAAAGCAAGGCGTAGCCGATTTTGCCTTGCGCCTTTTGCTGCGCGAACGGCGCGAGCCAGAGATCCTTGAGCTGGGATATTTTCATGGTGCGACTCCCGATTCCCGGTGAACGATCCGTCGCCTTCTTGCAAAGCGCAGGCCAGGCGTTGGCGACGCGACAAAACGGGAGAAAGACGATGAAATCAGAGAAAAGTGCGGGCGACGAAACCCGGCTGGAACACTTGGCGCATCGAATCCGCGACATGCTTGCGCGCGACCAGCGCGCTCGCAGTCACTAGTAAATTATGGGGGCGCGGCGGGCGGTGGGGAGGCTTATGATGGGCCCATGAGCCTGCCCTCGTCGAAATCGGCGTTTCATTACAAACACTATGCGTCCTTTCTCGCGGCTTACATCGGCACGCGGAAGCGGAAGACGCCGGCCTATTCGTACCAGGCATTGAGTCGCGCGGCGGGGCTCAGGTCGCAGTCGCTCGTGGCGATGGTGGCCAGCGGCAAGCGGCTGCCGACGCGGAGCACGCTCCGAAAGCTCAATGCGGCGATGAAGGCGAGCGCGGCGGAGGGCGAGTATCTCGAGACGCTCGTCGACTTCTTGAAGACGAAGGATGCCGACGAGCGCGAAGTCTTGAACCGAAAGCTCAAAGAGCTTTGCTTGGAGTTCGAGCCGCTGGCGGTCGAGGTCGACGAGTTCGCGGTGATCTCCGACTGGTGGCACGTCGCGATCCTGGAGACGCTGTGCCTGGCCGATTTCCGCGAGGAGCCCGCATGGATCGCGGCGCGCCTCGGCGGGCGTGTCGAGGTCGCGACCGTCCGGGAGGCCCTAGCGCGACTCGAGCGCGTCGGGCTCGTGCGGCGCGACGCGGCGGGGCGTCTCATGCAGGGTGCGCCCGAGTTCGTGACGCGCGACGCGACGAAAAACGCGGCGGTGCGGAAGTACCACGAGCAGATGGCGGCGCTCGGCGTCGCGGCGTTTGCCGGTGCGGCGGCGGTGCAACGCACGGTCTCCGGCTCGACCTTGGCGGTCGAGGCGCTCCGCGTGCCGGAGGCGATCAAGGCGCTCGAGGAGTTTCGCCGGCGCTTCATCAAGCAGTTCGGCTCCGAGCGCGGCGACGAGATCTTCCAGCTGAACCTGCACTTCTTCGCCTTGTCGGGGAAAGGAGAGACGCATTGAGGTGGCTCACGCTCGCTTTCGTCGCGCTGCCCATCGGGTGCGCGCTCTTCGGCAACGCCTACGAGCGTGCGGACGAGGCGGAGCGTATGACCTGGAAGCACATCGGCTTGCCGCTGCGCACGACGACGCCCTTCGCCGTGAAACAGGGCGCCTTCGGCTCGAGCTCGCATCGGGAAAAGGGGCTGGAGTTCAGCTGGGATTTGGCCGTGCCGCTCGGGACCGAGGTGATCGCCGCCGAGAGCGGACGGGTGAGCGACGTTCATACGCCGAAAGGTCTAGGCGGCGCGGTGGGCGGCTGCGATCCGAAATTCGCGCCGGTCGCGCGCAACGTGAAGGTCGAGCATTTCGACGGTACGGTCGCGCAATACGTGCACGTCGACGCGCGTGTCGGAGTGGGCGCGAAAGTGCGGCGCGGCGACGTGATCGCGGTGACGGCGATGAACGGGTGGCTGTGCTATCCGCACCTGCATTTCGGCGTCTATCGCGGGAAGCAGACGGTACCGCTTTATTTTGACGACGTGCCGGGTGGGATTTTGCGGGAGGGGTTCGAGTTTACGGACAAGTTGTAAGGCTAGGCGGATGGTTTGGCTCAAACTGCCTAACCACAATCTTCACGGCTAAACGCCTCCACCCCCCGCAACCCTTCTGAACTTTTTTGAACACGTTCAAGTTCCTCTCGACTTCGCCCGAAGAGGACCTTATATTTGAACACGTTCAGTTCCACGTTCATCCGGAAGCCCCCAACATGACGAAGAAATCCGAAGTCACCAAGTCGAAGATCCTCGACGCAGCCCTGGGCCTCTTCCGGCAAAGAGGCTTCGCCTCGACGACCATGCGGGAGATCGCCGACGCCGCCGGCGTCGCGACCGGAGCGAGCTATTACCACTTCAGCACCAAAGACGAGATCGTCATGCACTTCTACGGAGTGCTCGCCGAGGATTTCACCGAGGCGTGCCGGAAGATCGCGGCGCAGACGGACGACCTCTGGCAGCGCCTCGAGAAGGCCATGCAATTCCGCTTCACGCAGCTCGCGCCCTACCGCGAAAGTCTGCCGATCCTCGTGCGCAACGCGGTGGATCCGAGCTCGCCGCTCTCCGCCTTCAGCCGCGAGACTTCGGAGATGCGGGACGCCGCGGTGCGCGCGTTCACCATCTTGATCGAGGGCAGCGGCGTGAATTTCCCGAGCGTCGTGCGCTCGGAGCTGCCGTTCCTGCTCTGGCTCTGGCACATGATGGGCCTCTACTTCTGGCTCCTCGACGAATCGCCGGCTCAGGCGAGCTCCTCGAAGATGCTGAAGACCTCGATCGGCCTGATGCCGAACGGGCTCCACCTCCTCGCGTTTCCCGGTGCCGCCGATCTCGTGCGGCCGTTTTTCGAGCTTCTGCGCCAACTCGATCCACGTCCCGCCAACAAATAGGGATGATCCATGCACAGCGCGAAACGTGACGATCGTCAAAGCCTTCAGCACGAAGGCCCCGGCCAGTGCCCCTGGCGCGAGCGCATCCGCGAGCATTACGCGGAGGCCGGTGACGACTACCGGACCTGGAGCCCCGCCTACAACATGCATTTCGGCTTCTGGCGGCTCGGCCTCGGCCCGCTCGACCGCGAAGCGCTGCTGGTGGAGATGACGCGGCAGGTGATTTACCTGCGGCGAGCTTCGACGCGGCGCTGGCGATGGAGTCGGCCTGTCACGACGAGGGCCTCGCAAAGGCGGGCTTCGTGAAGGAGGCGGCGTCACCGCAGAGGACGCAGAGGGTCGCTTTAGAAAAGCGTCTGCGTCCTCTGCGACCTTTGCCGTAAAAAAATTTCAGCCCGCACACGCCCGCTTCCGCTCGAAGATCGGCGCCCCACCCGTCGCCGACCTCATCACGCCTTCGCCGATCGACCTGCGGGTCACGGGCGTGGCGGCGACGGCGCTCTCCAAGGTGAACGCCCCGCCTTCGAGATCCTGCAGCCAGACGCGCTCGGCGCCCTGTTCCCGGGCCATGGTCGCGAAGACGGCGAAGCCGCGGATTTCCTCGAAGCGGGGACCGTCGCCCTGCCGCTCGAAACTGTAGCGAAAGCGATACGTATCGGAGCCGGAAGGCGTCGCCGGAACGAAGGCGCGGCGCTCGACGATGCGCAGGCGAGGCTCTCCGTCGTCTCCGAGCTGCGCCGTGATCTCGCGCAGGTCGAGCGCGACGCCGACCTCGAGGGCGTTGGCGGCGCCTACGCGGATCTCCAGGTCGAGGACGCGCTGCAAGGTTCCGCGCACGTTGAGGTCGCCGATGGCGAACTGCTCGACCCAATACTCGCAGGGCGAGCCCGATGCCGCCGCGAAGGCGGGGGACGAAAGTAGGGCCGCTAGAGCAATGATTTTCATGAGGCGCCTCCTCGGGTTGCCGAGGAGGCGTGCAAGAAACGATTCAGTTCGCGCTGCAGTTCAAGCTGGCGCTGAGGCCGCTGCGCTGCTGCGTGCAGAGGTAGGAAAGCTCGGCGCCGGAGGCGAGGCCGATGAAGACCTGCACTTGCGTTGCGTTGAGAAGCTCGCTCGACGCGCCCGTCGCGCTCGCGGCGACCTTCGCGTCGGCGAGGAAGGCGAGGCGCAGCGCGTGCTCGAGGCCTTCGACGACGGCCCAGGCTTGCGAGCCGCGAGGCGCTTCGACGCGCTCGGCGTTGCCGACGCCGTCGCAGTAGACTTCCTTCTTCAGCACCGTGTTGGAGCGCGACCACTCGTCGACCATGCGGCAATCATCGGTGGCGAGGCTGCCGCCGGCCGTGAAGGCGACGGTCGAGGTGGAGGCAGAGGTCAAGGCGACCTCGGCCTTCGTCAAGGAGCCGGTGCCGAGCGTGCCGGCGGCGAGGAGGCCGCGCAGCTCGTGCTCGGCCGACTCGGCGATGAACCAGGCGGCGGTGCCGCGCGCCGGGCGGTCGGTGCGCTCGTCCGAGCCGCCGCGGCGGGCGAAGCTGGCGCTGGAGGCGGCGATGGTGGCGGAGAGGATGAGGGCGTTGGCGATGGTTTGCTTGCGAATCATAGGAGTAGACCTCGTGGGTTTCGGTTTGGGTACGAACGGTTTGTAGCGCCTCGCCGTCGCGGAAAACACTGAGCCTGGCTGTGCGGCGTGACCCAAATACGCCGTGATCATCGCTGCGCCTCGCAATCGCCTCACGGGAGTGAGGGAGGCTGCGTGGTGACGCGCGCCGTGACGGAATAAAGTCCTCTCAGTCCCGGGAAAACCGCCGGGCTCCTACACAAGCTCTCGAAAACAGGGTGAATTTTCATGATCTACGTCACCGGCCTCTACTCCGGCCCCAGCCCCTCGGCCGGCCTCGGCGTCGCCCGCTGCCTCCGCGAAGGTCTGGCAAAGGTCGAGCTCGTCGGCGTCGACTTCTGGTCGGGAAGCTCGGGCCTGCATGATCCGATATTCGACCGCGTCCTGTTGAAGCCCTCCTGGGATTTGATCGAGGTCGACCTTCATGCCGAGGAGCTGTCGCAAGCGCTGGCGCAGGGCGGCGCCTGGCTGTCGACGCTCGACGTCGAGATCGCTTGGCTCTCTCGCACCTTCGAGAGCGCGCCGGGGATGCTGACGCCCGGCTCGCGCGCCCTGGCGCAGACGGTGAAGCCGCACGCTTCCATCGGCTCGGTCCTGCCCCTGCGCGAGGCGAAGGTCATGCTCTTGAGCGACGAGCTCGCCGACGCGGACGTGCACGAGTTCTGCCGCCGCCACTCCTGGCGCGTCTGGCTGAAGGGGCCTTATCACGAGGCGCTTTACATCCGCAGCTGGCGGGATCTGGAGAATGCGCGCCGTTTTCTGGCCTTGCGCTGGAAGACGGAGGAGCTCTTCCTGCAAGCGCACGTGCGCGGGCTCGAGGAATCGGTGGCGTTCTGCGCCGTGAACGGCAAGCTCGTCGACGCCGTCGCCATGCACAAGCGCGTGACGACGCCCGACGGCAAGACCTGGGCCGGTCGCATCAGCGACGTGGCGCCCGCGATGCTGGCGGCCGTCGAGACCGCGGTGGCCAAGATGAATTGGACCGGCGGCGCCGAGATCGAGATCCTGCGCGACGCCGACGAGACGGCCTGGCTCCTTGAGATCAACCCGCGCTTTCCCGCGTGGATCTACGGCGCCGCGATCGCCGGCCGCAACTTGCCGGCGAAGCTCGCGAGCGCGGCCCTCGGGATCCCGCTGGCGCCGCTGCGCCGCCTCCAGGCGCAGGAGTTCACCCGCGTCGTCAGCGAGATTCCCGTGACGCCCGCCTATCCGCTGCCGGTGCCGGCTCAGCCCGATTACGCGACGATCGGCGCCGTCGGCAAGTACGGCGCGGCGCTTTCGAGCATCGTCGAGCTGCTCGGCGCGGCCGATGCGGCAGCGGCGAAGACGACCGATACCCCGAAAAAAGCCGCACCCGTGCGCCCCCTGGCGCCCGAGCTGGCCCGCGAGCTCGACGCGCTCGGGATCATGGTCGGCGCGACGCCGCAGCGGATGAACCTGGAAGACGTGAGCACGAGGCTCTTCGACGCGGCCCTGACCCGCGTGGTCGGCGAGTCCGAAGGCGTCGAGCGCCGCGTCGCGCTCAGCATCAAGACGGCGCCGGATCTCGCGCTCCTGCGGCAGGCACGGGTGCGCGGATTCTTTGCCGAGGCGATCTCCGCCTTGGAGGTGCGGCGTGCGGTCGAGGCCGGCTTTCCGCCGGGGGAGATCGTGCTCAACGGTCCCGGCAAATGGTGGCCGCAGACCGAGGTCGTGCCCGACGGCTTGCGCGCGGTCTTCTGCGACTCCGTGCCGGAGCTCGAGCGGTTGATCGCCTCGGGACGCCGGGATTTGGCCTGGGGCGTGCGCCTGCGCCTGCCCGCGTTCGACTCGCGTTTCGGCATTCCGGTGGAGGAGCCCGAAGCTTTCGCGGCGCTCGCCGGCGTGCTGTCGCGCATTCCGAAGGGGATCGAGCTCGGCGTGCATTTTCACATGGCGAGCAGCGGCATCGGCGTCGGCGTGTGGCTCGATGCGATCGAGTCGGCGCTGGCTTGGGCGGCGGCGCTCGAGGCGGCAACGGGCCGCGCGATCTCCATCGTCGACATGGGCGGCGGCTATCATCCGGACGATCTGGGGCGCTTGCCTTGGCCCGAGCTCTCGGCGCGCTGCCGCGAGCGCCTGCCGAAGGTGACGACGGTGATCGTGGAGCCCGGAAAAGCGCTGTCGCAGACGGCGATGGCGCTCGCGACGCGGGTCCTCGACGTCAGGCGGCGCGACGGCGAGGTCGAGGAGATCGTCGTCGACGCCTCGATCGCGGAGCTGCCCGTGGCGTCGCTGCATCCGCATCGTTTGGTGCGGCGCTCGGCCAACGGCATCCCCGAGGCGATCGGCCGCGGCAGAGGCCGTGTTTTGGGCAGGATCTGCATGGAAGACGACATCCTCGCGGCGAACGTCAACTTGCCGCCCGAGCTCGAGGTCGGAGATCTCCTCTGGATTCTCGACGCGGGCGCTTACGATTGGAGCATGTCTTATGGATTTGGACGCGGCGGCTACTGAGCTTTCGCCTGCATGGCAGGCGGCGGCGACCTCGACCCTCGTCTCGCACGGCGCCTGCTGCGTGCAGGCGCGCGCCTGGCTTCTGGCCAGCGCTCGCTCTTTCGATTTCGCCCGCAGCGATCGGGCCACCTTCTCGGCACCGCGCTGGCTGACGCGCCGGTACGTGTGGGGCCCGACGCGGTGGCCGATCTCGTGGTGCGAGGCGGTGAAGGCGAAGACGATCGACTGCGGCGTGTTCGCCGTGTTCGCGCGGGAGATCTTTCGCGCCAAGGGCATCGAGGCTTACGGCGGGCAGGTGATCCGCAGCTACGACGCCGCCTCGCTCGCGCACTGGCGGGCGAAGTGGGCGCGCCATCCCGAGGCGTTCCCGTGGATCGGCGAAGACCAGGTATTTCACGAAATCGTCGTGGTCCGTAGCGGACGCGACACTGCGAGGATTTATGATCCGACCGACGGCATTTGGCTCGACTCCGGCACCTTCTCCGGCCACTACGGCCACGTCGCGATACGCGGCGACAATCCCATCCCGCTCGATTGGGGCGCGACGCGCCTTCGTCGAGGGCAGTGGACGGCTCTGGGCCGGGCTCCGCGCCTCGACGCTTGAGGCTCTGCGCGCGGTGTCGATGACCGTGTTCGCGTCCGACTGGAAGGTCGGCTTGGGGCTCGCGCTCGGGCTTCTCCTCGTATCGCCGGGGCATGCGCTGGCCGGAGCGTTGGGGCTCGTCTGCGCGCACGTCGGCGCGAAGCTCGCACGAACGCCGGCGGATCTGGTGCGCGCCGGCTTGGGCGAGCTGAACGGCTGGTTCGCGGGGATTGCGGTGTTCAGCTGCTTTGCGGGAACGGTGCCGATCATTCTGCTGACGATCGCCGTTGGCGGGCTTTCCGGCGTCGGCGTCGCGCTGGTGAAGCGCGTTTTGGCGCCCTGGGATTTGCCGGTGCTGGTGGCGGGCTATCTGGCGCCGGTGTGGGTCGCGTTCGCGGCGCTCGGCGGCGTGTACGGCCGCGCCCTGCCCGAAGTCTCGGCGCTCTCCGAGCTCGGGCCGCTCGCGGCTTGGAGCCAAGGGGCGCTGCGCGGCTTGGGCGAGATCTTCTTCGTCCCGGATGCGCGCCTGGGACTCGTGTTTCTCGCGGCGCTTGCGTGGACGTTTCGGCGGCAAGCGCTGTTCGCCGCGGGGGCGGCGGTTCTGGGCGTCGCGGTCGCCGATCTCGCCGGAGCCCCGGCGTGGTTCACGCAGCAAGGGCTCGGCGCCTTTGTCCCGGCTTTGGTCGCGGCGGCGGCGGCGAAGCGCTGCCAAGGTTTTGGCTGGGGTCTCGTCGCCGCGGCGGTCGTCCTCGGGCCCTTCGTCGAGTGGGCGGCGATCTCGGTGGCGGGGCGCTTGGGATTGCCCGCGCTTTCCATCGGTTACCTCGGATTCGTCTGGATCGCGGTGTGCGTGAAGCCGGTCGCCCATGACGGAATGGCATGGAAACCCATGCCGGACTATCAGAAAGACTCGAGTTTTATTTAAAATGTCGACGATATTTCATGAATCCTATAGGATGATCGGCATCGATCCGGAGAGCTTCGTGCCGTCTTCGCCGCTCAGCTCGAAAGCCTTTGCTTCGCCTGCCTTCTCCGCCTTCGTGCGCGGAGACTACGAGGCCGTGCTCGGGGGGCGGATCGACGTCGCCGAGCCGGTGGGCCGAGACGACGTCGCCTGGGTTATCGGGGCGCTCGCGTTCGTCGGGCGTATCGACGAGGCGGAGGCGCTGACGACGGCGCGCGGACCGGATCTCGATGCGGAGCCTCGCGCCGGCGCGCGCTTTTTCCTCGCCGTCGCCTTGGCTCGCGGCGGGCAAGCCGATCGCGCCCGGAAGCTCCTCGACTCGAGCTTCCGCGAAGCGCGCATCGACGGCGGCTGGATCCTCACGTTCTTCGCGGCGCAGGGTTACGCCTTTTTCCGCCACTACGAAGGCGTGCTCGGCGCGGCCCGGCTTTGGGCGCGGCAGGCGCTGAAGGCGGCGACTGCGGGCGGTTTCGGCTACGGGCGCGCGCTCGCGAGCGAGATGCTCGGCTTGGCGGAGCTCGACTCCGGGCTTACCCGCAGCGGCCTGCGGCACCTCGGTATCGCGCGGAAGATCGCCAGCGAGCTCGGCAAGGGCGCTTTGGGCCAGGCCTTCGACGCGAGCGACCTCTTCTATCGCTCGATGTATGGCTTGGCGCCGGCCGCGACGATCGAAAAAGAGCTCGAGGCGGCGATCGAGAAATGCCGGTTCGAGGACAGCTACACGAAAGCGGAGCTGACCGTGGAGTTGGCGCGCGTGCACGTCTTGCAGGGGCGGTTGGCGCGCGCCGAGAAGCGCCTCGGCGAGGCGAGCCAGCTCGTGTATCAGATCGACAATCCCGCGCTCGAGGTCGACTACGCCGTCACCTTCGGCAACTTGCTGCGCCGGCGCGGCGAGCGGCTGCAAGCGCTTTCGATCGTGCGCGGCGCGAGGCGTCGCGCGGTGCCGCTCGGCGTGACGCGCAACGTTTTGCGGGCGACGGGACTCGAGTTGGCGCTGGCGCAGGAGCTGGAGCTTTACGACGACGCGGCGTCCCTCACCAGGGGACTGGCGCGTTTGACGCGAAGGTCTGGGAGCGCGCTGGCGGCTCGGATCGCGGCGCGCGGAGGTCGCGAGCGGCCTTACGTCGGTCGTCCGGGCGAGGACCCGCTCGGCGATCTCATCGACTTCGTGCATTCGCGCGACGACGCGGCGCTCGACGCCGTGGTGACGAGCGGCTGGCACGGCATCCTGGTCGACGCGTTGCGCGTCGGCGCCGACGAGCGCTGCATCTATTTCGACGTCGAGCCGAGCTCGATCACCTTGATCGATCGCGGCGAGGTCCTGCATTTGCCCGGCGCGGGCGTCGGTCTCGTGCGCCGGCTGCTCACTGGCTTGGCCAGCG
The DNA here is from genome assembly GCA_031416315.1 of Pseudomonadota bacterium. Taxonomy (GTDB): domain Bacteria; phylum Bdellovibrionota_B; class Oligoflexia; order Oligoflexales; family CAIYRB01; genus JANOTL01. The sequence goes on from JANOTL010000101.1 coordinate 10,614, forward strand.
GGGCGCGCTCGAAGGAGCAGCTCGCGCAGGCGATCTGGGGACGGTCGTACAATCCGCTGCGGCACGACGGTCCAATTTATACGCTCGTGGCGAAGGCGCGGAAGACCCTCGGAGGCTTCGGCGAATGGATCGAGGCGTGCGAGATCGGCTATCGCCTGCGCGCGGGCGTGAGCGTGCGGCAACGCAGCTTGAGCCGCGAGCCCGTCCACGCCGCGGCGCCGCGCGCGAAGGAGCAGGTCGTAGAGGCGAAATCGGGCGTCGAGGCGCGGATCGCCGCGGCTTTGAACGCGCGGCAGCAGACGATGCTGATGATGATGCGGGACGGCGAGGTCCTGGACCCGCGCACGGTCATGCAGCGGTTCGACATTTCGGATGCGACGGCGAGCCGCGATCTCGCGGGACTCGTCGAATTGAAGTTGGCGGAGCGCGTCGGCAAGGCGCGCTCGACCCGTTATTTGGCCCGCCGGAGCGATGCGCTTCCGGCTCGAGAGGGGATTCAGTGATGAAATTCAATTGGTCGTGTGTCGCGGTGTTGGGATTGGTCGCAGGATCGGCGCTCGCGGATGACGTCGAAGGCTCTTACATGATTCCGGCTTCGGACACGCTGTCCGCGCCGCTGGAGCTCGGGACCACGAAAGCCCGCTTCAAGAAGCTCGGCGCGACGGGCGCCGAGATCGTCTACGAGATGCCCCGGGAAATCGACGGCGCCGACCCGCAGCGCTTCGTCCTGCGCGGCGAGATCGAAGGTGGTGAGTACCTGCTGAAGGGTAGCGGCGCCACGGGGCATTGCCCATTGGAGGGTCAGGAAAGCGGCTGCCGGATCGAGTACGTCGGTCTCGTGCTGCAGGAAGAGGCCGCGGACGAATACGTCGCGAGCCTCGGGTCGTCTGCGGAGCAGGTGGAGCTGATGAAGACGGCGCGCGCATCGTTGGCGCGGCAAGGAGTGGGGATCTTGCGGCCGCGGGTGCTGGAGTGAGCGCTGCTGCCTAGCAGCGGGGCCGAGTTCGAGAGAATCGAGATGCCCTGCGCTTTCGGCGCGGGGCTTTTCGTCGTTGAGTGGCGGCGGGTCGGCGGGGG
>JANOTL010000102.1:0-2751 GCA_031416315.1 Pseudomonadota bacterium
ACTTTGACCCCATCGCCGTGGCTCCCGATGCCATTGCGTAGATTCGCAGTCGCCTGGAGGACGGGCATCATCCAGGTGTCGATGAAGCCGCCGTCCCTCAACGCCAAGATCAAGCCGCTCGCCGTCTTCTTCGGATCCTGAGGCAGGTTCCGATGCGCGAGGATGACCGTACATCCTCGCCGCGTCGGTCCTGACGTCGTGACCGGGGCCTGCCCCAATACCGGCCATGGATGACATCACCGCCGCTCGCCGCGCCATCGAAGCGCTCGCTCCGTCCAAGTACCTGCGCCGGTACCCCGCCGAACTGCGCGCCCAACTCGCCCGGCTGGTGCGCGCCCACCCAGAGCGGAGCGTGGGCTCGCTTGCGACGGCGATCGGCATGGCGCCGAAGACGCTTGAGAGCTTTCTCGGCTCGACGGCAGCCAGCGTGATTGTCCCGGTGCGCGTCGTTGCGCCGGCCCGCGCGTGCAACGCGCTGCGTGTGCATGGGCCGCGAGGAATCGTCGTCGAGGGCCTCAACGTCGACGGTGTCGCCGAGCTGATTCGAGCGCTCTTGTGATCGAGCTGGGTGGTGGCCGCGTCTTCGCGCATGCGGCTCCGTGCGACATGCGCAAGGGCTTCAACACGCTCGCCGGCCTCGTGACGATGGCGGGCCACGACGTCATCACCGGCGACGTGTTCCTGTTTGTCGCGAGGAACCGCAAGCGCGCCAAGTGCCTCTGGTTCGATGGAACCGGCGCGTGCCTGCTCGTCAAGCGCCTCGACGCCGGCTGCTTCGCCGCGCTTTGGCGTGACGACGGCGAGGGACTCCAGCTCTCGCCCGTTGAACTGCGGCTGTTTCTCGATGGCAGCAAAGTCGTCGGCAAGATCTCACTCGTTGCGCCGCGCGTGGATCGCAAGGCGCAGAGCCGCGTATCGCCGGGAAAATTTCGGTGATTTGACGACGACAAATCACGCCAACCTCGACGCGTGCGCGATAGAGAATGCATGCGCGCAAGTGAGGAGAAAAACGTCGATGTCCTCCGCCAGAAGGCGCGCATCCTCGAAGGCGAAAACGAGCGGCTCAGCACGAAGGTGACCGAGCTCTTACGCGAGAACTTCGCGCTCAAGGGGATGGCTCCCACCGCCGTCGAACTCAATCTTCCGAGGCTCGCCGAGCAAGCCGCGGGAAAGACTGCGCCGACAAAGGGCTCGGAGCGTCGGACCAAGGGCGACGACGAAAAGAAGACCGGCGAGAAGAACCAACGCGGGCATGGGCCGACACCGCAGCCAAAGCTTGAAATCCGAGAAGAGCTGTTTGACCTCGACGAGGCCGACAAGGCGTGCACGTCATGCGGTGGACTGCTCGCGGCATGGCACGGACAGGATGATGTCGTCGAGGTCGTCGACCGAATCCCCGCGGCGTGGATCATCAAGAAGTGCACGTTGAAGAAGTATCGCTGCGCGTGCGGCGGCTGCGTCTCCACCGCCGACGGCCCAACGAAGCTCATCGCTGGCGGGCGCTACGCGCTTGGCGTCGGGCTGCAGTCCTGCGTCGACAAGTTCGTGTTTCACATCCCGATCGAACGGCAGGTGCGGATCGCCGCGCTGGCGGGCATGAAGATCACCAGTCAAGCCCTGTGGGATCAACAGTGGGCGCTGGCGACGTTGTTCGCGCCGCTGGTTGGGAGGATTCAGGCGTTCATCCTGAGCCGCGATGTTCTCGGCGCCGACATGACGGGGTTCCTCCACATCAAGAAGGGCGGCGCGCTCAAATGGCAGGTGTGGCAGCTCGCGTGCCCCCAGGCGCGCTTCTTCAAGATGCTGCGGTCGAAGGCGGCGAAGGAAGGCGGCGAGGTCTTCGCCATCAAGAAGGAAGACGGCAGCGTCGTCGTGGCGTTCAAGGGCACCGCCGTCGTCGACGGCGCCGCAGAGCTCGAGAAAGTTGCGCGTGAGCTGAACTTCAAGATCGGCCACTGTTGGAGCCACGCGCGCAGGAACGTGCTCAAGGCCGAGGCCGAGGCGCCTGCCCAAGTCGCGCAGTTCCTTGACCTGGTGGCGGTGCTCTACAAGATCGAGCGCGACGTCGCCGGCGACAAGGTCGACGCGCTTGGTGGTTACCGCAAACAGATGGACCTCGACGCGCTACGCCGCGCGCGAGCGGAGCATTCGCGGCCGGCGACGCTCGCGATCCAGAAATGGATCCTGGCGCAGGAGTGCATCCCCGGCGGCGCGCTGAAGAAGGGCCTCGACTACGTCGCCGGGCGATGGACCGGACTAACGAGATTCCTCGACGATCCGCTCATTCCGCTCGACAACAACATCGCCGAGGCGGGCTTCGTCGGACTCGCGCTGGGGCGCCGCAACTACGTTGGCTGTCGTAGTGAGCGCGGCATGGTCGTGGCGACGACGTTCTACACATTGTTCGAGAGCGCGCGCGTCTGCGGCGCGACGCCTGACGAGTACATCCGATATGCGGCCGAGGCTCTCCTCGACGGCCGAGCCCCCCTTTTGCCGCACGAGTGGATCGCCGAGCGGCGGGCGACGCACGACGCGCCGACCTGAGGCGTCGGGCTCGTTTTTTTCCGAATCGCTGCGCGGCAGGACCTTGCATCCCGGCACGCCGGGAACGTTGGCATGCCACCCGGGTTCGCGTCAGACCGACACGGCGAGCATGTACGCTCGAAGCGCGGTGCCGGCGGAATGGAAAAATCTACTTGAGCTCTTTGCGCGCCTGAGCCAGCAATGCCGCCACTGCCTTGGTGTCATCGT
>JANOTL010000103.1:0-13616 GCA_031416315.1 Pseudomonadota bacterium
CGAGACCGCGCTCGCCGTGCACCAGATGTTCGTCAGCGATCTGCGCTACCTGCCCGGCGTCTCTGTGCCGAAGGGCTTTCAGTCGGTACGCGACGCGAATAAGCTCTGCAACCAGGAAGCGAACGCGGACGAGGAGCTCGCGGCGTACTGGTGGAAGGCCGTGCTGTCGGACGGCGTCGCCGACGCGAAGCAGCGGATCGTCCTGAAAGGACGACTCGAAAGCTTAGACGGCGTCGAGCTCGCGGCCGACGCCCAGGCCTTGCTGGCGGGCGGGATCACGCCAGAGACGGTGACCTACCGGAACCGGGCGATCGCGACGGCCTTGAAGGACGACTTCGTGGTGACGGGCACGAACGCCGACGGCACGCTCGCGACCGGGGAGACCTGCGGGGATTGGCTCTTAGCGACGGGGAACGTGAAGCTCGGGGATCCGGCGACGGCTGGGAAGTGGCTCGCGGGGTCGAGTGGGAGTTGTGCGAAGGCGCGGCGGCTTTATTGCGTGAGCTACCGGAAGCGGTAAAACAGCCTGAAATAGAAAAGGAGCCGCACATCCGTGTGCGACTCCCGTTCAGTAGGCACAGCCGATTTACATCGACCCGCCATTTTGCTTGGTCTTCTGACGGAACTCGTACGGAGTCTCGTAGTTGTCGAGCGTCCAGACGCCCTTGTCGTCTTTTTTCGCGCGCTGCTCGGCGGCGAAATAGGCGTCGCGGTCGATCTTGTTCGGGGCCCACTTGTAGGCTTCCGCGTAGCCGCTCTCGACCATGTAGAGGTTGATGAGGCGGCCGTCGACGTAGACTTCGCTGACCATGCGGTTGTACATGTCGCGCTCGACTTGGCGGATCTTGACGGCTTTGCCTTTGACGAGGCCGTTCAGGACGTCGCGGGCGTCGGTGCCCATGGGCTGGCCGCGACCGTCGTCGCCGCCGGAGACTTCCGGAGCGTCGATGCCGGCGAAGCGCATCGTGAGGGATTCGCCGGTCGAGAGGCGGGCGTAGCAAGTGTCACCGTCGTGGCAGCTCCTGATGACGCCGTCGATGGCGTCTGAAGGGACGTCCCGCATGGTGAGGTCGGCCGGATCAGAGACCGCGGGCACCTGACCGAGCTCGGGAGTCGCCGGAGCGGTCGGCTTCTTGGACGGTTGCTTCTTCTTCTTCTTGTACTTCTTCCAGTAGCTCGACTCGCTGACGTCTTCGCTCGAGCCGCAGCCGACGGTCGTGAGACCGATTCCGGCGAAGATCGATGCGCTCAGGATCGTGCTCAGGACATGACGATTGAAAGTAGGCAGTTGCATTAGGACACCTCGGTTCGGCAGCAGGCAGGTTCGGGAAAAAACTCAGGAGGAACGGGAAACAGGAGTGGCGCCGAGGTGCATATTCTAATAGTTTTTAATGAATTGCAATATGTATTTTATGGATTTTAAAAGTTTTAAACAATATGCAATAATTTTAGTGGTTTAGTCGCCCAGCGCCTCGACCTCGGTGTCGTCGCCCGCGCCCGGCGCGTTGTCGCCGGTCTGGTCGGCGTAGGGGATGCCCTGCTTCAGCTCTTTGGCGGCCGAGACCTTCCAGAGTCGATTATCGAAATGATCGTTGAAGGCCGTGGCGACGGCCACGGAGCCGCCGGGGGCGCGGATGGTCACCATGTTCTCGTCGTTGTCGTCGTTGCCGGTGACGCTCCAGTTCTGCGAGCCGATGATGATGTATTCGGCACGCGGGCCGGACGGGGTCTTGCGCGTCAGCGTCGCGACCTTGTGATGGTTTTGCTTCTTCCAGGTGCTGCGGCGGACGACGAGCTTCGAGCTCGGGTTCGGTTGGTACGGGTTCGCCTCGAGGACGTTGCCCTTCTTGTCGCGGATCCAGCCGGTGACCTGCGAGCCGGTGAGCGTGTCGAAGACGATGCGCACGTCGGCGCCCTTCGACTGGGCGTACTGGAAGGCGCGGACGAACTCGATGCCGCCGCCGCCGAACATCGAGACGCGGACCTCGTCGCCGGGACGCGCCGAGAGCAGCATCGGCAGGATGGAGCGGTGCTCGCCGTCGTCGGTCGGGGCGAAGGAGAGGTTCATCTCGGTGCCGTCCGAGAAGCGGAAGTAGCGCTTGGTGTTCGGCGTCTTGTCGTTATGGAAGCGGCCGCGCTTGACGCCGCCGCCGCCGGCGCCGACGACTTTTTCCGGCTTCTTGTAATCGTCCGGCTGGTACTCGTACATCTCGTCGAATTCCTTTTGGAACTCGCGCGCGATCTCGGTGTTGTCGATCAAGATGCCCAGGTTGGTGTTGCGCTCGGTGCCCATACAGGTGTCGGCGACGTTGGCCGTGCCCGACCAGACCGACATGCGGCCGCCCTCTTTCTCGAAGACGACGAACTTGTTGTGCATGATGCCGCCGTCCGGGAACTCGAGGCGGCCGAGCGCGCCTTTGAAGCCTTTAGCTCCTTGGTTCATGCGCTCGATGATCTTCATCGTGTCTTTGTATTGGAAGGTCAGATTGTTGAACTTCGCGTCGAAGGGCGAGAAGATCCATTTCGCCGCGTTGCCGGTCGGCTTCGAGTAAGAAAAGAGAAAGGGTCCTTCCGAGCCCTTGGCGAAGTCCTCCTGATCGAAGACGCCGCGCACGGGGATCCCCGCGTCGATTTTGCTCATGATCGCGTCGTAGACCGGCTTCATGCTGCCATCGGTCGCGTCGATGCCGTAGATGGCGACCGACATGCCCGTCTGCGCCTCCGCCTCGATGGTCTCGGCCAGGCGCTTCGCGAGCATCTTCTCCGGCACGATCGCCGTCTTGTCGATGTCCCAAGCCTCGGTGAACCAGTACTTGAGCTTCAGCGGCTCGGCGATGTCGACGCGGTCGCCTAGGCCCTCTTCGGCGTCGCGGCGGGAGGCGCGCTTCGGCGTGACCCAGGGCTTCGCCTGCGTACAGGCCCAGTCTTCGAAGCTGTCACAGAGGATGAATTGAGACGAGCCCTCGAAGACGCGTTTCGCGAGCTTCTTCGAGATGACGTCGTTCTTCAGCCCCAGGAAGGCGAAGTAGTGCGCGGCGCGCTTGGCGTATTCGGCCTTCTTACTCTCGGGAGCGTCGGAGGCGTTGACGATCTCCTGCGCCAACGCGAGCACGGAGTCGGGCTTAGTGATGGTCGGCAGGGAGAAGACGTTGGCCGTCGCCAGGGCGTCGCCCGCCTCGGAGAGCGTGTCCTCGACCGCTTTCACGCCGGCGTTGCCGCCCGATCCCGGCGTCTTACAGCTCGCAAGCACGAGCGTGATTAGAGTCACCGAGGCCAGTCGGGTCCGGGTCACCAACGCCATGAGAGTCCTCGCGAGAATGGGAAAGAGCCGGCTCGGGGGCCGCTACGGTCAGGGAATCAGGGCTCGCACTTCACGCCGGGCTTCTCGAGCTGCCCGTTACTGCAGATGTGGTGCAGATAGAGGATCGAGTCGAGCTCGTCCTCGAGCGCGGTGCCCAGGCGGTCCCAGGCGTGCTCGGCTTTGGCCAAGCTCGTCGTGCCGAAAGTCGTCTCGTCGAACCAGTTGCGGTCGAAGTCGAGCTTGCGGCCTGCGGCGAGGTCGTCGGTCGAGTAGTAGCGGTCTTTGTGGACCTTGAAGATGAACATGAAGTGCTTCCAGTGACGCGCGGGGACGTCGCCGTTGCAAGGGATCGTGTAGCAGGGGGCGACGAACGCGGCCGAGGCGCTCATCTCGTAGGAAGACGCGACGAAGGGCGAGTAGGCCTCGGTGCGCTCGCGCTTCTGGCTCATCTTGTCGTCGTAGCCCGACTTGTACCATTGCGTGTGGCGGTCGACCGCATTGCGCAGGCGCTCATAGATGAACTGTTGCGTCTTGGGGTCGGCCTCGCCGGCGCCGGTCAAGGCGTAGAGGCCGAGATCGCCTTTGCCGTAGCCTTTCTGCCAACCGGAGACGAGCTGGCCGTCGCCCGCCTCGGTGTTCCAGAGGTGGGCCTCCTTCGCGAGATCCTTGCCCCAGTTCGGGTAGACGGTCCAGCGCACGTAGGCGTTCTTCATCGTGTCGTCGAGCTCGCGCGAGTGCAGCATCCAGGTGGCGAGGCCGGCGCGGGCGCCGTTCCAGCGCGAGGCGAAGGGCTTGGCGAAGTAGTTCTTGCAGTCCTCGTCGGTGAGAATCAGCTTCTGGTCTGGGTATTTCGGGGCGTCAAGCTTCTTCGTCGTGCTCTTGCACTGGAGGACCGTCGAGATCGCGTGCCAGATCATGCCGTTCGACTCGGGCGAGTTCGGCTTGAAATTCCCGTCGCCGCGGAAGTCGTAGTAGTAGTCGGTGTCGTCGGCGGTGCAGTTCTCGGTCTTGAACGGCTCGTACTTCTGGTTGAAGGTCGCGAGGGAGTCGAACTCTTTGCCCTCGTCGATGTACTCGGCGAACATGAACTTCGTCTCGCAGACCGACAAAGGCGTCACCGGCTTGTCGATCTCTTTCTCGTTGCCGAAGTCGTGCTTGCCCTTCGACTGTAGCGCCGCGAACTTCGCGTTGTAGTACGCGAGCGAGAGGTCGAGGTAGGGCTGGTAGGCTGCCGCCGTCATCTGCGACCAGACCTCCTTCTTCGGGTCGATCTGCGGTTGATCGATCGGCTGCAGGTAATTGGTGCGATGGATCCACTCGATCTTCGCCTTGACCATGCCGGCGCGGTCTCTGAACTCGCCGCAGAGGTACACGAGGAACTCGTGGCCCATTTGCGTGACGTTCTCGGGTTTGGACGCCATCGCGTTCTTGTAGTGGTACTTGATCTGGCTATAGAGGGCGAAGCTGTGCTCGGCCATCTGCGAGAGAATCCCGGCCGCCTTCGCGACGTCGGCGTTCTCGTAGTTCGGCTGCGGCAGGACCGACGGGTCGCCGTCGACGCCTTTGCAGTACTGGCTCCACAGCGCAAAATTCTCCGCCGGCGGCAGGACGCCGGGGGGGCCGGGATACGTCGACAGGTCCCCGCCCGCGGCTGCCGAGGCGTCGGCCGCAGGCGCCGAGACGTCTTCTTTCACGCGCGAGGCGCCGCCGGGCGTCTTGCAAGCCACGACGGCGGTCGTCGCGAGCGCGAGGACGAGCGAGACAGCCGCAAAACGGCGTGCATGGGACGTACGGGGGCGCGTGGAGCCGAGGTGCAGCATCGCGTCTTCCTTTTGCTGGGTGAGAAAGCGTGGAGACAGTATAACTCAAATATGGCTGACTTTGTGCCCCATCCTTTCCTTCGCGGCGGTCACTTGCAGACTTTCGCCGGGCAGCTGCTGACGCCGCCTGCGCCGCCCTCGTCTTACGAGGTGATCGAGGTCGCGCTCGAGGACGGCGACCGCTTGCTGCTGCACGCCGACGGCGTCTCGGGCACCAAGCCGGTCGTGGTGTTGTTCCACGGCTTGGGCGGCTCGTCGGAGTCGTCTTACATGCTGCGACTATCCTTCAAGCTGACGGCCCTGGGTCATCCCGTGGTGCGCTTCAATCACCGCGGCTGCGGCGCGGGCGGCGAGGCGCTGGCAGCGGGGATTTACCATGCGGGGCGAGCGGCGGATCTGGCGGCGGCCTTGGCCGCGGTCGGCGGACGATTTCCGGGAGCCCAGGTTCAGGCCGTCGGCTTCTCGCTGTCGGCGAACATGCTGCTGAAGCTCCTCGCGGATCAAAAGGCGATGCGCGCCTTGCCGCACGTGACGCGGGCCCTGGCCGTGTGTCCGCCGGTCGACCTTGAGATGTGCTCGGTGGCGCTCGACTCGCGGCGCAATCGCGTCATCGACCGCTACTATACGCGGCGGATGATCGCAACGGCGCACGCGAAGAAGCGGGCTTTTCCCGCAGGCCCGGCGCCGGAATTCCCGCGGCGGATGACGCTCCGTCTCTTCGACGAGGTCTATACGGCGCCGCGGGCCGGCTTTCCGAGCCGGAAGCATTATTACGAGGCGGCTTCTAGTAAACATAATTTGTTTACAATCGGCGTACCGACGACGGTTTTGGCGGCGGCGGACGACCCGATCATTCCTGAGGCGAGCTTCGCCGGAGTCCGGTGGTCGAGCGCGGTGGCGTTCCAGCTGACGCGGACGGGCGGGCACATGGGCTTCATCGCGGCGCGGCGGACGCGGTTCGGGGATTTACGGTGGATGGATCTGGCGGTGGTGGAGTGGGTGGAGGCGGGGGGATAGGGGTCTGGTCGCGTGCGTCGGCGATGATGACGACGAGCGCGGGCGCGAGCGCGGCGTCAGACGCCTTCTTGCGGCTGATGGTGGCGGCTCAAGGGGCGAGCTCCGTCGCCGGCTCCGCCGGTGCCGGTGCCGGCGGCGCAGGAGCGGCGGGCGTCGACCCGGCCTGAGACGCCGTCAGGAACTCCTTCAACTTCTCGGCCTTGGTCGCGCCGTCCTGGCCTTCGATCGAGGCAAGCGCTTCGTTCACTTTGGCCTGGAGAGCCGGATTGCCTGCGGCCTGCATCGCGGCGACCGCGGCCAGGTTGTCCAAAACGATCAGGGCGTCGGCCTCGGTCATAGTTGCGAGCTTCGACGCGTCGAACGCCCCCGTCTGCGTATCGATGGCGAACTTGTTCAAGTACATGACTGAGAACGTCGTCCGATAAAGCGTCAGTTGCAGTCGGGCGCTTGACGCATAGCTCTCGCCCGAGGTCGCCGCGCGCAGCGCCTCCGGAATGGTGTCTAGATAGGTGATCGAGGCCCTCACGTCGGCGAGCGCGGCATCGTAGCCGGCGTCCCCCAGATCCTGCGGATCGGGGAGGAACGTCGCCAAGGAGGCGAGGAGCCCGCCGCTGCTGCCGCCACCGCTGAACTGGGCCTTCGCCAACTCCAGGATCGAGATGCCGGCGCGCCCTGCATGCGCCGCGGCGCACAGGGGATAGCGCGCATAAACGGTCGGCTCGGCAGCGATCAACGCCTCGAGGAGCGAGATTGCGGTCGCGTAGTCCTGGTTTTCCAGCGCTAGGCGCGCGTTCTCGTCGCCGGTGCGCTCGCTACACGGGACGGCCTTGTTGCCTTTGTCGCAGTCGGCGACGTTGTTTTCGCCGCCGCAGCTCGCGGCTAGCCAGATCGCCGTCACGATGCCGAGAGCTCGCCGCACGTCAAAACCCCGCGCTCAGAGAGAACATGTAGAGTCGCCGCGGATCGGCGCCAGGATGGTCGCCGAGCTCGCGGGTGTAGGCGGTTCCCGCGAGGCGCACGAGGATCAAGTCGATCTCCGCGCCGTAGGAGGGATAGCCGTTGTAGTAGCCGGCGGAGACGCCGACGTAGGTACGGATCAGGACCTTGGTCCCCGCGTAGACCTTCTTGAAGAGCTCCTCGCCGTAGGAATTGCCGATGTCCCTGTAGTCGACCGCCATGTGGATCGCGTCCGAGCCGGTGTGCAGGGTGAGGCCCACGCCCGCGCTCTGAACTTGCTTAAACTCGGTCGGGCTCTCCGCGGCGCCTTTCAAGGACGTGCTTCCGAGGTCGTCGACCTTCGCGGCGACGGAGAAGTCGACGTGATGTCCTTGCAGCAGGAGCACAGCACCCGCGTCGATGCCGACGCCGGTATTGTGGCTCGTCAGATCTTGCACCAGATCCTGGTTCTGAAACGCCGCGATCGACTCGGTGTCCGTAATCTCGACGGAGATCGTCGGCTCGGCGGCGTACAAATATTTGCCCGTGACGCCGACCGACAGCGCCTTCCACGGCGTGCGCAGCGCCGTCCCGACGCCGACGCCGTGATAGCTCTCCGCCTCGAAGCGCACCTCCGGCAAGCCGGTCGGGCCGTAGGCGCGGGCGCGGATGTCGGGCTCGAAGCGGCTGAAGACGCTGACGCCGAAGTTGCTCGTCACCAGGGCGAGGGAAAAGCCCCAGCCGACGCGCACGGGATCCTTGAAGACCTTGTCGATGAAGGCTTGGGTTTCCGCCGCTTGTTCCGCCTCGGTCGCCTCGGTCGCTTCGCCGCCGCCTTGCGCTTTCTTGAAGATCGACTGCGCCGTCCCGACCGACTCCTTGTTCGCGAGCACGGATATCGTGCTCCCGAGCCAGCGGAACAGGCCGCCGCCTTGGGGCATCAGGGCGGGGTTCGCGAAGATGCGGCCGTCCTTGCTCGCCCGGGTCAGCGAGGCTCCGCCCGCCCCGAGGTCGAAGGGGTCCTCGTAGACCGCCTGGTTGGTCTTCCGCGCCACGGCCGGAGTGGCCCCCGCGAGCCCGAAGACCAGTCCCAGAATTTGCCAACGACGACGCAAGGCTAGACCTCCCCGAGCCCCTCCCCTCTCCTTTCGTCCGGCCCCGCCCGAGGCCTGAGGCTGGGCATAATTTGCCCGGTGATTTCAGGATGATACAGTTTGTGGGAGAATGGCCGAAGAGGCTTGGTGGGCCCATCACGAGAGGTTTCCACGCCGATGTTTCGACTCTTCCTCCGCAAAAAGCTCTTCTCCGGCGACGTCGCGACGACGCCCGAGGCGAACGCCGCGCCCGCCAACACGGTGGCTCCGAAACGCGATCGGCGCGTTTTCGCGCGCTACAACATCGACCACAAGCACCTGACGCTGATGAACGAGCAGGACATCCTCCTCGTCCGCGAGGTGTCGGCGAAAGGCTTCTCGACCGAGGTCAGCGCGCGCGGCTTCGAGCGCCTCACCATCGGCGACATCTATGAGGCGCGTGTCCGCTACCTCGGCGAGGTCTACGACATGCAGGCTAAGGTCATCTGGAAGCACGACACGATCGTCGGCTTCGAGATCGTCCAGGCCTCGCGCGAGACCCTCACCTTTCTCAAGCGGCTCCTCCGCCCGATCGAGATCGCATGGTCCCTCGCACCGGTCGAAGCCGCATTCATGAAGGACGCGCCCGAAGGGCAAAGCTCGAAGCAGTGGTTCCACGGCGACAACGAAACGGACCTCTACGTTTGGCACGACGCCGACACGAACGACGTCACCGCCTGGCAGCTGGCGAGCGGTGAGACCTACGTCGAGTGGAACGCCTCCCGTGGACTGACGACCGGCGCCGTGGTGTCGGTGAAGGGTCGGGAGTCGCTCATGGGCGCCAACCTGCAGGGCCTGACCCACAAGGCGGATTCCAAGCCGGACGACAAGAAGCGCCAGTTCGCGGTCGACGTGATCATGGCGCTGCAGGACAAGGTCCGCGAAGACATCCTGGAAACCTTCACGAGTTGACGGGTGGTGGCATGGGTCTTCGCATCATCGGCAGGACCTCCCTGGACGGACCGCGGGAAATCACCGAGACGGAGCGTCTCACGGCCCTCGAGGCCGTGGCCGACGACTGGGTCAAGGCCCGTACCAATGCCGGCGACGCCCCCGAGGCAGGCGACCGGGACGCAATCCTCGCCCGTTACAGGCGCTTGCGTCCGACCCTGGGCTCACCCGAAGTGATCATGGACAAAGCCAACGGGATCCGGCAATCGATCCTTGGGCGTAGTCAAGTGAGCGCGCTCCCGCACGAGCGCGTGGACGTGGCCACCCTGCTCGAGCTGCTCTAAGAAGCCGCAGCCCCAGGGATCCAGTCTGCATGGTCGACGAGTTCAAGACGATCAAAGAGAACTTCTTCAAGGTCCTGTCCGGCGCCATCGTCGGCGTGACGACCGCGGGATCCGCCGCCATGAACGACGACGTCGCGGGCGATGACGACGACACGGCGCGCGCCCGCCTGATCGACGCGAATGCCGCGAGGGCTCTGCTGGCAGCCGTGTTCGCGCGCGCCGGTAAGGGCAAGGACGAGGTCGTGCAGGTCGCGGCCCGCGAGATCGGCGTCGCCATCGCCGCCATGTTGAAAGAGCCGCTCAGCGCGCTCGCGAAGCATCACCGCCTGCAGATCTCGCTCTCCTTCGAGCTGGTCCCGAAAGCGGGGCACGAAAAGGAGGCCGCCGCCGAAGCGGAGGCCGACGCCAGGGCCGCGTCGCCGAAGGCGCCGAGGACGGCGGCCGCGAAGAAAAAGTCGAGCGCGCGCAAGGGCCAGCAGGTCAAGGCCGCGCAGGTTCGCCGCCGCAGATGACGGACGATCCGGTCGAGCTCACCGTCGAAGGCATGGCCTTCGGCGGCAAAGGCGTCGCGCGGCGCGAGGGCAAAGTTTACTTCGTGATGGACACGGTTCCGGGCGACGAGATCCTCGCGCTCGTGACCAAGGATGAAGCGCGCTACGCCGAAGCGGAGCTGGTCGAGCTCAAGAAGGCGAGTCCTCTGCGCGGTCCTTCTCAGTGTTCCGTCGCGCACGAGTGCGGCGGCTGTCAGTGGATGGGCGTGCCCTATGCGTCGCAGCTCGAATGGAAGCGCAGCTTCGTCCAATCGGCGCTTTCTCGCATCGGCAAGCTCAAGGAAGGCGTCACCGTCGCCATGCGACCCGCGCCCGACCTGTACGCCTACCGCAATCGCATTCTGCTGCGGTTTCATTGGGATCCGGCGATCGGGCAACGGGCGGGATACTTCAAGCGTCGCACGCGCGAGCTCGTCCCGATCACTCATTGTCCCATCGCGGCGCCCGTCGTCAACCGCGTCGTCGCCGCCATCGATTCGCTCGATCTCAGCGCCGTTCCCGCCTTCAAGGCCCGCATCGAGATCCAGGAGATTCCGGCAGGACAGGTGGCCTGCGTCGTCTTTCCCGCCGAAGGCTTAGACAAGGGCTCCAAGCTTTTGGTCGAGCGTCTCCGCGCGTTACCGGAAGTGTCGTGGGCAGGCCTTGTTTTCGATTTACGTGAAGCCCCCATCCTCGCGTTCGATTCACAGCTCGGGGTCGACTTCAAGACGCGGCCAGGGCAGTTCCAGCAGATCAACATGGCGATGAATCGCGTCCTGCGCGAGCTCGTGCATGAGCGTGTCGTCGCGCGCGATCCACAGCGCATCCTCGACGTCTGCTGCGGCAGCGGCAACCTTTCCTTGCCGCTCGCCGACGGCAAGCGCTACGTCGAAGGCGTCGAGATGAACAAGCAGGCGATCGACGTAGCAAAGGATACGGCAGCCGCGCAGGGGCGCCAGAATACGCTCTACATCGCCGGCGACGCTGAGCGGCATCTTTGGAAATGCGATCGCGCGGGGGAGAAATTCGACCTCGTCATCCTCGACCCGCCGCGGACGGGGATGTTCAAGGGAATGGTGCCGCTGCGCAACATCGGCCCTCAGCACATCCTCTACGTTAGCTGCGATCCCACGACGCTAGCCCGCGACCTCGGCTACCTGACCCGCAACGACACGTACGAGGTGGATGAAGTCATCGCTTTCGACTTTTTCCCAAACACCTACCATGTCGAAACCTTGGCAGTGCTCAGGAAGCGCTGAGGCGGTGCCGAAACATCGGTATGCCTCGCGTCACACATCTCTTGGCGGCCCTCCTCGCGGCCCTCAGCCTCTCGGCGCGTGCGGAGTCCGTGCACGACGCGCAGCTGAAGCTCACCTACTCCGTCCCCGACGCTTGGAAGGAGGGGCGGACGATCGACGGCAAGAAGTTCGAGGCGCTGATCCGCAAGGCTTTCGGCGGCAAGCTGCCCGCGCCCGTCACCTATACGGGGGCGCGTTTCTCCCCGAACGGCGAGACCTACATCGCGACGTGGTTCATGAAGGTCGCGACGCCGATCACGAAGCTCGACCTCAGCGGCGGCGCGGGCTCGACGCTGCTTAGCGCCTTCGGCGTCTCGAACTTCAAGCTCGACCGCAACCGCCTGCTCGGCGTCGCGGACCTGCCGGCCGTCACCGGCATCAAGAACAAGATGATCGTGCAGTTCTTGAAGGGGCAGTATTCCTACATCGGCTTCTATTACAAAGATAAGGCCAAGCTCGGTGACTTCGACGTGGTGCGCAAGTCGGTGGTCGTGGACGTCGCTTCGCGCCTCAGCTGGAAGACCTTGCCCAAGGGAAGCGGCGGCATCCTCGCGGCCATGGCCCGCGGCGCCCTGATCGGCGGCGTCCTCGGCGGTTTGGGGGCTCTCGGTTGGTGGTGGTTCGTGTATCGTAAGAAGCAGCAACAGCAACAGCAGCAGCAGACCGCGGACGCCAACTCGGTCGCGGCCGAGATCGAAGACCACGGCGCCGCCGCCTAATAAGGGGCGGTTTGGGATTGGAGCGACGATGTCCACCTACGAGATGCTCTGGGACTGTCAGTACTGCAATACGAAGAAGCTCCTGGGCAAAACGCATCGCTTCTGCCCTTGCTGCGGCGCGGCGCAAAACGCCGACAAGCGCTACTTCCCGCCGGACTCCGAGCGCGTCGCGGTCGAGAACCACGTGTTCGTCGGCAAAGATCGCGCCTGCGGTCGCTGCAAGGCGCTTATGGCGGCGAACGCGCAATTCTGCGGCAGCTGCGGTTCCGGGATGGATCTTGCGGCCAAAGAAGTGAATCTCGTCGACGAGAACGCGGTCCGCGATCTTGGACTGGCGCCGAAACGTCCGTCGGATCGAGTGGATCCGACGGCGCCACCGCTGCTGGCCAAGCCCGGCATGAGCCGCAAGCTCAAGCTGATCCTGGGCGGCGTCGCCTTCGCCTTGATTGCCGTGATCGGCGTCTTCGTCTTGGACGGTGTCCTGGCGAAGCCGATCACCGTCACGGTGAAGGACCGCACGTGGGAGCGCGTCATCGTCGTCGAGCAGCTCAAGGTCGAGCGCGACGGCGCCTGGTGCGACAACAAGCCCTCGGACGCTTACGACGTCCTGCGCTCGATGAAGGCCAAGTCCGTGCGCACGGCCGACGGCCAGACCTGCCGTGACGTCAAGAGCGACAGCGGCGACGGCACGTTCAAGGTCAGCCAAAAGTGCGAGACGAAGTACGTCGACAGGCAGGTACAGACCGCCTACTGCGATTTCAAGGTCGATAGGTGGCGCCATGCGCGCGACGTCGCCATGAGCTCGAAGAAGGGCAACGGTCCCGAGCCGAAGTGGCCCGACGTAGAGCTCCCGCCCGCGCGCAACCGCCCGGGCGACGAGCGGATCGCCTCGAAGAAGGAGATCTACGAGGTAGCCGTGACGGCGCAGCTCTCCGACGGCAAGCCGGCCGAAGAGAAGACCTGCGACGTGCCGCTCGAAGCCTGGAAGAAACTTGCGCCCGGCGGCAACGCCGCCGCGAAAAAGGGCGGCGTGTTCGGCGGCATCGACTGCAAGGCGTTGGCTTCGGCCGCCACCGCGAGTCCGGCGGACGGCACGAAGACCGCGCGTTAGTCCCTAGAAGAAGAAGCGCATGCCGAGCTTGTCGTCGTAGCTGACGCCGGCGCCTCTGAAGCGGCTCCACTCGAGGCCATTTCCGGCCTTGATTGCATCGAAGGTCGCCTGCGGCGGCGGGTTGTTGCCGCCCGCAGTCAGCCCGAGATCCTTGAGCTCGATGCGGCCAGTCGGCTGCTTGGGGACGCCGAGGCCGATCTCGTGGTCGGCGTCGTCGAGATGCAGCGAGATGAAGCCGCCTTCTCCTTTGATGATCAGGCGCAGCTCCTCCTCGGTCGCAGGGACCCAGCCGGACTCGCCTTTGCGAAGGTACTTGTACTCAATCGCTTTCAGGGCCTCCGCCTCGACCACGTACTTCACGAGCAGGATCAGGAAGCCTTTGCCAGCGCTGAAGTCGGAGACCTGCACGTTGGTCCAAGTAAACGTCTTGCCGCCGGCCTCGAGCTTATAGGTGCCCTCCGGAGGCGAGGCAACTTCGATGCCGAGCTGGTAGCGGCCATACGTCGGATCGACCGT
>JANOTL010000104.1:0-7665 GCA_031416315.1 Pseudomonadota bacterium
CGACGGCCTCCTTAGCCGCCACCGCTTCACGCGCGAATGAGCCGTCAGTCGCGGTAAGACAGCTCGACGGCCTCCCCAGCCTCGAGCTTTTTATCCGAAAAGAAGCGCAAAGACCCCGCGAACGCCGGCGTCGCCGCGAAGTACTCATACTCGTTGCCGCGGAAGATTCGCGCTTCGACCTAGGGCGTCTCTTCAAGGGCCTGAGGGCATGAGATCGTTCCCTCCGGAGCGGGGGACACGCGCCTCTTGCTCACGCCCTCGCGCCAATAGCTCCGGCGCCCGGCCTCAGCCCGCGCGAGTCTTGCGATTGTCTAGCGCGCGCATTAGCTTCGCCGCGCGATCGCACTTCAAATCCGACGTCGCGCCGCTTTCGCAAGCCTGAGATCCGGCTGCGAGGCGCTCTCTCGCTTTCGTGTACCAAGCTTGCGCTTGCGCCTCGTGGCTTGCGAGACGGTCGAGGTCCCCGCGCCGAATGCATGCTCCTGGCTGGTCGTCCTGGCACGCGGCGGCGAGTTTCTTCTGAGCGTCGGCGAGCTTCTTCCGCAACGCACCGCGATCCTGATTGAGCTCTGCACAAGCGCTTGCGACCTTGGTGGCACACTTGCGCTCCGCCCTCGCAGCTTTCATCGCGTCACGCAGCAAAGACATGTTGGCGCGAAGCTTTTCCGAGCTCGCGCGAGCCTTCGCAGATTTCGCGGCGTCACGTCCGAGGATCGAGTCCGTCGGCGCGGCCTTCGGCATGGTCGGAGCTTCGCGCGCCGCCGCGACGAGTTCCGACGTCATCGTCGGTTTGGATGGAAAATAAACCAGGGCCGCCACGACCATCGCGACCAGCAAGCCAACTGCGCCCATCTTCCACATCAGAAACTCCAGGATGTAACGCCATCATTGCATATCGATGAAATACCTCCTAGCTTGTCCGCAGAACTAATTTTTTTTTCACGTTTGACGCTGAATACTCCCGGAGGTTTTCCATGCAATTGCGGAACTTGGTCGCACTCGCGCTCGGCTTTTCAAGCGTCGTCGCTTGCGGCAAGAAAGACGACGACAAGAAGGATCCGGCGCCGACGACGAACCCGACGCCGCAAGCGCCCGTCCCGCCGGCGCCAGTGCCTGTCCCGGCGCCGACGCCCGATCCGGGCCCCGCGCCCGCCCCGATGCCGGAGCCGGAGCCGCAGCGCGCGGTCTATCAGCTCAACAAAGTGCCTGCGAAGCTCGCTTTCGCGTTTCCAAAAGCCCTGTTGAACAAGCCCGGCGGCACGAGCCTCTCCGACCCCGAGCCCGCGTCCGAAGAGTACGACGAATTTTCTGATCCGTCCGAAGACGCCCCGGACATCGAGGAAGGCAGCAGCACCGAGTCGATCGGCTTGGGCGAGCTGCAGTACATCATCGACGATTTCGTCCTTCCGACGCAGGACTCCTTGCTCCGCGACATGATCGCGCTGAACGAGATCCTCACGGCGAACGACGCGGACTGCGCCGACGGCTGCACGCTCGAGAACGCAACGCTCACCCTCACCGCCGAGATGGTCAACCTCCTCGAAGGCCCGGACGCCGAGGATGAGGCGGTGTACACCGACGAAGAAGAGGCCCAGCTCGTCGGCCAAGTGATTCCGATCGGCAAGATCGAGGTCGTGCGTCAGCCGGGAGACGCCGATTACACGACGATCGTGAACCTGACCGCCGAGAGCGGTGAGTACTTCTACGCCTGGAACGACGACTTTTCGAAGCTCGCGATCAACGCGCAGGAGAAGGGGACGGAAGAGACCACCGCGACCCCGGTCGACGACGCGGGCAACCCGACCGGCGAGCCGGAGACCCTGACGACCAGCTATCATAAAGTGATCTCTTGGGTGTTCGAGGACGGCAATTTCCTCAGCGTCGCCGAGGACGGCGCCTACGACTCCTACGAGTATTCGTACGGCTTCTACCTCGCGGCCGACGCCGACAACCCGGGCGGGTTCTCGATCGCGGCGAACACCCGCCGCTCGGACTTGGGCGCGGACGAGTCGAGCGACGAGATCTCGGCCTATTTCAGCGACACGCGCGGCTTCATCCAGGCCGAGCATTCCTTCTACGACACGACCGTGGCCCTCACCGTCGACGGTACGCCGACGGCCGACGAGCTCTTCCTCGTGTACGACGAAGGCACGGTCGCCGAAGACATTCCCTATGAAAGCGACAACTTCATCTACCAGCAGCTCGGCTCCTTCTTCACGAATGCCGAGGGCGGCGTCGAGAATTCCGATTGGTCGGGCAGAGAAGGCGCCGGCAGCTATCCCGTCTTCAAAGTCTCGTTCACGCCGGGCACGGACGAAGACGATTCCCCAGTTGGCACCGTGACGCTCGTCGAGGGCGTGAACGTGTCGAACGCCGAGGTCGGGAAGGCACGCAAAGTCTCCGGCTACCACGAGCTGATCGACGAGACCGGCAAGGTCGTGACCTTCTGCTACTTCGCCGACGGCGACTTCGAAGGCTCGGGCGTCTGCACCGGCGGCGACGAGGCGGCGATCGAGGGCGATCCGATCTTCGCGTCCTACAGCGAGGAAGCCGGCGAAGACGGCGAGATCGACGAAGTCGGTACGGTCGAGATCGACCTTTCGGGCGGAACCGTGGCATTGACCTCCAACCTCCCCGTCTACCTCTTCCCGACGGCGGAGGCGGTCACCGCGTTCAATGCGGCGATGGCGACCGAGACGGCCGACGACGACGACGCCGCGTACGCTGACATCGTGGGCGTCTGCGAGTTCAACGGCGACGACGCCACGCCGACGACGACGACGCTCGACGAGGCGTACGACTGCTCGCTCTTCGACGAATCGCTCGGCGCCGCGGATCTGGTGGACGCCGTCGCGGCCGTCAGGGTCTTCACCGACTCCGACACGGACGCTCCGAGCGTGAACGATCTCACGGAAGAAGGCGTCACGATCGTCGTCGCCGAGGTCACGTCCGGCGCACGCCACGGCCGTAGCGCTCAGCGCGGCGTAAGTCTGCCCGCGTTCGCCAAAGCGCGTGCGGCAAAGGCCCTCGCTTCCCTGAAGCGCTAAGCCCATCCCGGACGAGCGCCCTCGGAGACGAGAGGGGGCTCGTTTCACTTTCGTTCGCGGCCTCGCGTCACCGCGAGGTCGCGATTCTTTTTGTTCGTAAGACGCGCACCTTCAAGCAGGTCCATTGCAGTTTGGCGGCTCGCCGTGCTGCCGAGGCGAAGACCGGCTTGAAGAAGCGTCGTGCCCTTCGTCTTGTCGCAATTCGTAGCCCGATGCGTCGCCGCTAGGTTTCCGGGGCATCCATGGCCTTCACATCGTAGGAGATCAAAGCGAATGATCAAGACGCAACGCCGCCTTGAGCTCGCCTTCGAGCTTCAATTTCGATCGTCGAAGCCGCACGATCACCCGCTACTCGGACAGCGCGGCTCCGTGCAAGGCACGGTCGACGACACCTTCCCGCGCTATGACCCGACCCGCCAATGAGGCCTCAGTCGCGGTAGGAAAGCTCGACGCCCGCCCCAGCCGCGAGCTTTTTATCCGAAAAGAAGCGCAAAGACCCCGCGAACGCAGGCGTCGCCGCGAAATACTCGTACTCGTTGCCGCGGAAGATCCCCGCTTCGACCCGCGCGCCGACACCGGCACCGGCAGTCCCCGCCTCGATCACCCGCCACCGCCGCGGCAGATACGCGCGCCCGCCCGCCTTCAGCACCTGCCCGCCCGCGAGAAACTCGGCGACGATGCGCGCAAGCTTCGCCTCCAAGGTCAGGAAGGCGACTGACAGTCGAAACAGCGGTATACAACATTTTCGCCCAAGCTTTGCGGAGCGCATGCCGAAGACTCCTTGGAGAATGGAGGGCGCGTGGCGAAGCTTGCACCAATCGGAATCGTGATGGTCTTGGCAGGAGTTGCTTGCTCGGCCAAGCCGAAGGACGGCTCGCAAGGCGCGCCCCAGGGCATCGGCGACGTCGATGGTCCCCAAGCCCCCGTAGATGCGGCGCCAGATGCCGGAACCGCCCCGTCCCCAACGGCCGCGACGCCGTCGCGCGACGTCGAAGTTCGAGGGGCGATCGAGGCCGCCGACGACCTCCAGGTCATTGCGCCCGTCGCCACCACGCTCGCGCTCGCCGACGACGCGGTCGCCGACGCGGCGGTCCCCTATTCCGTCGAGTGCGTGACGCTCGACGCTCAGCGCAAGACCTGCTCGGCGCAAGTGGAGCCGACGGCCCCGCGTGCCGGAACCTTCGCCTTGAGCTGCCCCGGTATGGGCGCCGCCTCGATCGCGTGCAATCTCCGACGCGGCGAGGCGATCGATGCGATCGTGCTCGGCAACGCGACCCTGCTCAACGTCGGCGAAGGTCTGATCGACCTCAAGCTCACCGCGATGGCGAACCAGGTCCCGAAAGGGACCCTCGAGCCGACCAGCACGGCATTGACGACCGTGGAAGAGCTGGCGGCGCGCTACGATGCCGCACCGACCGACCTGAGCGCTTCCTTTACCGGGAGTTGGAGCATTTCCCGGCTCGACCCGGGACCAGCCGATGCGGTCCTTTCCGAAGTGTATCTCCGCGACGTGGTCGACGCCGGAAACGCGCGCAAGGTCGAGTACTGGGCCACTGAATCGGCCTTCGCCCTCTGTCACACCGATGACCCCGCCGTCCTAGACCAGCACCTTCTGTTCGACGGCATGCGTTTCGCGGTCGACGAATCCTCTGCGGAGACG
Organism: Pseudomonadota bacterium; assembly: GCA_031416315.1. Lineage (GTDB taxonomy): Bacteria > Bdellovibrionota_B > Oligoflexia > Oligoflexales > CAIYRB01 > JANOTL01. The sequence goes on from JANOTL010000104.1 coordinate 4,708, forward strand.
TTGAGCGCCTCTCTTGAGGCGATCACCGCAGCCGTCTTCGACGCGGAAGTCGAGCGCATCTACCGGTCGACCCATTTCTTCGACCCCAGTCCCTGTGCCGGTCCCGCCTGCGCCTTGCGGACGGAAGGCCCCCTCAAAGGTCTGACTCGATACGAGGCCGCGCGCCGCCTGGAGTACGTGAAGCGACTCTTTCGCGAAGCGGCGAACGCGACGCTCGGGCCGATTCTAGAGCAGTGTCCTCGACCGCCGGACGACCCGGCCGTTTGTGCGCGCATGCCCGCCGAGCTCCCCTTCTGCGTGGAGCTGGCGCAAGTCGCTCGGCTCTTCGGCCGTACGATCGAACTCCAAACATTGGCTCCCCGTACCGTGGCTCCCGATCTGAACGAATGCCTTGGCGACGCGCCGAACGGCCTGAACCCCATTTGCCTCGCGTTGCCGTCCGCCTTGGCGGAGATCGGCGTCAAATGGCAGCCCGGCCAGCGTTGGGTCTTCGATCCAAATCTCGAGCTTCCGGGATACCTCTATGATGCTTCGCCACTCTGTCCGATCGAAGCGAGCTCGGAAACCGCGACGATCCCGGCTTGCCGGGCCGAATTTCTCGCCGCCACCGCCGTCGACCAGGACGCGGCGATCGCCCGTCTCGCCGACCACCAGCGTCTCGACTTCCAAGCCAACGCGGGCTGCCCGGAGATTGAAGCCGTGATCTTCGACGCGACGCCCACGACGGTCGCGGCCGCACAAGAAGCCTGTCGCCAGTCGTACTCGGGCGCGAGCGAAAGCGAGCGCCGTCGAAGGCTCACCCAGTCAGGACTTGTGTACTTGTCCGCGTTTACGGCCGTAGCATGCTCAGCGCCGACGCAGGCCGAGAAGCTCATCGGCGCCGTCGCTGCCTCGTGCCTTCGGATCCCATTTCGCTTGAGCACGTTCGATCTAGAATGCGACAAATTTTTCGGGTGCTCGCCCCCGAAGCTGCTGCCACCGCGCGATCTCGGCGATCTGGCCTCGGACCTGCCAAGATACTTCGGGACTTCGGATCTCCTTCAAGGGGTCGATGCAGCCTTCGCCATGAACTCGATCAGCCACTCCGCCTACGTCACGTACGATCCCAGAACCTTTGAGCAGGTAGATTGCAAGCAGAGCTACGAGTCGATTCTGAACGCCACCGCGACGTCAGCGAACTCTTTCGATGCCGACCAGCAGACTATCAAGCAACTACGCTGCTCGAATGATTCCGAGGCACCAACAAGCACGTACGGCAACTTGGGCCGTTACCGCCTCACGCGCCAATGACGACTCAATCTTGATAGCTGAGCTCGACGGCCTCACCAGCCTCGAGCTTTTTTTCCGTGAAAAAGCGGAGCGAGCCGGCGAACGCGGGCGTCGCCGCGAAATACTCGTACTCGTTGCCACGGAAGATCCGCGCCTCGATCTTCGCCGCGATCCGCGCGCCGGCACCCGAGCCCGCCGCCGCACTTCCCGCCTCCAACACCCGCCACCGCCGCGGCAGGTAGGCGCGCCCTCCCGTGGTCAGCACCTGGCCCCCGGCGAGGAACTCCGCGACGAAGTCGTTCGGCGGCTCCGCGTACAAAGCCTCCGGCTCGCCGTCGGCAGCGACCTTGCCGTTCTTCAGGATCACCAGCCGATCCGACAGCGCCAAAGCCTCGTTCCGATCGTGCGTCACGAGGATCGCCGTCAGCCCCAGCTCCTTCTGCAAGCGCCGGATCTCGCCGCCCAAATCGTCGCGCAGTAAGGCGTCCAAGTTGCTCAGGGGCTCGTCCAGGAGCAGGAGCTTCGGCCGCGCGACGAGCGCCCGTGCGAGCGCTACGCGCTGCTGCTGCCCGCCAGAGAGCTGATGCGGAAACCGCTCCGCATACTGGTCCAAACGCACGAGCCCGAGCGCCTCCTTCACCCGGCGCTGCAGCTCGACGCCTTCCGTCCGCGGTTTCGAGATCCGCAGGGGAAAGGCGACGTTCTCGAACACCGTGAGATGCGGCCATACGGCGTAGTTCTGGAACACCATGCCGATGCCACGCTTTTCCGGCGGCAGGAACTCGCGCTTCTCCGAGAGGCGCACGTCGCCCAGCCGGATTGGCCCGCTGTCCGCGTCCGGTTTCTCGAGACCGGCGATGCAGCGCAGGATCGTCGTCTTGCCGGAACCCGACGGACCGAGCAGCGCGACGAAGGCGCCCGCCGCGACCTCGATGCCGAAGCCTTCGACGATCTTCGTCGTGCCGTATGTCTTCTGGAGCCCGGAGACCGTGAGCGAGAGCTTGTGCATCAGTATCCAATCCGTCCACGCGACGCGATGCGCGCCGCCTCGTTGGCGATCAGGACGAGGGCCACGAGGATCATCGCCAAGGCGCCGGCCGAGGCCTGATCCGCGTAATCCTGCAGGTCGAACAGCAAAGTCCCGAGCGAGCGGAAGCTGGGACTGGCGAGAAAGACCGACATCGTCAGCTCGCCGAGCACGGGCACCAGAACCAGGAAGAAGCCGCCCAAGATCTCCGGCCGGAGCATCGGCACCAGGACGCGCCGCCACACCGTCCCCGTGCGCGCGCCCGAGAGCCGCGCTGCCTCCACCAAGGCCGGCCCGATGTTCGCGAGCCCCGTGCGCAGCGGCTGATACGCGAGGTTCTGATGCTTCAGGACCATCGCCGCGACGACGATCCACGGCGTGTTGTAGAGGTTCAACCCGAAGCGCCCCGTGCACGCGACGATCAGCCCCAGCGCAATGATCGCTCCCGGCGTCGCCATCAGCAGCGTGAACACCGACGAGGTCACGCGCCCCGCCCGCGGCGCGCGCGTCTGGGCCATGAGCAGGATCATCGCCAGGATCAAGACGAAGGCCGCGCTGAACGTGCCGTAGAGCAGACTTCCCTGGATCGCGAGCTTCGTCTCGGCCAGTTCGAAGAGCACGTAATGATAGGAACGCCCGCTCAGCTCGCTCAGGCAAGCCGC
>JANOTL010000105.1:0-56503 GCA_031416315.1 Pseudomonadota bacterium
CGCCTTTGGCGAAGAAAATCGCCGAAGACCGCGGCCTAGACTTGGCCTCAATCCAAGGCTCCGGACCCGCCGGCCGCGTCGTCATGCGCGACCTGGATGGCGCGCCATCCGCTTCGGTCCCCGCCGAACGCACCTCGGCGACTCCCGTCGCCGCGACCGGCGCCGACACCGTCGTCCCCGCGTCGATGATGCGCAAGACCATCGCCAAGCGCCTTCTCGCGGCGAAGAACGACGCCCCTCACTTTTACCTCACCGTCTCCGCCAACATGGCGCGCGTCAACGACTGGCGCGCGCGCCTCAACGACGAGGCCGCGAAATCGGACGGCAAGATCCCGAAGGTCAGCGTCAACGACATGATCATGCTCGCCGTCGCCAAAGCGCTGCGTCGCCACCCGATGGTGAACAGCTCCTGGCAGGGCGACCACATCCTGCAGTTCGGCGCCGTGCACGTCGCCATGGCCGTGGCGCTTCCCGAGGGTCTGGTGACGCCCGTCATCCGCAACACCGACCTGATCGGCCTGCGCGCCATCGCCGTGCAGACGCGCGAGCTCGCGACGAAGGCAAAGGACGGCAAGCTCCAGAACGGCGATTACGCCGGCGGGACGTTCACCGTCTCGAACCTCGGCATGCTCGGCATCGAGGAGTTCACCGCGATCATCAACCCTCCGCAAGCAGCAATACTCGCTGTCGGCGCCACGCAGTCGGTCCCCTGGGTCGACGACCACGGCAGCCTCGTGGCACAAGCGCGCATGAAGATGACGATGTCCTGCGATCACCGTGTGGTCGACGGCGCGACGGGTGCCCAGTTCCTACAGACCCTGGTACGCTATCTCGAAGATCCGCTGCAAATGATGACCTGACCGCGAGGTCGCGTCTCGGGGGTTACGTCTTGGCTCGGCGTGCGACGCTATTTGCCTTCATCTTGCTCGCCACCTCGGCATGCAAGACCGAAGGTACGTCGCCACTCGAGGGCAAAGAGCCCTTGGCGATCCGACCCGAGCCCTTTGCGCTCGACGTGATGGCCGATCCGCTCCCGGTCGAGACGCTCGACGAGATCCGCGGCTTCGATCTCGAGGGCGAGCTGAGTTGCCTGCCGCTGCGGGAGGACGCTTGCATCGCGCGCGCCGACCCGCTCGATCAAGCCTGCGCCGCCGTCCAGGGCGAGGTCCACGTTTGCCAAGACTGTTCGCGGGTCTGCTCGAAGTCCATCAATACTCTGTAAGTATTGCTGAAAATTTCCCCGCCGGCGGCTTGGGGAAAGGCCGCGACCTGCCGATAAGTCCTCAGACCAAATGAGGCTTTCGGACATGCTGTCGACCTTCTCCAAGTACCTCGCGGCGCTCGTCATCGTGGCCGGCTGCGGCACGCCCGACAAAGACGAGAAAAAGGCGGCCGGCACCGGCAGCCAGACCGCGTCCGGCTCGGGCAGTCCGAACGTGCCTGCGACGCCCGCGGGCTCCGGTTCTCCGGTCGCGACGACGTCGGGCTCCGGCAGCGCGGCGGGCTCCAGCTCTGGCAGCGCGGCAGCCTCGGGCTCAGGGAGCGCGGCGCCGACCGCCTCCGGCTCGGGCAGCGGGGGCGTGAGCTCGGGCAGCGAGAGCCCGTCGGGAAGCGAGGATGAGGCGGGCGTCACCGAGCCGCCGCCGGCCGACGAGATGCCGGCCGCGGTCACCGATCCCGAGGCGTTCCGCTACGCCGCGCTCGGCGACTCGATCACGCGCGCCTTCAACGCCATAAGCCTCTTCGGTGAGGACCTGACCGTCAGCTACGCCACCGGCACGGCGGATTTGGCCAAGAACGCCTCCCACTACGCGCGTCTGCGCAACGTCGCAAAGCTTTCGAAGGTCTCAGTCCTGAACGAAGCCGTCGTCGGCGCCCGCGCGGAAGACCTGGCGAGTCAGGTTGAAGGCGTCATCGCATTCAAGCCGGACTACGTCACCCTTCTGATCGGCGCCAACGATCTGTGCCGTTGGCCGGACGACCCGACGGACGAGCTCGTGGCCTTCGGGGAAGACCTGGGCGCCGCGCTCGACGGTCTCATCGCCGCCAACGCCAAAGTCCGCATCAACCTGCTCGGCGTGCCCGACGTCGCCCGCCTCTACGACGTGATGCAAAGCGACGCGAGCTGCCGCTCGACCTGGTCCTTCGTGCCGTTTTGCCCGAAGCTCTTGAGCGACGGACTCACCGAGGCCGATCGGGCCGCCTTCCGCGTCCGCTGGCAGTCGATGAACGCCAAAGTCGAGGCGCTGGCCTCGGCGCGCGCGGGGAACGTCCGCTTCGCTCCGGGCGTCTCCGCCTCCTCGTTCACCAAGGCCGAGATCTCGACGATTGACTGCTTTCATCCCAGCGCCGCCGGCCACGCGCACCTCGCCGAGAAGAGCTTCGACGAGGCCTTGGTGAAAGAAGCCGTGGCGGCGAAATCCGGCGCCGACTGATACACTGAGCGGAAACTGCCGCAAACGACATGCGCCCCCAGAAAAACCCATCGCTCGATCATGTTCTCGCGCTCCTCCGCGAGAAGGGCCCTCTGGGCCTCGCGGAGCTCGTGCGCGCGCTGCTGCATGGCGACCTGCGCGCCACCGGCACCGACGGCCCGCAGTCGAGCGGCGAGGCGAAGCGCCGCCGGCTCTTTGAAAAGCGCCTCGCGAGCTGGGTCGATAAGGGCTCGCTCACCGTCGACACACACGGCCGCTATGCTGTCGCGCCGACCCTGATCGCGGCGACCGCCGTGCCGCAGAAAAAGCGCTTCAATTGGAAGTGGAAGCTCGCGCTTTCTGTTCTCGTCCTTCTAGGAGTCTTGGCTTCGCTCGCCTACCGCGAGATTCGGCGCTCGGATCTGCAGTCGCGCTATTTCACCGATTTGGCGCAAAAGCTCACTTTCAAGGTCGAGCCCGGCCCGTCGCCCGACGCCTATTATCCGAAAGAAGGTCCGCACGATTTGACGCTCGGCTACGCGCGGCTTCCCGCCATCCTCGAGCGCACGACGGGGCGCGGCTTCAAGATCGTCGAGCAGGCGCGCCTGTCGCCTACGCACCTCGAGCTGGTGAAGAAGTACGGCATCTACCCGATCTACCGCGAGAAGCCGCAGGCAGGGCTCAGGCTCTTCGACGCGCACGGTCAGGATCTCTTCAGCTCGCGTTACCCGCAGATGATCTACGAGGACTTCACCGGCATCCCGCCGGTGGTCACCGGGACGCTTCTTTTCATCGAGAACCGGGAGCTGCTCGACCAGCGCTATCCGCGGAAGAATCCGGTCGTCGAGTGGGACCGCTTGGGCTTGGCCGTCAAGGACCTCATCATCTCCAAGCTCTTCCCCGATCACGACGTGCCGGGTGGCTCGACGCTCGCGACGCAGATCGAGAAGTACCGGCATTCGTCCGACGGCCGCACCACCTCGACCCGCGACAAAGCCGTGCAGATGGCGACGGCCACCCTGCGCGCATACATGGACGGCCGCGGTACGTTGGACGCGCGGCGCCGCATCGTCCGCGACTACATGAACTCCGTGCCCCTCGGCGCCGTTCCGGGCGGCGGCGAGGTGCGCGGCTTGGGCCACGGCCTTGCAGCCTGGCACGGCGCCGAGTTCCAACGCGTCAACGCCCTCCTATTCGCCGTCGACGATCCGGCCGAGCTGGACGCGAAGGCGCGCGCCTACAAAGAGGTCCTGAGCCTCTTTCTGGCCCAGCGCCGCCCCGCGTTCTACCTTCAGCAGAATCGCGACGCCTTGAAGGCGCTCGTCAACCGGCACCTCGGCGCCTTGGAGAAAGGCGGCGTCATCACCAAGACCTTCCGCGCCGCCGTCGAGACGCAGGACCTCACCTTCAAAAACAATCAGCTCGTATTTCAGCCCGAGCGCCAGGCGTTCGTCGAGCGCAAAGCCGCCAACGCCGTGCGCGTGTATCTGATGCAGCTCTTCGGACTCGACCGCCTTTACGCTCTCGATCGCTTGGACCTCGAAGCGCGATCGACGATCGACTTCGCCACGCAGAAGGCGGTGACCGAGCTTTTGAAACAGCTGAAGGACAAGGATTTCGCCGCCTCGCAGGGCCTGCTCGGCGAGCGCCTCCTCGGCCGCGGCGATCCCGCCGACGTGATCTACAGCTTCACCCTGAGAGAGCGCGCCGGCGATCAAAGCCTCTTGCGCGTGCAGGCAGACAACGTCGACGGTCCCTTCAACGTCAACGAGGGCGGCAAGCTCGAGCTCGGCTCGACCGCGAAGCTGCGCACCTTCGTCACCTATCTCGAGATCGTCGAAGGCCTTTGGAAAGAGTACGGCTCCGTGCCCGCGACGGAGCTGCGGGCCGTCGATCCGCACCCGCAGGACGCGATCACGCGCTGGGCGCTCGGTTGGCTGTCGTCGTCGGCGAACGTCGCCAAGGGCCTCCAGGGGATGCTCGATGCCGCGCTCGATCGCACCTATTCGGCGAGCCCGGCCGAAGTCTTCTTCACCGGCGGCGGGCAGCACCGGTTCGGCAACTTCCAGAAAGAAGACGACCTCCGCACGGTGACGATCCGTGAGTCGCTGAAAAAGTCGATCAACCTGCCTTTCGTCAGGCTCATGCGCGACGTCGTGTTCCACTACGTCGGCCGCATTCCTGGCTCGCGCACGATGCTCGCCTCGGTTGAAGACCCTGGCCGCAAGGAATATCTGGGCCGCTTTGCCAACAAGGAGGGCAAGGACTTCCTCGGCCGCTTCTTCCTGAAGCGTCGCGGCCAAAAGCCCGAGGTCCTGATCGCGAGCTTGCTGTCGCACGCCAAGCCGACTTTGCGCCGGATGGCCGCGATCTTCACGGTGCTCGAGCCGGCGCAGGATTTCGCCGGCTTTCAGGCGTTCCTGAAGCTCTACGCGGCCCAGCTCCCCGCGCCGGAGGACAAGGCGCGCGGAGCCTTCGAAGACCTGAAGACCGAAGGCAAGTACACGCTCGGCGACAAGGGCTACGTCGCCGGCATGCACCCGCTCGAGCTCTGGCTCGTCGCTTATCTGGTGAAAAAACCGGCCGCGCCGTTCTCGGAGGTCGTCGAGGCGTCGACCGCCGAGCGCCAGGAGGCCTATGCCTGGCTCTTCGCGTCGCGCTCGAAGGAAAAGCAGGACGTGCGCATCCGCATCATGCTGGAGCAGGCGGCCTTTCTCGAGATTCACAAGCGTTGGCAGGCGGTCGGCTACCCGTTTCCGTCCTTGGTCGCGACCTACGCCACGGCGCTCGGCTCGTCGGGCGACAAGCCGGCCGCGCTCGCCGACCTCGTCTCCCTGATCCAGAACGACGGCGTGCGCCTAGAGCCGCTGCGGGTGCTCGGCATGCGCTTCGGCGCCGGCACGCCGTACGAGACCGCGCTCGAGTCCGTCGCCCCCGTGCCTGTCCGCGTGCTCTCTACCGAGGTCGCGCGCACAACCCGTGCCGCGCTGCGCTCGGTCGTCGAGGAAGGCACGGCGATCCGCGTGAAAGGCGTTTTCACCGCCGCCGACGGCACGCCGCTCGAGGTCGGCGGAAAAACCGGAACCGGCGATAATCGTTACGGCATTTATGCCCCCGGCGGCAAGGTCATCGAGTCGCGGGCCATGAGCCGCACGGCGACCTTCGTCTTCTACATCGGTGAGCGCTTCTCCGGGACGCTGACCGCCTTCGTGCCGGCCGCCTCGGCCGAGGAGTTCAAGTTCACCAGCGCCCTGCCGGCGCAGATCCTGAAGGTCCTCGGGCCGAAGCTCCTGCCGCTGATTCAGGAAGGCTCCCTGCCGCCGACGTCGAGCCCATAACGTTGCGCGAACTCCGGCCAGACCTGCATCATCGTGATCACGACGGCCGCAATGATCGGTCCGAGGAAAACGCCGAAGAGGCCGAACATCTCGAGGCCGCCGAAGATCGCGACGAGGCTCACGAGCGGGTGCATCTCGCCGCGACCGCGCAAGACGAGCGGCCGTACGAAGTTGTCGACGATCCCGGTCAAGAGGCCGAGGACGATCATCGCGACCATCTTGCCCATCTCGCCTTGCATGTAGAGGTAGATCGCGCCGCCGATCCAGACCGGGACGCTGCCGACCAAAGGAATCCAGGCGAAGACGAAGGTGGCGCCGCCCGCGAGGAAGGCGGCCGGCACGCGCAGGATTACGAAGGTGATGCTCATGATCGCGCCTTGGGTGAGGGCCGCCGCCATACTCGCCCAGACGACGGAGATCGCCGTGTCCTTGAACGAGCCCGCCAGCTTTTGCCGCACCTCGGGGTCGAGCGGAATCTTCGGCACGAGCCAGCGCAAGAAAGCCCTGCCGTCGACCAGGAAGAAGTAGCAGGCCATACAAGCGAGGAGGAGCTGGAGAATGCCGTCCGGCAAGCTTTTTGCGATGGTTAGGACAGTCCTGGAGGCGGTCCTGGTGATCGTCTCGACCGCCGTCCGCAGATATTCGACGAGCTCGGCCTGCTCGATGCCGAGCGTCTCCAGCGGCAGGACCTTGGTCGCCCTGTCCAGGACCTCTTGCGCCGAGATGTGGCCTTCACTGACGAACGTGCCGAACTTGATCGCTTGCTTCACGGCCAAGGTGGTGAAGGTGAGGAAGGGCGCGACGATCAGCAAGACGACGCCGATCGTGACGATCATCCCCGCAAAGGCCGGTTTCATGCCGCGGGCCGTCAAGCGCCGCTTCGCCGGCATGGCGATCATCGCGAGAATCGAGCCCATGATCAGCGCGATAACGTAGGGCGCGATCATCTTCATCAATAGGATGATGGCGAGGAGCAGGGCGGCCAGGAAGAACGCGAGAGGGAGGCGGCCGGCAGGAGATTTCAAAAGGGATACCTCGCGGTGGTTCCGTGCGTTACATTGCGAAACTACCCTACGAAAGAGGCTCAGTCGATGCGCAAGCTCCTGCTAACGGCCGCACTGGCGCTCCTCGTCTTGGCCGCCGTCGTCTCGTTCCGGACCGTGACCCGAGCGGTCCCCCTCGCTCCGGTCGCGCCGGCCGCGGCGCTGGGCCTGGATCCACAGGCTCTGGCCCAGCGTTTGGCCGAGGTCGTCCGCATTCCTACGATCTCGCGCTACGCGCCGACGCCCGAGGACGAGAAGCCGTTCGCGGACCAGCTCGTCGCCTGGCAAAAGCTTTTCCCCGAGGTGTTCCAGGCGGTGAAGCTCGAGGTGGTGAGCGACTTCAGCCTCCTTCTCGAGTGGCCGGGGTCGGATCCGACGCTGAAGCCTCTCCTCCTCCTCGCGCACCAGGACGTCGTCCCGATCGCTCCCGGCACGGAGAAGGACTGGCAGCATCCGCCGTTCGCGGGCGTCGTCGACGGCGGCTTCATCTGGGGCCGGGGCACGCTCGACGACAAGAGCAGCGTCGCCGGCATTCTGGAGGCCGTGCGCGCGCTGCTAGCCTCCGGGGCTCGCCCCAAGCGCACGGTCCTGATGGCCTTCGGCCACGACGAGGAGATCGGCGGCAAGCGCGGCGCACAGGTGATCGCGGCCCGGCTGAAGGAGCGCGGCGTCGAGGCCGAGCTGGTCCTCGACGAGGGAGGCATCGTCGCGGACGGCATGCTCGACGGCGTCACGAAGCCGGTTGCGATGATCGGCATCAGCGAGAAAGGTTACCTCTCGGTCGAGCTCGCGGTGACGACCGCTCCCGGGCATTCCTCGACGCCTCCGCGCGCTACGGCGATCGGCCGCCTGGCGCGCGCCATCGTCGCCGTTGAGGATCATCCCTTCGCGCCGAGGCTCGACGGTGGGATTCTAGGCACGCTTACGACCCTGGTCGGCGAGATGGACCTCGCACGCCGCGCGATCATCACCAACTTGTGGCTCTTCAAGCCGCTTCTGCTGCGCCTTCTCGGCGGCTCGGACACCGGACGCGCTTCGACGCGCACGACGATCGCGCCGACCATCTTTAACGCCGGCGACAAGGACAACGTCCTGCCGGGGAACGCGAAGGCGACGATCAACTTTCGCCTTCTGCCCGGCGATAGCATCGCGTCCGTGATGCAACACCTGGCGAACGTGATCGACGACCCCGAGGTCAAGCTCACGATCTTCAGCGCAATCGAGGCCTCGCCGGTATCCGATCCCGCCGCGCCGCAGCTGGCGAAGGTGGCCGCCGCTGCGCGCGCCGCGATGCCGGGAATCCTGGCGGCTCCGTTCCTGACGATCGGTGGCACGGACGCGACCCACTACACGAAAATCTCGCCGAACGTCTACCGCTTCCATTTTGCGCGCTTCACCCCGGACGACTTGAAGCGCTTTCACGGCACCAACGAGCGCATCTCCGTCGACAACTACGTCGAGGGCGTGAGCTTCTACGCGGAGTTGATCAGGAGCGTCGCCCTATGACCGATTATCTCCACGGCTACACGGACGTCGAGCGCGAGCGGCTGATCTCGCAGTCACGTTTCCTCGGCCCCGTGATCTACGAAAACATCGACTACTCGGGCAGGAAGAAGCTGCTCGAGGTCGGCTGCGGCGTCGGCGCGCAGCTCGGCCTCCTGCTGGAGAAATACCCGCAGCTCGAGGTGACCGGCATCGATCGCTCGGAGACTCAAGTCGACGCCGCGCGCCGCAATCTCGCGCCGCAGATCGCGGCCGGTCGCGCGCACGTCGTGCACGGGAACGGCGCCTCTTTGCCTTTCACGCCGGGAAGCTTCGACGCGGGCTTCCTCTGCTGGGTCCTCGAGCACGCCCCGGAGCGGGCGGCCTTGCTCCGCGATTTTAAGCGGGTTTTGGCGCCCGGCGCGCCCGTCTATGCGACCGAGGTCTTTCTCGCCTCGCTGTTCGTCCGGCCGGAGCCCACCGCGCTCATGCGCTACTGGGCGATTTTCAGCGCGTTCCAGGAGGCGCTCGACGGCGACCCGCAGATCGGGCCGAAGCTCGGCGGCTATTTTGCGGCCGCCGACTTCGCGGCGATCTCCGTCTATCCGATCGCCTGGCTCTTAGACGCGCGGGAAAAGGATCCGGCGCGCCGTTCGGCCCACTGGGACTACTGGCAGACCCTTTGTCACAGCGCGCTCCCGGGGCTCCGCGCCGCGGGGAAGGTGGACGAGGCTCTAGTCTCTGCTCTAGACGCGGATTTCGCGCGGCTTCGGCGCGACCCCGAGGCGCTCTTCTACATCACGGCGATGCAAGCGCGGGCTGAAGCATGAGGTAGAAGCCGGAGACTAAGTAGACCGCTCCGATGACCAGCACCAGTGCCGTCGAGGCGCGGCGAAAGGTCGCGTCGCTCATGCGGTCCAGCAGGCGGCGGCCGGCGTAGGTTCCCGCCAGAGCGGTCAGCGCCGCGGCGACCAAAAGCCAAGGCGGCGCCGTGCCCTCCCCCGCGAGGCCAGAGGCGAGCGGCGCGTATGCAACGAGCTTCATCGCATGCGACAGCGTCTGTGTCGTCGCCTTCGTCGCAACGATCGCGTGCCGCGACAGCTTGCCGTTCAGGAAGAAGACATCGAGCGCCGGCCCGGAGGCACCCGCGAGGAGCTGCAAGGCCATCACGATGACCCCGGCTGCGCCGGCGTGCCACGGCTTGGTAATGTCCAGGGACAAAGGTCGCGGCAACCCCCGCGCCAAGAACGGGAACGAGCCGAGCGCGAGGTAGACCGCGTACTTCGGCGGCGCCGCGCTGACCAGCGCGAAGAGCCCGAGGCTGATCACGGCGCCGACCATGTAAGGCAAGACGACTTTGCCGTGCACGTCTTTCCACAACATCGCGGCGCGAGAGCCGTTGGCGGTGAGCTGCGTCGCGCCGTGGAGCACCATGGCGCCGGCCACGGGCATCGTCATCGTCAGGACGCCCATGAGAATGATGCCGCCCCCCATCCCCAGGATCCCGGAGAGCATGCTGGTGACGGCGATGGCGGCGAGGCTGGTCGTAGCGAGAAAGAGCATGTTCCGTACCTCCAACTGCATTGTCGGAGCGATCGTCAGTTTCCAAAAGCGATGATGAAGCATAGAATCAAGTCCAAATAGGAATCTATCATGCTGAGCCATTTCGAAGCCTTATTGGCCTTTGCGCGTGACGGAACCATGGGACTCGCGGCCGCCCGCCTCCGGCTCACGCAGTCGGCGGTGTCGAAGCGGATCGCGGCTTTGGAGCACGAGCTCGGCGTCGAGCTCGTGGAAAAGCGCGGCCGGCGCGCGGTGCTCACGGCGGAGGGCACGCGCCTAGTCGCGCGAGTCGCGCCACTCGTCGCCGAGCTCAACGCCGCCCTCGGCGAAGGGGCTGCGGCGCAAAGGGGCGAGCTCACGCTCGGCGGCTCCGAGTCGATTCTCGCCTCTTGGGGCGCCGGCGCGCTGCGCGCGGTCGAGACTAAGCTCGGCAACGTGCGCCTCGCCTTGCATGCGCATCGCGGCCCCGTCGTCGTCGAGCGCGTCGCCGCCGGCGAATATGCGGTCGGTCTCGTCGCCGGCGCGGTGAGCGCTAGTCAGGACCTCGAGGTGATCGAGCTCGGGGAGGAGCCTATGGTCCTGATCGGGGCGGCGCGCGCTCGAGCTGGCTTGGAGCTCATCACGATCGAAGCGCGCTCCTCTACGTGGGCCGCTTTGGAGCGCCGCTTCGCGAAGCGTGGGTTGATCGCTTCGCGGCGCGTCGAGTCGTTCTTCGTCGCGGCGCGGCTCGCCCTCGAGGGCTTCGGCCCGGCGCTCGTACCTTTCGGCGTCGCGTTCGCGTTACGCGTGCCGCGTGCAGACGTCGGCATCGTCCCAGGGCTCGGTCGCCCGATCGTCTTGATTGCGAGACGCTCGACGCTCGCGCGGCCGCTGGTTGCCGCGTTCGTGGTCCTGCTGCGGACCGAGCTCGGCCGCCGCGCCAAAGCTTGGAAGGACGACTGAAAGACCGTCGATAAATGGCCATCTGCCGCCGTGCGTGCGGCGCGGAACGGCGCCAACTGGCGATTTATCGGCGGACTTTGACCCGCGCCTGGCGCCGCCTTCAGTCTTTGAGGCTGGCGACGTGCGGCGCGAGCAAGGCTGCGGCGGCCTCGAGGAAGCTCTCCTCGCGCTTGCCGAAGGCCTTCACCTTCGTGCCGTCCACGTCGATTTGCCCGAGGATCGCCTGCGACTTCGGGTCGCGAACGAGGACGACGATCTCGCTGCGCGTCTCGAGGTTGCACGCGAGGTAATTGGTGAGCTCGCGGACGTCGTCGACGACCTGGTTCTTGTTCTCGAGGACGGCCGTGCCGCAGACGCCGCGTCCGACCGGAATCCGCACGTGGTCCGTCTCCGGCCCGACGTAGGGGCCGAGGACGAGCTCCTCGCCCTCGAGGCGGTAGATCCCGACCCAGTGGTAGTCGTCCCGATGCTCGGCCAGGAAGCTCATGGCGGCCTGGAGGGCGGGGCGGGGCTCGGCGTGCTCGGCGAGGAGGTCGTCCAAAAGCGCCAGCTGGCGCAGATCCTCGTCGTTCGGCTTCACGCGGGTCTCCCAATGAGGTAGATCGAAGGCCTAGGCCCTGATGGGCCGGCGGAGGCCCCGATGATGCCCCAATCGTTCGCGCGCGTCGAGCTGGCGACCGCATCCCTGGCGGCTTCCAGGGCTTTTTACGGCACCCTTCTGGGCTTGCGGACGAGCCCGGAGCCTCTGGCGCCGGTGGCGAGCCCGTACGAGCATCTGCTGGCCGCCGACGGTCGCGCGCTGGGCGGCGTCTACGAGCTGTCGACCGAGGCGCAGAAAAGGCGCGTCCCCTCGCACTGGTGCCCCGGTATGCGTGTCGACGCCGTGGATCCCGCAGTCGCACGCGCCGTCGAGCTCGGCGCGACCTTGGTCCAGGCGCCGTTCCGCTTGTTTCCGGGCGGGGAGACGCCCCGCGGGCGCCTCGCCCTCCTGCACGATCCGCAGGGCGCGCCCTTTCAGATTTACGAGTACGGCGAAGGCGAGCGACCGCTCACGGTCGAGCCTGCCTGGCAGGAGCTCGCAACGCCCGACCTGGATCGCGCCGTTAACTTTTACACCGAGCTCTTCGGCTGGCGCGTCGTCGAAACGATCGTCGGCCCCTTGACCGTCGCGGTGCTAGCCTTCGGCGACGTGGCGATCGCCTCCGCCTTTGCCACGCCGAAAGCGTGGAAGCACGTGCCCGCGCACTGGCTCCCGTTCTTCAGCGTGCAGAAGCTCGCCGCCAGCATCGAGACCGCCGAGCGTCTCGGCGCGCGGCTCATGATGCCGTCCACGCACGGACCGGTCGCCGCGCAGCACGCAGTGCTGGCGGATCCGGTCGGCGCGGCGTTCGGGCTGCGTCAGATCCCAGCGATCGACGGCTAGAACTGCACCTTCACGCCTCCGACGAAGCCCTTCTCCGAAGTCTGGATCTCTTCGCCGTCGCGCTCCATCGTCCAAGTCTCCTGATAGCGCCCCGCCATGAGGCGCAGAAGCGAGATCTCGACGAAGCCTTGATAATCAGCGTAAGTGCCGCGCTGCGTCGCGTCGCCGGCCACCGATTGCGCGTTGCCGAACTGCAGGTAGTTGCCTTCGGCGCCCAGGAATTTGAGGAAGTAGAGCTGTAGCTCCGCTCCCGCGACGATACCGTCGAGCGCGGCATTCGTCGTGTCGCTCGAAGGCGCGGCGTTCGCTGCTGGGATTGAGTTCTCCGACTCGTACTTTCCGTACTTCAAGACGATCGAGGAGTCTTGGATGCTGCGGCCGAAAATGCGGAGGTTCCCGGTGTAGTAGCGCGTGCGCAGCTTGCGCACGTCGAGCGCGCCGAGGTCGTCCGGCACGCCCGTCGCCGCGATCGTTTCGGGCGCGAAGGCGCCGGTCTCGCGTTGATAGGCCTCAGCGCCGAGGTCGACGTTCAGCATGCGCCAACCGACCGTGCCAGAGATCAAGTTCGTGAGCCACAGCTGGGCTCTTCCGGCCGTGCTCTGCAGCCCGTCCGACTGCGAGGAGCCGCCGCTCTCATAGGTGAGGTCGCCGCGTGTCGCGCCGTAGCTGAGCATCAGCTCCGGCTGGAATCGGTCCTTCTTCGGGTCGGAGAACATCGCCAGCCAGACGTCCATCATTCGCATGCGCTCTTTGATGCGCAGCCATTCGGTCAGGGTCCAGCGCGTCGATTCGCGCTCCTCCTGAACGGTCGTGACGTAGGTGGTGACGGTCGTCGTCTTGCCCGCGCCGAAGGCGGGGGCGGCAGACGCCAAGAACATCAAACAAGCTACCGATCTCAGGTAGGCCATGGTGTGCCCTCCCTCTCTCTTCCGAGATCGGGGCTTGGCGCGTGGCCAATGACCTATTCTTTACCGACGCAGCAAGTGCCCGCCTCGGCTACCGAAACGCGGTCTACTTCGCGCTGATTTTCGGCTCTTGATCGAGGTCGATCTGCTTCGTCATCATGAGGGGCTTCGCCCAGGTCGGCAGCTCGGAAAGCGCCGCACGCGCAACCTCGCGGAAGCTGGCGGCCTCCTCCGCGGGCACTGGATCGGCGGCGGGGAAGTTGATGCCCTGCGAGTCCACGTACTGGCCGTTCTCGTGGAACTCGAAGTGCAAATGCGGTCCAGTGGCGAGGCCCGTCTGTCCGACGTAGCCGATCACTTGGCCCATCTCGACCGCAGAGCCGACCCGGACGCCGGCCGCGAAGCTCTGCATGTGCTTGTAGTTGGTCTCGTAGACCGAGTTGTGGCGAATGTTGACCATATTGCCGGAGGGGCCGCGCGGGCCGGCAAATGTGACGGTGCCGCCGCCGACGGCCATGATCGGCGTGCCGGGCGACGCGCCGTAGTCGGTGCCGTTGTGCGGACGCGTGACCTTGAGGATCGGATGGAAGCGCGCCGCCGTGAAGCCGGAGGTGATGCGACCGAAGGCGAGCGGGCTCCGCAGGAACATGCGACGAAGGCTCGTGCCGTCCGGTTGGAAGTACTGCTCGCCGCCCGCCTCGAGGTTGTAGCGGATGGCCGAATGAAGGATGCCGACGTTCTCGTACTCGGCGGCGATGATCTCGCCGAAGCCGATGGCGCGGCCGTTGACGAAGAGCTGCTCGACGGTGAGACGCCACCGGTCGTCGAGGTGAACCTCGCGGTTGAAATCGATCTGCCAGGCGAAGATCTCGGTCAATTTCGAGATGACCGTCGGGTCCATCCCGGCGGCGGTCGCGGAGGCCCAAAGGTTGGTGTTCACCACGCCGGCGTAAGAGGCGGCGCGGCGGACCACGACCTCTTCTTTCATTGACGCTCGCCACGCCTCGCTCTTGTTGCCGGCCCCAGCGTCGGCGCTGGCGGCGTCGCGCTCGAGGACTAGGATCTTCGTCTCGCTGAGGCGGAGCTCGATCATCCGCGGCAGGAGATCGCCTTCGGCCTGCCAGGTCGCCGTGACCAACGTGCCGGCGGCGATGCGGGCAATGTCTTTCACCGGCTTCGAGGCCTCGGAGACGAGGGCCACGTCTTTGGCGCTGAGGCCCAGGCCTTGGAGGGTGCGCGAGGCGGTCGAACGGTTCGGGATGCGCGCTTCGGCGGTGCGATACGGAAGCGGGCGGTCGGCCGGCGAAGGCTTCACGTCCAGCTCGGCGTGGGTCGGCGTGCCGAGCTCTTCCTGCGGCGGGACGCTGCCGAGCGCGACCGACGGGCCGCCGCGTACGGCTTCGGTGCGGTGCGCTTCGCGGTAGCTCTTGACGAAATGGCTGGTCGTCGCCAGGACGGCGATCAGCGCAGGAACGGCGCAAATCGCCTTCCAGCTGGTCTTGCGTCGAATGGTCGGTTCTGCCATCGTGCGGTGGCTCTTCTTCACAAGTTTCGTAAATCAATACCCATAGTAACCCTCGCGTCGAGTTGGACACAACGGAAAATTCTGCCCGGCAGATGAGGACCCGTGCTAAGATGAAATTTCCCTTATTTTCGGTGATCGTGCCGCTCGCCCCGCAGGAATCCGCATGGGGCCGCCTCGCCGGCGATTTGCGGGAATTGCCGCGGGGCAGCGAGATCATCTTCGCGGGTCCCGTGCCGCCTCAGGGATTGGTGGACCACGCGGAGAACCTCGACGGGACGCGCGTGCGCCTTTCTTGGGTGCGGACAGAGCCCGGTCGCGCGACGCAGATGAATGCGGCCGCACGCGCTGCGAAGGGCACGCATCTTTGGTTTCTGCACGCTGACTCGCGACTGCCGACCGGCACCATTGCGAAGCTTTCGCGGCGCGTCGTCTCGGCGCCGGACGCTTTGCACTACTTCGATCTGCGCTTTCTCGCCGACGGGCCGCGCTGGATGCGGCTGAACGCGATCGGAACCTTCGTGCGCTCGCGCGTTCTCGGGATGCCGTTCGGGGATCAGGGATTCTGCCTCGCACGCGAGGCGTTCCTCGCGCTCGGCGGCTACGATCCCTCGGCGCCTTACGGCGAGGATCACCTCCTCGTTTGGCACGCGGCTCGGGCGCGTGTGAAACTTTCACCGGTGAGAGCAGCTCTCTATACGAGCGCGCGCAGGTACCGCGAGCGGGGTTGGGCCCGCACTACCGCGAAGCACCTCCTCCTCACGTGGAAGCAAGCCCTTCCCGAGGCCTTCGCCTTGTGGCTCAGGCGGTGAAAGTCGCCGTCGCCGCGTTCGTGAAGACGCCCGGCTTCTCGGCGGTGAAGACGCGGCTCGCCGCGGAGATCGGCCAGGAGCGGGCGGAAGAGTTTTACGGGCTCGCTTGGCGCGCGGTCTCGACCTGCTTACGTACGAGCGCGAGGACGGAGGGCGTCACGCCGATTTGGGCCGTCGCCGAAGCTCTGGCCGCGGCGCACGCGGCATGGCCGGAGTTTCTCGTCGTCTCGCAGGGGGAAGGCTCGCTCTCGGAGCGCTTGACCAAGGTCTATCGGGAACTGTTCGCGGCGCACGACGCAGTGATCTTCGTCGGCGCCGACTGTCCGCAGCTCTCGCCCGCGGACGTCGCGGCGGCGACCGCCGCGCTGCGCGGTGGCGCGCCCTTTGCGGTGGGGCCGGCGGCGGACGGCGGCTTCTATCTTTTCGCCGGGAAATCCGCGGTCCCGCCGGGACTCTTCGAGCGCGTGCCGATGAGCGCGCCGGATACGGGGCAAAGGCTCGTCACGGAGCTGCGCCGGATTGGGCCGGTGGCGATCTTGCCGCAACGCACCGACGTCGACCTGGCCCAGGACCTTGCTGCGTGTGCCCGCGAGCTCGCGGCCTTGGCGGAGCCGTCGCCGGAGCAATTGCGCCTCGCGGCATGGATCGCGAGGGCGGTGCCGGCTTGAGCGCTCGGTCAGTGCCGCGGCGCCGGCTTCAGCTTGCCGATCTGCTTCAGGTGCTTCTCGAGCGCGAGGCGCAGGTCCTTGAACCGTTTGCGCAGCTCGCCGTCGTTCGCCGGCGGCTCGCGCGGATCCGGTAGCGGCCAGTGGATCCTGCGCGCCGAAGGCGCCAGCGCTAGGCTCTTCGAGACGTCCTGCTCGCATACGACGACGACGAGGTCGAACTTTTTAAGGTCGAGCTCGGCGATCGCCTTCGACTTCTGCGCCGCGAGGTCGATGTTGAGCTCGCGCATCGCCTCGACCGCGAGAGGATGCACCCCGCCGGGCTCGAGCCCGGCGCTCGCGACGCCGACGTCCTCGCTGAACATATGGCGCGCCAGAGCTTCCGCCATCTGGCTCCGCGCGCCGTTCGCGCGACCGAGAAAGAGGATCTGCATCGTCAAAGGCTCCTACCGATGCCCATGATCTTATCAGAAGTTTAGAGCGTTGGCATCGACCGCCCAAGTGAAGTTGGCGTTCTCGTCTTCCGTCCCCGCCGAGGTCACGCCGATCACGAAGCCCGTGGCCACGTCGAGGAGCGGCGAGCCGCTCGAGCCGTGGTCGGTGTCGTTCGTCGTCGAGAAGTCGTAGGTTTTCCCCGGGCAGCCGTAGCCCGCGGCGCCGCCTTGGACGTCGCATTCGGTCAGATCCGGGGCATTGACGGCGCCGACGTCGGTGTATAGATCCTGGAAGCCGAGTGGAAAGCTCATCGACAGCACGGGCGTGAGGACCTTGACGCTCGCATGATACGGCTTCGTGTTGAGCAGCATCGGCTTCGTGCCCGCCGGCACGCCGGTCACGGCCACGCGCGCCAGATCGCGCGTCGGATGACGCTTGATCGCCGCCTCGCTCGAGCTCGTGAAGAAAGGCGTGGCCGGCTCGCCGTCGCCGTTGACGCTGTCGGCTTCGCCTTCGAGCGCCTGCATCGAGATCGACTCGAGACGGTAGCAAGGATCTAGGCCGCACACGGCGACGTGCGCGTTCGTGCAAGCGACGCCTTCGCCGCACAGGAAGGCGCTGCCGAGCGAGCCGACTTGCGCGGGCTTGCCGTTGCAGGTCGCCGGAGGGTTGGCGACGAGGCGACAAGCAAGGCTCACGCGGAAGACGCTCGCGCGGTACGTCTGGTAGAGCGTGAGCGCGACGTTGCCGGAAGGGGCCGTGCCCGTCGCTCCGGTCGCGCCGGCTTCGCCTTGGTCGCCTCGGTCGCCCTTTTCCCCTTTGAGGTCGACCTCGCTCCAGGCGCCGCCGGTGCAGGCGAGCAGCTCTTTCGCCGTGGCGACGTAGGCGATGTGCCCTTCGCGCGCCGGCGTGCAGGGGGGCAGATCGGCCGTGGTGTCGTAGGTCATCGCCGACGAGAAGGTGGGCTCGGGCGCGCGCGCGGGCGTCTGAGCGCTGGCGTCGCCGGAGCTTTCCTGGCGGGTTTTCCCGGCGCCGGAGCGCAGGTCTTCGGCCGAGCCGCAGCCGAGGACCAGGAGGACACCGACAAAAAGGGCGGGAATCTTGCGCATGCCGGGCATCCTCCATTACCTTCGGGGCATCGGAGAGGGTGGGGGGGCGCCTTTAACGTCATCCGCAAATCCCGCGTTTTACCGTGTGAGTTCGAGGACTCAGGAGGACCGTCGTGGCGAAGACCAAGTCGATGATGCTGGCGCTCGGCACGCGCGTTCCCGATTTCGCGCTGCCCGATCTCACCGGCGAGACCGTCGGCCCGAGCGATTTCGCTGGGAAAAAGGGCCTCCTCGTCATGCTCATCTGCAACCACTGTCCCTACGTACAACTCGTCGCGGACGAGCTCGCGCGCTTGGCCGTGGACTATCAGAAGAAGGGCGTGGCCGTGGTCGGGATCAATTCCAACGACGCCGACGCCTACCCGGCCGACGCGCCGGACCAGATGCGGCTCGAAGCGGCGCGGCGCGGCTACCGCTTCCCTTACCTCTTCGACCAATCGCAGGCGGTCGCGAAGGCCTTTCAGGCGGCCTGCACGCCCGAGTTCTACCTGTTCGATGGCAAACAGAATCTAATTTATCGAGGCCAGCTCGACGACGCCCGGCCCGGCAACGGCATTCCGCCAAGCGGCAAGGATCTGCGCGCCGCGCTCGACCTCTTGCTCGCGGGAAAATCGCAGGCGGAGGACCAGCGCCCTTCGATCGGCTGCAACGTCAAATGGCGCCCGGGCAACGAGCCGACGTACTACGGCGTGACGCGCGTTTGACTAAAGCCCGACCGAAAGCCGCGCGAAGAACCGCTCGTCGCGGCGCGCGCCCGCGCGGCTTCCGAGCTCCTCCGCATACGTGCCGGCCTCGAGCCGCACGAGTACGAGATCGAGGAAGGCGCCGGCCGTCGCGTAGCCTTCGTAGAGCCCGCCCTGGAGACCCAAGGTGCCGCTGAGCCAAAGCTCGGCGCCGGCCCTGAGACGTGCGAAGTCCTGGACGGCGCCGTAAGCGCGCCCGAGGTCCTTGCAATCGAGCATGAGGCGTAAGAAGTAAGGTCCCAGCGCCGCCTCGCCCCCGAGTCCGAGATCGGCGGTCTGCCGCAGATTCAAGCCTTTCCCGGAGACTGCGGTGTCGCCGATGTCGCGCAGGACGAAGCCGGCCCAAGCGCGTTCCTTACCGCCGGATTTTGCGGTGCGGTAGGTCAGGCCTAGATCGCCGCCGCGCCCGCGGCCGCGCTGAAACGCGTCGCCGGCTGCGATTTTTTCGCGCATCGCGGCCGCGTCACTATCGAGCGTGAGGCTCTCGTGGCCTGCGCCGCGCTCGAAATAGCGGAAAGTCGCGCCGACGAAGAGCCGGTCGGGGACCACGTCGTGCCCCCCGCCTGCCGTCAAGCCGACGTAAGCGTCGGCGCGCGCCGTCGCCGTCTCCAGGCCGCCGTAGTCCGCATTCTTGAAGACGATCGCGTCGGCGCGCGCGGAGCTGAAGGCGCCGATGGCGACGCGCCGGAAGACGACGCCGCTGAAGTGCGCCGCGCCGACGTGCACGTTCTTGCCGATCACCGCTTGCGCGAGCTCCACCGGATCCGCGTCGCCGGAAAAGCCGTCGCGATAGAGCTCGACGCTCGCTTTCGAGGTCTCCGCCATCGTCGAGGCCAGGACGATGCGCTTGACCACCGCCGTCTCTGGCTTGCGATTGATGTTCTCTTCGAAGGTCGGAAAACGAAGAAAAGTTGACTTGGCCAAAGGCGGGGCGTCGAAGAGCGCGAGGCCCGCCGGATTCACGAAGAGCGCGTCTTCGTAGTCCGCGAACGCGAGCCCCGCGCCGCCGCGGCCGAGCATCGCAGCCGAGCGATAGGGCTCGGGGAGCGGCGCTGCCGCGATGTCGGCCGCGTTCGCCGCGCCGGCCGCGAACGTCCACCCTAAAAGCAACAAGGGGCGGAAGTATCTGCCGAGAGTTCTCACCTCATCCCTTCAAGCCGTCTTGACGTGGACTCGACGCTTATTTCGCCAATCGTATCAGGACCCTTCCTCCTGTTACAGGGCTTTTACAAAGCCGTGACCCTGGCGTTACCGACCGCAGCCGATGGAGGCGCTAGGGTGATCGAAGATTCCGCCTCTCCCTTGCAGGAAGTCGCCGCATGCAAACGCAAACTCGCAAGCTCCAAGTCGCCAAGGCCCCGATGGCACCCGACTGGCCGATCATCGGCTGGTTCGCGGGCCTTCATGCCCTTGCGATCTTCGGCCCGATCTTCGTCGGCGTGTCGACGACCGCGATCGTCGTGACCGTGATCCTCTACTTCGTCACCGGCATGCTCGGCATCACGCTCGGCTACCATCGCCTCCTGACGCACCGGACCTTCAAGGCCCCGCGCTGGGTCGAGCGCACGCTCGCGACCTTCGGCGTCCTGGCGCTCCAGCGCGGTCCCTTCGACTGGGTCGGCCATCATCGGATGCACCATTCTTTCACCGACACCGGCAAAGACCCGCACGATTCCAACGAGGGTTTCTGGTGGAGCCACATCGGCTGGATGTGCCGCAAGAATCCCGAGATCACCGACCACGCCAAGCTGAAGCGCTTCGCCCGTGACATCGCCCAGGATCCGTACCTCATGGCGCTCTCCGGCGTTTGGCCGCAGGTCGGCCTGCAGGTGGCGCTCGGCCTTCTCCTCTGGGCCGTCTTCGACCTGCAGACGATGATCTGGGGCGTCTTCGTGCGCGCCGCCGTCGTCTACCACGTCACCTGGTTCGTCAACAGCGCGACCCACAAGTGGGGCTACCGCAACTACGAGACCAAGGACTCCTCGTCCAACAACTGGTGGGTCGGACTCCTCGCCTTCGGCGAAGGTTGGCACAACAACCACCACACGCACCCCGACATCGCGCCTGCCGGCCACAAATGGTGGGAGTTCGACCTCACCTGGCAAGTGATCAAGCTGATGCGCCTCGTCGGCCTCGCCTATGACGTGAAGGTGCTCCCTGCGGAAGGCTCCGACGTCGAGCCCGCGCGTCCGCGGCCCCGCAAGATCGCGGTCGCAGGCGGCGGCGGCGCGGCAGAGATCGCAATGTACGACGCGAAGGACTGAGTCCTCGAAGCCACAGTTGCGCCGCGGACGGACGATCCTGTTCGTCACAGTCACAAAACGATACCGACCTTCGCGATGTTCTCATGTCTTGCCAATGCCGCGCCCTGCGTGGCATTGACGTTTCGTGAGAAGGACGGCGCGCGACTGGCACGCTGCATGCTCTACGCCTCCGCACACCGATGGAGGACCTGGACATGAAATACGTGCTGCCGATGTTTCTCATCACCGCCGCCTTGGGCGGCTGCTACATGGAAGTCCACGACGAGAAGAACGGTGCGGGCCGGATCGGGGGCGAAAACACCGACAGCGTCGACGCGCAAGCGCCTCGCGAGGGCGTCAGCGCTTGCGAGGAGGGCGTCCGCGGCGACTACGGCCAATGCTTCGAGAATGAGGACTTCACCTGGCGCACGAGCTGCAAGAAAGCCTCGTGCCAAGAGGTGAAAGTCTTCGCGCACTACATGCTGAAGGACGAGCGCGGCGAGAACCAGCCGGTGCAGGTCGAGGCCTTCGACAATCCGTACTTCTTGGGCGCCCCTAGCGCCACGGTCGCGCTGACGCATTTCTCCGCGCGCCCCGGCTTTTGGCAGGACGTGAGCCTCTATCTCGAGCCGGGCGAGTACTATCTGCGCGCTTACATGACGAGCGGGAACGAGGCTCTGAAGCCCTACCAATTCGGTGGCATGACGCTCGTCCAGAACGCGCCGGTCGGCGTTTACGGCGCGCTTTCCGGCGCCGAGATGCTGCGGGTCGCCCCGCGTGCGCAGAATCCCTACCCTGCACCGGTGCACATTTACCTAGACCGCGAGTTCAAAGATCCGAGCGCCGAGCCCGCGACCAACGCGCACATACGCTTTGCGCTCGCGCTCGCCGAGGGCACGACCGCGCCTGACGGCCGTGAGGTGCGCATTCGCCTGCACCACACGACCGATCTCGACGCGCAGCCGGTCTACGAGTTCGCAATGCCGACCGAGCTCCTCCTCGTCACCGGCCGCGTCGGCCGCGCCGACTATCTGACGCCCGAGCTCGAGGAAGGCGACTACATCGCCTATGTTTACATCGACGCCAACGGCAACAAGCTGCACGACGACGGCGAGCTCGGCGCGCTCTACAAGCAGAACGGTCAGCCCTTCGCCGTTCACGTCGCGAAGGACCGGACCGTGCCGGTCGAGCTCACGCTCGCGGCGGATCCCGTCCTCTAAAAAGACCGAGAACGAGTTCGTGCCGTCCGGGGCGGCATGACGTCCGTCCTCATCCCCCAGATCGGCGGCTTCCCGGTCTGGGGGCCTTCGTGCGAGAATGAGCGCAGACTTTCGCCCCCATCGCCAAAGACCTGCGGAGAGCCCATGCGTTACGCGCTCTTGCTCGCGTTCGTCGTCCTTTGTCCGGCGGCGCGCGCCAATCCCCATCCGGATCCGCAGGCGGTGCCGCAGGACGCGCCGGCATTCTTCGCGAAGGACGTCGGCACCAATCCCGGCCGCGTCCTCGATGCCGCCGACGTCCTGCGCCGGTCCCTGCCGATGCTGCGGGTGCGTATCGACCATGACGCCGCGCAGGAAAGTTGGAGCTTCGGCCGGGCCGTGCGCGAGGACTCGGGCACGCCCGGGCTTGTCGGGCGCTCCGCCCATCGAGATCCTTACGGCAGCTACCGCGCCGAGCTGGTCGACTCGCTCGGCGCGGTGATCGCGCACGACGCGCTCGGCACCGGCTCGCAGATGCGCCTTCTGACGCGCGCGCTCTCCTTCCGGTTCCCGATGCCGGCCGCTTTTCCCGTCCTTCTGCGCATCTACGCCGAGAATCCGCAGTCGGGAGAAATCGAGCTCGTCCTCGTGCGCGAGCTCGCCCTCGTCGACGTCGAGACCAGCGGAGAATCGCGGCACTTTCAACCGCCGGAAATTCGCGAGCTACGCTCCGCAACGGCGGCGCCCAAAGTCGTGATGACGATTTACGCCGAGGCCTACCGCGAGGCTCGCCGCGCAACGTTTTTCGAGGACGCCGCGCGTCTCGTGCGGGCGCTCGACGCCAGCGATTTCCCGTTGAAGGAGCGTATCGAGGTCCTGGCCGTGTTTTCGCCAAGCGCCAACGCTCTCGGCGCCGCCCGCGACCTCGGCCGGCCGATCCCCGAGCGCGACTCTTTCCTCGGCCTTTACTTCCCGTACTGGAACGACTTCGGTCGCTGGTATCACGTCGTGTACCCGACCCGCGAGGAGCGCTTCCGCGCCGCGTTGGCGAGCGCGCCTTACGACTATCCCGTCGCCTTGGTCGACGACTCGGCTTACTGGGGCGTCGGCAACTACCGCGAGCTCACGGCGATCCCAGCGCGCAACGGCTCCTTCACGTACCTCTTCCTGCACGAGCTGGGGCACTCGTTCGGCTTGAACGAGGAATACGAAGGCGGCGGCCCTACGGAGCTGCAGTTCGCGACCGACGTCGAGGAGCCGTGGTCGCAAAACATCACCTTTCTACGCAATCCGGCGGCTCTCAAGTGGCGTGAGCACGTCGCGACGACGACGCCGATCCCGACCCCGGCCTCCTACTGGCGCACCGTGGGACGCTTTGGCGCCTATCCGGGCGGCTATGCCGACAGCGAGCCGCAGGGCCAGAGTCACAAGCCTGGATTCGCGTGCACGATGGCCTCCGGCGCGACTTTTTGCCCCATTTGCCGGCAGGCCCTGGAGACGCAGGTGCGCTTCGACGCCGGCGAGGCTCGGCGCTAACCCTCCGTCGTCATTCACCTGTACACTGTTCCTGAGTGAGACTCTTTCCTCGGTCGGAGCGGCGGACTCGATGGCGCGACGTGGTCTGGATCAGATGTCGGCATGGATCCTCGCGATCTTCGCGAGCGGCGCGGTCTTCGGCGGCGGCGTCGTCGTCGCGAAGGTCATCGCCAAGCGCGGCCACGGCGGCGCCGCGCACGGCGGAGGGCACGCGCCTGCTTCTGGCGAGCACGGCAGCGTCCACGGCGCGGCTCCCGAAGGCCACGTCAGCGCAGCCGGCGGTGACGACACACCGGCTGGACCCGGCAGCGGCGCGCACGGGGATGCGGCAAAAGGCGACCACGATTCCGGCGCGCACGGGACGAACGGCACGAAGGCGCCCTCGTCCGCCCACGGTCCGCGCTGGGAATACAAGGGCTCCGCCGGCCCCGACCGCTGGTCGGAGCTGACCGAAGCCTTCAAAACCTGCAAGGTGGGCGGCCAACAGTCCCCGATCGACATCGACGCGCCGGTGAGCAACGGCAAGCTGCTCCCGATCCATTTCGAGTACAAGCAAGCGGACGTGAAGGTCGTCAACGAAGGCCATTCGCTCCAGTTGAGCTACCCGCACGGCAACTACGTGGAAATCGACGGCGAGCGCTTCGACCTCCAACAAATCCATTTCCACACGCCGAGCGAGCACAAGGTCGCCGGCATTCCTTACGACTTCGAGCTGCATCTCGTGCACAAGAACGCCGAGGGCCGCCTTGCCGTCGTCTCCGTGCTCTTCGAGGAGGGCGGCGCCGCGCCGACGCTCGAGAAGATCCTCCTCGCCGCCCGGCGCGAGGCGGGAACCGCCGGCGAGGAGATCGCGATCGACGCGAATGTCTTCCTGCCGAAGAAGCGGAACTACTACAATTATCAGGGCTCGCTCACCACGCCCCCCTGCTCGGAAGGCGTGCGCTGGTTCGTCCTCGCCCAGCCGATGGCGATCGGCGCGAAGCAGGTCGACGCCTTCGTCTCGCTCGTAAGCTTCAACGCGCGGCCAGTTCAACCGCTCAAGGGCCGTCGCGTCCTCAAAAGCGCGCGTTGAGACTCGCCCCTGGCGGACGCGATCTCCGCGAGGACCACCTTGCGCCTTGCCGCGAGGAACCAAACGCGGACGATCGCCTCGGCCACGATCGAGCCCGACATCTTCGACTGGCCGGCGCGCCTTTCCTCGAACTGGATCGGCACCTCGACGATCGGATAGCCAGCGAGCGCGGCGCGGTATTTCAGCTCGATCTGGAACGAGTAGCCCTCGCTCCGCACGTCGCCCAGGCCGATCGTCTCGATCACCTCGCGGCGCCAGGCGTTGAAGCCCCCGGTGAAATCCTGAACGGGGATCCCGAGCGCGAGGCGCGCGTACATGCTGCCGCACTGGCTGATGAGCTTACGCCAGCGGTTCCAGTTCAGGGTCCCGCCGCCCGCGACGTAGCGGCTGCCGACGACGACGGCGGCGTTCTCCAGCGCCTTCAAGATGACGGCCAGGTCGATCGCCCGATGCGACAGGTCGGCGTCCATCTCGACCACGGCGCCGTAGCCGCGGGCCAAGGCCCACCGGAAGCCATCCACGTAGGCCGTGCCGAGGCCGAGCTTGCCCGAGCGGGGGAGAAGAAAGAGCCGGTCGGGCTCCTTCGCTATGCGCTCCTGGAGGACGGAGCGGGTGCCGTCCTGGCTGGCGTCGTCGACGAAAAGGACGTGAATCCCCGGCGCATGCGCCGCGATCCCGTCCAGGAGCGGCCCGACGTTCGCCGCCTCATTGTACGTTGGCACGACGACGAGCGTCCGGGACATGGAAAAACCGCCGCGGTTGTGGACGAAAACCCCCCTGTTGTATGATTTCCCCGCCCTCACGTAAAGAGCCTCCCGCGATGAGCCATGACCAAAAAAAGACCGACAACGTCGTGGATATCGCCGCCGCGCGGCGGCGCTCGCGCACCCTCGCGAAAAAAGAAAAAGAGGACGCCAAGGCCGCGGCCCGCGGCGCCAACGGCGCCAACGGCGCCCGCAAAGGCGGCAGCGGCGGCACGGCCCCGAAGCCTTCGCCCGGTCGGTCGGTCGTCGCCGCGATCCAGCTCGTCATCTTCCTCGCCGGGCTCTTCTACATGACTCAGCTCTGCAGGGGACCGGGCTGACGCGATAAGGCCCATTCGGCCGCGGTCATGTCCCGCTTCTTCGTGTTGCAGTCCTTGCACGCCGGAACGCAGTTCCCCTTCGTCGAGAAGCCGCCCATGCCGAGCGGAACGACGTGGTCGAGGGTCACTTCGCTGCGCTTCAGCGCGCGCTCGCAGTAATAGCACTTTGCGTTCGCGGCGAGGTTTTGCCACCAACGGCTCTTACGGAGCTCGCGGGCCTTGTCGCGCTCGTGCTGAATGTGGGCGTCGCTGACGTCGAATTCCATCGGCGCAGTCTATATCACAAGCTCAGTCGGAGCCGGCGTCGCGACGGCTAAAGACGATGCAAGCAACGGTAATTAATATCAATATCATGACCGCGCCGTAGCTCGCTCGCACGCCGAGCTCCATGCCCCCGGGAAACTGCCCGCTCACGGCGCGGTCGACTACGAGAAATTGCTGCAGGTCCCAGAGCCTTGCGACGCCGCGCACGGCGAGCTTCAAGCCGTCGGGACTCTCCTTCGACAGGGTCGCCGCGACGAGCGCGCTGGCGAGCCCGACGATCCACGCGGAGAGGGTCGCGAACATGGCGATCGCCTGACCGCAAAAGCTGGCGAACATCGTCGCCGTGGCCGCCAGCACGAGCCAGCCCAGAAGCATCAGGCCGAAGGCGGTCAGCTGGTCCGGGGTCATCAGCCCGAATTCGTTCAGGTACATGAACACCTGCCAGACCGCGAGAAGCAGGGCGAACAAGGCGGAGAGCGCCAGAGAAAGCCCCAGGAACTTGCCGACGAGCCACGGCGCGCGGCCGATCGGCGCCGCGAGCTGCACCTCGAGGGCGCCTTGCTGCCGCGAGTCGGCGACCGACTTCACGCCCCAGAAGATGGCCACCGCCGAGCCGACGAGCTGAAAGCCGAAGGCGCCGACGTCGAACAGGATTTTGCCGAATTCCTCGACGCTCCAGTCGCTCGCGAGGTTGGCGATCAGGACCACCGCGATGCCGAAGAAGAGCGCCGGCAAGAAGACGCGGTCGCGCTTCAAGAGGAGGAGGGTCTCGCCGGTAACGAGGCGAAGAGCGCGCAAGTGCGTGGCGATCATACGGGACCTCCCACCGTAAAGTAGGGGAGGAGCTCCTCGTCCGAAGCGAAGGTCTCGTCGGCGAAGCGAACGACGAGGAAGCCGCGCCGCGTCAGCGCCGTGATCCACGCCATCGCCTGCGCGTGCGAGGCGAAGGAAAGGATCGAGAGAAAGCCGTCCTTCGCCAGGCCGCTCCAGGGCGAAAGCTCTCCGGCCGCATCGATTAGGACCTTGGTGAGCGCCGCCTCCTCGGCTCCGGATACGTGCACGACGTGCCGCGTCGCACGCGCCAGGTGCGCGACTCCCGTCGTGCCGCCCTCGACTGGGAGGGAGCTCAAGACGAGGCGGCCCTGCTTCAATATATGGAGCTCGTCGCAAAGCTGCTTCACCTGCGAGAGCTCGTGCGTGCACAGAACGATGCTGGTGCCGCGTGCCTTCTCCTCGTCGATCCAGCGCAGCATCTCGCGGCGGCCGGCGGGATCTAGACCGGAAGCGGGCTCGTCCAGGATCAAGAGCTCGGGACGATGCACGACGGCTTGCGCCCAGGCGAGGCGCCGGGCCATGCCCTTCGACAGGTGGCCGATGCGTTTTTTCGCATGGCCCGCGAGGCCGACGGCAGCCAGGCTCCGCTCGACGGCGGCCTGTCTCTGGGCGCTCGACTCGATGCCTTTCGGCCGAAAGAGCGCGAGGTGGCGCGTCAGGATCTCGGCCGGCGTCAGCGCTGCGGGGAGCTTGTTCACCTCGGGCATGTAACCCAGAAGGCGGCGCGCCTCGATGCCGAGCGGCGCGCCGAAGGCCTCGACCAAGCCTTGGTCCGGGCGTACGAGGCCGAGCACGAGGCGAATGGCCGTGGTCTTTCCAGCGCCGTTGTGACCAAGGAGGCCCGTGACCTTCCCCGTGGGAAAGCGGCAGCTCAAGCCGTCGAGCGCGACCTGCGGCTTCTTCAGGAGGTCGCCCTTGTAAACTTTGCGCAGAGACTGCAAGACGAGCGCGTCGCTCATGGTTTTCTCCGTCCCTCCAGGAGCGCCTTCATGCCTTTGCCGAGGAGGCCCTGTCGCGTCGTCTCCAGGTCTTCGCTCGTCAGCTCGCGCAGTTCGATCAGCTTCGCCGTCAGGCTCTTCAGAAATTCGGGCGCGCCGGGGCGCGACGACGCGAGCCCGTAGTGCACGGCGGCGCTCTTGAGATCCTTCAGCTCGTACGCGTAGATGTAGCCTTGCAGCATCGGAATCCTCCAGCCGTCCGGGAAGGCCTGGAGGCCGTCGAGCGTGAGCTTTTCGCAGGCTTCGGGGCGCTTGAAGTCGAAGGCGACGACGAAGCACGCGAGCATGTAGAAGGTCTCGATCTTCGGCCGATGGCGCGAGACCTCGAGGACGAGCTTCTCCAGATCCTCGCCGCGAACGGCAGCGAGCCGCGCATCCATAAGCGTCTGCACCATCCAGATGGCGACGACGTCGTCATAGAGGCCGCGATGGCCGAGCGTGACGACGTCGAGAAGCCGCGAGTCGAGGCGCGTGAGCGGGGGGCGCGCGAGCAGATCGTACGCGCGCGCGCCGTAAGCGGCGGTGTGCCCCGAGAGCGCCCACAAGGCCGCCGAAAGCGCGCCGAGCCAGAGGGTCGCGACCAGCGCGACTCCCGCGCGCTTCATCCCGGCACGGCCATGCCCCGAGCACCGCCGAGCATGCGGATGTACGGAACGACGGCGAGCTGGAGGAAAATGACGACGAGG
The DNA here is from genome assembly GCA_031416315.1 of Pseudomonadota bacterium. GTDB lineage: Bacteria > Bdellovibrionota_B > Oligoflexia > Oligoflexales > CAIYRB01 > JANOTL01. Next base: position 28,313 of record JANOTL010000105.1, read on the forward strand.
AAGAGAAGCGTCGGAGCCCAATCGAGCGGCCCTTGCGGCAAGGACTTCGTCAGCTTGCGCATCGGTCGGTAAAGCGGCTCGGTCAGCGCTTGGATCATGCGTACGATCTGATTGTTCTGGTCGGCGCCGACCCAGCTGATCAACACCGAGGCGATGATCAGCAGTTGGATACCGTTGAGAATGATCTCGAAGATGCGGGCGATGCCTTCGGCGAGCGGTCCTAGCATGGCGGCGGGGTGCTCCTACAGCGGGTGGCGGTCGCGCGAATGCGGATTTGCCAGCGAGACTAGCATGATGGACGCACTCCGAAAAGCGCTGTTCCGAGGCGGACCACGGTCGCGCCGGCGGCGACCGCGACCTCGAGGTCCTCGGACATGCCGAGCGAGAGGCCCTTTTGCCCGCACCGGTCGGCCGCGGCGCGCAGCTCGCGGTAAAGCGCCGGAACCTCGGAAGAGCCTGGGGGGCGCAGGTTTGCCAAGGGCGGTGGAATCGCCATCAGCCCTCGGAGCTCGAGCTCCGGGAGGGCGTCGATCCGTGCTGCGAGCGCCGGCACGTCGGCGAGGGCGACGCCCGTTTTCGAGGCCTCGAGTCCGGCGTTCACGGCGAGCCAGACGGGGTAGGGCGTCTTGCCGAGCTCGTGCGCGAGGCGCGCGATCTTCTGGGCGTGCTCGAAGGTGCCGACCGACTGGATCTCGGCGGCGTGCGTCACGATCAGCCGGAGCTTGTTCGACTGCACGCTGCCAATGAAGACCCAGCGCAGCCCTGACGTCTCGCGCGTCGCCTGGGCCTTGGCGGCCAGCTCCTGCGCGTAGTTCTCGCCGAACGCGGTCGGGCCGGCCGCGTGCATCGCTAGCACCGCCTCGGCCGGATGGGTCTTGCTCACGCACAGGAGAAAGACGGACGCCGGATCGCGGCCCGCGGCGCGGGCGGCGGCGGCGATGCGCTCGGTGACGGCTTGCAGACGGAGGCTGGATTCGGACATCGCGTCCAGAATTACCCGCGTCTCAGTCCTCCGTCTTCTCTTTCTTCTCGTCGTCCTCGCCGCCATCCGCCTTGGGCTTGGCCTTCGGCGCCTCGCCCGCCGGCGCGCCTGCCACCCCGGTCTGGCCGACCGGCGTGCCGGCCTTCGGGATCGGCCCCGACGCGGGCTGTGGCAGGGCGTTCGCCTCCATCGGCTGAGCCCTCTGCCCGGAGACCATCGGGGTCTCGCCACCGGCCGGCGGCGGCAGCTTCTTCATCGGCTCGTGGCGCGGGCCGTTCATGCCCTGCACGTACTTGCTGAGGGGGACGTAAGTGTCCTCCTCGTTCACCTGATAGTGCGGGGCGACGATGAAGAGGTCGCCCTTCTCGTTGATCACCACGTCCACGTTCTTCAGCTCCTGCGAGCGCGCCCCGGAGATGTCCTCGCCATTGAGGAAAATGCTGCGAACGGCTTGGGTTACGGCGGCGAAGGCGCGCTCTTTGCCGTCCGTGGCGAAGCCGACGACGAGGACCAGGGCGGCGGTGCTGCCCAGGAGGACGCATTTGCGCATATGGTCTTTTCCTAGATTCGGGGACTGCCTTCATTTTAGCACGGCTGCGGCGGCGCTCCCTTCGTGATAAGCTCGAACCCGGTCGGAACCAGTCGTCTGCAGTCCAAAATCCCAGAATCGGGAGCAAAAGCCCCATATGTTGCGCGCCGCCAAAATCCTGCAATTCGCGTCCCTCTTCTCCGTCCTCGTCTTCGGCTCGGCGTGCACGCCCGGCTTCGAGGGGGAATACGCCGACCCGGCGAAAGCCGAGATCGTCGACGACAAATGGAACGAGACCGACGCCCGCAAGACCGCCGAGCACATGATCAAGGGCATGATCGACAAGCCCTGGCTCGACAAGTTCGTAAAAGAGCACAAGGGCGAGCGCCCGATCGTCATCGTCGACGACGTCGAGAATCGAACCGACGAGCATCTCGACGTGAAGCAGCTCACCGACTACATCCAAGACGAGCTGATCAACAGCGGCAAGGTCCGTTTCGTCAACAAAGCCCAGCGCCAGAAGCTCCTGGAAGAGATCAAGTACCAGCAATCCGGCCACGTCTCGAAGAAGTCGGCGAAGTCGGACGGCAAGCAGCTCGGCGCCGACTACATCCTTAGCGGCAACATCTCGAGTAGCGTGCACGCGATGGAAGAGCGCAAGACGGTGACCTACCAGACCGCGCTGACGCTCACCAACGTCGAGACCTTCGAGTTCGAGTGGTCCACGAAATACGAGATCAAAAAGAACTTCAGAAGGTCGGGCGCCGGCTGGTGAAGCGTCTTCTCGCCGCCTGCGTCTTCGCCCTCGCGGTCGCGGGCGCCGCGGGCTGCGCGTCTTATACCGAAGAGACGCGCGAGATCCGCGGCCTCTACCGCGCCGATCAATACCGGGCCGCCTTCGAGAAGCTCGAGGCCTCGGAGCTGAAGCAGGAAGACAAGAACAAGCTCCTTTACCGGCTCGAGAAGGCGATGATCCAGGAACGGATGGGCGAGGGCGCAAAGGCCCGCGCCACCCTCCTCGAAGCCGACAAGATCGTAGACCAGCTCTATACGACGAGCGTCTCGCGCACGGCGGCGAGCTTCGTCATGAACGACTCGGCCTCGGATTACTCCGGCGAGGACTACGAGAAGGTCGCCATCCACACGATGCTGGCCCTTTCCTACCTCAACTCGGGCGAGCTCGACTCCGCCCGCGTCGAGGCGAAGAAGATCAACAACAAGCTGTCGGAGATCAACGGCGGCTACGACGACAACAAGAATCGCTACGCGCACGACGGCTTCGCCCTGTACCTCGCCGCGATGATCTACGAGGCACGCGGCGAGCTCGACGACGCCATCATCGACTACGGCAAAGCGGTCGAGGCCTACGCGGGCCCGTACGCCGAGTTCGTCGACGGCGGCGTTCCGAAAGAGCTGCTCGAAGCTTATGCGCGCGTCCTGATCCGCAGGAATCGCGACGACAAGCTCGCCGTCTTCGACAAGAAGTACCCCGCCGCCGTAAAAGCCGCGCGCGCCGCGCTGAAAGACTGCGACGACTGCGGCGAGGTCGTCGTCATCCACCAGCTCGGCCACATCGCGATCAAGGACGCGCGCGAGTTCTTCATCGGCGGCGGCCGCCAGGTGATCCGCATCTCGTTTCCGGTCGTCGTCAAGCGCGGTGGAGCCGAGTATTGGGGCGGTACCGGTTTCACCGTCGACGGCGTCGGTGCGCAGAACGGCGCCGACAACGTGCAAGCGCTCGACAACATCGCCCGCGTTTCGCTGGAAGACCGGCGCCTGCGCATGATCGCGAAGCAGGCGGCGCGCCTCGTCGCGAAGGGCGTTCTGACCGAGCAAGCCTACAGGAACTTCGGCCCGCTTGGCGGCCTCGCCGCCAACGCGTTCTCGGCCGTCACCGAGACGGCCGATACGCGCGGTTGGACCCTCCTGCCGGAGGCGATCTTCGTCTCCCGTGCCCTCGTCAAGCCGGGTAAACGCACCCTCGAGGTGAAGACCGGCGGGCGGGTCGGCCAGCACCCCACCGTCGAGGTCAGAAAGGGCAAGATCGCGTTCCTGGTCGATGTCGGCTGAGGGCTTAACCTCTTAGCTCAGCGGCGGTTGATCCAGGTCTGGTTGTTGAAGTTGTTCCGAAGCGGGATCGCGGCGCGAGCCGAGGCCAGGCGGCGCTCGACGAGGCGGTCCGAGGCCCGGTGCGTCGGAATCTTCTCTTTCTCGGCTTCCAGGAAGATGGCGCTCAGCGACTCGTAGATGCCCGCCGCGCGGCGCTTGGCGGCGTCGGCGTCGTAGCCCTTGAGCTCCTGATAGACGTTAATTAGGCCGCCCGCGTTGATTACGTAGTCGGGCGCGTAGAGGATGCCGCGCTCGAGGAGCTGGGCGCCGTGCCGATCTTCTGACTTGAGCTGGTTGTTCGCCCCGCCGGCCACGATCGAGGCCCGCAGCTGCGGGATCGTCTCGTCGTTCAAGACCGCGCCGAGGGCGCAGGGCGCGAAGACGTCGACGTCGGCCGCGTGGATCGCTTTGACGTTCTCGACCTTGGCTCCGAACTTGTCGACGATCGACTGCACTTTTTGCTCGTCGATGTCGGCGACGACGAGCTTGGCGCCCGCCTGGTGCAAGTAATCGCATAGGTACCGACCGACGGCGCCGGTGCCTTGCACGGCGACCCGCAGGCCTTGGAGGCCTTCTTTTTTCAGCTTGTGGCGCACGGCGGCCCGGATCCCGTGGAAGACGCCCCAGGCGGTGACCGGCGAGGGGTCGCCCGACTTGCCTTCGAGGCCGGTGACGTAGGGCGTCTCGAGGGAGACGAAGCCCATGTCGCCGGTGTTGATGTTGACGTCCTCGGCGGTGATGTAGCGGCCGCCGAGCGAGTGCACGAAACGGCCGAAGGCGCGGAAGAGGCCCTCGTTCTTCATCGTCTTGGCGTCGCCGATGATCACGGCTTTGCCGCCGCCGAGCGAAAGGCCCGCGGCCGCAGCTTTATACGTCATGCCGCGCGACAGGCGGAGAACGTCGGTCAGCGCCTCGTCGTCGGAGGCGTAGGTCCAAAGGCGCGTCCCGCCGAGAGCAGGGCCGAGGGTCGTATCGTGGATGGCGATGATCGCTCTGAGGCCCGTGGCCTTGTCATGGCAGAAAACGACCTGCTCGTGACCCATCTCGCCGACGACGTCGAAGATGCCCATCGCTAATCCCTTCTGAACGGGTTCGCTGCTACAATGAGATAAACTCATGACTTACGGGGAGGCGAACATAGCCAAGGCACGCCGAAAAGACAACCGCCCGAAGTTGCTGGGACTGGCCCTGGCGGCCGCTTTGCTGACGGCCGCATCCGCCGCAGCGGACTTTGCCTATGCCATTCCCGTGTCCATCGCCTGGCAGGTGCCGCTGCGCTCGGACGAGCGCTATGCGCTCGAAGTGTCCAAAGACGCCTTTTTCGCCGAGATCGTCCTGGTGACCGAAGTCCGCGGCACCGGATTTTCCTGGGAGCTCGAGGACGAGGGCGTCTACCACTGGCGTCTTCTGCGCCCCGGCCGCACCTACGAGCAGGTCGCGGGCGCCGAGGGCTCGACCTTCGTCTCGGGCTCTTTCGTCGCCCTCGACGCCTCCGAGCGCGAGGCGCCGGCCCGGATTTCCTGGCCGCGGATCGAAGGCGCGGATCGCTACAAGCTCTACGTCTCGGACGGCGGCATGAGGCTGCGCACGATGGTCACCGAGGCGCTATTCTTCGTCGTCGAGGACTCGCGCGAGCCGATGATGATCGAGGTGGTGCCGTTCACCGGCGGCCGTCGCACTTTCCGCTTCTTTCAATACTGGCCCGAGCTCGCCTTCGACGCGGGCAAGGGGGAAGCCGCCGCGCCGCCGCCGCCGCCGCTCCTGGCGGAGCCGGGGCCGAACCAGCCGCCCGGGCCGGTCGAGCCGGCCGTGGAGGGCGTGGTCGAGACCCCGGCCGCGCCGGGGCCTCCGGCGAAGCCCGCGGTCCCGATGTCGCCCCTCGGGCGCCGCGTTTATCTGCTCGCGCCGCAAGTCTACCGGGGCGACGAGACGATGACCCTGACCAAGCTGGACGTGAAGGTGGAGAGCAAAGTCCCGGTGAACGGCGCCTCCGCCGTGATCTTCACCGAGCCCATGGCCGGTCTCGTCGTCACCGCAGAGGGCTCGTATCACGAGCACGAAGACGAGCTGACGCGCCCCGATTTGGGCGTTCCCGCCGGGAAAAAGCTGAAGATCGACCAAAGCCGCTACCACCTGGCGCTCGGGGTCGGCTGGGATTTCATGGAGACCTTTGGCGTCGAAAATCAGCTCCTTTCCCTCTCCATCATGGCGGCGGGGACGCAGCTTCCGCTCCTGCCGCTGATCTACGGCTCGGTCGCCGGCGACCCGCCGGTTCCGCCGAAGCTGGAGAAGCGTCAAGTGAGCCTCCTCGGCGGCGGCATGGCCTACGGCTATTTCGGCGAAGCGGCCGGTTTCATGCTCGACGGCGGCTACCTCGTCGAGACGTCGGACGAGGCAATTTTGGGCTACGGACGGGCGACGCTCGAGCTTTATCCGACGGATACGCTCGTCGTGCAGCTCGGCGTCCTCCAGCGCCAGACGGAGGCGAGCCGCTGCGCGGGCGATCAAACGATCTGCCTCCGCGAAGGTAGGGTCCACACGAACATCAAAGAAATCAGTGGGTTCCTGGGCATCGGCGCGGCCTTCCGCTAGCGCGCGCCGGCGGCTTGCATGCGAAGCCGCTGCGGGATAGGTTGCTCGGTTCGCCTGAACCCGCAATTTCCCGGCGAGATCCCATGACCCTTCGCTCCTCCGAGTCATACGACGTGATCGTCTGCGGCGGCGGCCACGCCGGCTGCGAGGCGGCCCTCGCCGCGGCGCGCTCCGGAGCAAAGACCTTGCTCGTGACCCAGTCGGTCGACCGCATCGCGGCCATGTCTTGCAATCCGGCGATCGGCGGCACGGCGAAGGGCCATCTCGTGAAAGAGATCGACGCCCTCGGTGGCGAGATGGGCAAGGCGATCGACGAGACGGGGATCCAGTTCCGGATCCTGAACAGGAAGAAGGGTCCGGCGATCTGGTCCTCGCGCGCGCAGGCCGACATGGACCTCTACCGTCGCTACATGAAGCACAAGCTCGAGGCGACGCCGGGGCTCCACATCCGCCAGGACAGCGTCGAAGGTCTCCTGATTGGGGACGGCCGCGCCTTGGGCATCGTCACGCGTCTCTTCGGCAAATTCCACGGCAAAGCCGTCGTCATCACCACGGGCACTTTCCTCAACGGCCTGATCCACGTCGGCTCGGAGAAGATCGTCGCGGGCCGCGCCGGCGACGCTGCCTCGATCGGCCTCGCGCAGTTCATCCGGGACTACGGCTTTCGCGTCGGTCGCCTCAAGACCGGCACGACGCCGCGCCTCGACGCGCGCTCGATCGACTGGTCCAAGACGGAGCCGCAGCACTCCGACGAAGACCCGATACCTTTCAGCTTCAGCAACGACGCGCTGAAGCAAAAGCTCGTGCCGATGTGGATCACCCACACGAACGCCGCGACCCATGCGGCGATTCGCGCCCATCTCGGCGAGTCGCCGCTCTACAGCGGCGAGATCGTCGGCATCGGGCCGCGTTACTGCCCCTCGATCGAAGACAAGGTCGTGAAGTTTCCCGACCGAGAAAGTCATCAGATCTTCCTCGAGCCGCAAGGTTACGACACCGTCGAGGTCTATCCGAACGGCATCTCGACCTCGCTGCCGCTCGCCGCGCAACACGCGTTTGTGCGCACGATCGCCGGCTTGGAGAACGCCGAGATCATCCGGCCCGGCTACGCCATCGAGTACGACTTCGTCGACCCGACGGAGCTCGCCGCGACGCTGGAGACGAAAAAGGTTCAAGGCCTCTACCTCGCGGGTCAGATCAACGGCACGACCGGCTACGAGGAGGCGGGCGCGCAAGGCCTGATCGCCGGGATCAACGCCGCGCTCTCGGCCGCCGAAAAGCCGCCTTTCATCGTCTCGCGATCGCAGGCCTACATCGGCGTCATGATCGACGACCTCGTCACGAAAGGGACGACCGAGCCCTACCGCATGTTCACCTCGCGCGCCGAGCACCGGCTCTTCCTGCGCGAAGACAACGCGGACATGCGGCTCACCGACCTGGGCCGCGCCGTCGGCTTGGTGGGGGACAAGGACTACCGCGGCTATCTCGAGCGGAAGGAAAACTTGCGCGTCGGCCTCGACCTCGTGCGCACCATGACCTTCGGCGAGGCCGGCATTCCGGCGGATCTCTTCGAGGAGAAGGACAACGCCGGCACGCGGCTGACGGCGCTCTTGCGACGGCCCGAGATCGAGCCGGAGGCGCTCTCTGCATTCGTCCCGGCGCTCGCCGCCCTGCCGCGGCAAATCGTCCGCCGCGTGGGCATCGAGATCAAGTACGAGGGCTATATCGCCCGCGAGCTGCGCACGATGCAGGATACGGCCGCGCTCGATAAACAAAAGTTGCCGAGGGACTTTCCGTTCGCCGCCGTCAGCGGCCTGCGCCGAGAGATCGTCGAGAAATTAACGCGCGTCGCGCCCGAGAGTCTGGGCCAGGCCTCACGGATCCAAGGGGTCACGCCCGCCGCCGTCCAGATGTTGCGTATCCACTTAAAATCTAAGATGAAACAGGCCGTACCGGAAGCCCTGCCGGTAGACTAAGATGGGTCCGGAACCCACGAGGAGGCCTCATGAAGCAGTACTTGGACTTGATGCAGCGGGTCCTCGACGAAGGCGTCGAGAAGACCGACCGTACGGGGACCGGGACGCTCAGTGTCTTCGGCCACCAAATGCGCTTCGACCTCAATGCGGGCTTTCCGCTCGTGACGACGAAGAAAACGCACCTCAAGTCCATCCTGCACGAGCTGCTCTGGTTCCTCTCCGGCGACACCAACGTCGAGTATCTGCGGAAAAATGGCGTCTCGATTTGGGACGAGTGGGCCGACCAGAGCGGCGACCTCGGCCGCGTTTACGGGGCGCAGTGGCGCACGTGGCGGACGGCGGAAGGCGAAACCGTGGATCAGATGAAGCTCGCGGTCGAGCGCATCAAGGCCGATCCGGACTCGCGCCGGCACCTCGTCGTCGCCTTCAATCCGGGCGAGCTGAAGGACATGGCGCTTCCGCCTTGCCATGCCTTCTTCCAGTTCTACGTCGCGCGCGGCCGCCTTTCTTGCCAGATGTATCAGCGTAGCGCCGACATCTTCCTAGGTGTGCCGTTCAACATTGCGAGCTATGCGCTTCTGACGATGATGATGGCGCAGGTGACCGGTTTCGAGCCGGGCGAGTTCATCCACACGCTGGGCGATGCCCACCTCTATAAAAATCACTTGGATCAAGCGCGGCTGCAGCTGCAGCGCGCGCCGAAACCTTTGCCGCACCTGCGCGTGAATCCCGAAATCAAGGACCTCTTCGGCTTCAAGTTTGACGACTTCGTCCTCGAAGGCTACGACCCGCATCCGGGCATCAAAGCACCGATCGCGATCTGATGCAGACGCTTTCGGCCATCGTCGCCATGGCGAAGAACCGCGTCATCGGCACCGGGAACGCGTTGCCGTGGCACCTTTCTGAGGACCTGAAGTTCTTCAAGCGGACGACGAGCGGCCATCCGATCGTCGTCGGCCGGAAGACTTTCGCCTCTTTCGGCCGGCCCTTGCCCGGCCGGCTCAACGTCGTGATCACACGCGACCCGGGCGCCTACGCGGCCGAGGCGAAGGAAGACGTCGTCTTCGTCGCGAGCCTCGACGAAGCGCTCGCGCTTTGCGCCGCGCGCCGCGAGAAGTGGGGCGATGAGGTCTTCATCGCGGGTGGCGGCGAGATTTATCGCGCGGCCTTGCCGCGGCTGAGTAAGATTTATCTGACCACCATCGACGCGGACTACCAGGGCGACGTGAGCTTTCCCGAGCTGCCCGCCGGCGTCTTCACCGTGACTGAAGAAGAGCGTTTCAAGGAGCCGATGCCGTATTCGCGCGCGCTTCTGGTGCGTCAGGGCGCGCTCGGCGCCACCGTGATGTAGATCTTCCCGGCGTCGCCCGTGCCCGTGAACTGATAATGATCGTAGATCAGGTCGTCCTCGTTCGACGGGAACGCCGTCTTCACGTCGCATTCGAGCCAACCGCCGAGCGGGATCGCGTCGGTGTTGAAGCCTTCCGTCAGCTTCTGACCCTGCGCGTCGTAGACGCGGTCCCCGCCGTGTGGGCACGGATCACCGAGCGTGTGCAGCGTATGCTTCTCGCTCGGGTCGAGGTTGACGACGCGGAAGATCTGGCCGACGACGAGCTTGATCTCGGTCTCTTTTTTGTTCCAGGCGCCTTTGCCTAAGCCTTCGGGGAGGGTGAAAACGACGGGCGCATCGGCTCCGGGCGTGGAAGGAGCGGAGGTCGTCAGATCGTCCGCGCTCTGCGGGCTCGAGACCGCCGCCTCTTGATCGCGGCAGCCGACGGCGCACGCGACGCCGAGAAAGAAGATCGTCCAGCGAGTCATGCGGGGGCGCCTCCGGTGATCTCGCGCTCGGCGGCCGCCGCGACCCGGCGGCCCTCCTCGACGTCGAGCATGGCCAGAAAGATCATACCCACAATGAAAAAGCTGATCAGGAAAAGGATCGAGGACCGGCTCGAGCCGGCCGACTGCGCCACGATGCCGAAGAGCGCCGGGCCGAAGATGCCGGCGAACTTCGAGAAGACCGAGTTGAAGCTGAAGAACTCGGCGGCTCGGCTCGGCGGCACGATCGAGGCGTAAAGCGAGCGGCTCAGCGCCTGCGAGCCGCCTTGCACGAGGGCGACCAGGACCGCCAAGGCCCAGAATTGCCACGGCTCGGTCATCCAGTACCCGAGCAGGCAGATCCCGGAGTAGACGGTCAAAGTCACCATGAGCCCCGCCTTCGTGCCGATGCGGGAGGCCACCGCGCCGAACGCGAAAGTTGCGGGAATCCCGAGAAACTGCACGAGGAGCAGCGCGCCGATCAGGTGCGTCTCGCCGATGCCGATCTCGGCGCCGAACATCGTCGCCATCTTGATGATCGTGCCGATGCCGTCGGTGTAGAACCAAAAGCCGATCAGAAAGATCACGATCTGCTTGTAGCGTTTGATGTCTTTTGCCGTCGCCATGAGCCGCGTGAAGCCGATGGTCAAGGGACTTCCCTGCTCGTGCGTCCCGCGCGACGCCTTCGGCCCTTTGACCTTGCGCCACAAGGGGATCGAGAAGACGAGCCACCAGATCGAGACGCTGAGAAACGATGCGCGCACCGCGACGCCTTTGTCTGGGAAGCCGAAGAGCTCAGGCTTCAGCGTCCAGACGAGGTTGATCGCGAGGAGGACCCCGCCGCCGACGTAACCGATCGCGTAGCCTGCGGTCGAGACGCGGTCGACCTCTTCCGGCTTCGCGACGGTCGTGAGGAGCGAGTCGTAGAACACCAGCGCGCCGGCGAAGCCGATGTTCCCGATCAGATAAAGCGTCGAGGCCAGGACCCAGTCGCCTTTGCCGACGAACCAGAGAAGTCCCGTCGCAACCGAGCCGATGACCGTGAACACGGCGAGAAACTTCTTCTGACCGCCGACGATGTCCGCGACCGCGCCGAGGAGCGGCGCGAAGACGACCATCACCAAGAGCGCGAGGGACGACGTGTAGCCCCAATAAGCCGTGCGCACGTTCGGCGGCAGATCCACGGCCGCGACGCTCGCGTAATAAATCGGGAGGATCGCGGCCATGATCGTGGTCGCGAAGGCGGAGTTCGCCCAGTCGTACATCGCCCAAGCACGCAGCTCTGGACGGCCTAGGCCAATGCGGGCCATGAAACTCATGAAGACCTCCGTGATGCTCGATTGGAGAATCATAAAATACCCTTTGACCGAAGTCCCAACGATGATACGACTGGCCGGTCAGTCAATAAAATTTAGGGGACGATCAGATGCAGAACTCCACGGGCCGCCGGCGTCGCGATTCACGTAAAATGCTGATATCGATGGCATTTATTGCGTGTGCCGCGGCTGCGTGTGGACGTGGGTCTGAGCCTGAGGCGAGCGCACTAAAACATGACCAGGACGTTCCGACGCGCGGAACCGACGCTTGGATGTGGTCGTCCCTGACCGAGGCTCAATACGACGGCGTTCTTTCGAAGCTCATTGGCCTCGAGGGCGCCTCGTTCCTGCCGTCGACCCACATGCTCACGAAGAAGTCGCAAGTCTGGATCGACAAGATCGACGCCGCCCTTCGCGCCGCGCATCCGTCCGCCATGGCCGGCGTCCCGAAACCGAAGGCCCGCGTCCTCCGTGAGGCCTCGCCGAACGCCTTCATCGCGCCCGCGCCGATCTGCTACACGGCGACCGTCAAGCTCAACCCGGGAACGCCCACGGCCGCGACCACGGTCGATGCGGCCTACCTGGACAGCCGCAACGGCGAGCTCTCCAGCTGGCCTGGCGAGGACCTCCCATGCCTGGACGCTGGCACGGCCGGCGCCGCGCGCTTGAAGAGCTATGCTCTCGCGTTCAACGCCAAATCCACCGGCTGCAAGCTGACGGTGACCACGACCGGAACGTCGGCAAGCCTCGCCGGCAACGCCGCCTGCTCGATCCACGCCGACCTCGAAGGCGCCGTCCAGGCCAAGAAGGTCGTCCTCTTGCAGACCGCCGACTGGGTCACGATCCACACCGGCATCTTCAAGGCGATGACGGAAGAGAGCTTCGTCGCCGTCGTCGCGCACGAGCTCGGCCACTACTACCGCTCGCACGCGACGGCTCACGAGTCCGACTTCGACTTCTTCTACACGCTCGACCGCGGAAACCCCGATCATCGTCCAACCCCGGAAGCATGGCGCCGTGAGCTCGGCGAGGCCGCCGTCCAAGGCGCGACCCTTCTCGGCGTCGGCGAGAACTACACCCGCGTCGAAGGCCAGAAGCTGCGCTCGGAGCTCTTCTTCGCCGTCGGCTCCTTGGTCAGAGCAGCCGGCGCCGCCTCCGGCGCGGTCCCGGAGTGCAAGGCCGCGGCCGACCACATCAAGACGACCGCCTTCTCGTCGGCCATCGCGCAATTTCCGTTCGGCTCGCCGAGCGCCGCGCAAACGACCGCCTACAAGGGCTTCGAGACGAAAGCTTTCGCCTGCCTCGGGAAGCTCAGGGTCACGACGAGCGGCACCGTCGGCAGCACCGGCACCGCCTGGGCGACCTTCGCCGAGCTCGTGCAGGCGCCGACCTGGCCGAGCTGGCTCGGCAACTTGCCCGATAGCACCGTCCGAGCGCTCGTGGAGCTCTTACAAATCAGTGCCGCCCGACTCGGTGACGCGCCGGCTCTCAACGCTTCTTATGCCGCGGTGCTCGAAGCGAAAAGCAGCGCGTTCGCGCAGCAGGAGGCCTCGGGCCTCTCCTCTCTCCGCGAAGCGCATGATTCACGGCTCGGCCAGTACACGGTCGAACAAGAAGCCGACGAGAACGCCATCGAGTGGATCTCCGACCTGGGCCTCGAGCCCAAGCACGCCGTCGAGGCGATGCGCAGCTTAGGCGCAGGCACGTCGACCACCCTCGGCGGACTGTCGCTCGGCCAGGAAGATTGCGACGCGCTCTGGGGCGCCGACTGGCTCAGCGCCTCGGGCGAGTACCAGTTCGTCCCCGTCGGCGATTTCTCCGAAGTCCATCACAGCACCTGCTACCGCATGTTCAACATGGAGCGCGAGGTCGCGGCGCACGACCATTCTCCGGCGAACGTCGCGCTTCCGGCCATGGGTGGGTCGGCGTGGAGAGCCTTGCAAGACTTGGCGGACGACTTGAGCCCGCCGGTCAATGGCCCGCAAGGCCCGGCGTTCGGCAGGGTCAGCGGCAAAGCCAAGACCGTGCTGTCGAACGCGCATGCGCTCGAATGCGCTTACGCGCTGGCGAAGTAGCTCAACGGCCTCGAAGCCGAGCTTGTCGAAGAGCGCCGTGGTCCCTGTGCAAGCAAAGGCCGCAGAGATCGACTCGATGATCGGTTCAAGGCCTACGAATCTTCATTTTTTTGATGGCCCGCTGAACAATCTTTGCGTCGCCGTCCAGTTCCCAGAATAAAATTTCCCATCTTTTCGCAAATGGTGACGGCAGCAGATATCTGTTCCATATGCGGCGCTTTGCCCAATAGGCCGGCTCATTTTTAAGTTTGAGAATCAGGTTGAGCGCTGTTTCTCCGGCATCGTTAGGCTCAGTCTCGCGGAGATGTGCTCTGGCGATCGCGGCCCAAGGAATGACTCCGATGGACCAAGACTTGTATTCGAGGCCTTGATCGTTCAGTTTTAGAATTGAAGGCCTGATGACCGCAATTGTGACGGCGCGGACTGCCATTGCAACGGTAACCACAACGAGTGGCCAAAATTGCCAAGCCGACGGCTCGATGCGGTCGAAGATGATCGTCCCTCCTATCGCCGTGGAAACGACGAGAAGAAGGGGCTTTAGGAGATTCGCTCTAATCTCAAGATCGTCGTCAGCGCCAAGATCGTCGAATTCCATCATCCTTTTGAGGGTTGATTCGACTCTCGAACGCAAAGTGAACGATGACAGCCAGATCACGGTCGAAATTGCGCATAGAGCGACAAGCGTGCGGGCTTCTGGACAGGCGCTAGCGCAGATTTTTCGCAGCTCAGAGGAATGGAAGAGCGACGATTTTTCCAACGTCGCCATGAAAAAGAGTGTCGACAAGGACGCCACAGCCGCTAGCCGAGTCATCGCAATGGGGACGCGATTTGAGTTGCGGTCGTGTTCCTTAGCTGACGCGAGTAATTCGAGGCTTTGAGCCTCGGTAAGGCGTTCGCCGTCTTTGAAGCGCTGAAGGTTCGACTTCTCCATGGGGAAATTTCCGGCGAGGAGAGGATTCCCAGTGTCTAAAGTCGAGCCGGGACATACGACCCAGAATCGGGCAACCAGATCATCGGTCTAAACATTGATCGGCCCAATGACGCTTTGGGGCCGCTGGTGCCCGACGGATCGTTCGGCGTCGACGGTGGCATCTACACTTTGGACGGCCGCTAAGGTCCAGCCGAAAGCGATCGGAAAAGGCCCGTCGAGGGCGGGTAAGGCGTGGGCCGCGACGCCGAACGGCGCGAGCACGGCGCGCGCGATCTCGAGGTGCTGAGGCACCCGGCCTCGCCGTAGGTCGCGACCACCGCTGTGCGTGCCGCCGCCGTTCGAGGAGGAGCGCAGCTGCGCTATCAGCATGGCGCGTCCCGCTTCGACGCGCAGGCGCAGGCCGATGACGATCTCGGCGCCGCCGCCGCTGCCGCCGCCGTCGAGGGCGGCCAATGCCGTGAGGACGTGGTAGAGCGCGGTCGCCCAAGCTGCGCGCGCCACCATCGGCAGCGGCGTGTCAGGATGATCGTCCAGCCGGCTCTCACAGCGTACGCCCGCCGTACGCCGGTCCAAATGCAGCAGCGCGAGCGCGTCGTCGAGCGGCCCCGCCAACTCGCCCGCGGTCCGCGGCGGGCGTGGACGGGTGTGGCCGGCGGCTGTCAAAGCGCCGAGCGCCGGCGCGTACTGCTCCGCGAGGCCATGCCAGTGGCCGGCGACACGGCCGAGCGCGGTTGCGCCCTCGACCAGCCGGTGGCTGCGCAGCGAAGCGTTCACGGCCAGGTCCGAGATCTCGCCGGCCATGGTGGCGAGCGCCATGATCTGCTCGTCGAGCAGGCTGACGCCGGCAGCCGAGCCCTCGGTCTCCGCCAGGCCGCGCACGAATTTCCGCGCCCCGCGCTCCGTCACGCCTTCCTGCCACTCCATCATCACGTTGAAGAGGAGTTTCGACTGCTCGGCGATCGGCCCGCCCAGGACCTCGGTGAGCTCGTCGGCGCTTTCGGCCAAGCCGTCGGCGTGCGCCAAAAAGCCCGAGGCACCTTGCGCCATCTGCGCGGCCAGGGATTCGAGCTCGGCGCTACTCGCCAGGCGGCCAAAGAGTCTTTGCTCGGTCGTGCGCGCGCTCGCGATCTCCTCCTCCAAGGTCGCGATGCGCGCGTCCTTCTGCTCGACGCGCCGCCTTTCGACGCGCACGTGCTCGAGGAGTGCCTTTTCCGCCTCGACGGGCAAGCTGGCGCACCCGGGGCCTGGGGGCGGGACCGTCGCCTCGCCTAAACAAGAAACCGAGGGAGAATGCAGCAGCTCCTCGATCCGTTGATGGACCCCCGCCAGGCGGCGCTCGTCACCGGTCTCGCGACGCCGCGAGGCGACGAGTGCGAGGACGCCGCCCGCGAGCGTCACAAAGAATGCCGGTCCAAGGAACGGGTTCGTAATCGGGCCGCGATCGATCCGCTTCAAGGCGTAGCGCTCCAAGGGACCGCGCGGTGCCAAGCTGGCGAGGGCGCGGCCCTCGACGTCGATGCCGTCGCGAAAAAGGAGGGTCGCGCCGTCGTTCTCGGGTGCGAGCTCCAGCCCAGTCCGCTGCAGCGCTGCCACGAGTCGCGGATGGAGCGGCCGCCACGTCTTCCCGAGCTCGACGACCGCGACGAGCCAACGGCCGGGGCCATGACCGCGGGCGAACGGCACGACGACGCCCATTGCGGGCTCCTCGCCCACCAGGCGCCAGAAGAGCCCCGGGCGCGGCGCGCCGCTCGATGCCCTGGGAACGATCACCTGAGCTCCGCCGCGGCTCGCGTGCGCCTCACCAAGGGGCTGGGCCTTCTCGTCGACAATCCAGAGGCGGTCGAGCTCGCCTGGAGAAAGCTTGCCCGACAGGGCTGCCGCGACACTGTGACTCAGGTTCCAGGCCAGGTTCTGCGTCAGGGCCGGGTCGGCCGCGGCACGGCGTGCCAGGCCGGCGAGCTGGGTCCTGGTCTCGGTCAGTGCCGCAGCCGCAGCGCTACGAGCCTCGACCTGGGCTTGGCGACGTCCCTCAAGGGTCTCTGAGGCCAGCTGGGCCAGCCATGCGAGGCCGACGACGGCGAGAACCGCGACGAGCGCTCTTGGAGAGAGTCCGGATCTCATAGAAAAAAACCTAAATCTTTCGGGGTTTTCTACCATCCTAGGCAGATCCTTGGTCCGGGTCAAATGCCGCCTGCAATCCCTTGAAAAACCTTAGAATTCAATAGAATTTCTTAATACAACTTGTGATCACCTTATAATTGTAATACAACTGGATCTGGTAGGGCCCTACCAACTGAAGATCCCCATGAAGCTGAGTGTCCCCGTTGCAAAGGAGCTGAACATGAAGTCTAGAGCTCTCCTCCCCGTGCTGGCCGCCGCTGCCCTCGCAGCGAGTTGCGCCCCGCAAGCCAAGCCCGAGCGGAAGAATTTCCGCACGATGCCCCAGAAATTCGTTCAAGGCAGTTTCGTCGTCACCGCCGACGTCACGACCAGCGAATCCCAGATCGAGGCCGCCGCGAAATCGGCCGGTACGACCTTGGGCTGCGCGATGAAGGCGCCCGAGCGCGTGAGCTGGGGCGACCCGTCCGAAGAGGGCGCCGCCGTCCTCTCGGAAGACATGTTGAACACGTTCAACGTGAAGTACGAAAACTGCGACCTCTCGCAAGAAGGCACGAAATCGATCGTCGCCGCTCTCGCCGGAGAGTCGCTCGTTCTCTCCGCCGAGCCCGAGGCCCTAGCGGCCGCGGTCCCGGTCGAGAACGATCCGAAGAAGTCCCTCGAAGATCACCTGAAGCTGATCAAGCGGGACAAGGCGTGCTCGGCCGATAAGTCGGCTAAGCCCATCATCGTCGCGATCATCGACTCCGGCGTCGACACCGACCACGAAGACCTGAAAGACGTTTTCCTCCGCGACTCGCTCGGCGAGATCGTCGGCGCGAACTTCGTCGGCAGCTCTTCCCAGATGCCGCCGGACAAGAACTTCGACGACGGCAACGGCCACGGCACGCACGTCGCGGGCTTGGTCGGAGCCGCCGCGAACAACGGCGCCGGCGTCGTCGGCGTCGGCAGCTGCGCGAACATCAAGATCATGCCCATCCGCGTCTTGAACGACGAAGGCTCGGGCAACTCGATCGAGATCGAGCGCGGCGTCAAATGGGCGGCCGATCACGGCGCCGACGTGATCAACCTGTCGCTCGGCTACACGGCGAGCATGTTCGGCAGCTCGGGCGAGTTCTACCGCTCGGTCTATGCGAGCCTTCGCTCTCGCGACGTCGTCGTCTTCGCCGCCGCCGGCAACGACGGCTACGTGAACGGCAGCGACGACGAAGAAGCGGACGGCGGCAAGCGCTACCACTTCCCGTCCAGCTACGACAACGTCATCTCGGTCGCGGCGACGACGAGCAACGGTGACCTCACCAGCTTCTCGAACCGTGGCGACCGCGTCGACATCGCGGCTCCGGGCAACCAGGTCCTCTCGACGATCATGACCGGCGGCTACGGCCGCATGTCGGGCACGTCGATGGCGAGCCCGGTCGCCGCCGGCGCCTACGCCCTCGCCCTCGCCATCGCCAAGAACGGCCTCGACGGTCAAGACCGTCCCGACGCCGGCTTGGCCGATGAGATCCTGAAGGCCGCGGTCCTGAAAAAGGGCCACTTCACCAGCGCTCAAGTCGCATCCGAAGGCGTCCTCGACGCCGAGGCGATGGCTCTGGCGATGGCCGCGAAGTTCCCGAAGGCGGTCGTGACGCCCCCGACGCTCCCCGTGGAGCCGACGACGCCGACCGAGCCGACGCAGCCCGAGCAGCCGACGCAGCCGACGCAGCCGACGCAGCCGACGCAGCCGACGACCCCGCCGCTCGTCCTCGAGCCGAGCCAGCCGACTGAGCCGACGCTGCCCGAGCCGGCCCAGCCGATCGAAGAGCTCAAGTCCTTCGGCTTCGACGACCTCGCCTCCGGCGACCGTCCGGCCTGGCCGCAGACTCTGACGATGACGAACCTGCCGCAAGGCACGCATTCGGTGTCGTTCTACTGGGGCAAGTCGACCTGGAGCTTCGCCAAGGCTTACGTCAGTGGTGGCAGCCTCGCCTCCTTGACGGCCAAAGGCCGCTGGTATCTGTACGGTGACCGGACCCTCAAGGCGGTTGCGTACTCGAAGAGCTGGCGTGTGCTCGGCACGGTGAAGATCGACCTCGACGGGTACTGATCTCGCCCTCGGCTTGTGTCAAGAAGGCGGTCCCGCATGGGGCCGCCTTTTTTTCCGATCCCCCGCACCTCCGCGATGATGCTTAGTCGGGCTCCACGATCGGCATCGGGGTGCCGCGAGCGGCGGATCTCGTCCAGACGGTCTCGACCCGCGTCTTTCGCGATGGCGGCGGATTTGACGCGACGGGTTGGGGAGGCGTCGGTCCGAGCCAGACTCGTATCGAGTCCAGGATCATTTTCGCGGTGAGCTTGAGGGGCGTCGCCATGCTCCAGCTTTAGCACCGCCCCACGTGCCAGTGGCCTGACTTTACCGAAGCTTTACGAAGTCTTCTCCTGGACGAGCTCGATGAGAAGCCCTCCGGTCGATTCCGGGTGCACGAAGGCGATGCGCGTCTCGTGCGCCCCCGGTCGTGGCGTTGCGTCGATCATCCGCACGCCGAGCGTGAGCATGTGCGCGATCGCCTTCTCGACGTCGTCGACCGTGAGCGCCACGTGATGGACGCCGGAGCCCTTTTTCTCCAGGAACTGCGCGATCGGACCCTGGCGGACGCCTTCGGCGTCGAGCGCCGGGGCGAGGATCTCGAGCCGCGCGTCGCTCGCGGCGCCCGAGGAAAACATCGCGGTCTCGGTTTTCTGGCTGAAGACGAGCTCGTCGCCGAGATGCGAAACGCCGAGGGCCTCGCGGAAGAACCACCGCGTCTTGGCGGGATCCTTCGGTGCGAGGCCGACGTGGTTCACTCCGAGCACTCGGAAGTGCGCGCTCAACTTAGAGCTGGTCGCCGAGGCCGATCGCTTCGACCGCGTCTTTCAGGTCTTTCTTCTGCGGCGCCTTCAGGATGTTCTTGCTGGCGTAGAGCGCGACGAGCGAGGTCTTCGCGTTCACCGTGATGTTGGCGTACTCGATCGGGTCGAGCTCGCCGAACTTGAACATCAGCTTCGTGAACACTTCGTCGCGGTCGATATCGGCGCCGGTCGACCATTTGCCCTTTTTCAAGGCGTTGGTCGCGAGCGCGACGATGCGGCTGAAGCGCGCGCCGCTCGTGCCCGAGCGCCGCGATTTCCCGGCACGGCCTTTCGCCTTCAGACGCGCGAGAAGCTCGTCGTACGAGTAGGCGAATTTCGACTCCACCTCTTTCACGCCTAGCGGCGTGTCCTGGACGGAGGACCAGATGATGTTCAGCGTATCCCCTGGTCTGAGCTCGACCGATGCCATAGTCACTCTCCTCCCCTCGAACCGTGAAATACGCGAAAACTATTGAAAACCTAGCCTGCGCGCGCCGTGCGGAACGTCATCTATATGCGTTTCGACAGAATCTACTAAATGCCGCTAAACGCCGCCAGCAACTTCTACCGGGATATGCCGCCCTATTTATTATTACCTCTTATTAATGTCAATATCATTCTACCAATAAAATCTCTGACGTAGCGGTATAAAAATGGACCGCCATTTTATCCACAGGCAGCTCGGCTCGAAAAAGGCTATATTTCCTAGAAGCTTGGAGGGCGTAGGCGATGGGCGGGGGCAAGTCCTGGGGGCGGGCGCGCATCGTCGTGCCGCTCGTGCTTTTAGGCATGATCTTCATGCGGCTCATCTGGATGCAGCTGCGGGCCTATGCCTATGACCAGGACTCGCGGGCGGTGATGGCCATGGAGTTCCTGGCCGAGCGGTTGGACGATAGGTGCCAGTATGCACGCCTTTTTACGGCGCCCAGTAGCACCGCGGCGGCAGAAGGCAGCGCCGAAGTGCGGGTCGTGCGCGGCATGCTGACCTCGATCGGCATGGCGTTCGAGGGGCTCTTTCTGTGCCGGCAGGATTGGCTCGAGGAAAGGGCGGCGGCGCGCGTAAACCAGTGGGTGTTTACCGGCACGGTCCTGGCCGCGACCTTGATGGCGCGCTTCATCGGCGGCAATTGGACGGTGGCCTTGATCGTCGCGACGATGCTCATGTCGCGGGGGCGGCTCTTGGGCGGCTTGGGCGTGGTCTCGGCCGACGGCATGATCGCCTTTTCCGTCACGGCGTGGATGGCATCGGCGGCGCATTTTTTGCGGACGGGCGCGACGGCGAGCCTCCTCGCGCTCGCCTTGCTCCTTTGGCTCGGGACCACGTTCGACCGCTCGCTGACGGCCCTGGCCCTGGCGCCGCCCATGCTCTTGGCGATGGGCTACGTATGGCGGCGGAAGTTGGCGAAGCCGGTGATCCGGCGCTTTCGCGGGGCGCAGGAGCAACGCGGGTCGCACCTCGGTCCGGTGGCGCGCGGCGCTCTGGGAACGGAGTCGGTCGACAACGCGCGGGCGCGGCTCATCGCGACCGCGCGCTGGATGCTCGGGCTCGAGTTTCCGCCGCCGGTCGCGCTTTCCGAGGCCTTGCCGGATTATGGCCGCGGCGGGCTCTTTCGGACGATCCGCATGCCGTTCTTGCTCTGGGTCTACACGCGGCGGCGGTGGCTGAAATTCGGCGTCGTGTTCGCGGCCTGTGGCGTGGTGGCGATCTTCCTGGCGCTCGCCCTTTTTGCTTGGGTCGCGGCGCCGCTCGCCTTCGGGGACCTCGGGATCTTTCGCGAGGCGCTGCAGTTCAGCTTGGCGCCGGCCTGGTACCAGACCTGGCTCGACGTCGGGCTCTCGCGTTTCGACCTGCACCTGACCGCGAGCGTCGTCGTGATCCTCGTGTGCGGGATCCAGTCGCCGGCGGCCGGGCTGGCGGGGTACTTGGAGCTCGCCTGGCTAGCGGTGGCGAGCTTTCTCGCCGTCGCGGCCGCGGCGCTCCTGGCCGACGTCGTCGACGCCGAGCTCGTGCTCCGCCTGGGGCGCGAGCGGCGCGCCACGGCTCTGATGATGGACCTCGGCGCGCGCTCGGTCGTCGCCTGGTTCGAGCCGACCCTGCTCGCTCTAGGCGCGGTCGGCGTCTACAACCTGATGAAGGTGCTCGATACGCGCTTTGCGGACAAAACGTGAGCGCGTACAATTTCGGGGCGCGACACGAACGGTCGGGGCGGGAGGTGGTTATGATGCGTCTGCGGAAGCTCGCTGCGATTGCGTTTGGCGTTGCGATGGCGGCTACGTCCTTCGGCTTCGGCGGTTGCACGAAGGAGCCCCCGGGCAGCGAGGCCAAGGAGGCCGTAGAGACTCCCGCGCCGGTGCCAGGCCCCCCCGCCGTGGGCCCTGCGCCCGATCCGGTACCGCCCGCGCCCGGCCAGCCACCGGCGCCGCCGCCGGTCGCGCCCGAGAACTGCTACGTCCCCTCGAAACTCACCGGAGAGCTGCCGTTCTACGTTCCAGGCAAGGGCGTCGTGCTCACGCGGATGATGAAGCCGTGCACCACGGCGACGGGCCAGGCCGGCTACGACAAAGACACTCCGTACCTGGCGATGGGATTTCCGTGCACGGGCGGCGCGGGCCGCGTCGACATCAAAGGCACGAACTATCACGCGCCAAAGATGATCTCTTTCATCCTGGCGACCGACTGCCCGATGAGCCCGTCGACCACCGAGGCGGTGAAGAAGACGGTGACCGAGGCGGCGGGCCTGGCGCCGGGGATGAAGTTGATGGCGTTCACGCCGTTCGCGGTGCAGTACTGGGAGATCCCGGGGATGACTGATGCGGACGCCGGCTTCTCCGTCGACCTGCGCTCGGCGCCGGCGATCGAAGGGGCCTGGAAGAAGCTCCAGACGAAGGACTCGTTGCGCGTCCGGTTCTACGGGCGCGAGAACGCCTGGGTGCAGGGAGGGCATTTCTACATGGTCGACGGCGACCTGCGCCTCACGGGGCGGACGCAGTTCCAGCTCGAGGTGGCGGCCGTGAAGGCTCTGACGAAGGAAGAGATCGCCGAGGTGAAGGCGCGGTGTGATGGGTTGAAGCCGGCGCGGAATTGTAGCGAAGTCTTTTAGGCGGTCTAGGTCACGCTCCCGCCTAAACCGCCCACCACCCACTACTGCGCTACGCACCGCGCACAAACCCCATTCACCTGCATGATGTGCCCTTCAGGCCGAAACTTCGCCTCATGCGTCAAATACCAGCGCAATGGCGACATGATCTCCGCCGGCACGTCGATCTCTTCGGTGCGGTCGCAGGCTTTGCAGTGCGAAAGAATGTGGAGCGCAACATCGCAGGCCAGATGCGTGCAGGCGACGAAGCCGCCGGCGGGACCGGCTTGATGCACGAGGCCGAGCTCGGAGAAAGTCTCGAGGACGCGATAAACCGTCACCTGATCGAGCTCGTCGCCGCCGATCGCCGCCAAGATCTCGCGGGGAGTGAGGGCGGTCGTCGACGCGGCGAGGCAGCGCATCACCGCTAAGCGCGGCTTCGTGATCCGGGCCCCGGATAGCTTTAAACGCTCGGTGCACAGAGCGACGAAATCGTCGGTCCCGTGCACATCCCCGTGTCGATGATGATCGTGCGTCGTCACGCACGGCTTGTAGGACGTTTACGGCGCGCTGTAAAGGCAGCGGGCCGTAAACACCCGAAGAGACTCTTAGTTTTGCACTGTCAGATGGGTCCAGCCGCTGCTGAAGGCCTGCAGGGCACCGATCTTACCGACGGCCTTCACGCGGTAGTCGCCGTTGGCGTAGCTGGCGGTGCGCCAGCCGATCTTCGCCCGCGTGCCCGGATCTTCGATCATCGTCGTTCGCACCGGCGCGCCGTCCGCCTTCTCGATCACGAAGTCGATGGAGGTCAACGGCACGCGGTCGACCGTCGCGCCGATGTTGAAGAAGACGCGGTCCCGGATTGGCCGCGACGGATCGAAGGCGTCGGGCGCGAGCGTGACGACGACGTTCTGGGGATGATTGGCGACGGCGACGACCGCGTACCAGGGCCGCGCGGTTTGGCCGGAGACCTCGGAGGCGAGCTTCACCTCGTAGACGCCGTCTTCCAGCGCCGTCGTGTCGACCGTCGCGGAGAGCGACGTCGTGTCGAGGCGCCCGTCGTGCCGCGAGCGCGCCGTGCCCTTGCCGACGATGGAGAAGGGGGCGCCGTCGAGCGCGAGGTCGCGTGTCGTAACGCCTCGCAGCTCGAGGTCGCCGGCGACGGCGCTCAGGTGCGTCGGCGACGCCAGCTTCAGATAGGTGTTCGGCGTGGAAAGCGTGAAGGCCGTGTTGCTGCTGCCAACGCCGGAGACGTCGTCGTACGCGATGCGAAAGAAGCCGCTTTCTCCCCAATCGGTGCCCCAACTATTCTTCACGATCCAGGCGCGCGCCTCGTCGTCGTAGCCGACGATCGTGACGGCATGGCCGCCGGCGTAGTCGCCGGCGACGTGGCGGTAGACGCCCCCGGTGTAAAACATGAAGTCCTCGTAGACGGTCATGGTCGTCATCAGCGGGCCGTTGAGGAGCGCCGCTTTCGCCTGAGACGGGCCGAAAGTCTGCGAGCCGGTGATCTTGATCGCGCGAGCCGCGGCGTCCGCGCAGGCGCCGCTCGTCGGGGCGTCCTCGCCGAGGCGGCCAGAGACGTATGGGTAACAGGCTTCGTCGAGCGCGCCGCGGCTGCGAAGCGCGGCGGTCGCCGAGGCGGGCCAGCTGCCGGAGTCGCAACTGCCGATTCGGCTGAAGAGGTCCTGCTCCGAGGCGTCGAAGTCGACGCCGGCTCTGCCGATCGCGACGTTGAACTGACTTTCGAACGCCGCCGTCGCGGCGAAGGCGACGCAACTGCCGCAGCGGCCTTGGTTCTTCACCGGGCTGACCCAGTTGATACCGGAGGCGTTGCGCCAGTCGAACGTCGTCGGCGCGCCTTCCGGGGTCGGGAACTCGAGCACGGTCTCGAGGCCCTTTCGCGCCTCTAGCCAGGCGGCCGGCAGACCGAAGGCGTGCGCCTTGCCGCCGAACTGCGCCACGGCCGGCGTCTCGCCGGCGGACCATTCCGCCTCGGGATGTTGGGCGAGCTCTTGTTTCAATTCTGCGAGCGTCAGCGCTTGCGCGCTCCCCGCGAAGACAAACGCAGACCACACGGCATGACGGCCGAACCGCATCGGAATCCCCCCCGAAAATCAATGGCAATGCTGAGCTTTGCCTTCGATTATAGCACGGGGGGCGGGTGGGCGAGGAGGGCGCGGCCCGCTCCCAGAGCGACTTTGGCGGGTAAAGCACAGTGCGTCTCGAGGAAGCGCGAGGGTCCGCCTTGCGCTTGGACGTCACGCAAGAATCGGTTCATCCGGCCGAGTTTTGCGGGCGCAAGGCTTTTGGTTTTTCGGTAGTCGCATTCGACCGCGTCGATCAACGCGCCGTCGAAGCGGCCGGCGGCCTCGGCCGCGAGTGCCTGCAGGAGCGCGGCGTAAGTCCCGGTGCGGTCGCGTCCCGCGTCGCAGTGGACGAGCAGGCGTTCGCCGCGCGCGATCGCGGCGAAGCCTTCGGCGAAGAAGCCGCAGACTTCGGCGCGCACGACCGGGTTCGGCCAGTTTTTAGCGAACTCGAGGTCGTTCAGCTCCGCCCGCGCGTTGAAGTGCTTGCCGATCGTCGGCGTCCCGTCGTCCTGCAGGCAGTAGAACTCGTGGCCGTCCTTGGGGTCGAAGTTCAAAGACAAGATCGTCTCGGGTGAGCCGACCGCGGCGCAACTAAAGCCCGAGAACCACATCGCAGCCCGGAAGGCCTGGCCTTCGCGCATGAGGGGCGTGCCGAGGCAGGCGTTGAGACTCGCGCCGAAATCGCGGAAATTATGGCCGATCACGGCGCCTTCCCACTTCACCACCAGCGCGCGGCCGGGAACCTGCGAGGGGCGCCAAACGGTAAAGGCCCATGCGAGAAGGACGACGAGGGCGCCCGCGCAGCACATGGCAAATATTGATCGGGTCCGCATCTGTCTCCCGGGGCTCGATTCGACTATGATGAACCGATACCGCTTCCTACCGCAAAAAGGCCTTTCGCGCATGCTGTTGCGTTTCCGCATCCTCGAGCAAGGCGCCGTCCGAACCCTGATCCGGTTGGAAGGCGCGCTCGACGATGGCATCGCTCCGGTCCTGGCCCAGCTCGAAGCGGTCGCGAAAACCAAGGAGCTGGCGCTCGACGTCGGCGGCATCGAGCGGATCACGTCTCTCGGCGTGAAGGGCTGGATCAGCGGCATGGACCGCCTCGACGTGCGCTCGAAGGTCTCCTTCGTCAACTGCCCGTCGGCCTTCGTCGACATGGGCGTGATGCTGCCGTCCTTCGTCAAAGGGCGGAAGGTCGAGTCGTTTTACGCGCCGTTCGAGTGTGAGAGCTGCAACATCGGCCAGTCGGTGCTCGTCACGGTGACCTCCGGCAAGATGAGCGCTCTGCCGAAAATCGTATGCAAGACCTGCGGCGAAGCCATGGCCGTCGACGAGGACTTCGTCGCCGAGGCGGAGACCATCCTCACGGCTTGAGCATCGCCTCGGCGGGCGGGCCGGCGGGCGAGGTCGTGCCGATGCGCTTTCTCAGGCGGTCGAGCGCTTTGGCGAGCCCGCGGTCCGAAGGCGCCAAATCGAGCGCACGCGTCCACGCCCTTTCGGCCAAGGCCTCCTGACGCAGCTTCATGAGCACAGTGCCCTTCATCTTCAGGAGCTTCGGACTCGTCGGATAAAAGGCGAGGAGCTGGTTCACCTCGATCAGGCAGTACTCGAAGTCACGCTTCTTGTAGTACTCGTTGATGCGCGCGAGGCCCAGCGTGTAGCTCGGCGCCTGCTCGGGTCCTTCGGACTCGGCGACGCCGAAGGCCTGATCGAGCATGGCGCTGTCGGTCGGGCGCTTTTGCTCGAGGCGCGGCAGGTCCTTGGTGATCTCCTGGTCGGTGCGCACCGCGCTCGCCAGCGTGCGGGGCGGTCTGCCGGCCGAGGCGCCGGTGCCGGAGGCAGCGTCGCCGAGCTCGCCGAGGGGCACCATGACGTCGTAGTCGCGGGCGCCGCCGGGGATTTCGACGCTGTATTCGCGGTCGCCAACGGCGGAACGGATGATGAACTTCTCGTCGGAGCTCGTCGCGGCGCCGGCGGTGCCGAGCGGGCGCGTCTCCTCGACGAACGGGTAGGCGATCTGGCCCTCGAGACCGGCGTCGATCGGGCGCTCCGCGCCGCCTTCGCCGAACAGGCAGGAGGAGCTTAGAAGGACGAGCGCGAAGCTAGTAGTTGAGAGACAAGACCATGTCGCCACCGGCGCCTCCTTTCGTCTTGATGCGGTCGGTGCCGACGAGGATGGAGGACGGCGCGACGAAGTTGCCGGCGAGGCTGACCGCGAAGCGGCGGCCCATGAAGACGTCCCATCCGGTGCGCACGACCGGCGCGGCGTAGCCGGTGGCGCCGAGCGCGCCGATTCCGACGTGGAAGCCGTGGCGCAGCTCGTTGTAGCTCTCGACGGCGCCGAGGAAGATGTGACCGAAGGTAGCGTAGACGGCGATCGCCGTCTGGAACGGGACGGGCTTGCCCTTCCCTGGCGTGGCGACGGGCGTCGTCTCGTCGGCGGGAGCCTCGGTCGGATATTTTTTGATGAGCGAGCTCTGGCTCTTGAGGAGCGAAAGGAGGAGACCGAACTCGGTCTTGCGGTTGTCGAACTTCTCGGTCGCGCGTACCTGGACATTCATCATCTTCGAGTCCTCCGCGTCGCCCGCGACGTTCGGGATCGCGGCGGCCCCGGCGCCGAAGAGGAAGCGGTACTCCGGCACGTATTCGTCGCTATCGCGGCCCTTTTGCACCTGCGTCAGGTCGACCGCGAGCTTTTGGTAGCGGCTCGCCACGGTCTCGCTGTTGTAGGTGCGCGCCCAGACGAGCTCTTTGGTCTGCGAGTTGAAGACGTTCAACGCGAGCACCATGTGCGTCGTGTGATAGACGAGGACGGCGTCCATGAAGTTCTCGATGCCGAGCTGCGTCGCGGCGGCCTCAAGCTTCGCCATGTTCGTCGCCGGCGACGAGATGAGGAGCTTGCCCTCGACGAGGGACGACGTGCGCTGCTTGCAAGGAACGCAGGAGATGAGCTTGACGCGCGAATTTGCGTGGATGCGCTCTTGCAGCAGCGTCTCGACGTAATCCTCGTAGGTCGAGGGAATCGCCTTCGAGACGCGTACTTTGCGGATCGCGAGGTTCGACAGGCCTTTGATCGCCCCAGTCTTCACGTCATAGGCGAGCTCGGCCAGGAGCTCGTCCAGGACCTCGTGGAAACGGCGGATCTGCGGCGACGACGCGACGCGCAGGCGCTCGCCGTCCTTGGCGCGATCCGACGCGAGCTTGGCGGCTTCGGCCTTGGATTCGACCTTGGACTGCGCCGGACCAGCGTCGGAGGGGTCCTTCTCGTCCTCGTCGTCGCCTTCTTCCCAGGCGGTGCCTTTCTTGTCGGTTTCGTCTTGCGCCCACGCCGGCGCCGCGCCGGCGGTGGCCAGACATAGGACGAGGGCTAGATGGCGGACGGAGACTCGCATAAGCTCTTGTTCGGTCGCTAGGCGACGGAGCTTGAGCCGCAACTTTCTGATCTAGTTAGACCCTGGCGCGAAAGCGCCAGGGTCTATCCCGAGCGGAGCGAGGGATCTCGGCGATTACACCTGCGCCGCCGCTTCCCGGCACCATCATGGGGGGGCAGCTCGGAAGAAGTCGCATGCAGAGCGACGCGGCAACACTGGCCGCCGGGTACGCCTCTGTCCTCGGCTTCAATCTGCGGCAACTGACCAGGGCGCAGCGAGCAGGGAAGGCAAAGTCTGCATGATCATTGCCGGGGAATCCGGCGAGAGCGAGGGTCGCGT
>JANOTL010000106.1:0-7977 GCA_031416315.1 Pseudomonadota bacterium
CGCGCCGGTGACGACGATATGGTCGAGCTCGGCGACCCGCGCTGGGGTGTCCGCCATGGTGCGATCCTCGTCCGCAAGGACTCTAAGCAGGGAAGGGCGACGCAAAGGGGCCTCCGTCATAGCACAGAACGTGGAAGCCGAAACTTGCCATACATTATTATGGTGGTCCAGTCCCATCTCGACAAAGGTTTCGGTATCATGGACATTCCCTCTCCCCAGTCCGCCCGCTCACGGAAGTTCCATGGCCCCCGACTCGCCCATTGAAGCCGCACGCAATCGCAAGAACGCCAAGCTCTTCATCATCGTGGATGACACGCTGTTCTCGCGCTTCAAGGTCATCAATCCCGAAGGCCAGGTGATCATCCTGCCCGACGCCTTGTTCGAAGAAGACACGTTCAGCGTCACGCCCGAGGAGGCGCTGACGCAGTTCACGCCGGAACAATTGCAGGCTTACGCGGCGTGGAAGATCGAGGCCGCCGAAGCCGAGCGCCGCGAAGCCGAGCGCCCGAAGCCGCCGCCTACGCCGCAAAGGGTCGAGGCCGAGCCGCCCAAGAAAGCGCGCCCGACCGCGCGCAAGGTCGCCAAGCACGTGCCGCAACGCGGCGGGCTCGCCGCGCAGTGGAACTCGCCGCGCCTGACATTCTACAAAAACCGCATCGAACCGCTTTCGCCGAAGCAGTCGTTCCGCGTCACCGTCGACGGCGTCGGCAGCTTCGAGATGACGAAGGAAGACTTCACCACGCATTTCAACGACGTCGTGATGTCGCCCTCCTACCGCAGCGACGGCTTCTTCACCTACTCCGAGTTCCCGGACAAGGTGCGGCGTTGGCAAAAGTAGCGAAGAAGCCGGCGGCGAAGCGGCTCATGACGCGCGCCGGCTTCACGCGTCTCGCGGCCGAGCACGACGAGCTCCTCCTCGTCGAGCGGCCGAAGGTCGTGGCGGGGATCACCGTCGCCGCGGCCGAAGGCGACCGGTCGGAGAACGCCGAGTACATCTACGGCAAAAAGCGCCTGCGCGAGCTCGATAAGCGCCTGCGCTACCTCCTCTTTCTTTTGCGCGAAGTCCGCCTCGTCGACCCCGAGAACCTTTGCGGCGACGTCGTTTGCTTCGGCTCCACGGTCACCGTGCGCGGGGAGGACGAGGTCGAGAAGTCTTACACCATCGTCGGCGAAGGCGAAGCCGAGTGGCGTAATCAGGAGATCTCCTTCAAATCCCCGGTCGCACGCGCGCTGATCGGCAAGAAAGTCGGCGACTTCATCATCGCGCAGCGGCCCGCCGGCGAGATCGAGCTCGAGATCGTCGACCTGAAGTTCGGCGGTCGCCCCTACACCGAGCCGCCGCCGGCGGGGACGGGCGCCTCGCTGCTCGCGATGCCCGCGCTTGCCGCGCTGCCCGACGACGTCTCGTTTGAAGACGAGGAGTACGACGCGAGCGTCGCCGAGGGTGAGGACGAGAGCGGCGAGGACGGCCTCGACTGAGCGGGTTTATCCCGCCTTTATGAAGCGTCTTTTATACTGACGTCATGAGCGCGATCGTCCTTTTGCACGGCACCGATTCCGAATTTCTCTCCTACGCGAGCATCCATCTCGCCGCGCTCGGCCTCAAGGCCGTGCCGGTGCTGGAGGCGGACCGGCTCGCCGAGGCCTGGCGCGAGCAAAAGCCGGCGCTCGTCCTCTTGCACTGGGACACGCTCGGCGAAGCGTCGTTTCGCGCCTTGGCGCGCTTGAAGGCCGCTGGCGCGCCGGGCTCGGCGCCGGTCGCCCTGGTCTCCGAAAGGCTGCAGGGCGGCTTCAACGTCATGAAGGCCTTCGCCTCGGGAGCCGACGAGCTCATCGAGGGCGCTGGAAATCCGCGGCTCTTCTCCGCCCGGATCGAGACCCTCCTGCGCCGCCGCAGAAGCTCAAGTCTTGCAACGGTGGCCGGGGGCTAGGTAGCTGCCGCATTTTGGGCAGAGGTCGATGACCTTGTCGTCGCGACGCGGGCGCGCGCCGGCCGTCGTCGAGCCTTGCTGGCCTTGCGGGCCTTGCATGCCCTGACGCAGCGCGTCCTCGAACTTCTTCCGGATCGCATGGCCGGCGGAGGCCATGACCTTTTGTTTGACGAACTTGAACGCGTAGGCCGCGACGGCGACCGGCACCGCGAACTTCATGAAAGGGCCGAGCGCCGCTAGGCCGCCTTTCACCATCAGAAGCCCAAAGATCAAAAGGCCAGCGGCGAAGATCTGCCACTTCAGCTCCCAGAGACGCTCCCCCCATTTCGGCATCGCGCGCTCCCTCATCCGATGAGCACCGTTTCACCGCCGCCTTCCGCGAGGCGCGGGCGCGTGCGCAAGGCCGCGACCGTCGCGAGCACGACCATCAGGGCCGCGACGGCGCTGCCGAGGATCCAGACGCGCTTGCGACCTTCGGGGATCCCGGTGATCACCATTTTTTTCTCGGAGCCTTCGGCCAAAGGCTCGCGCGCGACGAAGGCCGCGTAGTCGGGGTCCGGCGTGGCCTCGCCCGGCGCGGGCTCGAGCCATGCTGCCTCGAGCTTCGCTCTGCTCCTCTTCGGCACGAGCACCGTCAGCTCGTCGACGCCCCCCGCTGGCTTCATCGTGATCTCGCCCTTGCCGAAGCTCGAGGGAATCTTGAAGCCGATGGTGACGATGGTCGTTCCGGGCGGAAACTCCTTGGCGATGGCGAGCGCGTCGCCGTCGAGCTTGACCTCGCTCGGCTCCACGCCTTCCTGCGGCATGAAGTCCTCGGTCTCCTTCGGCAGGCGGATGCGCGCGGCGAGCTTGGCGGGGCCGGGCTCGTCGCTCTGGACGGCGAAGATGTAGCTGCCCCAGACCGCGTCGATGCCTTCGCGGAGAATGATCAAGTGACGGCCGGACACCGAGATTGCGGCCTCGGCGGTGCCAGAGAGCCCGAGCGCAGCGAGGCAGATTGCGGCGAGAAATCGGCTCACGCCTTCACCTCGGCGTTCGCGGCTTGCACGTGCGCGAGGAAATCGACGCGACGCGAGGCGTCGATGTACTTGCCGATCAGGAAGGCGCGGCGCTTCTCCCAGGCGAGCTTGCCGATGTCGCCCTTGCCGAAGGCCGCCTCGTCCTCGAGGAACCGCTTCAAGATCGCCGTTTTCAGGGCCTCGAGCTGGCTCGGCGAGTTGATCGAGTTGCCGATGGCCAAGAGGCCGCCCGGGCCGACGAAAAACGGCGCGAGGATGCCGATCACCAAGGCGATCCCGACCACGACGCCGATGTAGACCGTATAGCCTTCCACTCAGCTCGCTCCTTGCGACTTCGAGCCGCGCAAAGAGCTCAGCGCCTCGTTCATTTCCTTGATGATGTCGTCGGCCGAGCGCACGCCCATGGTGCTGACGATGCGGCGCTTGCGCCAGACGAAGAACCAAACGAGCGGCGGGCCCAGGACCAGAAGCGCGATCGGGAAGAGCCAGGCGAAGGCGTTGAAGCCCTTCGTCGGTGGAGCGCGCAGGATCCAGGCGCCGTAGCGCTCGGTGAAGTAGTTCAGGATCTCGGGCTTGGACTTCCCGGCACGGATCTGCTCCTGGACGATGTCCCGGATCTGCAGCGAGAACGTCGCGTCGGAGTCGAGCACCGAAAGGCCGGTGCACGTCGGGCAACGCAACTCGCCGGCGACGTCGCGGAAGTTGTCGTACTCGGCCCCTTCGGTGGCGAATGGGTTGCGCGCGCCGGAAGCGTCGAGAGGCGCGGCGCCTGTGGGGGGCGTCGCCGACGGCTTCAGCGCCGAGCCGGCCGTGGCGTTGACGGTGGCTCCGGTGTCGGGAGCGAGGGTGGAAGGCGTGACGCCGCCCGGCGAGGCGCCAGCGGCGGCGGGCTCGACCGTGGACGCGGCGGGCGCCGGCGACGCGCCCGTACCCTCCTGCGCCAAAGCCGGCGTCGTGAGGAGGTAGCTGGCGAGAAAGATCGAACGCAGCATCAGACTGCCTCCGCGACGCGCAACGCATCCCGGCTCTTGTTGCCGCGGATCCGGTCCATGATCGCGATCAGGCCGCCGATGACCATGATGAACGCGGAGATCCAGACGAAGCGCACCGTCGGGTTGACGTGGAGCTCGAAGGTCGCCGATTTCCCGGACGTCTTGTCGAAGTCCGAGAGCGTGACGTAGAGGTCATGCCAAAGTTGGCTCATGATGCCGATCTCGTGATGGAGCTCGTCCTTCGTCGGATACTTGCTGCGCGCCGGGCGAATCTCGCCGAGCTTGGCGCCGTCGCGATCGACCGCCAAGACCCCTTCGTAAAGGGTGGTGTTGTCGACTTCGTTGATCTGGATGCCGTCGAATTTCAAGGTGTAGCCGTAGAGCTCCGTCGACTCGCCGGCCTTCAAAGTCGCCACCTTGGAGATGCCGCGATAGTTGCCGAGGAAGCCGAGGATCGCGACGATCAAGCCGAAGTGCGCCACGAAGCCGCCGAAATAGGCGAGGTTACGCTTGAAGAAGATGCTGAATTTCCACCGCAGGTCTGAAAGCCGGCCGAGCACGTCGAAGAGAAGGCAGAGCATCGTCCACGCGCACAGATAGAAGCCGACGAGCTGGGCTCCGAGCTGGAACGTGCCGCGCGTCGAGCCGATGTCTCCGAGCCAGGCGAGCAACGCCGCCGCCGGGAAGGCCAGGAGCGCCGCGCCGCCCATGTTGCGCAGGCCGTTCGGGATCTTGCTGGTCTGGTAGCGCATCAGGTTGCCGACGGCGATCGCCGTCACCAGGCCTAGGCCGATCCAAGGCGCGAAGGTGTTGAAGTAAGGCGCCTGGACGGTCGTGCGCTCACCGGTGATCGCCTCCGAGACGATCGGATAAAGCGTCCCGACGCAAACGATGGCGGCGAGGGTCAGGAGGAGAAACTGCGTGATGACGAGCGCCGACTCTTTCGAGACGCCCCACACCTTTCCGGTCTCCGCCGGTAGGATCGAGTGGGCGCGGAAACCGTAGAGCATCGTCACCGTCAAAAGCATCCCGGCGAGGAAGGTGAGATAGTTGGGCCCGATCGGCGACTCGGCGAAGGAGTGGACTGAGCTGATCACCCCCGAGCGCGTGATGAAGGTGCCGAAGAAGCTGAAGAAGAAGGCCAGGAAAGCCAACACCAGGGTGAGCCGCTTCAAGTGCCCGAGCTTGTCCTGAACCACCAAGGAGTGGAGCAGCGCCGTGCAGAAGATCCAGGGAATGAAGCTCGAGTTTTCGACCGGATCCCAGGCCCAGTAGCCGGCCCAGCCCAGCTCGACGTAGGCCCAGCGGCCGCCGAGGATGATGCCCGCCGTGAGCGCGCACCAAGCGAACAAGGCCCAACGCCGCGTCGTCTTCAGCCAGCC
Source organism: Pseudomonadota bacterium (assembly GCA_031416315.1). Classification (GTDB taxonomy): domain Bacteria; phylum Bdellovibrionota_B; class Oligoflexia; order Oligoflexales; family CAIYRB01; genus JANOTL01. The sequence continues at coordinate 5,325 of JANOTL010000106.1, forward strand.
TTCGGTGATGTCGCCGTAGCCGAGCGCGGCGACGCTGTACGCCGCCGGGATCGCGAGCGCGGTGTAGCCGATAAAGAGCGTCGGCGGATGGATCGCCATGTACGGATTCTGCAGCAGCGCGTTCATGCCCTGCCCGTTGGGCATTGCCGGGAACATTCGCACGAAGGGGTCCGAGTGGCTGATCAGGAGATAAAACATCCAGCCGAGTACCGCCTGGAGGCTCGCCGATACATAAGGAAGGATGTGCTCGTTCTCACTCGTCGCCGTCCACAACGCGATGGTCGAGAAGACCGTGAGCAGAATCGTCCACAGAAAGTGCGAGCCCTCGAGCGCGCACCAGAATGCGGTGAACGTGTAGTAGATGGGCAGGTCGTTCGACGAATTGCGGAAGATGTATGCGACCGTGTAGTCGCGCGAATACAGCATGACCCACAACAAAGCGGCCGCGATCAGCGCGAACGCGCAAGTCATCGTCAACGCGACGCGCGCGGAGCGGAAGAGCCGCCGATGTCTCAGGCGCGCCGCGGCGACGGACGCGACCGAGCCGTAAATCGAGGCGACGCAGCATAGGAAGACCAGGAAGAAACACAGATCCGCGAACACGCCTACTCCGTCACCATTTAACGACGGGTGGCATGGAGACGAATATCGCCTCGATGTTACCCCCCGACATCAGACCGAACTTATTGCCCCGATCATACACCAGATTGAATTCCGCGTAGCGACCGCGCCAGGAGAGCTGCTGGTCTTTTTCTACCGGCGTGAACGCCAGATCTTTCCTTCGCGCCACGATCTCTATCTTATGTTTTTCACAGACGTCGGCGCCGCGCGTTTCACATGGTTCTCTCAGGCAAGCGTGGAAGAGGCGCATGTCGTCGTCGTGTGCGATGAACGGCGTGAGGTCGGCGCCGCCGTCGACCCGGGACCGTCCAAAGGCTCGAACGCCTGGCCGAGCCATTCCTGTAGGCCGCGGAAGAGGCCAACCGCCCTTCTTTTGTCCGTCGGTCAGCTGCACTACGACGCCCCGCTTGCCTGTCCGCGCCAAAGCCGCTAATTAGAGGAGTCCTGAGCCCGGAAACCCGCGAATTAGCGCTGAAATTATGCCCAGCGTATACGTCAAGACCCTTGGATGCAAGGTCAACTCGTTCGACGGCCACGCCCTCGAAAACCAATTCCGCGCGCGCGGATACGAGCTCTTGGCCACCGCCGAAGGCGCCGACGTGACGGTCGTCAACACGTGCAGCGTCACGGCGAACGCAGAGAAAGAGGCGCGTTATCTGGCGCGCCGGCTGAAGCGGGAAAATCCGAACGCCGTCCTCGTTTTTACCGGCTGCTACGCGCAGACCGATTCCGCCCGCCTAGCCGAGATGGACGAGATCGACTTCGTCGTGCCGAACGAGGCGAAGGAGCGCTTGGTCGGCATCGTCGACGCCGGCCTCGCGACGACGCCGGGCGCGCGATCGAAGCTCCCCGACGGCGTCAAAGCGGTCCGCGACAATCGGCAGCCGCACTTCAAGAGCTCGGTCACCTTGTTCGACCGCGCCGACTCCGCGCAGACGCGCGCCTTCCTCAAGGTGCAGGACGGATGCAACGGGTTCTGCACTTACTGCCTGATTCCTTACGCGCGTGGGGCGAGCCGTAGCGTCGAGCCCGCATTGGCCCTGGCCGAGGCGCAACGCTTGGTCGCGCTCGGCACGAAGGAGCTCGTGTTCACCGGGATCCACATCGGCGACTACGGCCGCGACTTGCCGGGCGGCACCGAGGACTCCCATCCCATCGTCGACCTCCTGCGCGAGGTGCTACAGATCCGCGGATTGGGGCGGATCCGCATCTCGTCGCTCGAGCCGAGCGAGCTGTCGCCCGGCCTCCTTGACCTCCTCGTCGAGCATCGCGACCGGGTTGCCGACCACCTGCATTTTCCCTTACAGTCAGGGTCGGATCGCATTTTGAAGCTCATGCGGCGCGGCTACGACGTCGCGCGCTACTCCGAAGCGGTGCTGTCGGTGCGGCGGGCGTTTCCCGACGCCAGCATCGGCGCCGACGTCATCCCGGGCTTCCCCGGAGAGACGGACGCCGACTTCGAGGCGACCGTCGCCTTAGTGCGCCGCCTCGAGCTCTCGTACCTGCACGTCTTTCCCTATTCGGCGCGCCCGAATACGGCAGCGCTTCGGATGCCGGGACACCTTCCCGCCGAAGTGGTGAAGGCGCGCGCCAAGATCCTGCGCACGCTCTCGACTGAGCTCGCCGAATCCTTCGCACGACGGTTCATCGGCCGCGCCTTGCCGACGATATGGGAGGGTGACGTCGACGCCAGCGGACGCCGGCGGGGCCTCACCGGCAATTATCTGACGCTGGCCGCCGCGGGGGCCGACCAGCCCGCCGCGGGAGCATGGACCCAGGCCTCGGTCAAGGGCTTCATCGAGCCCGGAGTTCTCCTGGCTCGCCCGCTTTCCTCCTATTGATTTCAGGTAGTTAACCCTGCCGGAAAAGTGCGCCGGCCGGGTGCAGAAATCACCCAGTCTGGTATGATCAGGATCGGTGCCGACCCCCTCGGGGGCCGGGTCCGTGCTGGGGTCAGCCCGGTGTGGGAAAGGGAGCGACAACTCTTTTCACCAAGGTTTATCTTCTCCGCAGATGGAAACCCGGCTCTTCG
>JANOTL010000107.1:0-21175 GCA_031416315.1 Pseudomonadota bacterium
AAGAACGTCGACGTCGAGATCCCGAAGAAAAAGCTCGTGGTGATCACCGGCGTCTCGGGCTCCGGCAAGTCCAGCCTCGCGTTCGACACCATCTTCGCCGAGGGTCAAAGGCGTTACATCGAGTCCCTTTCCTCTTATGCCCGGCAATTCCTGGGCCAGATGGAAAAGCCGCGCTTCGAGACGATCCGCGGCCTCTCCCCCACGATCTCGATCGAGCAGAAGTCGGCGAGTAAGAACCCGCGCTCGACCGTCGGCACGATCACCGAGGTCTACGACTACTTGCGCGTCCTCTTCGCCCGCGTCGGCACCCAGCACTGCCACAAGTGCGGCAAGAAGGTCGGCCGCGGCGACGCCGCCTCGATGGTCGAGCAGATCCAAGCGATGGGGGAGGGGGCGAAGTTCCTCCTTCTTGCTCCCATGGTGGAAAACCGCAAGGGCGAGCACAAGGAGCTGTTCGACGACCTTCGCAAGGATGGCTACACGCGCGTGCGGATCGACGGGGTCGTGCGCGACCTCGCCGACGTGCAGACTTTGGCAAAAAACAAGAAGCATACGATCGAGACGGTGATCGACCGCCTGGTCTTGAAACGGGATGCGACGTTCAAGAAGCGGCTCACCGACTCGGTGGAGACGGCCCTCAAGCGCGGCAACGGCACGCTGATCGTCCACGTGGAGGGCCGCGAGGACATCCCGATGAGCGAGGCGCGCAGCTGCTGCGGCTTCGCCTTCCCGGAGCTCGATCCGCCGCTCTTCTCCTTCAACGCCCCGCTGGGCATGTGCACGGGCTGCAGCGGGCTCGGCTCGGTCCTGCAGATGGACGAGTCGAAGGTCGTTCCCGACGGGCTCCTGTCGATCAAAGACGGCGCGGTCCTCCCCTGGCGCAACGCCTTCGCGGGCGACCATCAGGACAAAGACGGCAACTGGAGCGTCGAGCGCTTCAAAGCCCTGCAGAAAAAGTACGGCATCAGCTGGGACACGCCCTGGAAGAAGCTGCCGAAAAAGCATCGCGACATTCTCCTGCACGGCACCAAGGGCGAGGAGATCACGGTCAAGTGGAAGACGGCCCGCCATTCCAGTAATTACTCCTTTGCGTACGAAGGCTTGCTGCCTGGCTTGATGCGTCGTTACCAGCAGACCCAGTCGGAAGAGATGAAGTCCTGGTACGGACGCTTCCTCTCCAGCCGTCGCTGCGAGCACTGCGACGGCATGCGGCTCAAGCCGGAGGTCTTGGCGGTCAAGGTCGGAAGCCGCTCGATCATCGAGTTGACGCAAATGACCATCAAGGAAGCGTACGACTTCGCGACCAGCCTGAAGCTGCCGGGGAATCAGGCGCTGATCGCCAAGGAGCTCACGAAGGAGATCTCGAGTCGTCTCGGCTTTCTCGTGAACGTCGGCCTCGACTATCTTTCGCTCGACCGCAAGGGGCCGACCCTCTCGGGCGGTGAGGCGCAGCGGATTCGCCTGGCCTCGCAGATCGGCTCCGAGCTGACCGGCGTCCTCTACATCCTCGACGAGCCATCCATCGGCCTGCACCAGCGGGACAACCAGAAGCTCCTCGACACGCTCATGCACCTGCGCGACATCGGCAACTCGCTGCTCGTCGTCGAGCACGATCAGGAGACGATCGAGGCGGCCGACTGGGTGATCGACATGGGCCCCGGCGCCGGGCATCTCGGGGGTCGGGTCGTCGCCGCTGGCACGCCCGCACAGCTTCGGAAGGATCCGGCCTCGCTCACCGGGCGCTATCTTTCCGGACGCGAGTCGATTCCAGTGCCGAAAACGCGTCGTCCGCCACCGACCGGAAAAGCCGGCACGGACCGCTGGATCTCGATCGTGAACGCGACCGAGAACAACCTGAAAAACGTCACGGCGCGTTTCCCGATCGGCCTGATGAGCTGCATCACCGGCGTCTCCGGCGCCGGAAAGTCGTCGCTGATCAACCAAATCCTCTATCCGGCGCTGGCGAAAAAGCTGCACGACAGCGACGAGGACATCGGCGCGCACGAGGCGATCCGGGGCCTCGAGCACCTCGACAAGGTGATCAACATCGACCAGAAGCCGATCGGGCGCACGCCGCGCTCGAACCCGGCCACCTACACCAAGTGCTTCGACATGATCCGCGACTTCTTCGCGCTCCTACCGGAGGCGCGGACCCGCGGTTACGAGAAGGGGCGGTTCTCCTTCAACGTGAAGGGCGGGCGCTGCGAGAACTGCCAGGGCGACGGCTTCATCAAGGTGGAGATGCACTTTCTCGCCGACGTCTTCGTGCCCTGCGAAGCCTGTAAGGGCAAGCGCTTCAACGACGCTACCCTGGAGGTGAAGTACAAGGAGCGCTCGATCGCCGACATCCTCGAGCTGTCGGTCGCGGAGGCCATGGAGGTCTTCGCTAACCACCCTAAGATCATGAAAATATTGAGGACTCTTGCCGACGTCGGCCTGCAGTACGTGAAGCTCGGCCAGCCGGCGACGACTTTGTCGGGCGGCGAGGCCCAGCGCATCAAGCTGGCGCGGGAGCTGGCGCGGACGGATACTGGACGCACGCTCTACATTCTCGACGAGCCGACGACGGGCCTGCACTTCGCGGACATCAAGAAGCTGCTTTCCGTTCTGGAGCGTCTCGTCGAGTCCGGCAACACCATCGTCGTCATCGAGCACAACTTGGACGTGATCAAGACCTGCGACTGGATCATCGACATGGGTCCCGAAGGCGGACACCGCGGCGGCCAGATCATCGCGGAAGGCACGCCCGAGGATGTCGCGAAGGTGAAGTCGAGCCACACCGGCATCTTCCTAAAGAAGGTTTTGGCTTGAAACGAACGCTCCTCGCCGTCTTTTTCCTCGGGGGGCTCACGGCCTGTACGAGGTCCGAAGGCTTCCTCGAGTTCCTGAAGCAGAAGGTTAGGGGCGATGGGTCGAAGTCGTCGCCAAAAGATGCGGAAGGACCGACGCCTTTGGACAAGGCCGGCCTGCTCGAGCAGCTGAAGGGCATCGCGGTCTCACCGCTCGGCAACGCCAGCGGTGGAGCGGCCCTCGAGCACATGATCTGCGAGGGCGAGCGCGCGCACAAGAATGCCGTCAGCGGCAAAGACGGGAAGCTCCGCGTCGCCTACGAGGCGGACGCGGAAGCTTGCGTTGGCGACAAGTACAAAGCGGCCGTGACGAAAGGCGCGAAGCTCACAGGCGGCGTGGGCTTGGCGACCTTTTCCTATACGGTCGACTGTCCTGGCATCGCCAGCGATGTCGTCGCGAAGTGGAAGCCGAGCGGCTTCTTCAACGCCGAAACGTTTCGCTTCGACGGGCCCGAGAAGGACTGTTTGAGCCTCGGCGGCGGCAAGTCCGCGTTCGAGTTGGATGCCGCGGTCTCCAGCGGCGTGGACGCGCAAGATCCGCGCGACACGAAGAAGACGGCGCGCTTTGACGCGAAACGGTCGTTGTCGATCCATGCGCCGGGAGGCGGCCCTTGCCGTGTCGAGGTGACGGGCAAGGCCCATATGGTGCGCGGCGAGTGCTTGCATATTGCGACCTCTCGGAACACGGCTAAGTATAGTTTCGCCGAGCCGACTCTGACCCATGTCGTGGTCAAGGTGGTGCTGAAGGACGTGAGCGCGACCATTGGCGAGCAGTTTTATGACGTCGGCTCGATGGATCTCGACGTCAACGGTTGGAAGGGCAAAGTGCGGTTTAGCGACGGCAAGGCGCCGCCGGTCGTCGAGCTCACCGACGGCCGCGAGGTCGTCCGCGTCAAGCTCAACGGCGAATTCACGGGAGAAGCGCGTTGAGCGAGGTCTCGACGGTCGAGCTCGCCGGGACGAACGATTGGCGCGGCGTCGGTCCAGCCGTCGATGATCTGCACGCCGGCGCCCGCGTCGACCTTTACCTCGCCAAGCTTTTTCCCTTCCGCTCGCGCGGTGAATGGGCGCGGGCTTGCCGCGATGCGGCCCTGCGCGTCAACGGCGATGCCGTGAAACCGTCGTACCGTCTGCGTTGCGGCGACCGCGTCGAGCGCTTTCATCCGCTGGACGAGGAGCCTTCCGTCGATCTGCAGCTGCATGCGGTGTACCGCGATGCGGGGATCTTGGCGGTCGCCAAACCGGGCAATTTGCCGATGCACGAAGGTGGGCGGTATCGGCGCAACACCTTCGCGCACGCTTTGCACGAGCAGTTCGGCCCGCAATGGGCGGCAGTGCATCGGTTGGACCGAGAGACTTCGGGGATCGTGCTGTGCGCCGCGGACCCGCTTCTGCGCGCCGCGCTGGCCGAGCTTTTCGTGTTTCATAGAGTCCAAAAGGAATACCTGGCGATTGCGGCCGGCGTCGCGCCAGCCGAGGAGTGGACGGCCGAGCAGCCGGTGCTCAGCCGTCAGGAAGGAGCTCGGGCGCGACTCGCGCGTACGGAGGGGGTGGCGCGTCCGGCAAGGACCGATATTCGTGTCGACGATCGGGCCGGCGACTATTTGCTGCTGCGCTGTTTGCCGCGAACGGGGCGCTTGCACCAGATTCGCGTGCACCTCGCCGCGTACGGCCTGCCTTTGCTCGGCGACACGCTCTACGGCGGCCGTCGCGACTTGCCCGGAGTCGGTCGACATTTTTTGCATGCCGCACGGTTGACCTTGAAAGACCCGCGCACGGGTGAGCCCTTGCGACTCGTCTGTCCGCCTCCGCACGACATGCGGGCCTTCTGGTCTCAAGCGGTGCGCGACGCGCTCCGCTGAGATGGAGGGAGCGTGAACTTGGTGCGCGGCGCTCGCGAAGATGGCAAATACTTGTTTCATGATGGGCAGTTATTCCACGAGGCCAGCCCTCTCGACGAATCGATCCTTTCGATTCCTGAGGTCGCCGGGTATACGCAGGCGATGCTTCGATGCCCCCCCATTTTTAGCCAGCCTCGCCCGTCGATTGCGAGCCCGTCGGCCACGTCGCGAGCTCGAGCAGCAACTGGAGCGGCTGGCCACGGCCGTCGACGTCTCGAAGATGGGCGTCTTCGAGGTCGACACGTCCACGCATCGGCTGCGGTGGTCGAAGTATCATGAGCTGCTCTTTGGCTATGCCGAAGGCACTTTCGACGGCACTCGCGAGGCTTTCCGCTCGCGCCTCCACCCGGAAGATCGGGAGGCGATGGTCGCCGTCTTGGACCGGGCGCGGGTGGACCTGAGGCCGTATGAGTTGGAAGGCCGCGTGGTGTGGCCGGACGGCTCGATCCATTGGGTCTATGCGCGCGGTCAGTTTTTCTGTGACGACCGCGGCGTGACCACGCGCGGCATCGGCACGGTGATCGAGATTACCGAGCGCAAGCTCATGGAGGAGGAGCTGCGTCGCACGCGGATCGCCGCCGAGGCCGCGAGCGCGGCGAAGTCGGCGTTTCTCGCCAACATGAGCCACGAGATTCGGACGCCGCTCAGCGCCGTCATCGGCCTGTCCGAGGTGTTGCAGCTGTCGCATCCGCAGCAGCCGGAGGTGCACGATCTCGCGGAGAAGATCAATCAGAACGGCCGTCACCTCCTGGCGCTGATCGACGGCATCCTCGACATCTCGAAGATCGAGGCGGGCGCCATGAGATGTGACGTCGAGGTTCTCGACCTGCTCGAGCTCCTGCAGTCGGTCTATGACATGCTGTTGGACAAGGCGCTCGCGAAGGGCATCGGGCTCGAGCTTAAGATCGCGAGCGGCGTGCCGCGCACCATCCACTCGGACCAGCTCCGGCTCCGGCAAATTTTGATGAACGTCGTCGGCAACGCCTTGAAGTTCACGGCGCATGGGGCGGTAGCGATCGAAGCCGCGACGGCGTCCGGTCGCATCCAGTTCACGATCCGCGACACCGGTGGCGGCGTCCCTGCCGACGCCTTCGAGCGGATCTTCGAGGTCTTCGCGCAGGCCGACACCGCCGTATCCCGCGAGTTCGGGGGGACGGGCTTGGGCCTCTACATTTCGCGGAAACTGGCGCGTGCGCTCGGCGGCGATCTCGAATTGGTGTCAAGCTCGCCCACCGATGGCAGCGTGTTCCGGCTGACGATCGATCCGCACGCCGAATTGGGCGGCGGGGTCGAAGTCGAGCCGCCGGCGCCGCCGGCCGAGCCGCCCGCGACCTTGCCTATTGGGACGCGCATCCTCGTCGTCGAGGACTCGCCGGACCTTCGCGAGTTGATCGAGCACCTGCTCACCGAGGCGGGCGCGACGGTGGAGACCGCGGTGGACGGCGCCGACGGGGTTCTCAAGGCCTCGTCCCAAGATTTCGACGCCGTCTTGATGGATCTGCACATGCCCAAGCTCGATGGCTACGAGGCGACGCGACGCCTGCGCTCGACGGGTTTCTCCCGGCCGATCCTCGCGCTTTCGGCGCATGCGTTCAAAGACGAGGCGGAGCGGTCCTTGAAAGCGGGCTGCGACGCCCACATCACCAAACCCGTGAACCGCCGTTTGCTTTTTCAGACGCTCAACGCTGCCTTGACGCTCAGGGTTTGAGCGCGAACTTCCGGCCGTCAAACGGCAGGTGCCAAAGGACCACGCGCTTGCCGGTGTAGGAGTCGCTGCTGACGATCACCTCGATCGTCGTGCCGCGGCGCGGCAAGACGTAGGCATACGTGCCGCTGGCGCTGTCGGACAGCTTCCTTTTCTTCCTCTTGAATTCGGGGATCTTCTCCTGCGCCCGCTTGTCGACCATCTCCATGGTGATCTCTGGTAGCACGTCCTTGGTGACGTCGTTCCAGGTCTCGCCCTCGTTGGTGAGGATGGCGATGTGATGCGAGGAGTCGCCGAACTCGGCGCGCAGACCGATGAGATAGCCTCCGCCCTTCATCTTGAAGCCGGCGAGCTGCGCGCCTCCGAAGGCGTCGGTGTCGGCGTTCCCGAAGATCTCGAGGTAGCCGTTCTTTTGATCCTCGACCTTGATCAGCTTCAGCTTCTCGTCTTTGGACAAGGGTTGATTCGTCTTCGACGAGACGATCGGCAGGTGACCATACGGAATGCTCGTGAAAATCTCGCGCACCGGCGGCAGGTCCCCCGCGTCCGCAGAGGACGCGAGCATCATGCCGACCCAGAGTGCGCCGAGTCGCCCGAGCCTACTCGCGGTCAAAGACCAAGACATTGCCGCACCGCGAGGTCGTCGGCTCCCGGCTCCGCCATCACCGCGCTGTTGCGGTCGGGATCGCAGGCCTCGACGGGACTGCAGGCATACGCCGAGCGCGCGTAGAGGCGGCCGCTCGCCGGATCCGCGGCCAAGCCGCGAAGCTGCAGGAATTTGGCGCCGGCGCCGCTCAGATCCCAGGTCTGGATCGGCTTCGCGTGCTCGGCCGCAGTCAGGTCGAAGACGTGCACGAGCTTCGTATCCTCCAGACCGACGAGCAGGCATTTGCCGTAAGCGGCCAAAGTCCGCGGCGTACCGTCGGTGATCGCCAGCTCCTCGCCGCGGCCGGTCTTCAGATCGACGGTCGTCACCCTTTTGGCCCCGGCCTCAGCCATCGCCAGGAGATTGAGGCTCGGGAAGCGGATCAGGTCGACGACGCGCTCGCGGTCGTCGACGAGGATCGTGTCTTCGCCGGTGGCCGGGTCGATCTTGTGCAAGGACTTGCCGCCCGAGTAGATCGAGGGCGCCGACATCAAATAGAGCTTGTCCTCGATCAGCAAGGGTAGCGTCGGCCCGGCGATGTGCGGCGCGAGCCAGCGCACACGCCCAGCGCGTGTCAGCGTGAACACCGTTTGCAGAGGTTGGCTAGGATCGGTCGGGTTGTCGGGGTCGTCAAAGCCGCCCGGATCCGTGAAGTACATCGCCCCGGGCTTGCCGGCCCAACGGCTGGCGAGCCCGTCCATCGGAATGACGACGTGCTCGAGTGAGACGCTCGTGCCCGCCGCGTCGAGGCGCGCGATCGTATAATGACTAAGCCCGTCGGTGCCGAGGCCGGTGACGAGGACGCTGCGCGCGTCATACGGATAGATGTAGCGCAAGGAGTGCGTCAGCGCTTTTTCGAGCACCTTGGCGCCGTCGGCGGCGAAGAGCTCCAAGCGGTAGTGGGCGCCGAGATCCTTGCGCGAGCGCCCGACCCACAGGCGGTCGGCGTGAAAAATCTGGCCTTCCCAGGGCTCGAAGCGATCGAGCTCGCTCAAGACTTTCATCGGCAGGGGGCTTGCAGGCGCGGCGGCGACGGCGGTGCTTGCGGCGACGGTCAGGGCGAGAAACAACGACGCACACGTCTTCATGCGCGAATCCTCCAGTGTCTCGAACGATGGAATGCTGGGGCGGTCTTGGCTCGTTCTTAGCAGGCAGGCGAATTTTGCGCTAGAGCGTCACGTTTTTACGATGGCCTCGGTCGCCGCCGCCGGCCCGCGGCCCCTTGAGCCGCAAGGCCTTGACTCCTTCACGGAACTAATCCATACATATGTATGGCATCTTCCATGAGTACGACGCATGCGGGCGGACCCCCCCAATTCGATGAAGTTTAATCACCTTCGCCGTGCGAGCGCCCCCGTCCGCACGGCTAAGCGGCTGAGCTTCGGCATCCCGGCCCTCGACGAGGCCTTCGGCGGCGGCCTCTCCCTCGGCACGGTCATCGAGTGGGGCGTGCGTCCGGGGCGCGGCGGCCGTCGTCTCATCGTCGAGCTCCTGGCGCGGGCGACCAGCGCTCCCTGGAAGCTCTGGTGCCTATGGATCGGCCCCCCGCATGGCGCAACGACGACGCTGGGTATCTACCCGCCCGCCTGGAGCGCCGCGGGCGTCGACCTGACGCGCATGCGCTTCGCCGCCTCCGAGCATCCGGTCGAGGATTTGAAGCCGGCGCTCGTCGACCCTCTCTTCAAGGTCGTGGTGCTCGACGCTCCCTTGCGTCTCACCTCGGACGAGGCGGCTTACCTCGCGCGCGAGGCGCGCAGGCTGCAACGGATCGTCATCCTTTTACGTGACCGTGAGCTCGACGACGCGCGCGGCAACGTCTGGGCGAAAATTCGGGTCAACTGCCGGCGCGAAGGCTGGCTCGCGCCGGGCTACCGCCTCGAGCCCGTCCGCGGCCTCTCGCCCCGCCTCACGCGCTTTCGCGCCAGCCTTGACCCATGCTGACCGCTGCGGACGCGCCATGGCCGCGCTATCTCGCCGTCGAGCTCTCGGGCGACGGCGCGCGGCTTTTGGCCTTGAGCCCCTGGCTCATGCGCTGGGAAGGCGAGGTCCTGTGGCTCGTCGACCTCACGCCCTGTCGCCGCTATTGGGAGACGCTGGCGGAGCGCGCGGGGCGAACGGCGGCGGAGCTCGTCCGTGAGCTCTTGCCGCGTCTTCTGGGCGAGGATCTCGTGCGGGCGGCCTCGGCGGATCATCCCTGGCGCGCGCTCCTCCTCGCGCGCGCCATGGGCGAGCGGAAGGTCGGCGGCATCCTCGACTGGGACGCGCCTTTCGGCAAAGCCCTGCGCGACGCGCTCACCTGGAGCGGCTGGCTCGCTTTGGCGAAGAGCTGCGCCGTGCATCTGCAGAGCTTGCATCAAAAGCGTTTCGGCGCGCAGCGCTTCGCGCAGCAATGCCGCCAGCTCGAAGGGGCGATGGCGCGTCTCGGCGCGCGCGGGCCGCTCATGCTGGCGGGGGAGGAGGCCATGGCCTTCCGCCGGCGTTTCGGCAGCTGGATCGGTATCTTTTGGGAGTGGGGAGCGCCCCGCGATCCCGCCTCCGTCCCGCGCACGGCCGCGCCTCTCCCGCGCGACCCCGCCGCTCCGTTCTTCCCGCGCGCCTCCGTTCCGCGCTCGCAAGCTCCGCGCCGCCCGCATCTCATGCTGATTCCCGACGCCGTCGGCGGGGGCGCGTCCGAGGAGACCGAAGCCCCCCGCGACGCCGGTCTCCCGCCTCGCGAGGACGTCGCCGCGCCCAGTCCTTCGCGCGAGCCGGGCTTCCCGTGGCTTGCCTGGCTGCCCCGCACGACCCCGGAGCGCCCTCGGCATCTCGATTTCCCGCTCTGGCGCTGGGACGATCTCGCCCCGCTCCTCGCGGAGGATCTGGCCGCTCTGGGCGTGGATCCTCGCTGGCAACCGGAGGAGCGCGTCACCGAGCTGGTCTGGCAGCTCACGCTGAACGATCTGAGCGAGATCGCGGTCAGCGTCGTCTTCCGCCATCCGCACGACCTGCGTAAGGACGCTGCGAGCGGCTTCCGCATCACGCTCCTGCAGGCGTCCTATGCCTTCGAGGACGCGATGCGCCACGCGCGCCGCCACCGCGAGTCGGAGGTCGAGCTCCCCATCACCAGTTGGAGCGTGCGCGTCGCCGGCCGCATCGTCACGCTCACGACGTGGGCGGACCTCTTCGGCGAGGCTGGTAGCGACACCGATCTCGTGCGTCTTCTGGAGATCGAGAACGCGCTCGCGGTCGGCCTCGAGCGTTATACGCTCACCGCGGACTGGCTCCCGGAGAGCTCCTACGTGCGTGCCGCCTCGACCTCGACCGAGCTCGCCGACTGGGTGACTCTCGCGCGGCGACGCCCCCTCTTCTATACGGTGACGCCGGTCCCGCTCACCGCGGCGGAGTTGCGCGGCTCTCGCCAACTCTTTCTCGAGCGCGTCGCCACCAAGTGGTGGGAAGCGGGCAACCCCGACTCCGGCCGGCGCGACTACTATCAACTCCTCGACCGCGAGGGCCGCTATCTCTGGGCTTTTCGCGACGAGCAAGGCGCGTGGTTCAAGCATGGCCTCTTCGGCTGACGCGAGCCCGGGCTGGAACGAATGGATCGCCCACACCAACTTCAGCTTCCTCACCGGCGCCTCGCATCCAGCGGAGGTCGTGGAGCGGGCCGTCGCGCTGGGCTACAAAGGCCTGGCGATCACCGACTTCGACGGCGCCTATGGCCTGGCACGCTCGTTTCGCGCCCTCGAGCGCCTGCGCAAGGACGGCCGCGACGGCGGCATGAGGCTCTTCTATGGCGCGGAGCTGCACCTCGCGCGGGACCATGAGCTACCGGTCGTCTGGCGCGACACGATCATTTTGATAGCACAGTCGCATCGCGGTTATTTCAACCTCTGCCGCCTTTTGACGGAAGCGCACCGCGGCGGCAAGAACGGCGCGCATCTGCCGCTCATGGAGATCCTCGACGAGAAGGCCTTCGACCTGGAGGATCTCGTCGCCATTCAGCCTATGCGCGGGCGCGCCCGCCGCGCCGGCTGGACCCCCGCCGCCGAGCTGGAGCTCGCGGCCCGCTGCGCCGAGGTGAAGCGCCGCTTCGGCCCGCGCTTCCACCTGGCGCTCTCCCGCCATCTCCACCCTTCCGAGGACGAAGGCCTGCAACCGACCTTGCGCCTCGCACGCGCGCTCGACGTCCCGTGTCTGCTGAGCCAAGACGTCTTCTTCCACCACCCCGATCGTAAGAGCCTGAGCGATCTTCTCCACGCCATCCGCTGCAACCGCCCGGTAGGGGAGGTGACCGCGCAGCACTTCCCTAACGCCGAGCGCTCTTTGCGTGATCCCGCGGGGCTTGCTCGTCTCTACGCTGATCTCGGCCCCGTCCAAAAAGCCGCCCAGGCTGCCAGCGCCGCGCTGTCGGCCTCGATCCATTTCGACCTGAAAGAGCTCACGTACCGGTATCCGCAGGAAATGCTGCCCGAGGGCCACACCAGCCAAAGCTACCTCGAGGAGCTCAGCTGGGCCTCGGCCAAGGAGCGCTTCGGCGGCAACGTCCCCGAAAAGATCGTCACGCTCTTGCAGCACGAGCTCACCCTCGTCGGGCAGCTCGGCTTTGCCGACTACTTCGTCACCGTCTGGGACATCGTGCGCTGGGCGCGCTCGCAGCACATCCTCTGCCAGGGGCGCGGCTCTGCGGCGAACTCCGCCGTCTGCTACGTGCTCGGCATCACCGCGGTCGACGTGAGCGAGCACGAGATGCTCTTCGAGCGCTTCATCAGCGTCGAGCGCGGCGACCCGCCCGACATCGACGTCGACTTCGAGCACGAGCGCCGCGAGGAGGTCATCCAGTACATCTACCGCCGCTTCGGCCGAGACCGCGCCGCCATGGTCGCCAACGTCATCACCTTCGAGAGCCGCGGCGCCTTGCGAGCGGTCGGGAAGGCGCTGGGCGTGGCCGAAGTCTGGCTCGGCGCCACCTCGCAGGTCCTGGGCCTGCGCGAGCTCCGGCAAAGCGAGCCCGACGACGCGCTCGGCGAGGCGAAGAAGATCGCCGCGCAAAAAGGCGTCGCCGAGGACCCCGCCACCGTACCCTGGGGCCTCTGGGGCGAGCTCGCGGCGCGCCTCCACGGCTTTCCCCGCCACCTCGGCATCCATTCCGGCGGCTTCATCGTCACCGATCGCGCCCTCGAGTGGTTGGCTCCCCGCGAGCCCGCGACGATGGAGAATCGCACCGTCGTGCAGTGGTGCAAGGAAGACATCGAGGCGCTCGACATCTTCAAGATCGACATCCTGGCGCTGGGCATGCTCACCGCGATCCGCAAATGCTTCACGCTCGTGAAAGATCACTACGGCAAAGAGCTGACGATCGCCGCCATCCCGGTCCTCGACCAGCCCACCTACGATATGATCTGCCGCGCCGACACCGTCGGCACCTTCCAGGTGGAGTCGCGCGCGCAGATGTCGATGCTGCCGCGGCTCAAGCCGCGCAACCTCTACGAGCTCGCCATCGAGGTCGCCATCGTCCGTCCGGGTCCGATCCAGGGCAAGATGGTGCATCCTTTTCTGCGCCGCCGCACGGGCGTCGAGAAGATCGACTACCCGGACCCGCGCTTGGAGCCCATCCTCAAGCGCACGATGGGCGTGCCGATCTTCCAAGAGCAGGTGATGCGCATCGCCATGGAGGTCGGCGGCTTTTCCCCCGGCGAGTCGAACGAGCTGCGCCGCCACATGGGCTCTTTCACCATGAAGGGTGATCTGAGCGGCATGATCGGCAAGCTCGAGCAAGGCATGCGCAAGAACGGCCTCGGCGAAGAGTTCATCGCGCGCCTCATGGAGCAGATCAAAGGCTTCTCGCATTACGGTTTTCCGGAGTCGCACGCGATCTCATTCGCGCTCCTGGCCTACGTCTCGTCCTACTTAAAACAGCACTATCCCGCCGCCTTCTTCACGGCGCTCCTCAACTCGCAGCCCATGGGCTTCTACACGCCGCATGCGCTCTTGCAGACGGCGCAGCATCTCGGGCTCGAGGTCAGGCCGCCTTGCGCCTTGCGCTCGCGCTGGGAGACGACCTTGGAGCGCCGTAACGGCGAGCGCGCCCATGCGATCCGCGTCGGCCTCCACCTGGTGAGCTCTCTGCGCGAGGAGTCCGCGCGCCTCCTCGTCGAGCGCCGCGACCGCGCCGGCGGCTTCGGCACCCTGGAGGAGCTCCTGCGTCAGGGCCGCCTCGGCCGCGTCGACCTCACGGCGCTGGCCGCCGCCGACGCGCTGAAGATCTTCGGCGTCTCGCGCCGCGCCGCGCTCTGGATCGCGGAGGCCGCGGCGTTCACCGAGTTTCTCGAGGACGCCGACGTCGCGCAGCCGGCCGAGTTGCCTCCGGAAAGTCCGTGGGAGCGCGCCACCGCCGACTTCAAGGCCTTGGGCACCACCTTCGGCCGCCACCCGACGGCGCTCCTGCGGGAGCAAGGCTGGTGCTATCGGCCGAAGACGCACACGCTCACGCCGGCAGCGAAGCTCACGCAGGTGCGGAGCGGCCGCAACGTCGTCGTGTTCGGCATGGTCCTCGTCCGCCAGATGCCGCCCGAAGCGAAAGGCGTGATGTTCGCGACGCTGGAGGACGACACGGGCCTCATCAACCTGATCTTCCATCCGCAGGTCCGCCAGCGCTTCCGCGCCCTGATCGACGGGCTTACCTTCCTCTGCGTCGAGGGCCGAATCCAGAACCAGGACGGCGCCTACTCGATCCTCGTGCAGACCGTCCACGCGCCGAGTCTCAGCGCCGCCGAGGTCGTGCCGCTGCGTCGCGATGCGCTCATCTCTCCTGCAGCTTCCCTCGCGCAAGAACGCCATCTCGTGAATAGTCGGGACTATTTCTAAAGATTCTATAAATTAATTTACAAATTCAACCTCATTCTTTAATATCCGCGGCCTATGAAAATGCTTTTAGCCGCCCTCATCAGCGTCCTCGTCAGCCTGCCCGCGCCGGCCGCCACGATCAACGTCATGGCGCCTCTCGTCGTCGGCGACCCCGCCGCGCTCGACGCCCCGGCCTCCGCTGCCGCCTGGAAGGCATTCGACGCTCAGCTCGCCGCCTTGGCCGCGACCGGCATCGACGGCGTCTCGACCGACGTGTGGTGGGGGATCGTCGAGCCTGAGGACGACGCCTTCCAATGGGCCTACTACGACCGCCTCGCAGCGCACGTGCTCGCCGCCGGGCTCAAGTGGGTGCCGATCCTCTCGTTCCACCAATGCGGCGGTAACGTGGGGGACGACTGCAATGTCCCCTTGCCGAGCTGGGTCTTCGCCAAGGTCGCTGCGCGAGCTGGCCAAAAAGACGAGCGTGCCGTCCAGTACGTCAGTGAGCAAGGCAATGCCAGCCGCGAGTACGTATCAGTCTGGGCCACGCAGTGGGTGCTCGACGACTACGCCGCGCTCATGAGCGCTTTCCAAAGCCACTTTGCCGCCTTGGCTCCGCGAATCCTCGAGATCAACGTATCGCTCGGGCCCTCCGGCGAGCTGCGCTACCCCTCCTACAATGCCCACGACCAAGGCTCGGGCTATCCGACAAGGGGCGCTCTCCAGGCATATTCGACGCTCGCGCGCCAGGACCTGAAGCGCCGCAAGAAGATCGCGCCGCCCGCCGACCCGGAAGCCTTCTTCGCCCGTCGCGAGCACCTGACGACCCAATCCGGTCGCGACTTCATCAGCTGGTATCACAGCTCGCTCCTGCGCCACGGGGAGCTCGTCATGAGCAAAGCCCTCGCCGTGTTCGCGACGCCGGGCGCCGCTTTCTCCGGCATCGACCTCGGCGCGAAGATCCCGGGCATCCACTGGCGGGTCGGCCACCGCGACGCCCAAGGCAGCCTCGTCTACGCCGACCGCTTGGCGGAGATCGCCGCGGGCTTGATCCGCACCCTCCCGAACGACTGGACCGCCGCCCAGGGCCACGGCTACGCCCACATCGTCTCGCTCTTCGCGCGTCTCAACCGCGGCAAAGCGCTGTCGCGCGTCGTGCTCCATTTCACCTGCCTCGAGATGCCCGACGGCCAGGACCTCCCGGAGGTCGCGTCGCTCGCCGCCTCGCTCGTCGGCTGGGTCGGGACGGCCGCGCGTCGCCAGGGCGTGCCGCTGAAAGGCGAGAACGCGCTCGGCTGGAACCTGCCGTACGCGGCCTCGTGGGAGCTGATGCGCAGCGCTCTCTCGATCGCGCCGACGCGCCGCGGTGACTACGAGGGACTGACCCTCCTCCGCTCGACAGACATCGTGGGCAACGAAACCGCCATGATCGAGCTCGCGAAGACCGTCGCCGAGGCGCACGGACAACGCTAGACTACGGGGACCACTACCCCGGAGCCCCGCGCATGGACCTCGAAGCCTTCAAGAGCTTTATGATCGCGTTGATCGACGAAGAGTTCGCGCCGCGTGCGGTGCCGCTCTCCAAGCGATGGGCCGGCGGCACCATTGTGCTCAAGCCCGACAACGACACGCAGCCGAAGGAGATCCCGCTCGAGATCTTCTTCAAGAAGATCCTGGGCATCCGCGAGTCCTTGCGCGTCCTTGAGCAAAAGATCAACAACCACGCGGCCCTGGGACCTGAGGACCGGACAACGCTGCAAGCCTACGTCACCAAGTGCTACGGCAGCCTCACGACCTTCAACGTCCTGTTCAAGGACGACAAGGACAAATTCGTCGGCTCCGGCTCCGGCACTGAGGAAGAGAAGCCGAAAATGACCGTTGGCGAGGCGAAGCGGCGGCTCGGCATGGGTGACTACAGCAAGGACTGAGGCCGTCTTCAGGGCACTTGCCCACACATTCGTTTGAAGGTCGCGATCGCTGCGTCCGGCGCGCGCGCTGCGGTGCCCGACGCGGCGAAGCTCCACGTCCGCGACGCATTGCCGACCTGAATCGTCGCCCCCTCGGCCGCCGTCCCGAGCCACGCGACGTGCGCGCGACACGCGAGCGCAACGGAGACCGGGCAGTCGCCGTCCTTCGCCCCGAACAGCGCGTCGACTTCCAGCTGGCTGTCTTCGGCGCGGTCGAAGCGGCCCTCGGCGTCCGTCACCATCTCCTCCTCGAACGAGGTCGCCGTCGGCACGTCGGTGCCGTTGGGGGCCAGGCTGTCGTTGCACTGGGCCGTGTACACGATGATTGTCGCCGTATCGACCGGCTTCCCATCTTCGCCAAGCAGCTGCCCGCGGAGTCCAGGGCGCAGGATCCGCAGATGCGGCAAGCAGCCGGAGATCAGAACCACGAGGCTGAGGGTGACGAAAAGACGCATCGCCGCATGATACCTCGACGACTGCAGGTCGATGCAATAAGTTGCCGGGAGGTCCCCAAGCCCAAAATCGAGACCACCGAAAGGATCGACCGTGATGCGCATCGCTTTAGCTCTCCTCGTGCTCGCCCTAGGCGCCACCGCCGCCCAAGCCCGCGACCGCGACACCCTCGTCCGCGAAATCGACGACCTCGCCAGCGACGTCCGCGGCGACGTCTGGCGCAGCGACGCGGAGGCGTCGCGTCTCGAAGAAGCCCGCGACCTTCTCCTTCGCGTGAAGGAAATCCTTCGCGAGACCGGCGGCGGCGACGGCGAGCTCCTCTGCGAGCCCTATTCCTCCGGCTACGCCTACGTGGTCAACGCCCGCACCAACCAGCGGCTCGGCGACTACACCACCATGGAAAACTGCCGCTCCATCATCGCATCCGCCGACAACGGCTTCGTCTGCGCGCCATACTCGAGTGGCTATGCCTATCTCACCGTCATCGCCACTGGCGCTCGCCTCGGTGACTACACGCCCGTGAACACGTGCCTCGACTTCATTCGCAACACCAATCGCCAACTCCTTTGCCAGCCTTACAGCTCGGGCTATGCGTACTTGGTGCGCCGCTCCGACAACGCTCGCTTGGGCGACTACACGACTGAGTCGACCTGCTTCGAGGCCGTCCAGTATGCGACCGAGCGTCACGTGTGCCGCCCGTACAGCTCCGGCTTTGCCTACATCACCGAGATCGCGAGCAATCGCACCATCGGCGATTATCTGTCGTTCAGCGAATGCCTGCGTAGTCTCCCTTGAAGCGCCTCGCCTCGGCTCTTTGCTTCTGGGCCGCGGCTGCAACCGTTGCGGTCGCCGACATGACGCCTCTGCCGCTGCCACCGAAAAAAGCCCTCGAGGCCGCCCGCCTGCGCCAGCACTGCGAGAAGGGGGCGGTCGGTGAAGCGTGCCTCACGCAAGCGATGAAGCCAGGCAAATGCGGCTGGTTCACATGGTGGTGGCTTCCCGACTCCTTAGAGCGCGGCTTTGAGGGTGGCGACGCCACCCTCCTCACGGAGCAATACCAGTGTAAGACGCAGACGAGAAAGCTGCCGACCGGCGAGGTCCCGGCCTTCAAGTGCCTCGCTTGCAAATGACCCTCTGGCGAGAACAAAGCCTTGAAGAAAGTTTTCGGGACGATTTCAAGCCTTGAGCGCCGCCAGCGGCTGGCTGATCGCGCCAAACGCTGGAATCGCGCCCGCCCCAGCGACCGCCTGTGCCGCGGCCAGTAACACCGAGCCCGGATGGGCTTGTTTCCCGTCGATGTGCTGTCCCAGCTTCAGGCCCGAGAGCGCTCCGCCGGCGACGAGCATCGCCATGTTCTCGGTCGAATGCGTGCTGGGCGCGCGGGTGTTTTCCGGCGACACGCCTGCGCCGCCCTCCTGCTTGAACACCAGCACAGTGCGGTCGAGCAAAGTGTTCGCCCCTTCCGGCGTCGCGCGCAACCTGTCGACCAGATAAGCGAAATGGTCGACGTGCCACGCGATAACCTTGCGCAAATGGGCGGTCGTCGCGTCGCTGAGGTGACCGATCTCGTGCACGTCGGCACGGATCGCCGGATCGATCGCGTGTGCGAGCATGTGCGACTGGAACGTCGTGATCATCATCGTCGCGGCGTGCGTCATGTCGCAGGCGAACGCCATGTGGATTAGGTCACAAAAGGTACGCGCCCGCTCGAACTCTTGGCTGTAGCCGGCGTTTACGTCAAAGCCGCCCTCGTCGAGGCCGCCCGTGACGGCGGGATCGGCGCCCGGATCGCTCGGCTTCGAGCAGGTCGCGGTCGTCGTCGGCGGCGCGGCGGCGAGACGGCGCTCGAGGGCGCGGACCTCCTCGAAGTGCTTTTCGAGGCGGATTTTGTCGCCGGCGCCAAGATCTTTCAAGACGCGGTCACGCTCGCCCAGCACGAGATCTAGGATGCTGCGGCGGCGGGTCAGCTCGGTCTGAGCCTTGGCATTCGCCGTGGCGCTGCCGCCGTCGGGCGGGACGAAAGTGCCGAAGAGCGCCTGGAACGCGGCACGCGGGGAATGCTGCTGCGGCAATCGGGAGCCGTTCGAATACGAGATGACGTCGCGGCCATAGTAGTCGTCGCCGTTCAGGTACCAGGAGGCTTGCGCGCAGAATTGCAGCGATTTGAACGCGTCGCTCCCGCTGAGCGCTGCCGCGACGAGTTGGTCGGCGCTCGTAGTGTACTCGGTCGAGGCGCAGAGCAAGGGCGCCTTCGCCGCGACGTGGAAGAGTCCGGTCCAGCCGCCGGCGGGCGCGGCGCCGGCGGCCGTCCACGGGATTTTCAGGTGCGAGACGAGGCTGACGTTGGCGCGGACGTCGCCGTGCAGCGCCAGCGGCGCGAACGCCGGCGTCGGGGTGTAGCCTCCTCCGAAGGCCGCAGGCACGAACGTCGAAAGGGCCGCTGCGTCGTTGTCCTTAGTAGTCGACTGGCCGCAGAAAAGGATGCCGAAGCACTTCTTCGGCGCCGCGCCGGTCTGGGCGAGCGCCTCGCCGTTGCCGTCGAGCATCGCCTCGAGCAGCGGCAGCGCGATTAGCACGGATCCCGCGCCCCGCAAGGCTTTCCGTCGATCCATCGTCCGCTTCTTCACGGGGTGTCCTCCGCGTCCGCGTAGATCGCGGCGTCGCTGGCGAAAAAGTCGATCAGGAAGTCCTTGAGCCGGTATCCGGAGCTCTTGAAGGCCGCCTGCATGGCCGCGAGGCTCGTCGTCTCGGTCGTCTCGCGGGAGTCGAGGTACTCCCAGAGCTTTTCCACGAAGCAGCCGGCGATGATGTCCTTTTCGACGAGCAGGCGTCCAAGCTCGCCCGGTCCGCTGAACGCCCCGGTGCCCGCGATCTCGCCCTTGCCGTCGATTGGGCATTCCGGCAAGTCCTTGTCGGTGGCGCGCGGGCGGCCCGCGGCGTCGAAGGCCTCGAGCCCGAAGCCGATCGGATCCATGAGCTTGTGACAGCCGGCGCAAGCGCCCGAAGACGCGTGCGACGAGTAGCGCGCCTTCTTGCACGGCGAGCCGTCCGTGCTCTCGGGCGGCTCGTCGACGTTCACGTTCGGAGGCGGAGGCGGCACGATCTGGCAGAAGAGCCGTTCGCGAACGAGCTTGCCGCGGATGGTGGGGCTCGTCTCGCCGTTCTGCTTCGCTCCGAGGCTCAGAAACGAGCCCTGCGAAAGAATTCCGGCCCGTCCGGAGGTGCCGTAGTCGACCCATCCGGGCGCGCCGCCGGCCGGGGCTGGCAGGCCATAGTGAGCGGCAAGGCTTGCGTCGACGTAAGTCTTCGGCGAGGTCAGCAGGCCGATCCAGGGGCTGTTGTTGGCGAACGCGACGTGCTCGAGGAGTGCTTTCGACTCGATGCGCATTGACTGGACGAGCGCGGTGGCATGCGGCAACTTTTCGTAGCTCAGCCACATGGCGTGAAAGCGGTCGAGCTGCTTCAAGGTGCGCGGCGACTTCCAAATTGTCTCAACGATTGCGCGACGTGCGACCGCATCTGCGACGCCGTTGCGTTCGACAGCGAGGATCCAGTCGGACTCGGGCGCGGTGCCGGTCAGCGCCAGGCTCGTGCGCGTCAACCATTCCCGGTCGCTAAGCTTGCGGAGGCCACCGCCTAACGGCGTGCCGGACTCTAGGCGAAACAAGAATTCGGGGTGCTGAAGGAGCGCCATGACGAGGAGCGAAACGCCAGAGTCGGCATTGCCGTCCTGGACGGCGGCCGCGGAAGCGGCTGCCGCGAAGCGCTCGATCTCGTCCGCGGCGAGCGAGCGGCGCAGGAGCCCGCGTCCGGCTTTAGCCAGGAAGATCCGAAGGCAGGCCTCGACGTCCGACGCCGTCGGGCCTGCGGTGCACCCCAGCACTTTGGTTTTTCGGGCGACGTCGGCGATCAGGCGGGCCGCGACGTCGGCGGCCATGCTCTCGAGCGCGCTAACGTTGTTGGCATTCAGGCGCTTCTCGTCGAGCAGGTCAACGCGTGTGTCGAACGGCCCGCGCGCATCGTCGCCGAGCAGGCGGTAGGCGGGGCGTGAGTCGTCGGCGAGGACGAGGCTCAAGGTTTCGTCGATCTCGGCGACGGTGAGGCTGCGCGACGTCAGCGCGAGGTGCGTTGGTGCGGAGGCGGCGGCCGCTTCTGCCGCCGCCCTTGCCTCCGGAGTGGTCGGGCCGGCACCTTTGGCTCCTGATGGCAAACTAGGCTCGTCAGCGCCCTGATCTCCAGGGCCACCCGTCGCGCGAGCGCTACGCTTATTCGTTACCGCCGCCTTTCCGCAACTCGCCGCGGCGAGCGCGGTCGTCAGGGCGAATGTCAGCAGCTTCGCGGGGCTCAGGACAGCCATCGCATCCTCCTCAGGCCCCTTCTGAGAAAGGAAGAGACTGAAGGCTCTTCGGAGCTTTTCTGGCTGAAGCTTAGGGACACGCTTCCTTCTACGAATGAGCATAAAAAGCACGGACCTTTGGCTGGTTTACCGCCGTCATCTCGATCAGAGCATCATCGGCTCGGGATCCGGTCGCCGCCGAAGAAGGCGCCTGCGGGGAGAGCCCCATGGTCGGCAGATAACCGCCGCCCGCGACGGCATAGCCAAGAGAAAAGGCGTCGTTCGCAGCGACGTTGTAGCTGGCGAGACCGTCGATCACGGGTGCCGTCGCGGGGGCGAGAACGAGCACCATCGTTGCCGGCATAAGGTGGGACGCGGACTCTGGATCCGAGTGCGTAAGGAGGCGCGGCTCGAGCGCGTCGGCTTTGACGGCGCCTAAAATGAAGCTGCCCCGTCCGTGCCGGGGGGGGGGGGGGGGGGGGCGGGCGCGCCG
>JANOTL010000108.1:0-21592 GCA_031416315.1 Pseudomonadota bacterium
GTAGCTGTTATAGTGTTTGTTTTGCGCGTGGTGGGGGCTTCGTGGGCGCGTTTTTCCTTTTTAAAATGGGTCCGTTTTGCCCCCGGTCCTGGCGACAAGCGGCCCCTTTTCAACGGGCGCTAGGAGTTCCTGAATGAATGAAGTCATCGACAGCTGTAAGCAGAACATGGACAAGCGCCTGAAGACGTTCGAAGCCGACCTCATGAAGGTTCGCACCGGTCGCGCCTCGATCACGATGTTGGACAACGTCAAGGTCGACTACTACGGCAACCCGACGCCCTTGAACCAGGTCGCGACGTTGACGACGCCGGACGCTCGCACGATCACCATCGCCCCTTACGAGAAGAAGCTGATCCAAGACATCGAAAAGGCCATCCAAAAGGCCGACCTCGGGATCCAGCCGACCAACGACGGTAACGTCGTGCGCATCCCGATCCCGGCGCTCACCGAAGATCGCCGCAAAGACATCGTGAAGAGCCTGAAGAAGCTCTCCGAAGACGCCAAGGTCGCCATCCGCGGCATTCGCCGCGACGCGAACGAAGCTCTGAAGAAGCTCAAAGAAAAACCGTCGGAAGACGAGCTGAAGCGCCTCGAGGCCGAGATCCAGAAGCACACGGACAACTTCGTGAAGCTGATCGACGAGCGCCTGGCGAAAAAAGAATCCGAAGTCCTCAAAATCTAAGAGTCCCGATGTTCACCACGCAGCGCGGCCTCACGTTCGACGACGTCATCCTGGTGCCCGCGTACAACGGCATCAAGTCCCGGAACATGGTCACGACCAGCGTGAAGGTCTCGGGGCGGCTCTTCGACATCCCGATCGTCAGCTCCAACATGGACACGGTCACGGGCGAAGCCATGGCGCGGCTCATGGCGAGCCACGGCGGGCTCGCGCTGCTCCACCGCTTCATGTCGGTCGAAGACAACGTCGCGCTCTTCAAGAAGGTCTTTGACCCGAAGCACGTGGGCGTCTCCATCGGCCTTGGCGACGAAGGTATGGCGCGCGCCGAAGCCTTGATCGCCGCGGGCGCCGAGATCGTCTGCGTCGACATCGCGCACGGCCACTCGAAAGAGATGAACCGCACGATCCGCGAGCTGCGCGAGAAGTTCCACGACAACATCATGATCGTCGCGGGCAACGTCGCGACCTACGCCGGCGCCGACTACCTCGCCGCCGCCGGCGCCGACGCGATCAAGGTCGGCATCGGCCCCGGCTCGGTTTGCACGACGCGCATGAAGACCGGATTCGGCGTGCCCCAGCTGACCGCTATCGTCGAATGCAGCAAGGTCGATCGCCACATCATCGCCGACGGCGGCATCCGCTATCCGTCCGACGCCGTGAAGGCGCTCGCGGCCGGCGCCGACCTCGTCATGATCGGCGGCCTCCTGTCGGGCACCGACGAAACGCCGGGTGACGTGCACGAGAAGAAGTTGGCCGACGGCGGCGTGAAGCGTTTCAAACGTTTCCGCGGCATGGCCTCGCGCGAGGCCCAGGAAGATTTCTGGGGCGCGATGCAGGACTGGAAGACGGCCGAGGGCGTCGCGCTCGAAGTGCCGTGCAAAGGTCCGGCGAAAGCCGTCATCATGGACCTCATGGGCGGCATCCGCTCGGGCATGACGTATTGCGGCGCGCAGGAGATCCGCGAGCTGAAGCGCAAGGCGCAGTTCATGGAGATCACGCCCGCGGGACGCACGGAAGGCACCCCGCACGCGGTCGACCGCTTCCTGTAGAAGCCCTAGTTCGCTGGGCCTTTCCCCCCGGATACGCCTGTATACGGAATTGCGCCCGTCGAGGTCCTGCCGCCCCCCCACCCCACCGAAAAGTTGGGTGTACACGGGGAGGTGTCCATGAAGAGCGTATCCAAGAAAATCGGGATTCTGGCGGTTCTCGGCGCGGTCCTAGTGGGTCAAGGCTGCGGCATCATCGAGCGCGACGAGTGCGACGAGGAAGCGCCGCCCTCGCGAACCATGGCGCTCAACCTCAGCTCCTACGGCAAGGCGACGGTGCCTGCCGCGCCGCCGCGCCCCTTGCCCGCGATCGTACCGACCGCGGAGACCTACGCCGGCTGCGCCGTGATGCAGGAAGAGCTGCGCGCGGACTGGGCGAACCATCGTTCCTATGACGTAGGCCGCTACGAGAACATGCCGCGCCCTGTGCGCATGAGCCGCGGCAGTCGGAGCGCGCCGCCGCCCGCGACCGGCACCGGCCCGATCGAAAAAGCCCTCAAAGGCTGCGGTACGACGTTCTCGAGCGGCTCTTCGGGCGGCTCGAGCGGGAGGATGGCGTCGAAAAAAGCGAACTCCGCGACCGAAGAATCCGCGCCGGTGAGCGCCGACTACTCCGACGGCGGCGACTCCGACTACGCCAATGGCGCCGCCGGCGGCTCGTCCGGACCGATCCAGCTGCCCGAACAGGCCGCCTCCGACGCCGGCAGCGGCGTCGCCCCCGGCTCCGGCAGCACCTTCACCAACACGCAGGAAAAAGGCGTCGACGAGCCCGACGTCGTGAAAATCGGCGCCAATCACCTCTACATCGAGCGCGAAGGCGAGCTCATTGTCGTCCAGCGCTCGACGCTCCAGCCGATCGGCAACATGCCCCTGCCGAAGCTCGAAGGCATCACGCTCTACGCGGACGGCGACACCCTCCTCATCGTCGGCGGCGCTCACGAAAAAGATGGCTACCTCACGCGCGTCCAAATCTATCGCGGGACCGACGGCGCGCTGCCGGTGCTCGCGAAAGAGCACACCTTCGACGGTCAAGCTTACGACTCCCGCTACATCGGCAGCCGCCTCGTCCTCGTCTTCCGCGACCAGCTGCCCTGGAACCCGACCAGCGCCGACCCTGCCGCGCTGCCGATCAAGGTCGAGAACGACGCCGTCAAAGGCGTTCCCTGCGACCGCATCCTGAAGCCCGCCGTGCACGACCTCGACACGCGCTTCGTCAAAGTCGTCTCCGTCAACGCGGCGACGGTCGACGAAGCCCCGCGCTTCGCCGCCGCGATCGGTGGCGGCGACCAGATCTACATGACGGCAGAAACTCTCTACCTCACGAAGCAAGGCGTTCAGTGGGACAGCTACAACCCGGAAGCCAACGAGACGCTTCTCGTCACGCGCGTCGATTTTGCCGGTGAAACCGGCGAGTTGAAGGTCGCGGCCGCCGGAACGATCCTCGGCCGCGTCAAGGACCAGTGGGCCTTCAAGGAGCACCGGATCGCGGGCGGCGAGAAAGTTCTCTCGGTCGCGACCTCCACCGGCCAACTCTGGAGCTACGGCAGCGACATCGCGCAGAACCACGTCTGGGTGCTTCGCCAGAAAGAGACGACGCTGGAAGTCGTCGCCTCGATCAGAGACTTCGGCACCGGCGAGGACATCCGCTCGGTCCGCTACGTGAACGACATGGCGTACGTCGTCACGTTCAAAAAAACGGACCCGCTCTTCGCCATCGACATGAAAGACCCGCTGGCGCCGAAGATGCTCGGCGAGCTGAAGATCCCCGGCTTCTCCGTCTACATGCACCCGGTCGCGGACGGCCGCCTCCTCGGCGTCGGCTTCGACGCGGACGACAAGGGCGACTTCGCCTATTACCAAGGCCTGCAGATCTCGCTCTTCGACGTCTTCAACCCGATGGACCTGAAGCGCCTCGACGTCGAGATCGTCGGCGAGCGCGGGTCCTCGTCCGAGGTGACCGGGGACCACCACGCCTTCTTCTTCGACCCGGGCCTGAAGCTCGTCGGCTTGCCGGTGGTCGAGCTCGCCGGCAAGAGCGGGACGGGCGGCAGCGAGCTCGCGAACGAGCTGAAATTCTCGGGCGCCCTCCTCTACTTCGTCGAAGACACCGAGCTGGTCGAGGCCGGCCGCATCACGCATCGCGAAATGATGCCGAAAGTCTGCGACGAGTACATCGCGCAGCCGCACTGGTGGCAGGACAAGGTGCGCGCTCTCGACGTCAACCGGATCTTCCTGATCGACGGCAAGCTTCTCACCGTCTCACGCTTCGGTCTGATGGCGCACGATCCGAACGCGCTCACCGCGCCGCCGCTGGTTCAAGCCGCGTTCGCCGGCGGCGAGAGCCTCTGCCCGGTGATCGAGCGCAGGCTGACCTACGTCGGCGATTGAGATTTGCGGGGCGATGCATTAGATCCAGGGAATGGATCTAGACCCCTTCCGCTCCGCCTCCGACCTCGCTCGTGCCCTGCGCCGAAAGGCGCTGAGCCCGGTCGAGGTCGTTCGTCATTACCTCGCTCGCATCGACGCGCGCGACGGCGCCTTGAACGCCTTCACGTGGCGCCGCGACGCCGAGCTTTTCGACGAGGCGCGCGTGGCAGAGGCACAGCTAAAGACGGCCGACCCGGCGGAGCTTCCGCCCTTCTTCGGCGTGCCGATCCCGATCAAGGACCTGACGGAGACCCGCGGGCATCCCACGACGCACGGCTCGCGCGTGGCGAAAGCGAAGATCGGGCGCTACGACTCGACCGCCGTGCGCCTGATCCGTGAGGCCGGCTTTCTCGTTCTCGGCCGCACCAATTCGCCCGAGTTCGGTACGCTGCCCGTCACCGAGAACGAGCTCTACGGCGCGACGCGCAATCCGTGGAACGCCGCCAAGACGCCCGGCGGCTCGAGCGGCGGCGCGGCGGCCGCGGTCGCGGCCGGCATGGCGCCGATCGCGCACGCCAGCGACGGCGGCGGCTCGATCCGCATCCCCGCCTCCTGCTGCGGCTTGGTCGGCTTGAAGGCGAGCCGCGCGCGCATTCCGAAGGGCCCCTACCTGACCGAGACGATGAACGGCTTCTCCACCGACGGCTGCGTGTCGACGACGATCGAAGACACCGCCGCGATGCTCGACGCCTTGGCGTGGCGCGATCCGCACGGCTGGTACGGAATCGAGAAGCCGGCCGTTCCCTTCGCCGTCGCCATGCGGCAAAGGCCCGCCCGCCTGCGCATCGGGATCGCGACGATGGGCCCGATTCCGCAGCGCGTCGAGCCCTCGGTCGTCGACGCAGTCATGAAGACCGGAAAACTGCTCGAAAGCCTCGGGCACCACGTGTTCGAGGCCGCGCCGGACTGGGCCGGCACGGGCGAGCAGCTCGCGCTCGACTTCACCACGGTGTGGGCCACGGGCACGGCCTATCTGGATTTCCCCGATCTTTCAGAGTTGGAGTTCGTCAACGCGGGGCTGCGCGAGATCTGCAAGGCACAGAGCTCGCTCGATTACCTTCAAGCCGTCGCCCGCATGCAGCTTTTCTCGCGGCGCGTGACCGGAAGCTTCGGCCGCGACTTCGACCTGCTGCTGACGCCGACCCTGGCGATGGAGCCGCCCGACGTCGGCTGGCTCTTCGAGACCGGCACGAAAGACGCGGTCGAGATCTTGAAGCGCAGCACCGAGCTCGTCCCCTACTGCGGCTGGTGCAACGTCACCGGCCAGCCCGCGATCTCGCTCCCGACGACGATCGGCGCCTCCGGCCTCCCGATCGGCGTCCAGCTCGTGGCGCCGCCCCTGCGCGAGGACCTGCTGCTGCAGGTGGGCCGAGAGCTGGAAGAGCTCATCGACTGGTCGGCGCGGCTTCCCCGCTCGTCTTGATCCCGACGAACAGCAGGTTCTGCGGGTACTTTCGCGCCGTCCCCAGCGCCCGGTCGAGGGCGCGGACCGGCATGACGATCAAGAGCGCGTTGAGGCCCCACATCGCCCAGCGCAATCCCGGCACGCGCCAGCACGAGATGACCAAAAGCCACGAGATCGGATGGGACAGGAATGAGAGCATGCCGCCTTGGCGTTTTTCCTCGACGACCTTGAAGCCGGCGTGCTCGAAGAGCTGCCGCAATCCGTACGGCGTGTAGCGGTAGAAATCGTAGGGCTCCTCGTGCAGGCCGGCGAGGAAGGGCACGGAGACGATGAGGCTGCCGCCGGGCCGAAGGATGCGCGCGATCTCGGCGATCGCCACCTCCGGGCGTTTCAGGTGCTCGAAGACCTGGGAGCTGAACACGCAGTCGAAGCTCGCGGACGGGATGATCGCCAGGTCGTGCATGTCGGCGACGAGATCGAGCTCCGCGCACGTCTGCGTGTAGTCGAGGCTCACATACTCGGCGCAGTGCGGCTTCAACAAGTGGCGCGCGTTGAGCTGGCCGGCGCCGGCGTCGAGCGTGCGGCCGCGCACGTAGCGCGTGAGGATCTCGCTTAGGCCGTCGACCAGCGCAAGGGCCGTCGCGGACAGCCAGTGATAGCGCTCGTCGCCCAAAAGCTCGTCGCTGTAGCGGCGCCGGTTCTCGGTCAGGGCGCCCATCACGCTGCTCATGAAGCTCGGTCCTTTCGCCGCAGGACGCGGTAGAAGGTGGTGGCAGCGGCAAACATGCTCAGCTCGACACTCATCGTCAAGATCCGAGTCCAGATCGGCACGGTCAGCGCCACGATTTCGCCGCCGACCTCGTGGAGCGCGAGGTAGAGGACGCCCTCGCGCACGCCGATGCCGCCACATGAACAGCACGGCGAAGCCGAGCGCGTTCGCGACCGGAACGCCGCAAAGAAAGGTCGGCAAGAGCTCCGGACCGTAGCCCAGGCCTAGAGATTGGCCGGCGAAATAAGCGGCGGTGCCGAACGACAAGTCGACGCATAGGTAGCCGATCGCCATCACGCCCAGAACGGCCGGCGCCACCGGGGCGAGCGCGAAATCGCGCTTGAAGATCTTGCCCAGAAGCCCGGCGGCGCGGCCGAAGGCCGCCCCGCCGCGAAATATCAGGACGACGTGCGCAGCGACGAGCGCGACCGTTGCCGCGACTTTTGCGGCGACCGGGACCCCGGGCAGGAGCCACAGGAGATAAATTGCGCCGATGCTGAGGGAGACGGCGAACGAGACCAGCACGTTCAATAGATTGGCGGCGACAACGAGCGAAGGCGGGAATCCGAGCTTGGCGAGCCACGTCGTCTGCAGGCCGATCGACCAAAGCTTGCCCGGGACGTATTTCGCGAAGCTCGAGATGCTCATGATGACGAAACCGCCGAGGCGCGGCAGGTGCGCCGGCGCGGCCATCATATTGATCGTGACGCGCCACACGCCGATGCCCAGGACCGCGGCGAGGATCGTCATGGAGACGGCGGCCACCAGCGGCGCGCCGAGCTGCGGCCTGAGCTCTTTAAGCGCCTCGAAATTTGAACGGAGCTCGCGCGCGAAAAAGGCGGCGGCCGCCGCGAGGACGAGGACGACGAGAACCTGACGCCAGTGCTTCATCGCGAGAGCACCAGGATCACCGTCGGGGAAATCAAGCTCGCGGCGCGCGGGAGCCACGAGCGGGCCGGTCCCTCGAAGTGAAAACGCGCCGGATCGCGGACGATGTCCATCGTGTAGTCGCGCACCTCGAAGCCGGCGCGCATGGCCGCGCGCCGAAGGCCGAGGAGGCTCGGGATGCGCACGCGCTCGTCGCGCCCCGTGATGCGGCGCAATGCGGCTCGATACGCGTCGCGTGGGAGCCAATGCAGGAAAGGCTTCCGCGTATGTGGCTCCAGCGGGAAAAACCGATTCGGCGTCGCGACGTAGACGACCCCGCCTCGTCGCAGGACGCGGAAGAGCTCGGCGAGATGAAGGTCCAGCGAAGGGAGATAGGCGGCGACGTGGTTCGAGAGCGCGATGTCGAACGAGCCGTCGGGAAACGGCAGGGTCTCACCCTTTGTCAGCACGAACGTAAAGCGCGCGGCTTCCGCCGCGGTTGTCTGATCGACCGCGTCGACGCCGGTCACCCGATTCTTCGCGGCAAAGTGCGCCGCGATGTGCCCGCTGCCGCAGCCGACGTCGAGGATCGTGCGGCCTTCGATCGGAGTCGCGAGGTGCGTCGCGAGTACGGCCTCGATCTTCAGGGCCTTCGCTTCGCGCCCCGCGGCGCTCGCGAAGCTGCGGCCGTCCGCGGTCATGGATCGAGGAAGACGGGAATGTTTCTCATTGGGGCATCCTAGCAGCAAGCGGGCGGGATGGCTGTCAGAAAGGCGGGAAATGCGTGCGCTCGGCGCGGAATCGGTCTATCTAGGTTGCGTCGGTCCCTTCGTCCCACGCATCGAGAGCGAGAGCCGTGCGCGCCTTCTTCGCCATCCTCTTCGTCCTGACCGGCTGCGTCACTGGCGGTGACGAGCCCGCGTCGGTACCGGCCCTGAGCACGGCGGAGGTCGCACGCCGCTTGCCGGCACGCGTGAAGGCGAAGGCTCGGGACGGCTGGGCCGAGGACATCGTCTTCGGCATCCAAGCGGCCGAGCGTGAGCCGACGGCAGAGACGGTGTGCGCCGTCATCGGCCTCATCGATCAGGAGTCGGGATTCCAAGTCGATCCGGTCGTGGCCGAGCTGCCCCGAATCGTGCGCGAGGGACTCGAGCGTAAGCTGGCGAAGCTGGGTCCGCTGGCGGGCCCCGCGGTGGCGGCGCTCCTCGCCGGCAAGGCGCCCGGTAGCGACCGCACGTTCGCGCAGCGCGTCGATCGGCTGCGGACCGAGCGCGACCTGGATCGCCTCTTCCGCGACATCGCCACGGCCTACCGGGGAAAGCTCCCGGGCACGCTCGCCATCGCCTCGGCGCTCTCTATGATCCTGGGCCGCGGCGACCTGGACTCCTTGAATCCGGTGACGACCGCCGGCTCGATGCAGGTGAAGGTCGATTTCGCCGCGGGGCTGGACGATCTCGACGGCAAATCCGACGCCGAGCTGCGCGAGTATTTGTACACGCGTGAAGGCGGCGTTCGCGCCGGAACCGCGCGTCTTTTCGGCTACGAAGCGGCTTACGACGACGTCTTGTACCGTTTCGCCGACTACAACGCGGGGATGTACGCCTCACGCAACGCGGCTTACCAGGCGCAGCTGGGCGAGCTGACCGACCGCAAGCTAGCGCTCGACGGCGATCTTCTCGCGTATGCCGAAGACGGCGACGCAAAGAGTACCGAGACGAAGTCGCTCGCGGCGATGCTCGCCTTCGGCAGAAAGCGCGATCACTGGGACCTCACCATTCGCAAGGACGCCGAAAAGGAGAAATCTGCGGCGTTCGAGCGGACCGACTCGTGGAGCGAGGTGCGCGAGGCTTGGGCGAAGAAGCACGGCAAGGAGCCGGCTTATGCTCGCATGCCGACGCTCACGCTCACCTCGCCGAAGCTCCTTAAGCCGCGCTCGACGGCGTGGTTCGCGGAAAACGTGAAGCGAAGGTACGAGGCGTGCCGGCGCCTCGGATCGTAAGTTCCTGCGCGCTAGTCCTTGAAGTCGTTAACGATCTGCGCCACTTCCCGCACCTCGGTCTCCGTATGCCCGAAAGAGATCGGCAAGCTCAAGGTCGTGCGATGGATCTCGTCGGCGATCGGAAACTCCAGGCCCGAGAAGCGCGCGGCGAGCGCCACCTGACGATGGGGCGGCACGGGATAATGGATCTCGGTGCCGACGCCGTGCGCCGTCAGATGCTCGCGAAGCGCGTCGCGCCGCGGGTGGCGAACGTTGAAGATGTGAAACACGTCGAGATTCTCCGGCTCTTCGAGCGGCAGGACGAAGCGCTTCCGGTCCAGCGTGCCGAAGTAGATCGACGCGAGCTTGCGCTTGTGCGCCGTCATCTCACCCATGCGCGGGAGCTTCGCCCGCAAAAGCGCGGCCTGCACCTCATCGAGGCGGGAATTCAGGCCCACGACCTCGTTGTAGTACTTCTTCTTCGAGCCATAGTTGCGCAGCATCCGCAGGCGCTCGGCGACGGCCGGATCCTGCGTCAAGGCGAGGCCGGCATCGCCCAGCGCGCCGAGATTCTTCGTCGGATAGAACGAGAAAGCGCCGACGTCGCCGAAACCGCCGGTCATCTTGCCGCGGTGCAAGGCGCCGTGCGACTGCGCACAGTCCTCGACCACTTTCAGATTGCGGCGGCGCGCGATCGCCATGATGCGCTCCATGTCGCAAGCTTTGCCGTAGAGGTGCACCACCATGATTGCCGTCGTGCGGGGCGTGATCGCCGCCTCGATCGCGGCCGGATCGATGTTGTAGGTGCGCGGATCCGGCTCGACCAGAACCGGGCTCATCGCGCACTGCATGATCGCGAGCACGGTCGCGACGTAGGTGTTCGACGGCACGAGCACCTCGCCGCCCTCCGGCAGCTCCAACGCGCGCAGCGCCAGCGCCAGCGCGTCGAGGCCCGAGTTCAAGCCGACGCCGTGGCCGCCGCCGCAAAAGGTCGCGAATTCGCCCTCAAACGCCTCGACCTCTTTGCCGAGGACGAACCAGCCGCTGTCGAGCGTGCGGGAAAAGGCCGCGCGCAGGACGTCCGCGTGAGGAGCGTTGGCGCGCTTCAGGTTTTCGTATGGGATGCGGATCGCGGGCGTCACTTGGGATAGTCCTCGAAGATGTAGTCTTTCGGGTCGAAGTGCGTGGACGCCATCACCATGAGCACGGCGTCCGGGGTAAAATCATACATCGAGTGGAAGTCGCGGGGCTCGAGCAGCAGCATCTTGTCGGGACGATCGAGGTCGAAGACCTCTTCTTTCGCGCCGTCGTTGTTGCGGATGCGGCATTTGCCGGCGATGCAGACGGCCGCCTGTACGGTCGTATGGTGGCGGTGATTGCCGCGCACGGAAGCGTCGACGCCGTAGATGTAGAAGACGCGCTTGATGTCGAATGGGACGATCTTCTCGATGACCGTGAGATGGCCCCTCCCGTCGGAAATCGTCTTCAACTGGATGAATCGCGCCATCGTCAGCTCCGTGAGAGATAGTGCCGGGCAATCGCGTCCCAGTTGAAGCGCTCGCGAATCAGGCTCAGGGAGGCCTCTCCCATCCGCGCTCGCAGGTCTAGGTCGGCGATCAGCTCGCGCGTCCTTGCGGCGAGCGCGCCGCTGTCGTCTTCATCATGCAGGAATCCGTTGACGCCGTCGAAGACCACGAGGTCGTTGCCGCCGACCCGCGAAGCGACGATGGGCCGCGCGCACGCCATGGCCTCGGGCACGACGACGTTCAGCCCGTCGGAGGGCAGGCGGCGCGAGGGCATCAGGAGGATGTCGCAAGCACTGTAATAGCCGGAGAGCTCCGCCAAGGGGATCCGGCCGAGGAAGAAGGCGCGACCTTCCGCGCCGTTGGCCGCGAGGATCGCGCGATACGCGCCCTCCTCCGCGCCGTCGCCGATCAGGAAGAGCTTGGCCTCCGGGATCTCGGCCAAGGCCCGCAGCCCCGTGGCGAAGCCTTTCTTGGGCACGAACCGGCCGACCATCAGCAGAAAGACGTCGCGGTCGGCGACGCCGAGCTTGGCGCGGATGAAGCTGCGGCGCTGCGCGTCGAATCGCACCTGCTGATCGTCGACGCCGTAGATCACCAGCTCGATTTTGGCGGCCGGGATGCCGAGCTTGATCAAATCTTCCTTGAGATCCGAGCTATTGCAGCTCAGGTAGTCGCATCCCGCCAGGCGTCGGCCGAGCCAGCGCCCGACGGCGCCGAGGTTCGTCAGGACGGTGACGTCGGAGCCCGGGAAAGAGACGAAGATCTTAGTGCCATGCGCCCCGGCGAGCCAACGCGCCGCGAGCGCGATGAAAGCATTCGGCACGGCCCAATGCGCCTGCACGACGTCGAACTTCTCGCGTCGCATGGCCGCCGCCAGCTTGAGCGTTCCGACCAGCGCCAGAAAGGGCAGGGCGAGAAGCTCGGTCCAGGCCAGTTTCAGATCGCCCTTCATGATCGGCGCCGCGCCGAGCGTGTGCGCCGCGTCGAACGGCAGATAGCGGAAGCAGACGAGTCTCGGGTTCGCATCGGCCGGCGTCGGGCGGGTCCAGGTCTTCACGAACGGCGTGAACACCGTGACCTCGGCCGTCTTTGCCAAGGCGCGCGCCAACGCTTCGACGAAGTTGGCTCGCCAGTCGCCTTCGAAGCACGGATACGAGTGCGACACGATCGCGAACTTCTTGCGCGCGGCGCTCATCTACCAGTCCGCCTTCAGGATCAATGCTCTTTCGACGGGATGCTCCATCCAGATCCGGAAGCCCTGAAGCGAATAGACCAGGACGAAGGCCGCAGCCACGAAGGCTGCAGGCTTAGGTTTTAGCATTGAAAACAATGGCTTGTGAAGCACGAAGATGAGCGGTGCCAGTACGGGGAACCAGTAGCGCCCCTGTAGCCCCGCACCGAACACGCCGAGTCTTAGATACGAGTCGTAGTTCTCGAGGACCACGATGGCCGCGTAGGCCGAGCTGACGAGCAGGACGGCCCACCAGAGCGAATTCCGGAGCACGTCGCGGCGCCGCACCGCGGCGAAGACGATGGCAGCGGCACAAAGGGAGAGTCCGCGGCGGAACGGATAGCGCTCGTGCTGGGTCGGCTTCAGGTCTCGATGCGACATGATGCCGACGACCGTCTCCTCCCAGCGTTTGAAGTAAAGGCGGAGGAAAGCCTTCAGCGAATGGCGCGGCTGCCCCGCCGACATGCCGATCAGCATCTTGTCTCGGATCGACTGCGAGTATTCCTTCGCGCAGATCTCCGCGCCGATCACGTCCTCGCAGGTCGGATAGATCGCTTGGTAGCGGGCGTAGTTGGCGCCGTAGAGGCGCACGTTCGAGCGCAGAAGGACGAGGACGGCGAGTATGCCGACAATCTGCGCCGGAGTGCGCGGGATCTGCCGCCAGAATTCCCGCGTCGCCAGAGCCTTGCGCCCGAGCGCAAAGGCGGCGATCACGATCCCGGCGCCGAGCGGCAAAAAGACGACCTTCGTCAGGCAACCAAGAAGCACCAGCGCGCCGAGCGCCAAGAAACGGCCGGGCGTCGCACGCCGAGCGATCAAGGCCAAGAGCCAAAAGCTCCCGAGCGCCTGCGGAATCACGAGATTGTCGTAGTTCGCCATGCCGCTGATGAACGTGTACATCAATGTCGTCGCCATGAAGAACAGGACCACCACCGCGCAGGGCAAGCTCGCGCCTGCGGCGAAGAGAAAGCCGGCAGTGCAGGCAAACCCGACCGTCGCCATGGCGACGCTGGCCCAGCGGATGACCTCGACGTCTTTCATGTAGCGGGGATAATCGACGGTGAACGCGGCGTCGTAGTAGACGTGCGCCGTCTTATCCAAGTCCTCGCCGCGCAGCGTGTAGACGGCTCTCAAGGTCTTGCCCATCAGCCAATGATAGACGAAGGGCGATCGGCTCAAGGGGCCGAACTGGTAGGTAAGGGGTCCTTCTCGGTCCTGGACGCGAAAGCCTTCGGCTGAGGCCCAGATCCGCGTCGCGTTGGCGTGAAACCACTCGTCCGGCGGCGCGTCGTGATTCACCGCCGCCGCGAAATAGCTCGCCTGCGCCGCGAACATCGCCACGAGCAGCGCCGTGACCAGGGCCGGGATCCTGCGCCGGAGCATCTCAGCGCAAGCTTTTATTGGCTTCCATGTCGAACGACATGGCGAACAATGTAAAGAGCCAGCCCATCGTCACAAAGAACATGAAGGCCAGGAAATTCACCCGCGGGATCTCGCCGAAACGGACGACAAACCAAACGATCCTCAGGGCGAGCGGCACGCTCAGGGCAAAGAGTCCGAACCCGAACATGTAGAAGAACACCAGGGGGTGGAAATCCCGGATTACGTACTTGTCGCGGAGGCGACGGAAGAAGAGGCGCACGAGGAGCCAGCCGATACTGAAGATCACCTTGTGGACCTTGATCCCCGACTTCTCGCCGATGTTGTAGACCGGCTTGATCGGGACGTCGCGCACGCGGAAACTGTGGATGTTGAGCGTAACGAGGAGGTCGTTCGGCTGCCCGTAGCGCTTGTACATGCGATCCCAGTCGATCGCCTTCAACGCCTTCAGGTTGATCGCGGTATAGCCCGTCTGTGAGTCCGCGACGTGCCAGTAGCCCGAGGCGATCTTGGTCAGGAGCGACAGGGCCGAGTTGCCGAAATAGCGCACTTTCGGGATCAGCTTAAACGCCTCGCCGGAGACGAGACGATTGCCCTTCGAATAGTCGACCTCGCCGGCCGCCACCGGCTCCAAGAGCGCCGGCAGGTCGTTCGGGTCCATCTGCGCGTCGCCGGCCATGACGACCGCGATGTCATATGTATGATCGCGCGCCCACTTGTATCCCGAGGCGATCGCCCCGCCGACGCCCTGGTTGATCTCGTGGTTGATCAAGGTCACCCGGGAGTTCCCTGCCTTGATGTAACCCGTCACCACCTCGGCCGTACGATCCCGGCTGGTGTCGTTGATGATGATGATACGGTCGATGAACTCGGGCATCGTGTCGATGACACGCCCAATCAGCAGCTCCTCATTGTGAGCCGGCACGACGACGGCGATGCGCTTTCCCGCGAACATCCTTGGGTAATCCCCTACCTGAGACCGAGTCCGAAGGGGTCAGGAAACCATTCCGGGCCGGCTCCGTCAATCACTCTCGGCTTGTCCTTCGCCAACTCCCGGCCCTATAGTCTCGCCTGCCAAGAACTTCAGCGAATGGAGCGATATCGTGGCCAATTTTGCCATGATCGGCGCCGCGGGCTTCGTCGCCCCGCGCCATCTCAAGGCCATCCATGACACCGGCAACGTGCTGGTCGCGGCGACCGATCCGAACGACTCGGTCGGCATCCTCGACAAATATTTTCCCGACGCGAAGTTTTTCACGGAGATCGAGCGTTTTGATCGCCATCTCGAGAAGCTCCGGCGGCAATCCGAGGAGGCCCGCGTCAAGTACGTCTCCGTCTGCAGCCCGAACTATCTTCACGATTCTCACGTGCGCCTCGCCCTGCGTTGCCAAGCTCATGCGATCTGCGAGAAGCCGCTCGTCATCAGCCCGTGGAACGTCGACGCGCTGCGCGAGATCGAGGAAGAGACGGGGTGCCGTGTCCACACGGTGCTGCAGCTGCGCCTCATCCCGAGCTTGATGAAGCTGCGTGAGGAGATCCACGCGCAAGCCGCAGGCAAAAAGGCCGACGTCGTCCTCTCCTATATGACCAAGCGCGGCGCATGGTACGACGCGTCCTGGAAAGGCCAGCTGGAGAAATCCGGCGGCGTCGGCATGAACATCGGCATCCATTTCTTCGACCTCATGCTCTGGCTCTTCGGCCCAATGGAGAAGAGCACGCTCAATCTGCGCGAAGGCCGCCGCATGGCGGGGACGCTCGAGCTCGCGCGGGCGCGCGTGCGCTGGTTTCTCTCGATCGACGAGCGCGACCTTCCCGAGAACGTGCGCGCCGAGGGCAAATCCGCGTTCCGCTCGATGAAGCTCGACGGCCGCGAGATCGAGTTCTCGGAAGGCTTCGGCGACCTCCACACGCGCGTCTACGAGGAAGTGCTCGCCGGCCGCGGCTTCACGCTCGACGACGCTCGCCCGGCCATCGAGGTGGTGCACTCGCTGCGCGGCATGGAACCCAGGGCCGCTTCCGGCAAAGATGCGCATCCCCTGCTATGACCACGCCGTATTTCCTCCATGAATCGTCGTACGTCGACGAAGGCGCCGAGATCGGACGCGGCACGAAGATCTGGCATTTCTGCCACGTTTCGAAGGGCGCCTCGCTCGGCGAAGGCTGCTCCCTAGGACAGAACGTCTTCGTCGCCGGCAAAGTGAAGATCGGCAACAACGTCAAGATCCAGAACAACGTCTCCATCTACGAAGGCGTCGAGCTGGAGGACCACGTGTTCTGCGGGCCGAGCATGGTCTTCACCAACGTAAAGACGCCGCGCTCGGCTTTTCCGCGCAACACCTCTACGGACTACCACAAGACGCTCGTCCGCACTGGAGCCTCGATCGGCGCCAACGCGACCATCGTATGCGGCGCGACGGTCGGGGCTTGGGCGTTCGTCGCGGCCGGCGCGGTCGTGACGAAGGACGTTCCCGATTTCGCGCTGGTCGGCGGCGTGCCCGCGAAGCTCCTCGGCTGGGCTTGCATGTGCGGCTCAACCTTGCGCTTCAAGGACGAGCGCGTCGCTTGCCCCGATTGCAAACGCGCGTATCAGAAGACCGGCGATGCCAGCATTCGTCACTTGAGCTGAGAAGGAGATACGCTTTGGGTTCTGCCGCCAAGATTCCGCTCATCGACATGAGCGCCGAGGTCACGGCCCTTTGGGACGAGCTCAACGCCGCGATCCAGAAGGTCCTGCGCTCGGGCGCCTTCATCGGCGGAGCCGAGGTCGGGGAGCTCGAGAAACGCATCGCGAACTACCTCGGCTCTAAGCATGCAATCGCCCTCAACAGCGGCACCGACGCCCTCGTCATCGCGCTGCGCGCCATGGGCGTCGAAGCCGGCGACGAAGTGATCACGACGCCTTTCACCTTCTTTGCGACGGCGGAGGCGGTGAGCCACTTGGGCGCGAAGCCGGTGTTCGTCGACGTCGATCCCGACACCTTCAACATCGATCCGGCCTTGATCGACAAGGCCGTGACGGCGAAGACGCGCGCCATCATCCCCGTCCACCTCTTCGGCCAAGCCGCCGAGATGCGGCCGATCATGGCGCTCGCCGAAAAGCGCGGCCTGAAGGTGCTCGAGGACGTCGCGCAAGCATTTGGCTCGGCTTACGGCGGCAAGAAGCTCGGCGCCATCGGTCATGCTGCTGCGCACAGCTTCTTCCCCACGAAGAACCTCGGTTGTTACGGCGACGGCGGCATGCTGACCACCGACGACGACCGCATCGCCGAGCTGTCGCGCATGCTGCGAACGCACGGCGCGAAGGTGAAATATCAAAATGAATTAGTGGGTTACAACTCGCGGCTGGACACGATCCAAGCCGCAATCCTCAGCGTGAAACTGCCACACCTAGACCGCTGGCTCGATAGCCGCCGAGCGATCGCGCGTCGTTATGACGAGGGCCTATCGCGCCTTTCCGGCATCGTCACGCCGAAACGCGGCGAAGGTCTCGACCACTCCTTCTACGCGTACACGATCCGCGTGACCGGCGGGAAGCGCGACGAGCTGCGCGCGGCGCTTGCCGTCGACGGCATCGAGACGATGATCTATTATCCGACGCCCGTGCATCGCTTGCCGCTCTACCGCGACGCCGCGCCCAGCATGAAGGTCGCCGAGCGCCTCGCCGGTGAAGTGCTGAGCCTTCCGATCTGGCCCAACATGCCCGAAGAGACCCAGGCGACCGTCCTCGATTCTCTCAAACGTGCCGTTTCGAAATACTAAGGATTCAGCATGAACGACTATGCCTCCCAAATGCTCGAGAAGATTCGAAACAAAAACCTCAAAGTCGGCATCATCGGCCTAGGCTACGTCGGCCTACCCTTGGCGCTCGCGTACGTCGACAAGGGTTTCAAAGTCCTCGGCTTCGACGTCGACCCGACGAAGATCAAGATGCTGAAAGAGGGCAAGTGCTACATCAAGCACTTGGATTCCCGCCGCTCGGAGGCGACGCTCGCGACCGGCGGGCTCGAGGGGACCGTCGACTTTACGCGCTTGGGCGAGCCCGACGCGCTCATCATCGCCGTGCCGACGCCCTTGACGCCTCAGCGCGAGCCGGACATGAGCTACGTCGTCAACACGACGGAAGCGATCGCGAAGTGCCTGCGTAAAGGCCAGATCGTGGTGCTCGAGTCGACGACCTACCCGGGCACGACCGACGAGCTCATGAAGGACATCCTCGAGAAGCGCACCAACCTGAAGTCGGGGCAGGACTTCTTCCTGGCCTTCTCCCCCGAGCGCGAGGACCCGGGTAACGCGAAGTACCAGACGACGACGATCCCGAAAGTCGTGGGCGGCGTGGATCCCATCTCCGGCGACCTCGCGCAAAGCCTCTACGACCAGGTGATCACCAAGACCGTCCGCGTCTCGAGCGCGCGCGCCGCCGAAGCGTCGAAGCTCACCGAGAACATCTTCCGCGCCGTCAACATCGCCCTCGTGAACGAGCTCAAGGTCGTCTACGACAAGATGGGCATCAACGTGTGGGAAGTGCTCGATGCCGCCGCGACCAAACCCTTCGGCTTCATGCGCTTCAATCCGGGCCCGGGCTGGGGCGGCCACTGCATTCCGCTCGACCCGTTCTACCTCGCCTGGAAGGCCCGCGAGTTCGGCGTCTCGCCGAAGTTCATCGAGCTCGCCGGTGAAGTCAACGTCGCCATGCCGCACTACGTCGTGACGAAGCTGCAACACGCCCTCAACGAGGCGAAGAAGTCGGTCAAGGGCTCGAAGCTTCTCGTGATGGGCGTCGCCTACAAGAAGGACGTCGACGACATGCGCGAGAGCCCGTCGATGGAGGTCATGCACCTCCTCGAGGAGCTCGGCGCGCAATTCGACTACCACGATCCGCACGTGCCGACGATGCCGCCCACGCGCCACTCGCCGAAACGCGAGGGCCTCAAGTCAGTGGCGCTCACCGCCGACGCCGTCGCCAAGTACGACGCGGTCGTGGTCGTCACTGATCACACGAACGTCGATTACGCGCTCGTCGGCAAAGCGGCGCAGCTCATCGTCGACTCGCGCGGCATCTACCAGCAGGCGCAATACTCGCAGATCGCGGGCTTGAAAGAGAAATTGATCATGGCCTGAGCGGCCTGAGCCCTACGGCTTTGGCAACTTGGACTTATGCTGCACCGGCGGGGCGCTCTTCGGATCGTCCGGCCAGTGATGCCGTGGATAATCGCGGATCAGCTCCCGCTTGATCGCGGGGTAGCCGCGTTCCCAGAAGCCGGCGAGGTCGGTCGTGATCTGCACCGGCCGTTTGTTCGGTCCCAAGAGCTGCACGGTGAGCGGAAGGCGGCCGCCGTGCAGGGACGGGGTCTCGACCAAGCCGAAGAAGTCCTGCATCGTTCCGGTCACGTAGGGCGGCCGATCCGCCTCGTAAACGACCTTGAGCTTGCGCCCGTTCTTCAGCGTGATCATGGCGGGCAAAGCGTTGCGGAGCTTCTCGGACGCCGCATAGGGCAACTGCTCCTCGACGTACTCGAAGAGCGAGCGCTCGGCGATCTCGCGGAAACTGCGTTTCCCTTCGCAGATGGTCGCGAGTAGAAGCTCGAGCATCTCGCCCTCGAATACCGGGAAGTCGGCCGTCGCCTTCTCGTCGCCCAAGAGCTTCACACGCCGATGATATTCGTCCAGATCCGAGGCGTCGTCGAAGGGCTTGGGCCAACGCTCCTGAAGTTTTTCCCGCAAGAGCTCTTCGATCGCGGCCTGATCGACCGAGGCCACCGGCAAGCGCGCCTCGCGCACGACGATCTGGCCGTAGTAGGTGCGATCCCAGGCGTCGACCCGCTCCGCATCCTCGCTCCAGGTCGTTTCCTTCCGCGTGGAGAAGAGGCTAGGCGCGCCGTCTTGGAGAAGCCCCTCGAGATCGATCGCCGAGGCGACCTGCACCATGACGCTCTGATCCTTGGTGCGCGCCTGCGTCTCGGTCGCC
Source organism: Pseudomonadota bacterium (assembly GCA_031416315.1). Lineage (GTDB taxonomy): Bacteria > Bdellovibrionota_B > Oligoflexia > Oligoflexales > CAIYRB01 > JANOTL01. The sequence continues at coordinate 19,274 of JANOTL010000108.1, forward strand.
TCGAGCGCCACGATCAAATCCGCGTCGCGCGCCGAGGACGACTCCGCCAGCACGCCGCCGCGCCCGAGGCAGAAGTTGAAGAGGGGCCGCTCGTTCGGCTTCTGGTGCTGCGAGGCCACCGTTCGGCGCTTGGCGACGCGGTCGGGAAAGCCGGCGAGCAAGGCCGCCGCCAGCGCTTTCTCGTCGATCACGCCGATTTCTTCGTGCGCGCGCGGGACCTTGAGGCGCGAAGCGAGCTGGCGAAACGCGTTCTCGACGCGCGCCGCTCGCTGGCGATCCAGCGACCGCTCGAGCGCCGCGTAGGGCAGGCGTCCCCCGCGCCGCAACGTTGCCAGGATCTCGATCTGCAACTTGACGTCGCTGCCGTCACGCGTCGCCGCCGGCTCGCCGCGCGAGAGGATCATGCCTTCGCTCAAAAGACAGGCCGCGAGCAAGCCGACGTTGCCGATGCCGCGCTCGACGGCGCGCGCTACGACCGCGCCCAAGCGCGGGTGCAAAGGCACGCTCGCCACTTTCTTGCCGAACTCCGTGAGCCCGCCGCTGGCATCCAAGCAGCCGATGAGCCGCAAAAGCTCGCGCGACGCCTCGACGGCGCGAGGCTGCGGCGCCTCCAGCCAGGGGATCATGGTCTCCGGATTCGTCTCGCGCTCGCCCGAGGCCGCGCCGAACGCCAGGAGATCCAAGTAGGTGTCGGTAAAGTCGAGCCGCCGCACGTCCGGCGGCGTAAACGCCGGCCTCCCGAGAAAATCACCTTCGCCGTAGAGGCGATAGGTGACCCCGGGCGCTACGCGCCCGGCACGACCCGCGCGCTGCACGCAGGACGCCTGACTCACGCGCTTGACGTCGAGCGTTGCCATGCCGCTCCAGGTCGCGTGACCTGCGATCTTCGCCCGCCCTGTGTCTACGACTCCCGTGACATAAGGCAACGTGAGCGAAGTCTCGGCGACGTTCGTCGCCAGAATGATCTTGCGTCGCGGCGTCTTTTGAAAGGCGCGCATCTGGTCGCGTGCCGGGATCTCGGCCGAAAGCGGCACGACCTCGACGTCGAGCCTCGCTGCGTTTAATGCGCCCTCGCAGCGTCGGATCTCCGCAAGCCCGGTCAGGAACACCAGCACGTCGCCCGAGCACCGGGGGTCGGCCACCATCTTCCGGACGGCCGCGACAACGGTGCGATCGACGTCATAGCCGTCTTCGTCGCCCGGCATGTATTCGACGACGACGGGAAATGTTCGGCCCTCGATGTCGAAGACGCGGACGTTTCCGGCCAAATAGCTCTCCAGGCCAGCCGTATCCAGCGTCGCCGACATCACCACGAGCCGCAGATCCGGTCGCCGCGTCAGCTGCAGCTTCCGCGTCAACGCGAGCGCGAGGTCGGTCTGCACATGGCGCTCGTGAAACTCGTCGAGCACGACGACGCTGATTCCTGCGAGCTTCGGATCGTCGCGCAGCATGCGGAGGAAGACGCCTTCGGTCACGAAAAGAATCTGCGTTCTTGCCGAGGATTTCCCCTCGAAGCGGATTTGGTAGCCCACTGCCTCGCCGACGCTCTCGCCGAGTTCGGAGGCGATCCGCTCCGCCGACAGCCGCGCCGCCAGCCGGCGCGGCTCCAAAACGATGATTTTCCCGGCGGCAACGCCCTCGCCCTTGAGCGCCGCGCGCAATGCCGGCGGGACTCGCGTCGTCTTTCCGGCGCCCGGTGCCGCCTTCAGCACCACTGCCGCACCTTCGCGCACGGCACGAACGACGGCATCGAGGTGCGGGTCGATCGGTAGCTTGGGGATTTCTACGGACGGCATGGTCCGTCAGCGTAGCACTTCAACCAATGCCCCGCACTGCGAAGACGCCGAGAAGCACCGCGAGGGCAACGAGTCGCAATCCTTCGACGCGCACCGCCCACCCCCGCCCTTCCAGCAACGCGGCCCACAGCTCCATGCTCGAAAACGCGGCCGCATAGATTGCAATCAAGGCCCCTGTCGCGCCGCGCTGTCGCTCGATCCATGAGCTTCACCCTCCGCCGTGCCCCCTTCTGTTCAACCAGCGCCGCGGACGATGAGGCAGACGAGAGGGAAAACGGGCTAGCCAAAGGGTGGGGCGCAGGCGCACGCACAAGCGATAAACACATGCGTATGGCGAGGAAAACGTCGACGGTGCGCTATGTGAATTCCTCCACGATCCCAACCCCCTGTACCCCTGAACCCGTTGTCGAAACCCGGTTGACCTGACGGTTCCGCCGGGCTGAAGTCAGCTCCGGCCCGTCGCTCGGGAGTAACCAAACACCCCCGGCGCTTCGAGCAGCTTGGGGGGGGACCCGTGCCCCGA
>JANOTL010000109.1:0-165928 GCA_031416315.1 Pseudomonadota bacterium
CGACGACCGCGCTTTCGTCCGTATGTGTGGCCTCGAGGCTCGTGCGACAGGCCGTGCACCAGCTGGAGAAGAAGACGAGCTTCACCTGGCCGCCCCGCGCCTTTGCCAGCTCGGCCAAGCCCTCCGGCGTCAGCGTCGCGCAATTCAACGCCGCGGCGGCCGCTGCCGCCAACCACATCGTGATCACCACGCCCCCAGCCAAGCCAAAGTCACGCCGCGCGCCGACGACGCGTTTCGATTCCTTCCGTAAGCCGCCGACCGCGACACGGTCAAACGTACCGCCTGGGTCGCCGTCACCATCACGTCGCCGCCGAGAAAGACCGCGTTGTCCACCGTCTCGGAGCCCTTGATGGCTTCGCCGCCCGCTTCCCGTTTTCCCCGGCGCTCAACGGTCGTCCCGGCGACGACTTTCCCGAGCTCGCCGAAAGCGTATCCAACCGTAGCTGTAGCTCGAGCTCCGCGCCCAGGCCTACGCTCGACCCCATCGATCTCGCGCGCATGCGGACTAAGAACAGTTGCTGCGATGCCGGCCTTCACCGTCGAGGAGCCCCACCACAGGTCTGCTCCGACACGGGACTCGTCGAAGCCGCCGCCGAAAACGTCCAGCCAGCTCACGTCTTCGGCCTCGTAGACGCTCCTCCCGACCGCCTTCTTGTGCGCGGCGAAGACTTGCACCTGCGGCTTCTTCGGCGAAAGCATCGAAGGCTGAACGATCGTCCAATGGACCGACAGCAATGGATCGCCGACGCCGCTGTCGCTGCGACCGTCGCGCGCATTCTCCACGCGCGGCAGCGTCAACGTCGCGAATCCGTCCGTCAAGAACGTCGCTCCGACCGCCGCGACCGCCGTCTGCTTCGTCTGCGGCCCGATCTCGGCCCCGCGCACCCCGGCGCCGTCGACGACGGAGAAATCGTCCTGCCGCGTCAGCGCAAAATAGGCCTTCACGGTCTCGTTCGGATAAAGAACCAAGGGCGCGTCGCCGCCGCTACCGCAGGAGGCGCAAGCGGTGACGATCATCGCGACGATCGTCATCAGGGCACGCTGACGGGCAGGACGGCCGTGTCGGCGACGCCGTCGACGGTCGCTTCGATCCGGAGCTCCCAGGCCCCCTTCATGATGAAGTGCAGCTTTGCGACGTCGATCTCGTTCGTCGCCTCGCGCTTCGCCGTCAGCGTCAGCTTTTTCATCGAATCCCGCGGCGCGCCGTGATCGTGCTCCGGCATCCACTGCACCAGCGAGACGGTGTCGACCAGGTTCGGCTTGGTCCGCGCCGCCGTGCCGAAGATCAAGGTCACGCGGTTGTCGGCGTCGACCTTCGGACCTTCGGTCCAGAGCGCGCCGACGGTGAAATGGCCATGCGCCGACACGACGCCCCCTTCGAAAAGAGAGCCGCCCGCCGGCACGGCCGGTTCGCCGCCGCCGCGATCCTTGCCCCCGCGATCGACCTGCTCCGCTTCACCGGCCCCACACCCGACCGCCGAAAGCACGGCGCAAGCCAGCGCGAAGGTCAATCTAACGCTCAATTTGCACCTCGAACACCGCGCGGTCGCCGTCGTCCGGGAAGTGGACTTGCACCTCCCAAAGGCCAAGCATCATGAAGTCGACGTCCGCGATCTCCGTGCAGCCGTCCGGCGCGCGCGCCAAGCTCGTCGGCCCGCTGCCGTGCTCGTGAGCCGGCATCCACAGCACCGCCTCGTCGATCGACGCGCTGGGCTCAGAGCAAAGGCGAGCCGCTTCCGTCTGACGCGTCACGCGCTCACTGGCGAACACGAGCGTCAACGCCTTGCCTTGCTCCGACATCGTCCGACAAAGAAGGGAGCGACCGCGCGCCGGCGCCGCCAGCTCACAAATCGTTTCCGCCGCCGCGAAGGGCGCGCTCCCCGTCAGGATGACCAGGGCGATGGACGCGAGCATCCGAAAAGGCTTCATGTTTTTCCCCCAGAGCGTGGATTCGAGCCTCATTTCTACCCGCGAGCGTCGCGGAAAATCAAACGGGCAGCCCATTTCATCCGAAGGTTTTGAATTAACTGCCGATTGTGCAAGGCTCAGCGGCGCCGCGCCCGGAAGAACTCTTTCAGCACGAGCCCGCACTCTTCTCCGAGGACGCCCGCTTCCACCGGCAAGCGGTGATTGAGCCGGGTGTCTTCGTGCACTTTGTAGAGGCTCCCCATCGCGCCGGCCTTGGGGTCCAGTGCCCCAAACACGACGCGCTCGAGGCGCGCTTGGTAGATCGCACCAGCACACATCAGGCACGGCTCGAGTGTCACGTAAAGCTCGCAACCCGTCAGCCGCCAAGACTTCAAGGTCGAGCAGGCTTCGCGGATCGCCGCCATTTCCGCGTGCTCGGTCGCGTCCTGGCGCGTCTCGCGCAGGTTCGCGCCGCGCCCGACGACGACGCCGTCGCGCACGATCACCGCGCCCACGGGCACCTCGCCGCGGGTCGCGGCGTCCCGGGCCAAGGCCAGCGCTTGGATCATCCACGCGCTCAAGAGGAGCTCGCACCCGACCGGCCCAGGTGCTTCGCGATGTTGCCCATCCGCCGCAGGCCGAGTCGCTCCATGATCTGATCCGGCGTCAAGCCGAGCCCGAGCATGTGGCTCACGGCGTAGTGCCGCAGCGCTTCGGTGTTCAAGCTCTTGACCCCGGCCTTCTCGCCCAATTCGTACAGGATGAACTTCAAGCCGTGCCGCGTCATGTCCGGTAGGGAGCTCGCCGCATCGCGCCCCTTGAACGCGACGAACACGCGACGCTCTTTAGACGGCAACCCTGGCGATTGGTGGACCCCTTGATACGCCTCGCGGTAGCTCTTGAGCTGGTCGCGCGTCTCTTTCGACAGCGGCACCGAGCGCGAGCGCCCGCCGCCGACCAAGATCGAGCCGCCGCCTCGCTCCTCGATGATCGAGCTCCAGCGCAAATTGATGAGCTCGTTGGCCTTCAAGCCCTCGTGGGCCAGCATCGCGACGATCGTCGCATCGCGGTGCGCCTTCACCGGCGGCTTCCCGGCCAAAGCGACCGTCATGAGCTCGAAGACGTCGTCGTGGTCCAAACCCTTGGGCAGCCTTTCGTCCCGCTCGGGGATCGGCACCGCGTCGAACGGCGTGCCTTTCAGCGCCTTGGTCTCGGTCAGGTAGCGAAAGAATTGGCGCACGCCGATCGTCGTGCGGCGCACGGAGTTGTCGGCTTCCTCGAGGTCGGCGCGCAGGTGGTCCTGGTACGCGATTAGGGTCTCCGGCTCGACCTTGGTCACTGGCAGACGGCACCGCGTCAGGTAGTCGAGGAAGCGCTGCGCATCGCGGCAGTAAGACTCTACCGTCGAGGGCTGCTTGCCGCGCCGCGCCAGGCTCTCGCCGAAGCGCTCGACCGACTTTTGGTCCACCGTCATGGGGGGGTGCCAATCTTTGGTATATGGTATGATACCCCTCGCAAGTTACCCCTAATTCTTGCGATGCGCCAAGGTCGAAAATGCGCGCTTTTCGTATGTCCGTCGTCGCCGTGATCGCGCTCTCCGCTGGACCAGCCGGTGAGGCGGCCGCCTGGGTGCGCCCCGAGATTCCCTCGACGCAGGCGCCCGCTAGCGGTCCCGCCGCACGGCTCGACTACGTCCTCGTCGAGGTGAACGGCCAGCCGCGCGTCATCCGCGACGGCGAGGAGCTCCAGGTGGTCACCGGCGACCGCGTCATGATCAAGGACGCCCAGCTCCGGGACGCCGCGGGCAAGATCCGAGAGCTCAACGTCGTCGGCTTCCAAAGCGCCCGCGGCGGCGAGGATCGCGGCGCCACCATCGACACCGCGAAGGACCTCAAGGCGAAATACTCGGAAGGCGGCAAAGGCTCGGTCTACGCCGTCGTCGCCAGCTCCAAGGCCACCCTCCACGGGGCCGTCTATTTGAACCTCGTCGCCCCGACGCTCCGCTACGCGGAGATCAGCGTCAACGGCCAGAAGCGCGTGCTCCGCGACGGTGAGCTCGTCAGGGTGAAGGGCGCCGACGCCGTCAAGGTCGAGCGCGTCGTCACCAACCTCGAGTCCCACGACGGCGTCCTCTTCCAGATGGCCGAGGTCGATCCGGCGCAAGGCGACTACGAGATCCGCTTCACGCGCGGTGATGCGGTCTTCGCGACGATCCCGCTCAAGGTCAGCGAGTGACCTCAAAGCGCACTCCAGCGGAGAGACGGCGCATCCTTGAGCTCTTCGCGATCGTCGCCACGACGGTCCTGCTCATCCTCCTCTCGCGCCTCGAGACGCGCCTCTTCGACCTCTCGGAGACCTTGGCGAAGAACCACGACTTCTTCACCACCGTCGTCTACTTCGGCCTCATCAATTTCAACGTCATCCTGATCCTGGTCCTCTCGTTCCTCCTCTTCCGCAACGTCGCCAAGCTCGTCGTCGAGCGCCGCCGCGGCGTTTTCGGCTCGAACCTGCGCACGAAGCTCGTCGCCACCCTGATGTTCTTCGCGCTCGCGCCGACGATCCTCCTCGTCTACGTCTCCGCCCGCTTCATCATCACGAGCTTCGACGAATGGTTCTCGGAGAAAGTGCGGGTGACGATGCACCAAACGCGGGAAGCCGGCGCCAAAGTCTACAAGCAGGACCAGAGGCGTCTCGAGTCCCTCGCCCGCATCGCGCTGCAACGCGTGAAGACCGTGCTGCCGAACGAGCAGTTCATGATCGACCAGCAGCTGATCATCCCGGAGCAGCTCGAGTCCTTCGACAGCCAGTACGGCATCGACGCCGTGAAGGTCTACGACAACACCGCGCGTCTCCTCTGGTCGAGCAAAGGCCCGACCGACGAGGCTTTCAAGGGCCCCGTCGACGTCTTCGTCACCGAAGCCCTAGAGCGCTTCGGCCTCGAGCCCGGCCTCTGGTCGATGAGCACCGTCGCCGGCGAGGACCAGCAGGACGTCGTCAAAGGCGTAGCCCCCGTCGTGCACCCGCAAACCAAGCAGCTCTTGGGCGCCGTCCTCACCGAGACGCGCTTCGAGACGCAGATCCTGAAGTCGATCGAGTCGATCCAGCAAGGCTTCGCCAACCTCAGGCCGGGCGCGCAGCTCATCAAGCTCAGCTACCTCATCCTTCTCGTGGTGATGACGCTCTTGATCGTCTTCTCCGCCGTCTGGCTCGGCTTTTATGTCGCCCGCGGCATCACCGGCCCCATTCAAAGCCTGGCCGAGGGCACGCGCGAGGTGGCCCTCGGGAACTACAACGTGACGCTCACCGCGCGCTCCGAGGACGAGACCGGCCAGCTCGTCCAGTCGTTCAACATGATGACCAAGGATCTGCAGCGCCACCGCTCGCAGGCCGAGGAAGCGCGCATCGCCCTCCTGAAGTCCAACGAAGAGCTCGACAAGCGCCGCCAGTACATGGAGGTCGTCCTCAAGAACGTCTCTGCCGGCGTCCTTTCGGTCGACGCCGACGGCATCATCACCACGGTCAACGACGCCGCCGCCTCGCTCCTCAACCTCGACTCGCGCTTGGCGCTCGGCGCGAAGATCAGAGACGGCCTCGGCGCCGCCATCCACGAGGCCTTCTGGAAGCCGATCGAGGAGAAGCTCAGCGAGGGCGGCGGCCGCGACAGCTTCAGCGCCCAGATCGACCTGGTCGTCCAGCGCCGTGACGGCGCCCGCGAGGTCACGGTGCTCGTCGACGGCACCCGCTTCTTCGACGACGGCGGCGAGAACCTCGGCATGGTGCTCGTCTTCGACGACGCCGCCGAGCAGGTCAAGATCCAGCGCGTCGCCGCCTGGAAGGAAGTCGCCCGCCGCATCGCCCACGAGATCAAGAACCCGGTCACCCCGATCAAGCTCAGCGCGCAAAGGCTTCTTCGCCGCTTCCTGACCAAGTTCGAAGGTGAAGAGAAGGAGGTCTTCGAGTCCTGCCTCGAGACCATCTTGAAGCAGGTCGACTCGCTGCGCGACCTGGTCAACGAGTTCTCCAAGTTCTCGCGGCTCCCGCAGGTGAAGCTGCGCAATGCCAGCATGAATCAAATCATCGAAGAGACCGTCAGCCTTTTTAAAATGAGTTACGCCAACGTCGCGTTCGACACCTCCGGCTTGGCCGAGGTCCCCGAGTTCCCGCTCGACCGCGACCAAATGAGCCGCGTCTTCGTCAACTTGATCACCAACGCCGTGCAGGCGATGGACCCCGCTCTAGGCCCCGGACGCGTCGAAATCCGCAGCATGTTGCTGCAGGATCTCTCGACCGTCCGCATCGAGACCTTGGACAACGGCTCCGGCATCCCGGCGCATCTTCGCGACCGCGTCCTCGAGCCGTATTATTCCACCAAGGACGGCGGCACGGGCTTGGGGCTCGCCATCGTCAACCAGATCGTCACCGATCACGGCGGCTATCTGCGCATCGCCGCGAACGAGCCGCGCGGCACCCGCATCATCATCGAGCTGCCGCTGCGTGTTTTGACCAGGAGCCCCGCGTGAAGGACAAGCCGAAGAAGACTGGACCTTTGGCGCTCATCGTCGACGACGAGGTGGCGATCTGCACGTCGCTTTCCGGAGTGCTCGAGGACGAGGGCTGGCGCTGCGTGAGCGCCCACTCCGGCCGCCAAGGCATGATCGAGTACAAGGCCAACCCTCCCGACATCGTCTTTCTCGACGTTTGGATGCCGGGCATGGACGGCATCGAGGTCTTGCAGTCTTTGAAAGAGATGCGCGACGACATTCCGGTCGTGATCATGAGCGGCCACGCCACGATCGAGACCGCGGTGAAGGCGACGAAGCTCGGCGCCTTCGACTTCCTCGAGAAGCCGCTTTCCCTGGACAAGATCCTGCCGATGATCGCGCAAGCCAGGGTCATGAAGGAACGCCGCGAGAAGGGCGGCCTGCCGCTCAAGCGCCACGACCTGATCGGCGACTCGCCGGCGATGCAGCAGATCAAAAAGCAGATCAAGGTCGTCGCGCCGCGCAACGCTTGGGTCTTGATCACCGGCGAGAACGGCACCGGCAAGGAGGTGGTGGCGATGAACGTCCACGCCTCTAGCTCCCGCGCCGCCAAGCCGTTCATCGCGCTGAACTGCGCCGCGATCCCCGAGAACTTGATCGAGAGCGAGCTCTTCGGCCACGTCAAAGGCGCCTTCACCGGCGCGACCGGCACGCAGCGCGGCAAGTTCGAGCTCGCGCACGAGGGCACGCTCTTCCTCGACGAGATCGGCGACATGGCGCTCAAGACGCAGGCGAAGATCTTGCGCGTTCTTCAAGAACGCCAGCTCGAGCGCTTGGGCGACGACGAGACCATCGCCGTCGACGTGCGCGTCATCGCCGCGACCAACAAAGACCTGGCCGAGGGCATCAGAGACGGTAGCTTCCGCGAGGACCTCTTTTACCGCTTGAACGTCGTCCCGTTCCACCTCCCGCCCTTGCGCGAGCGCGCCGAGGATGTCTGCGACCTCATCCGCCATTTCCTCGCGGCGATGACGGTCGAGCTGAAGGAGCCGGAGAAATCCGTGAGCCCCGAGGCGATGGAGCACCTCATGGCCTACTCCTGGCCCGGCAACGTCCGCGAGCTCAGGAACCTCGTCGAACGCCTTTGCATCATGGTCCCCGGCGAGGTCATCCAGGTGGAGGATCTCCCCGAGCAGCTCACCAGCGCCGCGGCCCGCGAGGATTCCCGCGCCGCCAACGCCGCCGGCATGGGCGCCTCCACCCTGAAGGAAGCGAAATCCGACTTTGAGCGGGCCTATATTCTTGATAAACTTCAAGAAAATGCTTGGAACGTGTCCAAGACCGCGGAGGCGATCGGCATCGAGCGCTCGAACCTTCACCGCAAGCTCCGCGCCTACAACATCGATCCCAAGCGTTTGAAGGAGTGAGCATGTCGACGACCACCGTCGCCCAGCAGGACCAAGGCATCTTGATCTCCGGCGAGGAGTTCGCGGCCCAGGCCGGCAACGTCTGGGCTGCCGAGCGCGTCGACGACAAGCGCGTCCTCCTCACCGTCCAGGAGGGCGCTCTCGGCGTGAAGACCGAGAACGTCAAGGCGATGGCCTCGCTCCCGGTCGACGGCTTCCGCGAGCTCCTCTTCGGCCTTCTCGCCTCGCGTTGGACCGGTGCCGTGCACGTCGACACCGGCTACGGCCTGAAAAAGCTTTATCTCACTGCCGGTCAGGTCGTCTTCGCCGCCTCCAGCGTCATCGACGACCGCCTGGGCGAGGTCATCTACCGCGAGGCGAAGATCTCCCTCGACGAGCTCACCGCCGCCGCCGCACAGGTGACCAAAGCCCGGAAGTTCGGCCAGGTCCTGCTCGCCTCGAGCCGCTTCGGCAACTTGGATCTGTGGGAGGCCCTGCGTTTGCAGGTCCGTCAGATCGTACGCTCGATGTTCATGAACGACCGCGTTTATCTGGAGCTGCAGGAGGGCTCCGGACTCGCGCCCACCGAGGTCGTATTCGAGGAATCGGGCGAGGACCTGATCGGTGAATGCTATGCCTTCGGCGCCGCCTACCGCGCTTTCCTCGCGCGTCTGCGTGCCGAGACGACCGTGCACCTAACGCAGCCGCGCAGCCAGCTCGCGACGCATCCATCTGGGCAGTTCAAGCCCGGTACCTTTCTCGGCGACCTTCTCGAGCTGATCGAGGCGCACGCGAACGTGCAGGAGCTCCTCTACTCTTCCAAGCTGATCGACAACTACACGGTCTCGGCGATGTTGCATCTGGCGAACATCGGCGTCGCCAAGCTCGCCCCAGATTTCGACGGCGAGCGCAAAGGTGCGCAGAGCGCGCTCGCGCCGCTGAAGTCGCGGCTCGACGGCTATTCCTACGTCCTCGTCGCCGTGCGCAAGGCCTTCGCCGACGCCAAGCGCGATTTTCCGATCCGAGACGTCGCCGCGTTCGCCGGCCGCCTCAATCCGTCGAGCTTCGTCAGCGTCACGGTCGACGGCAACGGCGAGCTGACGCGGCAATCTGTCGCTGCGATGCTGGCGCAAGGCGCCGCGCATCCGCCGCGTGTGCAATACTTCTCGACCCGCATCGACGCGCTGACGCAGTTCCTCCTGCAGATCGCCGGCGACAACCTCGAATTCCAGACCGCGAAGAAGATCCGTCAAGACTTCCGCGCGATCTCCGCATGAGCGGCGCGCCCAACAGCTACTTCGTCGACGGCCTGCCCGCGGTGCGCGAATACGCGCGCTTCAAGCCCGAGGCGATCCTCTCCGTCGAAGCCGTCACCAAGGAGCGCCAAGCCGTGGAGCGCGTGCTGAAGGAGCATGGCGTGACGGTGAAGGTGCAAGAGCTCCGGCGCGACCCGAAGAAGCCGCAGCCGCAGGACGCCTCCCCGGTCCGCGCGGTCGTCAAGGTCGCGGCGCTCGACGACCTCGAGTTCACCAGGCGCCTGGAGATCCGCGCCGCCGGCAACGAGCGCGACCTGATCATCGCGCTCGACCACATCACCGATCCGCGCAACCTCGGCGCCATCGTGCGCAGCGCCGCCTTTTTCGGCGTGCGCGAGGTCGTCGCGCCCGAGCGTCGACAGGTTTTGTTTACTCAGGCCTCGGTCGCCACCGCGCAAGGCGGCTTCGCGCTCACCGACCTCGTCTGCGTCGTCAACCTCGGCCGCGCCCTCGACGAGCTCAAAGAACGCGGCTACTGGATCGTCGGCACCGCGATGGACGGCGAGCCCCTGATGAAGATCGCCGCCCGCCGCTACGACAAGATCGTCCTGGTCCTCGGCGCCGAGGACGTCGGCATGGCGCTGAAGGTTCGCGAGCGCTGCGACCTCCTCGCCTCCATCCCAGGCGCCCACGCACACGGAAAAGGCCTCGATTCCCTGAACGTCAGCGTCGCCGCGGGCATTTGCCTTGCCGCGCTCGCGCCGGCCGCCGACGCGGCGCCCTAGACGACGCCTTCAGCTTTGCTCCCGGCAAGCCGTGATGGGAGCGCTTTGCTCCCAATCCGCTTGTGCTCGCGTCGAGATTTGTAGATAAGACGTCTCGACCGACACTCGAATCAATCGGAGCACTCGCATGCGTCTCTGCTTTCAAAGGGCAGCTGTCATTTTCGCCGCGTTCTGCGTCGCCGCCTGTAGCGCCTTCGATCCTCGCCCCGCGGCGACCGGGTCACCAGGGGCCCACGCGAGCGACGGTCCCGTTGCGGAGGCGGCAGCCCGGGCCGAAGAAACGCAGGTGACCGCTGCGCCGAATCGCAGGGCCACGACGCTCCTGGCCGGCGGGGATGAGCGCGGCAATGGTGGCGGCGTTGTTCTATGCCGGAACGCCGATGGATCAATCGCCTTGATCGAATCAATCGATCGGTACGAGGCGCGCGGCAACGGCATCGAGCCCGATCTCGGAAATGACGCGATGACGATCTCGGAACGCGCCGCGATCGCCTTCGGCCGCCTGGCTCGCCTGGACGATGTGCGGGCAAAGCGCTACGCGGCGTCCGCAGCGCGCCTCGTCGACAGCGGGCGCTTTATGCCTGGAATCACCATCCCCTGGCTGAGCGACGGCGACGTGATCCCGATCCCCGTTGGCTGCGTCCTCGAGACTGTCGTCGCCCGGCAGACTCCCCTCGACGCCGCGGACCCGGAATTCATCGTCAACAAGGATCTTTGGGATGCCTTGACGCCTCTCGATCAAGCGATTCTGCTCGTCCACGAGGGCATCTACGAAGAAGCGTTCCTCGATTTCGAGCATGGAAACGCTCGCTCTACGCGCCGCTTCTGCGCTGCGCTTTTTTCCCACGCTCTTGACCAGGCGAGCCCCAAATACTACGCGAAAATGCTCATTCGACTCTCGCTCCCGAAACTCGATTTGGCTGGTTTCGTCGTGGAGTTGAACGGCGACGTGCGTTTCGACCTCGATGAAAACATCGTGAAAGTCAGAACGTGGACCAAAAAATGGCGCTTCGGCGACCGCGATTTGCGAATGCATTCGCGGAGTACGGTCAATAGCGGGTTTGTCTATTTCTATCCCTCGAAAGCCATCCGCGCGGTCGACTTTCTTTACTCCGAGGAGGCGATCGCATTTCAAGGCAATCAATGGAGCCACCTCGGCCCGAGCGGCGGAAGTGCGGCCCCAATAAGTCCCATTTGTTTGTACGAAAGCGGCGGGATCCGCGCCGCCCTAACGGAACGCGGCACGATCAAGATGCGCGACGGCACGACGTTCACCGGTCGCGGCTGGTTCGAGCTGGACGAGGAAGGCTTCTTCGTTCGCAATATCCCCAACCCGAATGGCTCGACGATCGCGGCCGGTTGCTATCCCGAGACGGCGCAGCCTTAACTTGGAAGCCTCCGAACCGACATTCCCGCAGCTCCTTCGGGACGAATTCCTGGTGCGCCGCGCGAAGAATCCTGCGTACTCGTTGCGTGCCTTCGCGCGCGCGCTCGGCATCGGCTCGGGCCGACTCTCCGAGTTTCTTTCCGGCCGGAGGCGCCTCACGGAAAAGACGGCGCTCAAAGTGTCCGAGCGCTTGGGCGTGGCCCCCAAGCTCCAAATGAAGCTGATCAGCGAGCTTCGCGGCGAGCGCGTTCCGGCCGACGACTTGCGCCGGCAGCTTTCGGACGACGAATTCTGCGCCATCGCCGATTGGGAGCATTTCGCGATCTTGAGTTTGATCGCGACCATCGACTTCGATCCGAGGCCGGTCGCGATCGCCCGTCGCCTCGGGATCTCGGCCGCCGCGGCGACGAAGGCCCTCGGCCGTCTGAAACGCTTGAATCTGATCGCCGAGTCGGAAGGCGCCATCTCCAGGACCTGCTTGCCGCTGCAAACGACGCACGAGATCCCTTCGGCTGCGATCCGCCGCTCTCATCGACAGTCGCTCGAGCGCGCGATCGAGGCGTTGGACGCGGTTCCCCTCGATCGGCGCGACATCACCTCCATCACCCTAGCGTTCGATCCGGCCGATCTCGTCGCCGCCAAGGCCGCGCTAAAGCGGTTCAGACGCCATTTCTCGCGGCAGTTCGCGACCGAGCGGGCCACGGAGGTCTACGAGCTCAACCTCCAGCTCGTTCCCGTCACTCGGCGGAGCGAATGAAGCAAACCGACGTGATTCTCCCTCGCAACTGGTTGACATGACGAATCAATCGGTGTACTCATAGACCTCTACGATTCACGGAACATGTTGAAAACACTGGTTTTTTGCCGAACCGGGAAGCGTGGATAGTGTGACTCAGAGGTTGATTTTGTCGGCGCCCAGTAGCTTCCAAGCTGGCGTAGCTCAATTGGTAGAGCACCTGATTTGTAATCAGAAGGTTGTGGGTTCAATTCCCGTCGCCAGCTCCACTTGTTAAGCAGTGAACCGCGAAAGAACGCGCACCAGGTTCCGGCGAGATCGATGGAGGGTTGCCCGAGTGGCCAATGGGGGCGGGCTGTAAACCCGTTGTCTTACGACTACGAAGGTTCAAATCCTTCACCCTCCACCATCTCTGAATCGCGAATCGGTACTGGTTCATTTTGCGGTGGGAATATCTAGCGGTTCGGCTAGTATCCAGCGTTACGTTCAAGGGCGGGAATAGCTCAGTTGGCTAGAGCATCAGCCTTCCAAGCTGAGGGTCGCGGGTTCGAATCCCGTTTCCCGCTCCATGAACGGACGAAGAAGCCCGGGGAGCTCAGTGGTAGAGCACGTCCTTGGTAAGGACGGGGTCGTGAGTTCAATCCTCATCCTGGGCTCCATTCATACCACGAAACGACATTCACTTTTTTAGCGATATTTTTAGCGCTGACTGAAAGCGGGAGGACGCGATGGCAAAGGAAAAGTTCGAGCGGAAGAAACCCCACGTCAACATCGGCACCATCGGTCACGTTGACCATGGCAAGACCACGCTGACGGCGGCGATCACGAAAATCATGGCCATGAAGCACGGCGGCCAGGCCATGGCTTATGACCAAATCGACAAGTCGCCGGAAGAGAAGGCTCGTGGCATCACGATCTCGACCGCGCACGTCGAATACGAGTCGGACAAGCGCCACTATGCGCACGTCGACTGCCCGGGACACGCCGACTACGTGAAGAACATGATCACGGGCGCCGCGCAGATGGACGGCGCGATCCTGGTCGTCTCCGCCGCGGACGGCCCGATGCCCCAGACGCGCGAGCACATCCTCCTGTCCCGTCAGGTCGGTGTTCCCCGCATCTTGGTCTTCATGAACAAGACCGACATGGTCGACGACACCGAGCTCCTCGACCTCGTCGAGATGGAAGTCCGCGAGCTCCTCACCCAGTACAAATTCCCGGGCGACGACACGCCGATCATCAAGGGCTCCGCGACCAAAGGTCTGGAAGCCAAAGACGTCAACGACCCCTGGGCGAAGAAGATCATCGAGCTCATCGCCGCCGCCGACGAGTGGGTCCCGATGCCGGAGCGTCCGGTCGACCTGCCGTTCCTGATGCCGGTCGAAGACGTGTTCTCGATCTCCGGTCGGGGCACGGTCGTCACGGGCCGGATCGAAATGGGCATCATCAAGATCAACGAAGAGCTCGAGATCGTCGGGATCCGCGACACCGTGAAGACGGTCTGCACGGGCATCGAGATGTTCCGCAAGCTCCTCGACCAAGGCCAAGCCGGTGACAACGCCGGCATCCTCCTCCGCGGCACGAAGCGCGAAGAAGTGGAGCGCGGCCAGGTCCTCGCGAAGCCGGGCACGATAAAGCCGCACAATAAATTCAAAGCGGCCGTGTACGTCCTCACGAAGGAAGAAGGCGGCCGTCACACGCCGTTCTTCAAGAACTACCGTCCCCAGTTCTACTTCCGCACGACGGACGTGACCGGTACCATCACGCTGCCCGCGAACGTCGAGATGGTCATGCCGGGCGACAACATCCAGATGGAAGTCGAGCTCATCACGCCGATCGCGATGGAAAAAGAGCTTCGCTTCGCCATCCGCGAAGGCGGCCGTACGGTCGGCGCCGGCGTCGTCGCCGAGATCATCGAGTAAAGCTTCCGGTTCCTCAGTTTAGCGCTATTGCGTCCCGCCATAGTCCGCGCAAGCGGACGACGGCGGGCCGCAGTTTTCCTGGAAAACAGTCCATAGGCGAGTAGCTCTAGCGGTAGAGCGACGGATTCCAAATCCGTAGGTCGTGGGTTCGAATCCCACCTCGCCTGCCACCTTTATCTTCGCAAGCCGAGGTCACGGTCCATGGCGAAAGACGATGCAACATGGCTGAACGTTTCCTACGTCGCCTTCGCATTGCTGTCGGGCTTCTTCTTCTTCCAAGCCGTCCAGCTGGTCGGCGTCCAAACTGACTGGATCGAGAAGTACGAATGGTTCGCGGCCGCCGCGACCGTCCTCGCGGCCGCCTTCGGCATCGGGTTGACCATTTATCTGAAGTCAGACAAGGACCGCCACGAGTACCTTCTGTCCTCGATCACCGAGCTGCGCAAGGTCTCCTGGCCGACCTGGGCCGACACCAAGCGCATGACCCTCATCGTCGTGGTCGTCTGCGGCATCTTCGCGGTGATCGTCGGCGTCTTCGACGTCATCTGGGCCAAAGCCCTCAACCTGCTCTTGGTATAAGGCCCTAAGTCCATGGAAACCACCGATCCTCAAGAGACTCCGGCGGAAGGCGCACCCGCGCTCGGCAACCGCTCGCGCAACCCGGCCCTCCGTTGGTTCGTGGTGCACACGTATTCGATGTTCGAGGAGAAGGCGAAGTCGACCCTCCTCGACCGCATCAAGATGAACAAGATGGATCAGTTTTTCGGCGACATCATCGTCCCGAAGACCGCGACCGAGACGGTCTTGAAGTCCGGCAAAAAGAAGAAGGTCGAGCGCAACGCCTTCCCGGGCTACATCATCGTCGAGATGGAAATGAACGAAAACACGAACCACCTGGTTCGTGACACCCCCAAGATCACTGGATTCGTCGGCAATGCGCGTAATCCGCGCCCGATCTCCGACCAGGAAGTCCTGCGCCTCACCTCCCCCGAGACCGTCCGGGAAGAGAAGAAGCAGGCCGCCGCGTCCCTGACCTTCGAAAAAGGCGAGAGCGTCAAAGTCATCGACGGCGCCTTCACCAACTTCGACGGCGTCATCGAGTCGGTCCAGGCGGACAAGATGAAGCTCCGGATCCTCGTCAGCATCTTCGGCCGGGAGACCCCGGTCGAGCTCGACTACGGCCAAGTGCAAAAACTGGGCTGAAAGTCTGTCGATAAACGGCCGGCGGCACGACAGCTGACCATTTCTCGACAGACTTTGAATTTATTATTTTCGCATTGACAGGGTCTTGCCGTTCCCGTAAACCACGGCACTCTGTCCTTTAAGGAGTTTAGCGGTGGCCAAGAAGATTGTTGGCTTCATCAAGTTGCAAATCCCCGCTGGTAAGGCCAACCCCTCACCGCCGGTCGGTCCTGCGCTCGGTCAGCGTGGCGTCAACATCATGGCGTTCACGAAAGAGTTCAACGCCCGGACGACGAAGCAGATCGGCTCGATCCTCCCGACGGTCATCACCGTCTATGCGGACAAGAGCTTTTCCTTCATCACGAAGAGCCCGCCGGCCTCGGACCTGCTGAAAAAGGCGGCCAAGATCGAGAAAGGCTCGCAGACGCCCGGCAAGGCGACCTGCGGCACGATCAGCGCGGCCCAAGTGAATGAGATCGCGGCGATCAAGATGAAGGACCTCAACTGCTACGATCCGGAGATGGCCTTCAAGATCATCGCCGGCTCCGCACGCAGCATGGGTCTGGAAGTCAAGTAAGACGGTTTTTTCGGGTCACCTGACCCACTCACATAGTAGGAGAGCCGTCCTCGAGTCGGCTCGCTCGCACTACGGAGAATATGTATGGCCAAGGCCGGTAAAAAATACCGCGCAGCTGCATCCAAGATCACGCTGGACAAGCTGTATCCCCTCGATGAAGCTTGCAAGCTCGTCAAGGACGCGACCTTTGTGAAGTTCGACTCGACCGTCGATCTCGCGATCAATCTCGGCGTCGATCCTCGTCAAGCCGACCAGAACGTCCGCGGCGCGACGCCGCTGCCGCACGGTCTCGGCAAGACGATCCGGATCATCGTCTTCGCCAAGGGCGAGAACCTGGCGAAAGCGAACGTCCCGGGCGTCGTGAAGTCGGGAGGCGACGAGCTCGCCGCCGAGATCATCGGCGGTTGGATGGAATTCGATGCCGTGATCGCGACCCCCGACATGATGGGCGTGGTCGGTAAGCTGGGTAAGGTCCTCGGACCCCGCGGCCTCATGCCGAACCCGAAGCTCGGCACCGTCACCTTCGATGTCACCAAAGCGGTCAACGAGCTGAACGCCGGTCGTACCGAATACCGCGTGGACAAGTCGGGTATCGTGCACTGCCCGGTCGGGAAGATCAGCTTCGGCCCGGAGAAGCTCGCCGACAACATCAAGGCCGTCATCGACGCCTTGGTCAAGGCGAAGCCCTCGACCTCCAAGGGTACGTATCTCATGAAGATCGCGGTCTCGTCGACGATGAGCCCGAGCGTCAAAATCGATCCGTCGCCGTACCGGCTCTAATCAGAGGTATCGTCCATGGCCCGCAATAAAGCCGAGAAACGCGTCCTGAAGGACCAGTTCGCCGAGGAGTTCTCCAAGGCGAACGCCGCGATCATCGCCGAGTATCGGGGCCTCAAGGTCTCCGAGCTCACCGAGCTCCGCGTCAAGCTGCGCGAGGCGAATGCCTCGTTCAAGGTCATCAAGAACCGCGTCGCGAAGTTCGCGCTCAAAGAGCACACCCCGAAGCTCGCGGCCTTGGCCGACCAGCTCAAGGGACCCGTTGGCCTCGTCCTCGTTTTCGGTGAGCCAGCGCCCGTAGCTAAAGCTCTCCTCGAGTGGGGCAAGGACAAGGAAAACTTCAAGCTCAAGAATGGCGTCCTCGACGGCATCATTCTGAAAGCTGCGGACATCAAAGAGCTGTCCGACATGCCGTCGCGCGAGGCGATGCTGGGCCAGATCGCCGGCCTCCTGCAGACCCCTGCGCAGAACATTCTGAACCTCGCCGTCGCGATTCCGCGTCAGCTGGCCCAGGTGATCTTCGCTTTGTCCGAGAAGAAGCAAGCTTAAGTCAAGTATCAGTTATCATTGTCTATTTATCGCTTCGGGCAAGACCTCTGCACCGAAGACTGAGGGAGGATCGAGATGTCTGCGCTTACCCAGGACCAAGTTTTCGAATTCTTCGAGAAGATGACCCTTCTCGAGGCCAAGGGCTTCATCAAGGAGTTCGAGACCCGC
Organism: Pseudomonadota bacterium; assembly: GCA_031416315.1. Classification (GTDB taxonomy): domain Bacteria; phylum Bdellovibrionota_B; class Oligoflexia; order Oligoflexales; family CAIYRB01; genus JANOTL01. Next base: position 17,135 of record JANOTL010000109.1, read on the forward strand.
TTCGGCGTGTCGGCGGCAGCTCCGGTCGCCATGATGGCGGCTGGCGGCGGCGGCGCGGCGGCTGCTCCGGTCGAAGAGCAAACCGAGTTCACGGTGATCTTGTCTGCCGCTGGCGACAAGAAAATCAACGTGATCAAGGAAATCCGCACGATCACCGGTCTTGGCCTGAAAGAAGCCAAAGACCTGGTCGAAGGCGCTCCGAAGACCGTGAAAGAAGGCGTCACGAAAGACGAAGCCGCGAAGATCAAGAAGGTCCTCGAAGAGAACGGCGCCAAGGTCGATCTCAAGTAATCCTCTTCGATTGCGACGTCGTTCTTCCGGGAATGCGTCTGTGTGGTCCCCGCCAGGGGTCTGCGCAAGCGCTTTCTCGGGAGCGCCATTTCGTCTCTCACCGAGGCAGGCCTCCATCCCGGAGTCTGCTTTGGCTCGACACATCGTTATTGCGGGATAAACCTGCCTGCGCGTATGCTTTCCGCCTTACACGCTCCGCTAGGGTTTTCGTCGCAGGTCGCCTGCGTCCCTTTCGACTTTAGGAGTGCCCATGACCTCCCTGGCAGCAAGCTTCGCTCGTCCGAGAAAGAGCTTCGCCAAGATTCCTGCAGCGGTCGAAATCCCTTACCTGATTGAGATCCAGCGCAATAGCTATCAGGGCTTTTTGCAGATGGACATTGATCCCGACAAACGCAAGAACCTCGGCCTCGAGGGTGTGTTTCGGTCGGTATTTCCTATTCAGGATTTCCAGGGAACCGCTTCGGTCGAATTCGCGAGCTACAGTTTCGAAGAGCCCAAGTACACCGTCGACGAATGCCGTCAACGTGGCATGAGCTTCGCCGCGCCGCTGAAGGTGGTCATCCGCCTCGTGGTTTGGGACGTGGAGAAGGACTCCAACGTCAAGACGATCCGCGACGTGAAAGAGCAGGAAGTCTACTTCGGCGAGATCCCGCTGATGACGGACTCCGGTACTTTCATCATCAACGGTACCGAGCGCGTCGTCGTCTCGCAGCTCCACCGCTCCGCCGGTGTGTTCTTCGACCACGACAAGGGCCGCAACAGCGCCACGGGCAAGCTGCTCTACACGGCCCGGGTCATCCCGTACCGCGGCAGCTGGCTCGACTTCGAGTTCGACAGCAAAGACATCCTCTACGTTCGGATCGACCGTCGCCGGAAGCTGCACGCCACCGTGCTCCTCAAGGCCCTCGGCTTCACGGACGCGCAGCTCCTCGACTACTTCTACGAAAAAGAAAAGATCCGCGTCCGCGACGGCAAATTCGAGAAGAAGCTGAACTACGAGCTCCTTCGCGGCCAGCGCGCGTCCGCCGACATCACCGACCCGAAGACGCAGAAAGTCTTCGTCAAGAAAGGTCGCCGGATCTCGCAGGGCGCGATCCGTCAGATGCAGCAAGCCGGCATCGAGTACCAGGCGCTGTCTGCTGACGACATGATCGGCAAGGTCTTGGCCGAAGACGTGAAGGACGCTGACGGCAACGTCATCATCCCGATCAACGCCGACCTCGATAAAGCGCTGGTGAAAGAGCTCGTCACCCGCGGCATCGAAGGCTTCTCGATCCTCTTCATGGACGGCGTCAACGCGGACGCCTCGTTCCGCAACACGCTCGTCTCGGATCGCATCACGTCCCTCGACGAGGCGATCCTTGAGATTTACAAGCGTCTGCGTCCGGGCGATCCCCCGACGATCGAGCCGGCGAAAGTCCTCTTCGACAACTTGTTCTTCAACCCCGACCGCTACGATCTCTCGACCGTCGGCCGCCTGAAGATCAACGAGCGCTTGGGCCTCGATTCCCCGCTCGAGCAACGCACGCTGACGAAAGAGGACATCCTCAAGACCGTCGGCTACCTGCTCAAGCTGAAGAACGGCAACGGCGAGATCGACGACATTGACCACTTGGGCAACCGTCGCGTCCGCGCCGTCGGCGAGCTCTTGGAAAACCAGTACCGCATCGGCCTGCTCCGCATCGAGCGCGCCATCCGCGAGCGTCTCCAGCTCCAAGACGTCGACACGCTCCTGCCGCACGACTTCATCAACAACAAGCCGGCCTCGGCCGTGGTCAAAGAATTCTTCGGCTCGTCCCAGCTGTCGCAATTCATGGACCAGACGAACCCGCTGTCGGAAGTCACGCACAAGCGTCGTCTCTCCGCCCTCGGACCCGGCGGTCTCTCGCGCGAGCGCGCCGGCTTCGAAGTCCGCGACGTTCACCCCACGCACTACGGCCGCATCTGCCCGGTCGAGACGCCTGAAGGTCCGAACATCGGCCTGATCTCGTCTTTGGCAACCTTCGCCCGCGTCAACGATTACGGCTTCATCGAGACGCCGTATCGCGACCTGCGTGAGCCCGATCTCAAGAAGGCGGTCCGTTACTACTCCGCTTCCGAAGAGCATCGTGACCACGTGATCGCGCAGGCCGGCAAGCTCGAAGCCGCGAAAGCCGACGACCTCGTCGGTGTCCGTCGCCAGGGCGAATCGGAAATCGCGCGCGCCGAAGAAGCCGACTTGATGGACGTGTCGACGAACCAGCTGGTCTCGGTCGCCGCTTCCCTGGTCCCCTTCCTCCAAAATGACGACGCCAACCGCGCCCTCATGGGCTCGAACATGCAGCGTCAGGCCGTGCCGCTCCTCAGGACCCGCTCGCCGCTCATCGGCACAGGCCTCGAGCACACGGTCGCCCGAGACTCCGGCGCCGGCGTCGTGGCGAAGCGCGACGGCACTGTGGCCTTCGTCGACGCCGACCGCATCGTCGTCGAGATCGACGACAAGACAACCAAGGACACCGCGACGGAAGTCGGTACCGACGTCGACATCTACACGCTGCAGAAGTACAAGCGCTCGAACTTGGACACCTGCATCAACCAGAAGCCGATCGTGAAGAAAGGCGAGCGCGTCCGCAAAGGCGACGTGATCGCCGACGGTTTCGCCATCGAGATGGGCGAGCTCGCGCTCGGCCAGAACGTGGTCGTGGCCTTCATGCCGTGGTCTGGTTACAACTTCGAGGACTCGATCCTCATCTCGGAGCGCGTGTCCAAAGAGGACATGTTCACTTCGATCCACATCCAGGAATTCGAGTGCATCTCCCGCGACACCAAGCTGGGTCAGGAAGAGATCACCTCGGACATCCCGAACGTGGGCGAGGAAGCCCTGAAGAACCTCGACGACTCCGGCATCATCCGGATCGGCGCCGAAGTTCAGCCGAACGACCTCCTCGTGGGCAAGATCACGCCGAAAGGCGAGACGCAGCTCACCCCTGAAGAGAAGCTGCTGCGCGCAATCTTCGGCGAAAAAGCCGGCGACGTGCGCGACACCTCGCTCCGGGTCCCCCCGGGCGTCGTCGGCACGGTCATCGGCGCGAAAGTATTCGCCCGCGCCGGCGCCGAGAAGGACAGCCGCTCGCAGCAGATCGAAGAGCAGGAAATCGCGAAGCTCCGCAAGGACGAGACCGACCGGGTCAACATCATCAAAGACTCTGCCGTCCGTAAGATCGAGCGCATCGCCTCCGGCGACACCCTCGGCGCCGACGTCAAAGGCAAAGACGGCGAAGTCCAGGCGAAGAAAGGCGACAAGGTCGACGCCAAGCTCTTCGACGTGCTCGACTACACCAGCTGGGACACGCTGACGCTGAAGGACGCGGAGAAGAACTCGCTCGTCCGCAAGACGCTCGACAACCTTCGCGACAAGATCAACCTCATCCGTTTCATGACGGAAGAGCAGATCAAGAAGATCAAGAAGGGCGACGAGCTGCCTCCGGGCGTCATCAAGATGGTCAAGGTCTACGTCGCCATCAAGCGCAAGCTTCAGGTCGGCGACAAGATGGCCGGTCGCCACGGGAACAAAGGCGTCGTCTCCCGGGTCCTCCCGGAAGAAGACATGCCGTACCTCGAGTCCGGTCGCCCGGTTGACATGGTGCTGAACCCCCTCGGCGTTCCGTCCCGTATGAACATCGGCCAGATCCTCGAGACGCACTTGGGCTGGGCCGCCAAAGGCCTCGGCGCGCGCTTGAACCGCATGGTCGAAGAAGCGCTGCCGCGCAAGCAGATCGAAGACGTGATGCTCGCGATCTGGGACGATCCGGAAGTGAAGAAGTTCGTCAAGGAATGCACCGACGAGCAGCTGAAAGACTTCGCCGCCAAATACAAGGAAGGCGTGCACTTCGCCAACCCGGTCTTCGACGGCGCCAACGAAGGCGAGATCAAGAGCTTCCTGCGCTTGGCCGAGCTCTCCGACGACGGCCAGGTCGACCTCTACGACGGTCGTACCGGCGCGAAGTTCGACAACCGCGTGACGGTCGGCGTCATGTACGTGCTCAAGCTCCACCACTTGGTCGACGAGAAGATCCACGCTCGCTCGATCGGACCTTACTCTCTCGTCACCCAGCAACCACTCGGCGGCAAGGCCCAGTTCGGCGGTCAGCGTCTCGGGGAGATGGAAGTCTGGGCGATGGAAGCGTACGGCGCCGCGCATACGCTGCAGGAGTTCCTCACGGTCAAGTCCGACGACGTCCTGGGTCGTACGCGCATGTACGAGTCGATCGTCAAAGGCACGAACATGATGACGCCGGGACTGCCCGAATCGTTCAACGTGCTCGTGAAGGAGCTTCAGTCCCTAGGCCTCGACGTCAACTTGATCCGTGACGACGGACAAGAGACCGGGCTCGAAGGCTTGTCGCAGTAATCGTTTTGCTACTACCTCATACCTGAGGGGACGAACTTGAAAGATTTGTTGAATTTCTTCGACAAACCGACCGATCCGCTGTCTTTTAACGCGATCAAGATCTCACTGGCCTCGCCGGAGAAGATCCGCAGCTGGTCCTACGGCGAAGTGAAGAAGCCGGAGACGATCAACTACCGGACGTTCAAGCCGGAGCGTGACGGTCTCTTCTGCGCCAAGATCTTCGGGCCCGTGCGTGACTTCGAGTGCATCTGCGGCAAATACAAGCGCATGAAGCACCGCGGCATCGTGTGCGACAAGTGCGGCGTCGAGGTCATCCACTCGAAGGTCCGTCGCGAGCGCTTGGGCCACATCAACTTGGCGACCCCGGTCGCGCACATCTGGTTTTTGAAGTCCTTGCCGTCGCGCATCGGCGCGATCCTCGACATCACGTTGAAAGACGTGGAGCGGATCCTCTACAGCGAATCCTACGTCGTCCTCGACCCGGGTGCCGCCGACGTCACGAAGCTGAAGCCGGGCCAGGTCCTCGCCGAAGAAGAGTACGACGCGGCCCTCGCGGACCACGGCAACAACGCCTTCCGCGTTGGCGTCGGCGCGGAAGCGATCATGGAGCTCCTGTCGCAGATCCGCGTCGAGGACTTGGCCGACGATCTGCGTCGCGACCTCAAGGATTGCAAGGCGGAAGCCACCCGCAAGAAGCTGCAGAAGCGCCTCAAAGTCATCGAGGCCTTCAACCACAAGGACCAGAACGGCAACTTCCTCGCCAAGCCCCAGTGGATGATGCTCAACGTCATCCCGGTCTTGCCGCCGGACCTGCGCCCGCTCGTGCCCCTCGACGGCGGTCGCTTCGCGACCTCCGACTTGAACGACCTCTATCGCCGCGTGATCAACCGGAACAACCGTTTGCTCCGCCTGATCGAGCTCAATGCTCCTGAAATCATCATCCGCAACGAAAAGCGGATGCTGCAGGAGTCGGTCGACGCCCTCTTCGACAACGGCCGCCGCGGTAAGGTCTTCACCGGCCCGAACAAGCGTCCGCTCCGCTCGCTGTCCGACATGCTCAAGGGCAAGCAAGGCCGCTTCCGTCAGAACCTTCTCGGCAAGCGGGTCGACTACTCCGGTCGTTCCGTCATCGTCGTCGGTCCCGACTTGAAGCTGCACCAGTGCGGTCTGCCGAAGAAGATGGCGATCGAGCTGTTCAAGCCCTTCCTTTACAACAAGCTCGAAGAGCACGGCATCGTCTCGACGATCAAATCGGCGAAAAAGCTCGTCGAAAAAGAGCGTCCGGAAGTGTGGGACTCCCTCGAGGAAGTGACGAAGGAGCACCCGGTTCTTCTGAACCGCGCGCCGACGCTGCACCGCTTGGGCATCCAGGCCTTCGAGCCGGTCTTGATCGAAGGCAAGGCCATCCAGCTTCACCCTCTGGTGTGCTTTGCGTTCAACGCCGACTTCGACGGTGACCAGATGGCCGTGCACGTTCCCTTGAGCGTCGAAGCTCAGCTGGAAGCGCGCGTCCTCATGATGTCGACCAACAACATCCTGTCGCCGGCGTCCGGTAACCCGGTCATCGTCCCGACGCAGGACATCGTCCTCGGCATCTACTATCTCACCCGTGAAGACATCGGCGCCCACGGCGGCGGCAAGATGTTCGGGTCGATCGAAGAAGTGCGGGCAGCTTACGACCACAACGGCGTGTCGCTGCAAGCTCCGATCATCGTGCGTCTGCGCGGTCAGCGCGTGAAGACGACGGTCGGCCGCGTCCTCCTCTTCGAGATCCTCCCGGACGACGTCTCCTTCGACTTCATCAACCGCGCTCTCGGCAAGAAAGAGCTCGGCAAGCTGGTCAACGAAGTCTTCCGGCGTTGCGGCCCGAAGCGCACGGTCCTCGTGGCCGACGCCCTTCGCGCCATGGGCTACCGCTACTCGACGAAGGCAGGTCTCTCGATCTCCATCGGCGACATGGTCGTGCCGAAGATCAAAGTGAAGCTGCTCGAGGAAGCGTACGAGGAAGTGAAGAAGATCAAGGAGCAGTACTCCGAAGGTCTCCTCACCGAAGGCGAGCGCTACAACAAGGTCATCGACATCTGGGCCAAAGTGACCGAAGGCATCGCCGGCGAGATGTTCAAGAACATCTCGACGATGGCGCGCAACGACCACAAAGGCGTCGAGCACCGCGTTCCCTCCAACAACTCCATCTTCATGATGGCCGACTCCGGCGCCCGGGGCTCTGCGCAGCAGATCCGCCAGCTGGCCGGTATGCGCGGTCTCATGGCGAAGCCGTCGGGCGAGATCATCGAGACGCCGATCACCTCGAACTTCCGCGAGGGACTGACGGTTCTCGAGTACTTCACCTCGACCCACGGCGCGCGTAAGGGCCTGGCCGATACCGCTCTGAAGACCGCATCCTCCGGTTACTTGACGCGTCGTCTCGTCGACGTCGCGCAGGATTCGATCATCTCCGAGCATGACTGCTTCACGCAAGACGGCCTCCTGCTCGTCCCCTTGCGCGACGGTCCGGAGATCAAGGAATCGCTCGGCAAACGGATCCTCGGCCGGGTGCCCCTCGAAGACGTCAAGAACCCGGAGACGGGCGCGGTCGTTATCCCGACGGGCACGCTCATCTCCGAAGCGCTCTCCATCGAAGTCGACAAGGCCTCGGTCGAATCCGCACGGGTCCGCTCGACCCTGACCTGTATCGCCAAGACCGGTTGCTGCGCTCTGTGCTACGGCCGCGACTTGGCGACCGGGCACCTGGTCAACGTCGGGGAAGCGGTCGGCGTCATCGCCGCCCAGTCCATCGGCGAGCCGGGCACGCAGCTGACCATGCGGACGTTCCACTTCGGTGGCGCCGTTTCGCACGCGGTCGAGTCCAGCGCCTTGAACTCGCGCTTCTCCGGCAAGGTGAAGTTCGAGAACCTGCGGACGGTCGCGAACCGCGAAGGCGTGCTCATCGTCTTGTCCCGAGCCGGCGAGATCAAAGTTCTCGGCGACGACGGCTCGACGAAAGAGAAGTACCCGATCGTGTACGGCTCGACCCTGCGCGTGAAGGAAGGCGACATCCTGTCCGCCGGCGACAAGCTGGCCGAATGGGACCCGTTCACGGTGCCGATCATCGCGGAAGTCCCAGGCGCGGTCCGCTTCATCGACTTGCGTGAAGGCGCGACGATGGAAGAGCGCGTCGACGAGATCACGTTCCAAACGCAGCGGGTCGTGACCGAAGGTCGTACCGCCGAGCTGAAGCCGCGGATCGAGATCGCGGACCCTCAAGGCGTCACGGCGAAGGTGACCAGCACGAAGAAAGACGCCGTCTACAACTTGCCGGTCGGCGCCATCATCACCCAGGAAGACACGACCATCGTGCATCCTGGCGACATTTTGGCGAAGATCCCGCGCGAGCAGACGAAGACGAAGGACATCACCGGGGGCCTGCCGCGGGTCGCCGAGCTCTTCGAAGCTCGTAAGCCCAAAGACCTCGCGGTCATGGCCGATCGCGACGGTACGGTTTCCTTCGGCGCCGACACCAAAGGCAAGCGCAAGCTCTTGCTGACGGACGACGCGGGCGAAGCGAAAGAGTACCTGATCCCGAAAGGCAAGCACGTCGTGGTCACCGAGGGCGACTTCGTTCGTCGCGGTGAGCTCTTGGTCGACGGACAGGTCAACCCGCACGAGATCCTCGAAGTGCTCGGGCGCGTCGAGCTGGCTCGCTTCCTCGTCGACAACATCCAGGAGGTCTACCGACTCCAGGGCGTCGAGATCAACGACAAGCACATCGAAGTCATCGTGCGTCAGATGCTGCGCCGCGTGAAGATCGTCGATCCGGGCGATACGAAGTACCTCCCGGCGGAGCAGGTCGACCGGTTCGACCTCGCCATCACCAACGGTCAGATGAAGGAAGAGGGTAAGCAGGAAGCCACGTTCGAATCGCTGCTCCTTGGCATCACCAAGGCGTCCTTGTCGACCGAAAGCTTCATCTCGGCCGCGTCCTTCCAGGAAACGACGAAAGTGCTCACGGAAGCCTCGATCAACAGCAAGGTGGACTACCTGCGCGGTCTGAAAGAGAACGTGATCATGGGACGTCTGATCCCGGCCGGTACCGGAGCCAAGGTCTATCGCGACCTCAAGGCCGAAGTTCCGAGTCGCGTGAAAGCCCCTGCCGCCAAGGCCGAAGTCGCCGAAGCTGCCTCCGCGACCTGATCTGTAGTGTTTTTCGAGTCCATGCGAGAGGGCGGTCTTAATGACCGCCCTCTTTATACGGGTAAGCCGCGCATGAAATCGTGGAGGCCGAGAATTCCGTCGACAACGGTACGGGAGCGTCATTCAGATGTTGCGGCATCTTCAGTCTTTTGGTACGGATACACTCCCTTATCCCGCATAAGGTCTGTTTCTCGGGCGTGCTGAGCCCGGGTAACTCCATGATTTAGTTGATAATGTTCTCCCTGAGGGACCTCGTTACATGCCTACGATCATGCAGCTCATCAAAACCGGCCGTCACGCGGTCAAAGCCAAGAGTAAGTCGCCTGCCCTCGTCAGCTGCCCCATGCGGCGTGGCGTTTGCGTGCGCGTCTACACGACGACCCCGAAGAAGCCGAACTCGGCCCTTCGTAAAGTCGCCCGCGTGCGCCTCACGAACCAAATCGAAGTGACCAGCTACATCGGTGGCGAAGGTCACAACCTCCAAGAGCACAGCGTCGTGATGGTGCGCGGCGGCCGGGTCAAAGACCTTCCCGGCGTGCGCTACCACATCATCCGCGGCACGCTCGACACCAGCGGCGTCACCGCTCGTCGTCAAGCGCGCTCGAAGTACGGCGCCAAGCGCCCGAAAGCCGGCGCGGCTGGCGCTGCCGGTGCGGACAAGAAGAAGAAGTAATTTCCGAGTTTGCATCTCTAGGAGAGAGTTGAGATATGGCACGCCGCCGCGAGATTCCGAAACGCATCATCCTTCCCGACCCCAAGTACAAAGACGTACTCGTCGCGAAGTTCGTGAACTGCATGATGAAGCACGGCAAGAAGTCGGCCGCCGAGAAAGCCTTCTACGGCGCGATCGACATCATCGAAGCCAAAGGCCCGAACGCTCTGGCCCCGTTCAAGAACGGCGTCGAGCTCTTCAAAGCCGCGGTCGACAACTCTCGCCCCCTCGTCGAGGTCAAATCTCGCCGGGTCGGTGGCTCGAACTATCAGGTCCCGGTCGAAGTTCGCCCGGAGCGCCGTCAAGCGCTGGCGATCCGTTGGCTGGTCGAATTCTCGCGCGGCCGTCCGGGTCGCTCGATGGGTGAGCGCCTCGCCGCCGAGCTGCTCGACGCGGCCAACAAGCGCGGCGGCACGATCAAGCGTCGCGAGGACGTGCACAAGATGGCGGACGCCAACAAGGCGTTTGCGCATTACCGCTGGTAATCGGCAAAAGAACGAGGAAAGGGCGGGTCGACCGCCCTTTTTTCATTTCCAATTATTTTTCTGAGCTGAGACGATGAGCGTCAAGAAAACCGACCTCGCCCGCTACCGCAACATCGGCATCATGGCGCACATCGACGCCGGGAAGACGACGACCAGCGAGCGGATCCTCTTTTACACCGGCAAGATCTACAAGATCGGCGAAGTCCACGACGGCTATACGACGATGGACTGGATGATTCAAGAGCAGGAGCGGGGGATCACGATCACCTCCGCCGCCATCACGTGCTTCTGGAAAGATCACCGGATCAACATCATCGACACGCCGGGTCACGTCGACTTCACGGTCGAGGTCGAGCGCTCCTTGCGCGTGCTCGACGGCGCCGTCGCGGTCTTCGACGGCGTGCACGGGGTCGAGCCGCAGTCCGAGACCGTTTGGCGGCAGGCCAACAAATACAAGGTCGCGCGCGTCGTCTTCATCAACAAGATGGACCGCGTCGGCGCCGACTTTCCCGCGAGCGTGAGCTCGATCCGCGAGCGTCTGCAGGCGAATCCGATCCCGTTCCAGCTGCCGATCGGCGTCGAGGAGACATTCCGCGGCGTCGTCGATCTGGTCGCCATGAAGGCGATCGTGTGGGACGGCGACGAAGCCGAGAAGGGCGTGAGCTTCGACACAATCGACATCCCCGAGGCCATGACGGAAGAAGCCGCCGTCGCGCGCGAGAAGCTGGTCGAGGCGATCGCCGAGACGGACGAAGCGCTGACGGAGAAGTTCCTGGAGGGCAAGCCGATCGCCGAGGACGAGCTCTGGGCCGCGGCGCGCCGCGCCACGATCGGCTTCAAGATCGTTCCCGTCTTCTGCGGCTCCGCGTTCAAGAATAAGGGCATTCAGCCGTTGCTCGACGCCGTCGTCCGCCTTTTGCCGTCGCCTTTGGACGTCCCCGACGCCGAGGGCCTGTCCGCCGACGACAAAGAGCGGCCGATGACGCGCAAGCGTCTGCCGGAGGAGCCGATGTCGGCGATCGTGTTCAAGATCGTCAGCGACGCCTTCGTCGGCCAGCTTTCCTACGTGCGCCTTTATTCCGGCACGCTCGAGGTCGGCGATGCCGTCTACAACTCGCGTACGGGCAAGCGCGAGCGCGTCGCGAAAATTCTGATGATGCAGGCGAACCAGCGCGAGGAGGTCAAGACCGCAGCCGCCGGCGACATCGTCGCGTTGGCGGGGCCGAAGTTGGTCGCGACGGGCGACACGGTCTGCGATCAAAAAGACCCGATTCGCTACGAGTCGGTGCAGTTTCCGACGCCGGTCATCTCCATCGCGATCGAGCCGAAGAGCGGCGCCGACAACGACAAGTTGGTAAAGTCGCTCGAGCGCTTGACCGTCGAGGATCCGACCTTCCAAGTGTCGATCGACTCCGAGACGGGTCAGACCCTGATCCGCGGCATGGGCGAGCTCCACCTCGAGATCATCTGCGACCGTCTGAAGCGCGAGTTCAAGGTCGACGCCAACGTCGGCGCGCCGCAGGTGTCCTACCGCGAGACGATCTCGGCCAAGGCGTCGGAGACCGAGGAGTTCCACCGCGAGACGGCGGGGCTGACGCAGTATGCGAAGGTCACGATCGAGGTCGAGCCGGCCGAGCAGAAGGACGGCCTCGTCTTCGTCAACGCGTCGAAGCCGACGCAGATCCCCTTGCCTTTCATCAAGGGCGTCCGCACAGGCCTCGAGGAGAGCATGCAGGCGGGCGCGATTGCCGGCTTCGGCGTGCTCGGCGTGAAGGTGACGCTCACGGGCGGCGCGTTCCAAGAAAACGTCTCCGACGAGATCGCGTTCAAGATCGCGGCCGCGACGGCGCTCCGGACGGCCTTCCGCAAGGCGAGCCCTTTGCTCCTCGAGCCGGTCATGGCGATCGAGGTCCTGGCGCCGGAGAACTACCTCTCCAACGTCATCTCCGACCTCAACAGTCGCCATGCCAAGGTGAACAACGTCAGCTTGCGGGGTCACCTGCAATCGGTCGACGCGACGGCTCCCTTGGAGGAGATGTTCGGGTACTCGACGCAGCTACGGTCGATCTCGCAGGGGCGGGCGACCTATACGATGCAGTTCTCGCACTACGAGCCGGTCTCCAAGCAAACCTTGGAGCGGATCACGGGGCGATCGTAAGTCGAAGCGCGAGCAGGCGGATTTTGCCGTTGACTAGGGTTGGGGCCTGCGGTTAGAAAGCCACCCTGGCCTTGTCTCTTGCGGGTATAGCTCAGTTGGTTAGAGCGCCACGTTGACATCGTGGAGGTCCACAGTTCGAGTCTGTGTACCCGCACCATCTTTTCGCCGACCCTCGCGCTTTTCGCGGGGGTTTTTCTATGGGTCGCAGCGGTCCGTTGGCGTCACTTGGTAGCCTTTGGCCGCGAGGAGCGTGATCAGCGAGGCGTCTCCGGTCATATGGCCGACGCCGACGGCGACCAGCGCCGGACCTCCGGCGAGGTGCTTCTCCAGACGCGGAAGCCACGCCAAGTTGCGCCGGCGGATCAGCACGTCGTAGCGCTGGGCGCTCATCAGCTTTTTCACGAGCGCTTCGACGGCGGTGTGATCGCCGGTCTTGTAGGTGACGGCGAGCTCGTACGCGCCGGTGAGGTGGCGCTTGTAGGCTTCGAAGGGATCGCCCTCGAAGATCTTGCGGAAATCCTCGACGGAGAGTGGCTCGAGCAGGCCCTCCATCATCTCGAAGGTCGGCGCGAGCTCGGCCTCGGTGTCGAGGCTTGCGATCTTCTTCCCGAGCTTGCGCGCGTCGAGGAAGATCTCGCTGTCCATGTGGCTGTCGTCGCCGCGCACGAATTCGTCGCGAATATACAGGAAGTAGTTGAGCGCCAAGGTCGGAGAAAGCGCCTCGAGCACGGAGCGCCGAATCGGCAGCATCTCGTCTTTGTAGCGCGACCAGGCGCTCGGGCCGGCGGCGCTGGCGCGCGGGCCCGCGAGCTCCTTCTCCGCCAATTTCTGGTAGGCGGCGAGGATGGCATCGCTCGGGCCGCGGTCGAGGTCGACCTCGAAGACGGCGGTCTTCGCGCGGGTGAGGCAGTCTTTGATGCGTAGGGGGAAGCTCGTCCACGCGACGCCGGCGTGGATGGTGCCGATCAGATAGTGCGTCTCGCCGGGCTTCTCGACGCGCCATAGGTGCGTGCGCGTTGCCTTTTTCGAGAGCAAAGGATCACGGTACTTGCGGAGCTCGGCGCTCAGGCGACGCTTGTCGGCCTCGATTTTCTGGTTCCAGCGCTCGACCTCTCCGGCGCTCAGGTCGTCCCGAATCACGGGGTCACCGGTCACGCAACCCGTAAGGAGAACCACGAGGAAAAGGGCGCGGAACATGGCTGACCTCCGGGCGAAATCGTCGGGCTAGACCGGCGGAAGGAAACACGAAAAGGCCGCTGCCGCAAGGTTTTAGCGGCGAGGCCGAATGGGCTTGCGGTCATGGAAGCCCTCCACGGGGCTCTAGAGGAGTAGGACATGTTTAAACTGAGTTTCCACGTCGGACTCGTCGCGCTCGTCGCGGCGTGCGGTACGACGGAGTTTGCGAGTGGGCCTGCGGGGGGCAAGATGCCGCCGCGGAAGCCTGGCATTCAAAGCGCGGGCGATGCACGGCCAGCCGACACGCCGCTCCCCGCGGAGGAGCGCGACGAGGCGCCGCCAGCCGCAGCCGAGATCGCGACCTCACAGATTCCGCCAGGACAGTCAGGTACCGCGACGCAGATGATCTCCCCGCAAGACGCCTCGCTCGAGATTCCCGCCAGTCCCTCCGATCCCGCCGATTCCACCGCATCCCCACAAGAAGAGCCCGTAGACCCCGAGTTGCCGATGCCGGCGCCGGCGATGCCGCGCACCTGTCCGGAGACGGATCAGCACGTGCTCGTGCTGGATTTCAAATCGGGTTGGTGGGCCGGCGACGGCGGCACCTTCTTCCAGACTTTGCTGCGCGAGCTCTCCGATCCGTGCATCGCGACGGTCTCTTTCGAATACCACCACATTGTGAGTGGGTCGAACACCTCGCAGGTGATCCCGGGCGAGACCCAGACCACGGAGATGCCGGTTTTGGGCGACGTCGACTTGACGACGCGGCATGCGGATTGGGGCAACTACTCGCAAATCTGGGTGCTGTCGGGCTCGTCGAGCGACAACCTCGACCTGCGCGTCACGGACGCGCTCTTCGCCGGCCTTGCGGCGAAGATCAAGGCCTCCGGCCTGCCGTTGATGGTCGGCAGTGGCAACGGCAACATCACCCACGCGAACGCGTTGATGACGAAGCTGGGCTCGGCGTCGCGCTTCGCGACGAGGCTTCCTGAAGGACCAGTGGTCGATGCGACCGGGTCGTTCTCGGTGTTGACGAAGCTCTTCCGCGGTGCGGCGCTCTCGTCGGAGCACGCCTTGTTTCAACGACTGTCGGCGGTCGATGGCGTGGCCGACACCGTCGAGACGGATCTCACGGCAATGCGGAGTGACTACCTCGTGGTCGCGCCGGACTTCGTCAACGTCGGCCGCAACACCGCGGCCGACTGGTCGATCGCCGCTTCTGCGCCAGGAGCGGCGCGGCGGATGGTGCTGGAAGCAGGCTTACAGCGCTTCTACGCGATACGCGCCGGCTCGAACGAGCCGACGCGCATCTATCTGCAGAACATTCTGATCTTCTTGGGGACGCCCGAGATGCCTTAGAGAGTCTCGTTGCTGGCGACGCGGTGTGCACCTTCTTCGTCGCCGAAGAAAACGCTCGCGAAGGAGCTTGTCAGGCGTTGGAGCGCGTTCGAGCGAAGGCGCACGCCGACGGGCATGCCGAGCTCGACTCCAGTGAGCACCTTGCTCGGGGAGATCACGACGCGAGCGTAGTTCTGAAGGTCTTGCGGGCGATCGGGGAGGCCCAGGCGCTTTTGGCTCTTGGGCACCCGGTTGATCTCGACGACCCGGCCGGAGAGCGGCGTGCGATTCGACGGGAGCATGATCTCCGACACGGCGCCGATCGTAATGCGGTCGGCGTCGTCCTGCGAGATGAGGGCGTCGACCGTGAGCTCGTGCGACTCCCGCGGACGAAGGCGTAGGACGAGGTCGCCCTTCTTCGCTTGCTCGCCGACGGCGGAGTGGACGCTTTCGACGACGCAGTCGCAGGGGCTCCTGACTTGCAGGTCCTCGCGGCGGAGGTTCAGGGCCTTCGAGCGCGCTTCGCGGACGGCGACGTCGGCGCGCGCCATCGCCACGCTCTGTTCGAGCTTGAGGCGGTTGGCGACGTCGGTCTTCGCCATGCCGGTGTCGAAGCCCTCGCCGAGGAGGCGGCTCCGCGCCTCGGCCTCGGCGAGCTCGCGCTCGGCCGTCTCGGCTTTCGTCTGCGCGGCGAGACGCAGGGACTCGTCGGCGTCGAGCTCGGCGAGCGCCACGACTTTCTCGGCGAAGAGCTGCTTCGTCTTCGCGAAGCGCTGGTCGGCCATCTCCGCCTCGCGGCGCGCGCGCTTGGCGGCGTTGCGCGCGAGCTTAACGTTGGAAACGCCGCTCTTGATCGACTCGGTCTCGACGACGCCGGCGATCTGTGCTTCGCGCTCAAGGTACTTCAGGCGCACGCGATCACGGTCGAGCTCGGCCGCGGCGACCTCGAGGTCTCCACGCAGCTCGTTGTCGGTCATCTCGAAGACGACGTCGCCTTTCGCCGCCGCGGCGCCGACTTTGAGCTTCGGCAACTCGCGGCCGTCGAGGGCGCCGTCGACCGGTGCCTTGACGTCGAGGGTCGGCGCGGAGACGGCGGCGAGCTTCGTCTCGAGGATCGTGATGCGGTCGTAGGCCAGGACGCCGGCCAAGGCGAGGATCAACGCTCCGGCGGCGATCGAGGCCGTAAGCGACATGATGCGGCGCGTTTTGCCGAAGCGCGGCAGGGGCTTTTGCCCGGCGGCCGCGATCTTCCTCTGGGCGCTGGTGCCGCCACCTTCAGCCAGGACGCCGTCGACGGAGATGAGGCGGCCCGACAGGTGGCTCTCGATCAGATAACGCAAGGTCTCCGACTGCGAGCGCGTCAGCTCCAGGAAGCGCAGGCCAGCGCGGCCGCTATCGGGGGACCGCCAGACTGGGATGACGGGGAGCGCGAGCTTGAGCTCGAAGCCGTGGCACGGCAGCGAGATCTCGACCACCGAGGTGCCGAGCGTCGCGCCCGCGGCGACGCCCCGGATGCCGATGCCCCCGATCGACACGTCGCGCAGCTCGAACGGCGCGCCGTTGAGCGTGACGAGCGAGTTCAGCTCGACGCGCATATGGTGCCGATCGCTCGGCCCGTCGCGCTCGATGCGCGCCGGGACGTCGCTCGTCCCCGCCTGGATGCCGCTGCCGCTTTGTGCGGCCTCCGATCCGTCCTGTAGATTCATGGAGCCCCATCCCCCCCAATTGACCCGACGATCGGGCGAAAAGCGCTCGCGGTCGGCGACGGCAGGGCCTTGCTGGCGATGGCCATCAAGGTCAAGAACGTCGCGCCCGCGAGCGCCGTGAAATACCTGGTCCAGAAAAGTTGCTTGAGCGAGGCGCGCGCGCTCGAGAGTCCTTGCCGCGTCCAGCTTTGCTGATCGATGCGGAAACTCATGTGAATCTTCAGCAAAGCGCCGTAGAGCTGCGTGTAATAGAGCAAAAACGGGAAATGCGGGCTGACACGTCCGCGCAGGGCGCCGAGCGCCACGCCTTGGAAGAAACGGCTGCAGAGGACCCATACGGCGTAAGCGACGAGATAAGCAGGATTGCGCGTCACGGCGCTCAGCAGGGCGAAGCTCGGGCCGCACAGCGCGGTCCACATCGAGATCCGCTGGTCCAAGAGGCAGAACCAGGTGAAGAGGCCCGCACGACGCGGTCCGAGGGCGACGGCGCGGCCGTTGCTCCTCAGCATGTTGCCGAACCAGCGGACCATGAGGCGCGTCGTGCCCTCGACGAAACGCGGCGTCGGCAACTTCTCGAAACAGCCGGTGGCGAGATCCGGCAGATAGAGCATCCGGTAGCCGTGGGAGAGCGTCCAGTACCAGGTTGATTTGTCGTCGCCGGTGAGGAACCTGAAATTGCCGTGGCGCCAGTGGTCGACCGCGTCGTTCTGCAGGCGGTCGATGAAGCTCGGGTCGGTCGCGACGGAGGCTCGGAACATGGAGAAACGCCCGGTCAGCACGAGGAGGCGGCGCGACAACGACAGTGAGGACATGGTCATGTGGCGATGCGCAAGGCGCAGATCGTACCACTCCTTGACCCAGTCGTTGCCTTCCACGATGGCGTAGTTGTCGGTCGTGAGCGCGCCCAGGTCGGGCATCGTGCGGAAGAAGCCGACGGCTTTGTGGAAGGTCCCGCGCTTCACATAGGTGTCGCCGTCCATCAGGAGGACGACGTCGTCGGGGCGTGGACGGCGGCGCACGATCGCGCGCAATGCTTCGGCCATCGCGTCGCGCTTGCCCGTTCCGGCCTGCCGCATGAGGACCAGGCTGACGCGGCTACGGTCGGCGAGGCGCGCGTGCAGGGAGGTGATGTAGCGCATCTCGGCGGTATCGGTGACCGCGGCGACGATGGTGACGGGAGCGCCGTAAGCGGAGGCCTCGCGGAAAAGTGCCTCGTACACTTTGTGAGTGACTTGCGCCTCCATTCTGTAGCTGGTCACGAGCGCGAACACGCGCGGAAGCGTGCGCGTCGCGAGAGCTTCTTCTACGGCGGCGTCGGCGGCATGGCGGTGGCGCGGGAACGAGACGAAGCGGTACGCGAGATAACGCGTGAAATGCACGAGCGCCCAGGCATAGCGCCACGTGCCGATCACGCCGAGCGTGAAGAAGACCTCTTCGTGACCGGGCGCGATCAGAGAGCGCGGCAGGAAGCCGTAGAGCGCCAAGAGCGCGGCGATCCACAGCGCGAAGCCCAAACGCCGCGAAAGCGGCGAGGCGAGCGTCGGAACGGAGATCGGGTCGGCCTCGGCGGCGACCGGCTCGTCGTCACGGCGCCGGCCGCGAACAACCGAGCGCGCTTCGCGTTTGGCGACGCTCGTCTCTTCGGTTCGCGCTCGTGCCGAGAACATCGACTCACCAGGCCCGGCCTCAGAGAGGTCGCACAAAGGGTTTTGCGAGGCGCAAAGAACTGACGAGCTTTTAGCAGCTCGGGCCATTTGCCGCAAGCGGCGGAGACCGCAAGCCCTTCCCGGCCAAAGCTGCGCATGAGAAGGGTTTGCGGGCTTTTGACCTTCGCCGATCGGAAGAAAATCGGCTATAAGGGCGACCGTGAAAACTTTGCGCCATCTTCACTTTGCGAGCGCGCTCGCGATCCTCTCCGTGGGGGCCTGCAGCCTACCCGAGTCGAAAGTCCGTTGTACGCCGCCGGGACCCGCGCTGAGCCAGGGCGCCTTGGCCTTGGAGGGCGCCGTAGGGATCCCGCTGGTGACGCTCGACGGCAAGGGTCTCGAGCGGGCGCGAACCCGCCAATTCACCTGCCCAAAGAGCTGGGGTGGCGAGGCCAAGCAGCTGAAGTACTCGTCGAGGCGCTTCCTGACGCTGCCGATTCGGACGGTCGTCGACAAGGGCGCGGTGCCGCCGAGCGGCGACAAACACGACTTCTTCAGCATCGGGCGGTACTTCTGGCCCAATGCTCAGACGGCCGACGGGCTGCCTTGGGTGCGTCGCGACGGCGACGTCAATCCGACCGGGTTCAGCGAGCTTTACGACAAGCAGGCTTCCGACGACATGTTTTCGGCCGTTGCCATCTTGGGGCAAGGCTATTTTTTCCACGGCGAAGAAGCGATGGTGGCGCGCGCCGCCGAGTACGTGACGAAGTGGTTCGTCGATCCCGCGACGCGGATGCATCCGAACTTGAATTTCGCCGAGGGAGTTCCCGGCAAGGCCTTCGGTCGCGCTCAGGGCATCATGGCGTTCTCGAAGATGGTGGACCTCCTGGACGCCTTGGCGCTGGTGCAGGACTCGCCGTCGTGGACGCCCGAGGTCGCCTCTGGGCTGCGCGCCTGGATCTCCGAGTTTTATGTTTGGCTCGGCACGCATCCGAACGCGCTGCGCGAGGGCGAGGCGAGGAACAACCACGGCACCTATTTCGACGCCCAGCAGGCGGCGCTCGCGCTCTATCTCGGGAAGCAGGACGAGGCGCGCGCCATTGTCGAGGCCGCGAAGGAGCGGCGCATTGCGACGCCGATCGAGCCGACGGGATTGCAGCCTTTCGAGGTCGAGCGCGCCAACAGCTGGTTCTACTCGACGTTCAACCTGCGGGGTCTGATGGATCTCGCCGCGATCGGCGAGCGGGTCGGCGTCGACCTCTGGCGCTACGAGACGGCGGACGGGCGCGGGATCCGAAAGGCGCTCGACCTCCTCGTCGCGGTTGTCCAGGGTACGGAGCCTTGGCCGTACGCAGGCGAGGTCGAGGAGGGGAGGATCTACGAGCTCCTGCTTCGGGCCTCGAAGGCCTACGGCGAGCCGCGCTACGCGCAGATCGCCGAGGCGCTTCCAGCCGTGGACGAGTCGGAGGAAAGGTCTCGTCGGATCCTCCGCCTTCTCTGGGCTTACTGATCGGCACTAGCGACAGTCGCTGCCGTTCAAGACGTTCTGGAGCGTGGCGTCGTAGCACAAGTCGGTACCTGAAGTGCCGCCGGCGGTGCCGCACTTCCATTCGCTCGACGAGACGGGGCCGAAGTAGGGCGCCAAGGGCTTTCCGTCCTTGAAGACGACGCAGTATGTGCGCGCGGCGTCCCAGGCGCATCGACAGCGGCCTCGCTTGACGGAGCCTGGGGCGGAGCCACCGGAGACGGCGACGCTCGGGGTGCTGACCGGCGCGCGGCCGTTGTCGCGGACGGCGCGTTTGCAGGCTTGCTCGAAACCGTTGACGTTGTTGTCCTTGTAGTCGTCGAAGAAGACGCGGAGCGGCAGGCGGCTCTTGCCGCAGGTGCAGTTCATGCCGCCGTCGGCGTGCGCGTCGTCGCTGGCGCGGCCTTCGCCGTTGAGGCAGGCGCGACGGAAGGCGGTCTTGACGTCCTCGGATTTCATGTCGACCGGCTTCTCGCGCACGAGACGGCGGCATTCGTCGCTGCCTTTGTCGTAGAAAATCGCCTCCGTCCATGAGACGGAGCTGCCGCAAGTGCAGCTGACGGCGCTCGCGGTGCCCTTTTGCACCATGCCACCGGCGTTGCGGCAGTCGGTCTCGAAGCTCGAGCGCGGTCGGCCGCCGGAGGTCGGCGCGCGCAAACCTTCGAAGGCTGCGCCCGTGCGGAAGTCGCGGCACTCCTTGCCGCCCCGAAAGGCGACGGTGAGATAGTCCTCGTCACGCTTGAAGCAATCTTTCATGACGGTGGCGGCGCAGGACGCGATCTTGCGCTGGCTGTCGAGACGCACGCAGGCGCCTTGTCTCGCATCGAGGAGGTCTCTGTAGTCGTCGTCGATTTGGAAGTCGTCGCAGGTGCCGAAACGGTAGAAAAAGGCGCCATTTTGCGGTGAATAGGCGCGGCAGCCGGCGCGCGTGCGGCCGGCGTTGCACGAGGTGATGTCGCGGTCGCCGCGGATGTAGACGCAGATGCCGTTCTCGTCCGCGTCGCCGCGGCGCCGCGTGAGCTCCTTTTCCATCGCGGTGTAACGCTCTTGGAGGCGGAGAATGTCGGCGCGGAGCGCGTCGAGCTCGCGCTGCTTGCGCTCCGTCTCGGTGTCGGCGGTGAGGCCTAAGCCCTCGGGTGCGGCGTTGTTGACGGGGACGTTGGTCGCGACCTTCGGCTTTGCGGCCGGCGCATCGCCCTCGACCGGAGCGTTGAGGGCGTCGAGGCGCTGGTCGATACGGCCGAGGTCGCCTTCGAGCGAGCGCTCTTCGGCCCGCAGCGTGGCGTCGTCGCAGCCCTGGAGGTCTCCGTCCTTTGGAACGGTGAGGTTGTCGTCGGAGCTTTGCGGGCGGACGTTGCAAAATGCGGACGAGGTCCCGTCGTTCTTCAGCGTCGCGGCAGTGGGACCCTTACACGCCAAGGTGGCAAGACAGAGCGCGGTCAGCGTCGCTCGCATCGACGGTTCCTCCTGAAGATCGTTCCGTATTTCGTCTTTTCGGCGCATCGGCTCAAAACTTGAGCCGGACCTATCCGCGGCAAGCGAGAGGTATGGCGCCGAATCTAGACGATAAATCGGCGAATCGCGGGTGGCGAGGAGACGGAGGACGCGACGCACCCACGTTGTTGTGGGTCGAGGGCAGGCAAGGCTACTTGATCTCTATTTTCTGCGGGTCGAGGACGAGGTTGCCGGGACCGTCGGGCGGCGCCCAGCCGGATTTCGCCTCGGTCCGACGGATCTTGTTCCAAGTGTGGCCGCGACGCGGGAGGATCGTGGCGCCCTCGACGCGGTTGCGCTGGGTGAAGCCGCCGTGGAAATTGACGTCGCAGTCGGAGTCGAGACCGCTGAACAAGTTGTCGTGGCTTGACCATTGAATGGCGAGGTGACGCAACCCGCGCAGGCGCAGATCGCGGAAGACGCCGTAGTACGTCCGGGCGACGCGGAAGTAGCCGTTGCCCTCCTTGCCCTTGTTCCAGGCGCCATCAGCGCGGATCTTCTCGACGCGTGGCGACAAGACGCCGTCGAGATGGACGGCGTGGCGGCCGGCGTCCAGGATCTCCAGATCCTCGAGGCGCGGCGCGAGAGCGCCGTGGACGAAGATACCGTCGACGACGGCTTCGGGCTTGGCGTTCTCGTAGCGCGTCGGGTCGGGATGCGCGCCGAGATCGTAGTGCAGGGTCATGCCCTTGATCACGACGTCGCGGAGAACGGGTGCAGCCATGATCTCGGCGCGTGCAGGGAAGGCGATGCCCAAGGGCAGGTCGAGAGTGAGAGCCGGGCCGGCGACGGAGCGCACGTGAGCGAGCGTCTGGCGCACGTACGGATAGCGCTTGCGCCAAGCCTTGGCGCCGATGGCGTCGAGGAACGCGGCATCGTTCGGGGCGCGGACGAGGACGACGTCGCCGGCGGCAAAGGGGGCGAGCTTGGTCTTCTCCGGCGCGAGTGTGATGGTCGTGGCCGTCTCGTCGACGGCGGCGGCGAGATGGCGTTTCGCGACATGCGTCATGGTCGCGAACGTCGGACCCTCGACGCGGAGGATGGCTTCGGGACGCGCTTCCGTGCCCTTGAATCTGGCGCGAAGGATGGTCTTACCCGGACCTTTGCCAGAGACCGTGAGGCGGTCGACGGCGAGGCGGAGCGGCGCGTCGAGCTCGTAGGTGCGGGCCTCGAGCTCGATGGTGTCGCCGGGCTTGGCGGCGGCGACAAGAGCGCTGAGGGTGGGGGCGGGCGAGGCTGGCGGCGCCTTCGTGTCGACCGGCGGCGCGACCGCGGGGGCGGCCGCGAGAAGGAGCGCGCGGCAGATTTTGCCCGGCCGGCAGTCGGCAAATGTGGCCATCACGATGCGCCCTCCCCGCTGGCACCATATAATGGGGAAAGACAGAGGAGGAAGGATGTTTTTCGCACGCCTCGGGCTCATGACGCTCGTATCGCTGCCGCTCGGCTGCGCGACGGCGATTCCGGCGCGCGATCTCGCCGAGGCCGTCGCCGGCAACACGTTCACGCGGCAAGGTGAATACCTGCTGAGCGCGAACGACCAGGTGAGCGTGAAGGTTTACGGCCAAGACAGCTTGAGCGGCCTCTACACGATCTCGCCGTCCGGCGTCTTGACCTTCCCCTTGATCGGCTTCGTGCAGGCGGCGGGGTCGACGTCGTTGCAGCTGACGGAGCGGCTCGGACGGGCGCTGCAGAGCTACGTGAAGAATCCGATCGTCACCGTCTCGGTCGCGAGCCAGGGGAGCTTGTCCGTGTATTTTTCGGGCGAGTTCAATCGTCCCGGGGTCGCGAGCTTGCCGGGACGCACGTCGATGGTGCAAGGCGTCGCGCTCGGGGGCGGGCTTTCGAAGTACGCTTCGGGGAGGATCGTGCTCATTCGCCAGGGCGCGAACGGCACGACGCAACGTTATGCGAGCACGTACGACCGCCTGCTTTCAGGGCGCGGAGAGCTCGATCGGCTGACGCTCGAGCGGGGAGACGTCGTCCACGCCGAGTGAGGTTAGTTGGGCGGATCGGGCGCCAGGTCTGGAAAATCGAGCTTCTCGGCCGCAACGATCTGCCGAAGCCAGGCGAGATTGTGGTCAGAGATGATGCTGACGTATTTCGACCGCTTCACCGCCGCGCCGTCGTCGCCGTCGTCGCCGTCGAGGAGCGAGCCGCCGGAGGTGGCGCCGGCGAGGTACCAGACGTCTTCCTCGCCCTCGAGTAGGAGCGGGCCGCCTGAGTCGCCGCGTCCGGAGGCCGCGTTCTCGCCGTCCTCCTTGCCGCCTAAACCGCCGCGAAAGTCGATGACGCCGCCTTTGACCTTATCGACGACGTTGAAGCCGGCGCGCTTCGGACCCGCGCCGGATTCCTTATAGCCCCGCGTGTCGAGGGTGCCACCGCAGCGCGTCTGGAGAAAAAGGTCTACGGTCTCGTCCTGGCGCAGGGCGGCGAATTGCGCGCGGAAATCGCGCGAGTCGCACTCGGCGGGACACGCCGCGTCCGCGTCTTTGCGCACCGGATCCCAAGTGAAGGCGGTGGCGTAGTCGAACTTCACGCCCTGTTGGCGCGTGCCCAGGAGGAGGTGGCATTTGCCGTCGGGACGCTTGGCCTCGGGAATCGAGCAATAGCGGTCGTACTGTTGGATCACGCTGTGGCCGTAGCCGATGATCATGAGGCGGTCGCCTTCCTCCGGCTCGCGGTGGGGCAGGCGCGCAAGCTCGGTGCCGACGTAGGTTTTCGGCGGGAAGCGCACGAGAGCCAGGTCGAACTCGGGCTTCACTTCTTGCTTACAGTTTGTCCCCTGACGCGGCCAGTCGGGCTGGATGAAGAAGTCGGCGCGCTTGGCGCTCGCGCCTTGAAACTCCACCGACTGCGCACGGTCGACGCAGTGCGCGGCCGTGAGCAGGAGCGAGTCGCTGACGAAGCTGCCGGTGCAGGCACCGCTTCCGTCCATCGTCACGCGGACGACGTAAGGAAAGCCGGACTCGGCGCGGCCGTTCGTGATCTTGACCGCTGACGCGTCTGGGTGACGCTGCTTGCAACCCGGGGCGGAGGCGAGCGCGAGCGCGAGGGCCAGGGAAGGCCGCATGAGGGCTCCGGTAAGGCAGGGTGGTCTTTGAGCTTTGGGGATTTTTCGGCGCTCGGGCGAAAGAGCTTGAGACGGAGTGCTTCCCGGCGATATATCTGGGGAAAATGAGGTGATGCATGCGTTACGGAATCCTCGGTGCTTTGGTGACGGCGGCGCTCTCGGCCTGCGCGACGGTGGATCAGCAGGCTGCGAAGCCCACGGTCGCGACCGGAACCGTCGAGGCGGGCACCTCGGTGAGCCGCAAGGGCGAGAAATTGGCGCTGGCCAAGGGGCATCTCGCGTTGAACGAGCCGGTTCCCGGCGCCATCTTGCTCGATGCGCAGTTCAAGCCGGTCTCGTTCAAGCCGGACGGCAAAGTGAAGGTCGTGAGCATCGTGCCGTCGATCGACACGCGGGTTTGCGAGCTGCAGACGCATGAGCTGGGCGAGAGCAAGGGGCTTGATCCGCGGATCGAGCGCATCACCTTGAGCCGTGACCTTCCGGTGGCGCAAAAGCGCTTCGCGATGGAGTCGAACCTCGAGAACATCACCTACCTGTCGGATTTCAAAGACGGCAGCTTCGGCAGGGCATCGGGGCTTTTGATCGAGGAGAACGGCCTCCTCGCTCGCGGCGTCATGGTCGTCGACGGCGAGGGGCGCGTGCGGTATCTGCAGATCGTGCCGGACATCACGACCCTGCCGGACATGAAAAAGGCGTTTGCGGCGGCGAATGCGCTGTTGGCGAAGCCCTAGACGGATCGGGCTCTGCTTCGGGCCTTTGCTGCTGCTGACGTAGCGAGGGCTCGCTCAGCGCGCATTGATCTCGTGCGCCTGTTGGTTCAGCGTCCAGAAGTCGTAGATGACGCCGACGAGCAGGAGACCGCCGGTGAGGAGGTAGAGCACGCCGCTCAGGACTTTTCCCATGTAAAAGCGGTGGATCCCGAAGATGCCGAGGAAGGTGAGGAGGAGATAGGCGACGTTGTAGTCGACCGGGCCGGGCGTGAAGCGCAGGTCCGCCTTGCGGTCCATGCCGGGAATCAGGAAGGCGTCGACGAGCCAGCCGACACCGCAGAGGCCGAGCGTGAAGAACCAGATCGTTCCCGAGACCGGGCGGCCGTAATAAAAGCGGTGCGCGCCCGTGAATCCGAAGATCCACAGCAGGTAGCCGACGTAAACCGAGTGGGTGCCGGAGCGGACGCTCATTGCGGGGACTCCTATCTGCCCGATCTTAATCCGGATTGCGCGGCAATTGCGCGGGCTTTCTTCGGCTTTCCGTCTCGGATTTAAGGTCTTGGTGATTTTCGGCCGACCAAGGGCACAAGGCTTTTGGAGGTCTTCGATGCGCGTTTCACGGGTGTTAATCGGCGTTTGTCTCGCGCTCGGCGGCTTCTCGGGCTGCGGTCCCCAGACCGACTACAAGGAAAAGTCGGCCACGGTGAAGGCGACGAGCAAGATCACCGCGACGGGCGGCAAGCTCCTATCCAACAACGGATCCGAGGTGGTCGTGCCCGCGGGGGCGCTCGCGGTCGGCGCCGAGCTGAGCTTCGGCGAGACGACGCCGCCGGCCGAATTCGCCAAGATTACGGCCGCGGCGGCCTCGCTGCCGGTCGAAGTCGGCGCGATCGGCGCGGACGGCCAACCGGTGCTCCAGGCGCAGCAGGCGCTGACGGTCAGCATCTCCCTCGACGGCACGTCCTTGGCGCTACTCGCCGACAAGACCGAAGCCAATCTTTGCGTCGTGATGCGCGCGCGCAACGCGTCGCTTTTCGTCTGGCGCAAAGCGGAGCTCGCGCACGACGCGGCGCAGCGCAAGGTCTCCGTCTCGACGCTATACCTCGGCATCTTCCAGGTCTTTTACTGCGGCCAGGACGCGATGCCCGGCTTCGTGGACTCGAAGGAGCAGAGCGCGGCGGCACAGGTTTCCGGCGGCACCTCGGCTTCGGTTGAAATGACGGTTCCTGGCGCTTGGGCGCCGACGCGAAACGTCGCCAAGCACTGTCTCTCGATCGTAGACAACGTCGCGACCGCGGACGGCGACGAACTGAGCGTGCTCGGCATCGCCGAAGCCGAGGCGACGGGCGCCGCAGCCGTGCTGCTCGCCAAAGGCTTGAAACCGCGTCCAGGCGCCAAAGAAGTCTTCGCCTTGCTCCATCTGCAAGCGGCCGGCGTTCCCTGTGCGCTCGGGCTCGGCGCCAAGCTCGGCGAGTTCGAGGAATTCGTCGGCGCCGTCGGCACCTTCGCCTGGCAGCTCGACATGGGCGTCCTTGCCGCGGGCGGAACGATCTCCGGCACGATCGGCAGCGCCGGTCCCTTCCCGACCGCGACGATCGACATCGGCGTGGGCGCGCCGGGATTCGAGGGCGAGGCCGCGTTGCAGAACGTCACCGAGCCGATTGTCTGCGTCGACCTCGACGTCGAAGGCGGCGCCAAAACGATGCTGCCCGTGAACCTCTCTTTCGCCAGCGGCGTCGGCCGCGTCGGCCCCGAGGCGCTCTACCGTCCGACCGTGGCAGTTCCGGCGAGCGGCCTCGTCCTCGCGCACACGCTGACCTTGCGCGTCGGCGCCAACTGCCAGCGCTTCGAGATCGGCGCTCAGAACGCGACCACCGGCAAGCCTTACGAGACGCGCTTCCGCGGCGCCGCGTTGCTGCCGTCGTATCACTTCGCGCCGGTCGCGATGCGGATCGTCAGCTCGAACCCGCTCGTCGCCTCCATGAACGGCTGCATCAATGTCTCGCCGTCCGGCGCGACCGACGATCAATCTTGGGGCGAGATCTCGGTCGCGCTCGCCGGCGGCGCGTACCCCATCCTGCTGCCTTTTTCGCCGGCGAATACGAGCTACGATCTCCGGGTCGACGTCCTAGCGCAGGGTAAGACCTGTCGCGACGGCAGCGCCGGCAAGTCCGCGTTTCCGAGCGTGCCGGTCGCGAACCGGCCGCTCACCGCGGAAATCCTCGTCGAGCTCAAGTAAGCTTTTTTTCCCACTCGTAAGCGTGCTTCGCGATCACCTCGAGGTCTGCGAAGCGCGGCTTCCAGCCCAGGACTCGGCCGATTTTCGAGCAGTCGGCGAGGATCGAGGCGACGTCGCCCGGCCTTCGCGGGCCGCTCGTGACTTGGAGCTTCCGCCCCGTGGCGCGCTCGATCGCAGCGAGCACTTCCTTCACGCTCGCGCCTTTGCCGTAGCCGCAGTTGAAGGCGTCGCTTTCGCCACCCGCGCGAAGATACGCGAGGGCCGCGAGGTGGGCGTCGGCCAAATCCTCGACGTGCACGTAGTCTCTGATGCAGGTGCCGTCGCGCGTCGCATAGTCCTCGCCGTAGACGGTGACGCCCGCGCGTTTCCCGGCGGCCGCCTCGGCGGCGATCTTGTAGAGGTGGACCGCCACCTTCGAGCGCTGCCCGAGGCTCAAGCCCGGCTCGGCGCCGGCGACGTTGAAATAGCGCAGGACCACGTACTTCAGGCCCGTCTGCGCGGCGAAATCCATGAGGATGCGCTCGCTCATCACCTTCGACCAGCCGTAGGGGCTCGCGGGATTGGGGCGGTCGCTCTCGAGGACCGCGCGATCGCCGCAGTCACCGTACGTGGCGCAGGTCGAGGAGAAGACGAGGCGCCCGACCTTGGCGGCTTTCACCGCCTCCATCACCGAGAGCATCCCCGTGGTGTTGACGCGGTAGTATTTCCCGGGATCGCGAACCGACTCGGGGACGCTGAGCACGCCGGCGAAATGAGCGACCGCCGAGATCGCGTGCTTTTTCATGATCTCGGTGAGCGCACCGGTGTCGTTGACGTCCAGCTGATAGAAGGGCGCCTCGGAGACGAGGTTCTCGCGGAAGCCGGTGGTGAGGTCGTCGACGACCACGACACGGCCGCCGCGCGCGGTCAGAAGACGTGCGAAGTGGGAGCCGATGTAGCCGGCTCCGCCCGTCACCAATACTGCTTGCTCCGTCAAGGTCGCCTCGTGTTAGCTTGATCTCGGAGGATACCATAGTGCCACGCGATCAAAGAGGGACGGGGCCGGAGGCGCCGGCGTTCGGACGCTCGGTGCCGCGCCGCGAAGGCCGCGCCAAGCTCGAAGGCCGCGGCGAGTACGTCGACGATCTCGTGCTTCCCGACATGTGGTTCGGCGCGACGATCCGCAGCCGGGTCGCGCGCGGGAAGATCGAGGAGATCGTCTTCGCGAAGGACGTGCCCTGGGACGAATACGTGATCGTCACCGCGCGCGACATTCCGGGGAAGAACTCCGTGCTGCTCCTCTTGGAGGACCAGCCGTACCTGGCCGACGGCGTCGTCAATCATCCCGAAGAGGCCGTCCTCCTCGTCGCCCATCCGGACCGCCATGCCCTCGAGCGCGCGCGTCGCGGCATCGAAATCCGGACCTCCCCTTTGCCGCCGCTCTTCGACCTCGAGGACTCGCTCGCCAAGAAGCTCGTCATCTGGGGCGAGGACAACGTCTTCAAGGCGATCGACATCGTCAAGGGCGACGTCGATTCGGCCTTCCGCGACCCGAGCCTCGTGGTCGTCGAAGGCGTCTATCACACCGGCGCGCAGGAGCAGCTTTACATCGAGCCTAATGGCGTGATCGCCGCTTACGACGCGAAAGAAGGCGTCACGGTTTGGGGCTCGCTGCAGTGTCCATATTACGTTCACAAGGCGCTGAAGCCGCTCTTCGGCTTGAGCCCCGATAAGATCCGGGTCATCCAGATGGAGACCGGCGGCGGTTTCGGCGGCAAGGAAGAGTATCCGTCGATGATCGCCGGTCACGCCGCGCTCCTCGCCTACAAAGCGAACAAGCCGGTGAAGCTCATCTACGACCGAGCCGAGGACATGGTGGCCACGACCAAGCGCCACCCTTCGCGCACGCGCCATCGCACCGCCGTCACGAAGGCCGGGAAGCTGGTCGCGATGGACATCGACTTCGCGCTCGACGGCGGCGCCTACGCCACGCTCTCCGCCGTCGTGCTTTCGCGCGGCGCGATCCACGCAGGCGGCGCCTACGAATGCCCGAACGTGCGCATCAAGGCGCGCGCCGTCGCGACCAACCAT
Organism: Pseudomonadota bacterium; assembly: GCA_031416315.1. Lineage (GTDB taxonomy): Bacteria > Bdellovibrionota_B > Oligoflexia > Oligoflexales > CAIYRB01 > JANOTL01. The sequence continues at coordinate 46,336 of JANOTL010000109.1, forward strand.
CCTCCGCACGGCGCATTCCGGGGCTTCGGCGCGCCGCAGTCGATCTTCGCGGTCGAGCGGCAGCTCGACCTGGTGGCGAAGACGCTCGGCATGAGCCCGGAGGCGCTGCGTCGCGCCAACTTCCTCCAGCGCGGCGGCCATACGGCGACGATTCAGGAAGTGAAGGAAGATCCCGAGCTCGACCGCCTGATGCAGCGTGCCTTCGAGCTGAGCGGCTACGCGCAAAAGCGCCCAGCGCTGACGGCACAAAACGCCGCGGCGAAAACCGGGCGCATCCGCAAGGGCATAGGCTTCGCCTCGTTCATGCACGGCGCCGGATTCACGGGCTCCGGAGAGAAGCTCCTCGGCTCCGAGGCGGCGGTCGAGGCCACGCCGGATGGCCGCGTGCGGGTGCTCGCGGCGAGCACCGAGATCGGTCAGGGGACCAACACGGTCTTCGCCCAAATCGTCGCCGACGCCCTCGGTCTGCCTTACGACGCCGTCGAAGTCGCGCAGCCCGACACGAAATTCGTGCCCGACAGCGGCCCGACCGTCGCCTCGCGCACGGTGATGGTCGTCGGCAAGCTCGTCGAGAACGCGGCGAAAGGGCTGAAAGGCACTCTGCGCGAGGCCGGCCTTCTCGAAGACGTCTACGACCACGCGGCGTTTCGCACCGCCTGCGGCGCCTACCTCGCCAAGCACGCCGCCTTGAAATCGGTCGCGAAGTACCAACAGCCGACCGGGATCGTCTGGGACGACAAAAAGTATCTGGGCGACGCCTACGCTACGTTCGCCTGGGCGGTTTACGTCGCGGAGGTGTCGATCGATCTGGATACGTATGCGACCACCGTCGACGACTTCTGGGCGATCCAGGAGGCCGGGCGGATCGTGCACCCGATCCTGGCCGCGGGCCAGATCGAAGGCGGCGTGGCGCAAGGCGTCGGCTTCGCGCTCTACGAGGGCGTCGTTTGGAAAGAGGGCCGCATGGCCAACGCCAGCATGACGAACTACATCGTGCCGACCGCGGTCGACGCGCCGCGCATCCACGTCGAGTTCGTTGAGAAGGACGCGCCTTACGGCCCCGGTCGCGGCGCCAAGGGCATCGGGGAGTTGCCGATGGACGGCGCCGCCCCGGCGATCGCTGCGGCGATGGAGCACGCGCTCGGCATCGCTGTGACCCGCGTGCCCTGCCTTCCGGAAGATCTGTTCGCGCTGCTGGAAGGGGGAAGGTCATGAGCTCGATCGACCTCGTCGTCAACGGGGAGAAGCGCCGCGTCGAGGCACGGCCGATGGAGCGCCTTCTCGATGTCCTGCGCGAGGAGCTGCGCCTCACCGGCACGAAGGAAGGCTGTGGCGAAGGAGAATGCGGCGCTTGCAGCGTCCTGCTCGACGGCCGCCTCGTGAACAGCTGCTTGATCCCGGTCTTGCAAGCCGAGGGCGCCGACGTGCGCACGATCGAGGGCGTCGAGAAGACGCCGACCGGCAAAGCCTTGCAAGACGCGTTTCTGGCCTGCGGCGGCGCGCAATGCGGGATCTGCACGCCGGGCATGGTTCTGGCGGCCGTCTACCTCCTGGACAAGAACCCGCGGCCGACAGGCGAAGAGATTCGCGACGGCCTTGCGGGCAACATCTGCCGTTGCACCGGCTACACCAAGATCTTCGACTCCGTCGCAGCCGCGGCGAAGGCGCTCCACGACGAAGGAAGCACCCGGTGAGGGGCGCTCCGGGAGACGTCGAGCTTCGACAGCCGCAGGGCCTCGCGGCCGTGCTGGCGCTGCTCGCCGCGGAGCCGGGCGTGTGGACGCCGCTCGCCGGCGGCACCGACGTCATGGTGCAGTACGAGGCGGGCCAGCTCGCCGCGAAGAAGCTCCTGAGCCTGGCGCGGGTGCCAGAGCTCTTGGGCGTGCGCACGACCGCAACCGGGATCGAGATCGGCGCGCTCGCGACCTACATGGAGATTCAAGAGCACGACGTCGTGCGGCAGGAATTCCCGAGCCTTGCCGCCGCCGGCGCCGAGACGGGCGGCGTCGCCATCCAGAATCGCGGCACGCTCGGCGGCAACATCGCCAATGCCTCGCCGGCCGCCGATTCGCCGCCCGCGCTCCTGACCTACGACGCTGAGATCGAGCTCGTGTCGACCCACGGCACGCGCCGGGTTCCCTACGCCACGTTTCATCTCGGCTACAAGAAGACCGCGATGCGTCCCGACGAGCTGATCCGCGCCGTCCATTTGCCGCGTCGTGCGAAGGCGGCGCCGACTCTCGTGCATCATTACCGCAAGGTCGGCACGCGCAAAGCGCAGGCGATCTCGAAAGTCGTCTTCGCCGCGACCGCGTGGCGCGAAGGCGCGATCCTGCGCGACGTGCGTCTCGCCTTCGGCAGCGTCGCCGCAACGACGGTGCGCGCGCGGGCGGCGGAGGCCGCGCTCGAAGGTCGTGCGCTCGACGTGAAGACGGTCAGTGCCGCAATCGCGGCTCTGGGCCAAGACGTCCAGCCGATCGACGACATCCGCTCCACCGGCCCCTTTCGCCGCCAGGTCGCCGCGCATCTTTTGCGCGGCTTCCTCGACCGCCTCGCATGAGCGCCGAATGGGACTGGCTCGAGAAGGCGGCCGAGCTCAAGCGCTTGCGCGAGGTCTTCGTCGTCGTCACCTTGATCGCGGTCAAGGGCTCGACGCCGCGCGCCCCGGGCGCGAAGCTCCTGGTGCTCCCCGACGGCCGATTCTTCGGTACGATCGGCGGCGGCCAGCTCGAGCATCTTTTGATCGAGGATGCGAAAAAAGCCTTGCACGACGCGAAGGCCGGGCCCTCGAGCTATCCCTTGTGCTTCCGGACCGGCCAATGTTGCGGCGGCGCCGTCGACGCGTTCTTCGAGATCGTCGGCTTGGGCCCCGAGCTCTACGTATTCGGCGGCGGCCACGTCGGCCAGGCGCTGAAAGAGACCCTGGTCGGAACGCCCTTCGCGGTCGAGCTCGTCGATTCGCGCGCGGAATGGGTCGCGCGGCCGCTGGATCCTCTCCAGTTTCTGGAGACGGCGCGCTGGGATCGTGAGCGAACCTACGCGCTCGTCATGACGCACGACCACGCTCTTGACCTGGCGCTCGTTGCCGCGCTCGTGACGAAGCCAGCACGCTTCATCGGGCTGATCGGTAGCGCGACGAAGTGGGACCGTTTCCAGCAGCGCCTGAAGGCGATGGGCGTCGGACCGGACGCGATTCAGCGCGTCCATTGTCCGATCGGCGTCGGCGACCTCGGCAAGGCGCCGCGCGAGGTCGCGATCAGCGCGGCGGCGCAGCTTCTCGCGGTCCATCACGAGACGGCGATTGGCGGCTTCGAGCGCCCGGGTTTGGTGCCGACGCGGTGAAACGACGCAGAGGCGGTCGCGTCACTAAGTTGTGCCAAGGTCTCATTTTGTGACCGTGCCCGACGCGCGTCGCGGCAAGGCGCAGCCGTCTTGTTGAGGACTTGCGCGTGCGCCGCGCCTTGCCAACAGCTGGCATCGTCCTTGCTCATGGAGCCTTATCCCGCCCTTGGATGGCGGCTTTTCGGCTTCGGACGCCCGGCTTTTCGCGATACCCGGCCGATCCGTTGAAGGGCGCCTCGTGCGCCCTTTGCCGTTCTGGGGCAAACTGCGCCGATGCACACGCCCGCTCCGACCCCCTCGCTAGTCTTGCTCGCCGCTGGTCGCTCTTCCCGAATGGGCAGGCCGAAAGCCTGGCTCGAGGTCGAGCCGGGCTTGCCGCTCGTGGCCTGGCAGATGCGCCAGTTTCGCGCGACTGGCGGCGGCTCGGTCGTCGTCGTCCTCGGGAGCGAGCCGGACCCGGCGCAGCGAGCGTCCCTCGGCGACGCGACGGTCGTCGTCAACGAGCACAGCGAGCAGGGGCCGTTCGCATCGCTTCAGCTTGGTCTCCGCGCGACCGAGGGCGGTGCGGCGTTCGTCCTTCCCGTCGACGTGCCGGTGCTCGATCCGAGCCTCTTCGTGGCGCTGGCGCACGCCCTGCAGCCGGGTTTGGCCGCGGTCGTCCCCCGCCACGGCGGCCGCGGGGGCCATCCCGTGCTCGTCACCGCAGCCTTCGCCGCCGAGCTTTTGGCGCTTTCGGTCGAGGCGCCGGAAGCCCGCCTCGACCATGCCCTGCGGCGCCTGCCGCCGGCAGCGCTCGGGAGCCTTGCCGTCGCGAGCCCGTCGACCCTCGTAAACCTCAATGATTCTAAGGCCTGGGAGACCTTCATGAATTCGCGGGACGGCGGCGTCGGGTCTGTACTATAGGTTCCCGAACTTTTTCTTCGGGGATATCTCGTATGGCGCCCATCGGCATCGCCTTAGCTTTCGTCTTCGCCGCCGGCGTCGTGTCGGCCAACGATCGCTTCGAGCCGCTCGGTCTCGTCTGCAAGCTGCCTGAGGGCGGCGAGATCATCCTCGCGCCGATCGCGGCGCAGCCGACCCATCGTCCGCCGACGCCGGCCGGCTACGGGCAAACCCTATACGGCTTGAGCATCGCCTCGAAATTGCTGGCGAACGACCTCTTTTGTCGCTTGCCGCGCGACGCGCGCGAGCCCGCGACCACGAACTACTGCGCGCGCTTCGACTCGCGCGGCAAGATCTTGGGCGCCGTCGCCACGTTTCCTCACGACAAGCTCCTCGACCTCGTGACGGATCTCGACGGCATCAGCTCTTACGTCGTGCCCCTTCGCAACTGCGCGGCGAAGCGGATTCACCTTCCGCGGTAGTCGCAAATCAGTATAGTGGCGGCACCCCTCCCAAGCCACGAGAACACATAAAGGTGCCGCCATGAGAAAGCTCAAGCTTTGGGTTATGCCTGCGCTCGCGTGGGCGCTGATGGGCGCGGATCATTGCCGCTTCGCCGGGGAGCCCGTCACCAGCGATCAAATCAACCTGCGCAAAGTCGCAGGCGGTTTCACGCGCCCGGTCGCCGTCGCCTTCCCGAACGATCGCACCGGCTCTTACTACCTCGTCGAGCAGCGAGGCGTCGTGAAGCTCGTCGACGCCGCCGGCGCCTCGCGCGTCGCCCTCGATTGGCGCACGCACGTCGACGACGGCGGCAACGAGATGGGCCTCCTCGGCTTGGCCTTGCACCCGCAGTTCCTGACCAACCGCCGCGTCTTCGTCAACTACACGCACACCGTGCGCGGCCAACTGAAGTCTCGCGTCGCCGAGGTGAAGGCGCGGGCCGACGGCACGCTCGACGGCGCCAGCGAGCAGACGATCCTCGAGTTCGACCAGCCGTTTTCGAACCACAACGGCGGGCACGTCGCGTTCGGCCCCGACGGCATGCTCTACATCGGCACGGGCGACGGCGGCAGCGCCAACGACCCGCAAGGCAACGGGCAGAGTCTCCGCACCTTCCTCGCCAAGATGCTGCGGATTGATGTCGACCATGGCGCGCCATATGTGGTGCCGGCCGACAATCCGCGCTGGGACGACGCCAGCGCCAAGCGCGAGATCTGGGCCAATGGTCTGCGCAACCCGTGGCGCTACAGCTTCGACAAGGTCACGGGCGAGCTCTGGGCCGGCGACGTCGGCCAGAACGCGTCCGAAGAGATCGACGTCGTCGAGAAGGGCAAGAACTACGGCTGGAACACGATGGAAGGCACGCGCTGCTTTCGCACGGCGAATTGCAGCCAGGCGGGGCTTTCGCTCCCGGTCGCCGAATATCCGCGCTCGGAGGGCGCCTCCGTCACCGGCGGCTACGTCTACCGCGGCGCAGAGGTTCCCGATCTCGTCGGCGCCTACCTTTACGCGGACTACGTCAGCGGCAACATTTGGGCGCTGCGCCGCGAGAACGGCCGCGTGACCAGCAACAAGAAGATCCTGCCGAGCGGCCTCAACGTCTCGTCCTTCGGCGAGGACTCGGTCGGTGAGATGTACCTCCTCGATCATACGAACGGCGACGTCTACCGCATCGCGCCGCCGAACCGCCGCGCGGAGGCGCCATTTCCGCGGACGCTGAGCGAGACGGGCTGCTTCGCCAGCCTCGCGCCGCTCGTTCCCGCCGCCGGGGTCACGCCGTTTCGGGTCTCTTCGGAGCTCTGGTCGGACGGCGCCGTCAAGCAGCGATTCGTCTACGTGCCCGAAGGCAACGCCAAGATCCCGTTCCGCGCCGAGGGCGGCTTCGCCGTCCCGGAAGGCACCGTCTTTTTGAAGAGCTTCGCCATCCCCGAAGTGGGCGGCTCGGCGCCGATCGAGACGCGCGTCCTCGTGAAGAAAGCGGGCCGGTACGTCGGCTACACGTATCGGTGGAACGCGGAGCATACCGACGCGCATCTCCTTTCGGGCGCGGCGACGCAAAGGACGCGGATCTTCGACGGGCGCGCGGTGGAAGAGTTCGACTACTATTTCCCGAGCCAATCCGACTGCACGCGCTGCCACAACAACGCCACGCCGGGCGTCCTGGGCTTCGACCGCGAGCATCTGAACTTCGACGACCAGATCCCCGCGCTCGCGACCGCGGGGATCTTCGAGGCCGGGACCGTGCCGCGGGACGTCGCGAGCCTGGGCTACATCCCGGCGATCACGGAGACCTCGGCTGCCATCGACGCGCGGGCGCGCGCTTATCTGCACACGCAGTGCGCGCATTGCCACACGCCGGAGAACCCGGGCAATCAGGGTGACTTCGATTTGCGGTTTGCGACCTTGCTGCGGGACACGAAGCTTTGCACGGCGGAGCCGCAGAATGACATGGGCATTGGCGGCGCTAAGATCCTGAAGCCGGGGAGCCCGGACCAGTCGCTTGCCTGGGTGCGTCTCCACACGTTGCAGAAGGACGTGCGCATGCCGCCTTTGGCTACGAGTCGACGGGATGCTGGGGGGAGCCAGTTGGTGCGGAACTGGATTTCGGGGCTCGCGACCTGTATCTAGACCCTGGCGCGAAAGCGCCAGGGTCTATCCCGAGCGGAGCGAGGGATCTCGGCGCTTTCACCTGCGCCGCTGCGTCCCGGCACCATCATGACAGCTCCCGTCGATCAGGATTAACGGCACTGATGAGCGCCTCTTTCTTAGCCCGGCTCAAACCCTTGAGCTGTCCTCGGCTTCAATCTGCGGCAACTGACCAGGGTGCAGCGAGCAGGGAAGGCAAAGGCTGCATGAACAAGCGATCGGGAAATTGCGAGGGAATCCGGCGAGAGCGAGGGTCGCGTGACGGACGTTATGGGTAGCGCCGCGAGATCCCTCGCTCCGCTCGGGATAGACCCTGGCGCTTTCGCGCTAGGGTCTATCTAGTCAGCGCAAAGCCATCGCCTCGACCGCGTCGAAATCCGGCGCGGTCCGATGGCGATCCGAGGCGGTGATCCCAGGCCGGATCAGCTGGATCGTCCCGACCCCGACCTGCGCGGCGGCGTCGAGCTCCTCGGCGACGTCGGAGAGAAAGAGCGCCTCGCCGCCCGAGCGCCGCACCTCTTTGAGGATGTTGCCGTAGGCCGCGGGCTCGCGTTTTTTGCCTACGGCAGTGTCGAAATACCAGGAAAACAGCGGCGAAAGGTCGCCGGCGCTCGAATGCGTGAACAGGAGCTTTTGCGCCGCGACCGAGCCGGAGGAGTAGACGCCGAGCTCGCGGCCGGACTTTTTCCAGCGCTCGAGCGCGGGCGCGACGTCGTCGTAGACGGCGCCCTTGTACGCGCCCGACTCGTAGCCGTGGCGCCAGATCAGGCCTTGCAGGGTCTTCAGCGCCGGATGCTTCCGGTCTTCGTCGATCCAGCGCAGGAGCTCTTCGACGGCGCCGTCAGTGTAGATCGCGCGATTTTTCTCCTCGCGCACGGTGGCGATCGCGTCGTCTAGGCATTGTCTGACGATCGGATCGTCCTCGTTGGCGAGGACGAAGCTCGGCAGCCGCGCGGCGGAGTAGGGGAAGAGCACGTCGTGAACGAAGGTGATCGGGGTCGTCGTGCCTTCGATGTCGGTTAAGATCAAGTGGATCAAATGGGAAGCCTCAGAAGAGCGACTCGACGAACTCGGCCGGTTTGAAATCGCGCAGGTCTTTCGCCTTCTCGCCGACGCCGATGTAGCGAACGGGGAGGCCGAACTGGTCGGAGATGCCGACCACGACGCCGCCTTTGGCGGTGCCGTCGAGCTTGGTGACGACGAGGCCGGTGACGCCGGCGATCTCGCTGAAGGCTTTCACTTGCTGCACGGCGTTTTGGCCCGTCGTGGCGTCGACGACGAGCCAGGTCTCGTGCGGGGCGCCGGGAAGGTCTTTGCCGATGACGCGCGTCACCTTCTCCAGCTCCTGCATCAGCTCCTTGCGGCTGTGGAGGCGGCCGGCGGTGTCGATGATCAAGACGTCCATCTTCCGCGCCATCGCGGCTTTCACGCCGTCATACGCCACGGCGGCGGGATCGGAGCCTTGCTTGTGCTTGATCACCTCGACGCCTAAGCGCTTGCCCCAGACCTCGAGCTGCTCGATCGCGGCGGCGCGGAAGGTGTCGCCGGCGGCGAGCAGCACCTTCTTGTCCTGCGCCAGGAAATGGGCGGCGAGCTTGCCGATGGTCGTCGTCTTGCCGACGCCGTTGACGCCCACGACGAGGATGATCCAGGGCCCTTCGGCGGGCACGTTGAGCGGCTTGGTCGGTCGCTCCAGGATCTCCCGCGCTTCCTGCTTGAGGCAGCGCGCGACCGCGAGCCAGTCGGTGCTCTCGTCTTTCTCCAGAGTCTTGCGAACTTTGTCGACGAGCTTGTCGGCGGTGGCGACGCCGATGTCGGCTCGGTATAGCGCCTCGTGCAGCCTCTCCAGGACGCCCGCGTCGATCCGCGTCTTGCCGGTGAACACCGCCTCGATCGAGGCGCGAAAGGAATCACGCGTCTTCGACAGGCCGTCGCGCAGGCGAGAGAGCCAGGAGCTTCGGTCTGCGCCGCGCAGCTCGCTGAGCTCTTGGTCCTCGCCGGACGGCTCGGGATCGGCCGCCTTCGGCACGACCTTGAGCTGCGGCCGCGAGGGCGTCGGGACGACCGGCTCGGGCTCGGCCAGGTTCGGCGCAAGACGCCGGTCCTCGCCGCTGACCGGAGTCTCGATCGACAGGCTCTCGGCGTTCACGTCCTCGATGAGGAGGCGCGCCTCGCGGCGGCGGCTTATGTAGATGACGATCGCGGCGATGGCGCCGACGACGAACAGAAGCCCGATCGGGGCCGCGATCAGGAACCAAAGGCCCGGATCGGAGCCGGCATTCTTCAACAGGTCGAACGGGTCGGTTCTCGGTTCCACGGGATCGCGTGCTCCAACGAAGGATCTAGGGTAAAACAATTTCAGACATGGTTCGACAAGTAGAAAAATCCAAGGCTTGGCCCCCGTCCCTGAAGCTTTGCGGAGTCAGGCGCGTCGAAGACGTGCGACTCGCGGCCGAGCGCGGCTTTCGCTGGGTCGGCTTTAACACCTATCTCGGGTCGAAACGGCACATTGACGCCGCGGCGGCGGCCGCGCTCTGGCGCGAGGCCGGGGTGTCCGGCGCCTCGGCCGTTCTGGTCGTCGTCGACCTCGAGCCGAAGGCGGTCGCGGCCGCGCTTGCGACTTTTCCCGAGGCGAGGGCGGTGCAGTGCCACGGGGCGGAAACGCCGGCGGCGCTCGACGCGGTGCGGGCCGTCCTCGAAGGACGCGCGCTTTGGAAGGCCGTGCCGATCCTCGCGGAGGCCGACGTGCGCGAGCTGCCGCGGCGCTACGCGGCTCACTGCGATCTCCTCCTGCTTGATCAGGGCAAGCCGCCAGAGGGCGCTGCCGTCGCGGGGGGAAGCGGCGTGCGCTTCGACTGGCGTTGGCTCGCCGCGTACGACGCTGCCACGCCGCTCGGCGTTGCGGGCGGCGTCAGACCCGAAAACGTTTCCGAGCTGCGCGCCCACGCGCCCGCGCTCATCGATCTGTCGTCCGGCGTCGAGAGGGCGCCCGGCGTGAAGGATCCGGGCCTGGTGGCGGCGTTCTGCGCCGCGCTCGCCGTGCTTTTTTGCCTCGCCATGCCGGCGCGCGCAGAGGACGCGCTCGAGAACGCGAAGGACGAGATCACCTCTTTGCCGAAGCCCGAGCTCGACGAGTTCGTCAGCAAAGCGGAGATCCACGAGTGGGATCGCTACGTGCGCGGATTTCGGCGCGACCACAACTTCGCGCTCAGCGCCGGCGTCAGTCAGGGGATCTGGAACGTCAAGCGCCTGGGCACGCTGGAGAAGCGGAAGTTCCGCAACTCGGGCGTCTACTCTCGCTTTCAGTACTCGTTCCACCTTCCGTTGTGGCGCGGCTTCGGGTACATGCTTGGCTCGTCTTTCGGCTATCACTACGAATCGAGCGACCGCCGCCGGCCGTTCGCGCCGGTGCCGGCCTACATTTTCCCGGGGATCCTAACCGGGCTGGTGCTCAACATCTCGCCCGTCTTCCGCGCCGCCGCCACGTTCGAGGCGAACATGGAGCGCCACGACGGCGTCCGCGAGCACGACGGCCGCGGCGAAGACACCGAGATCAGCATCACGCTGCAGGCCTGGGATGCCGGCGTCTACTTCGACGTCTTCTACGACCTGGCCTGGGCGATCCGAGTGGAGGCGCACCACCGCTTCCTCGACTACCTGGAGCCCCGATGCACCCGGGACAACTGCCGAAAAAAGGGTTTCGACGTCAACGCCAACCTGAAAAAGGCGGACGACTGGCTCGGCATCGGCCTCGTCCATCACCTCCTGTGAATCCGTAAACCCCTGATTCCTCAAGTTCCCGCCGCATGCGGTCGAAAAGGGAGGGACGAGGGGGAAGCGCGGCATGGCCAAAGACGAGAAGAAGATCACGAAGGACGTGAACCGGGGCACTCAGGACGAGCTCGAGGTCGTCATGATGATCGTGTCCGAGAACCTCGCGCTGCGGATGACGGTGATGGAGCGGATCAAACAGGTGAAGAATCGCATCGCGCAGCGTAACCGTTCGGGAGCGTCGGATGGGCCAAAGCTTTCGAAAAAACCTGAGTAATCCCGCCGTCTGGTCGGCCCTCGTCGTCGCGCTCGGGATGGGCGGCCCGACGGCTTGCGTAAGCACGACCGCGCCCAAGCAGGACGTCCTCGAGACCTCGAGCGCAAAAGCTCCGGCTTGGGTCGTGCTCGCGCCGGCGCGGTGGCACAAGCCGGCGCAGGCGGGCGCCGGGTTTCGCTTCATTTTCGCGCGCGACCGTCTGGGTGACGTCGCCGGCGGCATGAAGGACACGCAGCTAGGCGCGATGGACGCAAGTCTCGCGGCCTACGTCGCGGCCGGCAGGGAGGCTACCACCGAGTTGGCGGGCGCGGACGCCGCCAAAGCCGCCACCGTCGAGCTGGAGCGCGCGCTCGAGGAAGCGGGGCGCGAGGCGCACGGGCGCTTGGCGCGGGTTTCGGATGTCTATTACGAGACGAGCGCAGCCGACGCAAACGGCAGGCTGCGGTATCGGGCTTGGGTCATGGTCGAGATGCCAACGGGCGCCGTGAGCCAGCTCCTGGAGGGGCTGGAGAGGCGCCTCGCTCGATCACGCGATCCGAAGGCGCGTCGCGTCGGCGACAGCTTAAAAAGGGCGGGGGCCAAGGGTGTCCCGGAGCTCGCCCGATAGGCATCTTTTAGGCACGGAGCGGGTGCTCGGGAGACTGGCACGGGGCGGGCGTGACTGCTAGGTTGGGTGGTTCGAAATGGGGAACCACTGCCTTTGTCCGATGTCGTGCCTGCCAGTCTCGCGTCGATTGCGCCGCACCTCGTGTTGCCTGCGTGGTGGGTGCGCGCCTACGAGGAGACCACCTTCTCCGACGGTCCCGAGGAGAGCGCGATGCGGCGCGCGGCGCAGGCGGGGCTCGCTCCCGTCATGTCCTCGGTCGAGCTGAACGCGCTCGCCGTCGTGCTCGCGAGCTTGCAGGAGCAGATGCTCGCGGGGCAGCACCGGCTCCTCGTGATTCGCTCCGAGGATCATTTGAAGCATGCGAGCACGACAGTGAAGAGCCGCCTCTTCGCTTTCGAGCGCATCGTCCAGCAGCTCGCCGGGGTGCGCATTCTGGCGCCGGGCGTGGACAAGGTGCGGCGCTCTTACAAGATCTTCGCCGCCGATAGCTTCATTTCGGGCGAGGGCGATTCGACCGCGGTCGAGCTCTTGCCGACGCGCCTCGGAGCCGAGCTGACGCTCGGGCTCGCGGATCCGCATCTGGATCTGGTCAGGCTCGCGGCGGGCGAGCCGGAGGCGCACACCGTCCTCGGCGGGAAGGCGCCGCTCGGGCTTTGGCGTAGCGTCTGGCTCGAGCTCGGTGGGCTCGAGCAGTCCTTGTTTCTTCGCGTCGAGCGCGCGATGCAGTGGGAGACGCGCTGGCTCACTTTGGACGGCGTGTTCGGACTGCCGCTCGACGAGCTGTTTCGTGGGCTGCGCTTGCCTGAGACGCGCGACGCGGGGAGCACGGCGGAGCTCGTGCGCCGCCTGCGCGTCCTCGACCGGCTCGGGCGCCGGCTCGCCTCGCACGGGTTTTTGGCGCCGGCGGCCGCCGATCAGTACCTAGCGGTCGACGCGAAGGAAGAGACCGAGATCGTCCTGGCTTGGCAGGCCGGGCGCGAGCGGCTCGCGTCGGAGGCGATGTGCGCTTACCGCGTGCGCGTCGCCGAGTTCTTCGTGCGGCACCGCTTCGCCGATTTCGGCGACGCTTTCCACCGCCTTTTCCTTGGACCCTCGCCGACGCACGACGCGCTCGCGACGGCGCGCGCGGATTGGGGGCGCCTCACGGCCTTGCCCGTCGATCCCGAGGCGGCGACGGCGGTCGGCTTCTCGCCTTGCCAGCCGTTGGCGATGGCGGCGCTCTTTCATGAGTGGCGCCTGCGGCGAAGCTTCGCGCAGCCCTTTCCTTTACCTGATCTCGTCGTCCACGGAAGGCTCTCGGAGCTGACCGCGCCGGGGGGATCGGAAAGCGTCGTGGCCGAGCGGTTCGCCGCGTTCGCACGGTACTTCGCGGAGCATCCGCAGCTCGGCGCGTCGCTCCAAAATGTCGCGTTCGCCTCTTACGCCTCGACGGCGAGTAAGGCGAGCCGGGAGCTGCGCGAGCGTCTGAGCGCAGCGCTGACGCCGCCTTCGCCCGAAGTGCGGCTGAGCGGGGATGCGCCCAAGGCGGCGGCGCGCGAGCTGCCCTCGCCCCAAAGCGCGACGCAGGCCAGCGCCGGCGGGGCCTCCGTTGGTGTGGCGGCGCGGCCGGTTGTCGAGGGCTCGGTCTCCGGCGCTTTGGCGTCGCGTATGCGGCGCATCGCCTCCGACGAGCTGGCGAAGATGCGGGCTTCGGCGCCCGAGCGTTACGGCGAGCTACGCCGCGCCTATTTCTCGTCGATCGACGTCGACCAGCGCCGGACCATCCTGGATTGTCAGAAGACGATGCCGGTCACGATGTTCGAGGAGCACCTGAAGCACCGTCTGGTGCGGTATATGGTGGAAAACCCTGGTGGCTGGCGGACGACGGCTCACACGTCGATTTGACTGACCTTTCCATTGAAAACCATATCAATTTTATAAAATCCGGTTTACAGCGTGGCTGAAATCTGGGATAAGCGCGTCGCTACTTTCTCACGAACCTACGCCCTCATGAACTCATATACCCCCCCCTCCACGCCATTAGGAGTGCCTACATGTCCGTTTCCCTTCGCAAGTGGATCCTCTCCACGGCTTTTGTTGCGGCCTTGCCGCTCGCCGGTTGCTCCGAGACGACGCCGAGCGCTTCGAATCCGCTCGTCACCGACGTCGAGCATACGATCGTCAAGCGCCAGTCTATCGGCAACTGCTGGCTCTACGCGCAAGCGACGTGGCTCGAGTCGCAGATCCTCCAGAACCAAGATCAAGATGTCGACGTCTCCGAGTCCTATTGGACCTGGTGGCACTGGTACGACCAGATCGTCGGCAGCTCGCGCACCGAGCTCCAGACCGGCGGCTGGTGGAGCACGTCCGCAAACATCGTCCTGCGCCACGGCTTCGTGCTCGAAGCCGAGTTCCTCTCCAACGAAGCTGGTGTCGAGATGTCGGCCGCGCAGAAGTTGGCCCTCGCCTCGATCAACGCCGCGCTCGGCGCAGGCGGCGAGCTCGCCACCGTCCAGTCCCGCACTCCGGCGCGCGTGCGCCAGCTTCTCGACACGGCGTTCGGCTCGAACATGGCGACCGCGGAAGCCGTCGCCCGCAACCCGGCGACCTTCGTCGCGATGAAAGACCGTTTCGGCAACGCGATCTCTTTGCAGAAAGCGCTCGCCGGTAACGCGAACCAGCGTTGGACCTCCGTCTCGTACCCGCGCATCTACGGCGAGACCGCCGTTGCCAGCGCGCAGACGCAAGCAAGCCGCAACGCGGTCATGAAGCGCGCGCTCCGGGCGGTGAACGCGCGTCACCCGGTCGTGATGTCCTTGATGATCGACTTCAACGCGCTCGACATCACCGACGCGACCTTCAAGAAGTCGCTCGTCGACGAAGTCGGCGCCGGCACTCAAGGCGGCCACATGGTGGTCCTCGAGGACTACTCGGTCAGCAACGTGCCGGGCATCGGCGCCATCGGCTTCGGCGACGTCTCCGACGACCTGAAGGCGAAAGCGCTGACGGGCAAGGTCGAGATGCTCCGCGCCAAGAACAGCTGGGGCAAAAACCGCCCCGACCGCGGCCTGACCGACGGCTACACCAACTTCGACCGCGCTTACCTCACCGGCCAGTTGGCGTGGAAGGTGTCGGCCGAGTCCGAGCAGGTGAACTATTACACGACGCTGACCGACTTCGTCTTGCCCCCGGGCTACTGAGCCTGGAGTTGGCGAGACGCACCGAAAAGCCCGTCGAGAGACGGGCTTTTTTGTTGAGCCAGCCGGACTGCCGGCACGCGACCCACGGCGGGCCCCGGCAGCGCCCGGGTCGGTCTCGTCTTCGGATGTGAGTGTGCACGGTCTCGTAGCTCAGCATGGGTCCTCCTAGAGCTGGTTCATATGACGGGCACGGAGCTTTTTGTCGGCTCGCTCCGCGAGATAAGCGCGTCTTTCCGAGTCGTAGTGATAGCCACGCTGCCGGCGGCGGCGGATGTCGGCCGCAATCCTGACGAGGAGAAGCCGTAGGGTTTGCAGGTAACGCGTCCGCTGCAGCTGGTTCGTTCCGCGCATGAATAAAGCGCGGGCAGTGGCTCTCACGGCAATGACCTCCCAAGGCCCGCAGGATTGCGGACGAGTCGCGACGATCTTTTGAACGAAAAATCCCGGGCACGCGCGGCGCGCGACCCGGGTCTCGTTTTTTGGCCCTCAGCGCGAGGGCGTTAAAAAACCCAGGTCTTTTTGGGACCTGGGTGTCTCGGCATCAAGCGATGCGGGGAGCGCGCCCTAGGTCCAACAAGCGTCGGCTTGGTCTTTACCGCATTCGCGGAGACCAGATACGAGTTGCGGAACTTGGTTGGAAATAAACACGCTCGACCCTCCTTCACTCACCACTCTATCACAATGACGCGGCGAATCAATAAACAAAGCTAGTTTATGGAGACGCCGGTGAAAGCGCTGACGGTACGTTTGACGTTTTCCGCGGTTTTGATGGCGAAGACGAAGCCGCACATGCCAAGCGAGATGAGGCCCACGACCATCACTTGAAAGACCCAGTAACGCTCAGGGTCGATGGCCTCGGGACCGGCGCCGACGATCATCGCGGCGCCGGCGAGCGGGATGATGCCGGCTAAGATCTGGAACACGGTGAGGCGAGCGGTGACATGCGCCAGCTCGGTGCGCGCCGAGCCGCGGATGTCGCAGGTGCCGGTCCAGAACTGCGGGTACACGACTTGTAAGATCACCGCCTCGAGCAAGAGAAAGGAGTACGTGAGGGCGATGAGCCACGAGCTGACGAACGAGATGGCGAAGTGCATGTAGACGGAAGCCGCGATCGGGCCGGCGACCCAGTCGATCACGGCCGGAAAGATGATCGCGCCGGGAAGCCAGCCGACGGTGGCGGCGGCGAAGAGCGCATAGGGCGTGCGCAGAACGCGACGGCGCAAAGCCGACATGCTCGCCGGATCCGGCATGTAGCGGTCGCGACGCCGCTGCAGGCTCCGGATCAGGAACGCGAGCTGGCGCCAAACGAGCCAGAGCCCGAGCGGATAGAAGAGGACATTGTAAGGAAGGATCGTGCTCTCGAAGACGTCCTTCTGCTCCGGCGTGAGGCCGTCGACGACGCGCACCGCGTTGTAGGTAATGTTGACGACGCTGCCCATAACCTGCGGCAAAGCGGCGAGGATGACGAGGCCCAGGACCGGGCGACGACGGGCGAACTCCGGCCAACGGCCGGCGACCGGGAGATTGCGGCGCACCTCGGCCATCCGGAGGCAGTTGCGGAGCGCGTCGGCGAAGCGCGCGGCGCTGTCGAAGCGGTCCTTCGCTTGGGCTCTGGTGGCGACGTGCAGGACTGCCGAGACCTCGTCCGGTAGCACCTCGGTCCCCCGCAGGACGTGCGGCGCCCCGTCTTTCTCGGCCTTCGGGCTGGGCCAGACCTTGGCGCAGGTGAGGAGCTCAGTGAGGACGACGCCCAGGGCGTAGACGTCGGCGCGGTGGTCGATCGCCTGCATCGCGCGGGTGTCTCGGGTGCGGAAGAGCTCGCTTTGCTCCGGGGGCATGTAGGAAATGGTGCCGCCGAGGCCCGCCATGTTGCCTTCGGCGATGTCCTCGGGGGTGAGAGAGACGTTGAAGTCGGTGAGCATCGGCCGGCCGTAGCGGTTCAGCATGATGTTCGCGGGCTTCACATCCAGGTGCAGGATGCCGCGCTCGTGCGCGAATGCCAGGGCCTCGGCCAGGGCGCAGCCGATCCAAAGGCCGGCGCCCAGGAGGCCCAGGGCGCCGAGGCGCTCGCGGTCTCTCAGGGCGGCCGGGTTGAAGAGCGCGCCCGAGACCTCGTCCGCCCGGTCGACGATGTCCAGAATCGCTTGCCCCGAGCGGCTTTCCGGCGGCAGTTCCGCGAGGCGGTCGATGACCTTCTGCAGCGTCGCGCCGTGGACGAACTGCATGCAGACGAGCTTCAGGCCCTTGTCCGGGAGGATCGTCTCCGAGAAGACCGGGACGATGTGGTCGTGCTCGAGGCCCGCCATGACGCGCGCCTCCTTGCCGACGTCGGCGGAGACCTTGAGGGCGACCTGGCGGGAGAGCGAGATCTGCCGGGAAAGGTAGACTTTGGCGAAGGCGCCCTCGCCGACCAGGCGCAGGATCTCGAAATCCTCCACCGTCTCACCGGCGGCAAAGGCGCGCGGTGCCTCGAAAAGCCGGGAAACGCGGCTCGCCAGGCCGCGAGTGCCGAGCTTGACCACCGGCTCGGCCAAAAAGGAGCCCGAGCGGGCGTGCGCGTCGAGAAGCGCCGAAAGCTCGGCCGAGACCTCCGGGTCTTCGGCGTCCGCGACGAGCTTCGCCCAGGTGTCCGCAGGCGCCTCGAGCGCGAGGTCGAACAGCTCGTTCACCTTTTGCCACTGCGCCGGCGTCACGGCGCCGTGCCCGTCAGCTCCTTCAAGAGGTAGGCACGGGCGAAGTTCCAGTCGCGCTTCACGGTCGCGGGCGAGGTTTTCAAGGCCTCCGCCGTCTCCTCGACGGAAAGACCGCCGAAAAAGCGCATCTCGACGACCTGCGCTTGACGGGCGTTGATCTTCGCCAGCTCGTTCAAAGCGTCGTCCAGGAGCACCAGATCCGGGCCGCCTTGGCCGTCCCAGAGGCCTTGGCCCTCGGCCATGCCGAAGCCTTTTTCGATCGCGTCGTCCAAGGCCAAGCGGGTGACGCCGCCGCCGCGCTTCTCTGCGAGGCGCGCCCGCGCGTGGTCGACCAGGATCCGGCGCATGATTTGGGCCGCGATCCCGTAAAAATGCGCCCGATTCTGCCATTCGACGGCCTTCTGGTCGACCAAGCGGAAGTAGGCCTCGTTGACGAGCGCCGTCGCTTGCAGCGTGTGGCCGGCGCTCTCGCGGCGCATGTACCCGGCGGCGATCTTGCGCAGCTCGTCGTAGACCACGGGAAATAGCTCGGCCAAGGCCTTCTCGTCGCCTTGATGGTGGCGCAGAAGCATCTGGGTGACGTCGGTCATGGCGAACCTCGCGGCGGTGGTGGGCCATGGAAACACGGGAAACGCGGTTTTTCCAGGGTTTTGCGCCGGGGCCTTGCAAGCGGTGAAGAGTGCGCGCCGCGCGGGTTTGCCGCCTCGCAGACGGAAACCCTATGGAACAAGGGTCGAGAGCGAAGGCGCGAAAGTCGTCGGCGGACGTCCGCTTCGGAAAAAAGCTGTTTGGCACTTGATTTTTAGCATCCGGCGCCTTAGTGTCGTTGAAAGAGTTGTCGACACCTGTTTTTATCGGAGGGCCTTTAGGCCATGGCGAAGAAGACCAAGAAGACCACGACGGCGAAGAAGAAGACCACCACCGCAACGGCGAAGTCCGCCCCCAAGGCAAAAGCCAGCGCGAAAGAGGCGAAAACCCTCATGCCGCTCGCGAAAGTGAACCCGGCCTCCACGCCGCGCACGAAGAGCGAAATCATGGGCATCCTCGCGGACACGACCGGCGTCTCCAAGAAGGAAGTCTCGGCGCTCTTCGCCTCGCTCTCCGACATCATCGGCAAGGACGTGGGCAAAAAAGGCTGCGGCCTGTTCACCGTCCCGGGCCTGATGAAGATCCGCCGCGTCACGCGCCCGGCGACCAAGGCCCGCAAAGGCATCAACCCGTTCACGGGCGAAGAGCAAATGTTCAAGGCGAAGCCGGCGCGCAACGTCGTCAAAGTTCGCCCGCTCAAGGCCCTGAAGGACATGGTCTGAACTAGACCGTTCTCTCGGTGCGCAAGTGACCGGGGCCCTTTCGGGGGCCCCGGTTTCTTTTTCTGGCGCGCTCGCGGCCCGCGGCGATCCTGCGGCGGTCGCATCGGCACCGCCGGCAAGAACCCGAGTGGCAAGGAATCTGCTAGAATCCCTGGAAATCATCAGCGCCAATTCCTTGAGTTCCCATGCTCGGACCTCGCCTCGCCTCTCTCCCTTTGGCCGTCGTCCTCGCGGCTTGCGTCCACGCGCCGACGGCGAGACCCGACGCGGCGACGGTCCTGGCAGCGGCGCGCGCCTTTCGGTTGCCGGAGCCGCCGCGCCCGGACGTCGCGACCCGGGCCCGCGCGGCACTGGGCCGGAAGCTGTTTCACGATGCGCGCCTCTCCCGCGATCAGGCCACTGCCTGCGCGACCTGCCATCAACCCGAGCGGCTTTTTACGGATGGCGCGACGACGCCTCCGGCGCATCCGGGCGTGCGGCGTCATACGCCGACGGTCGTCAACACGTACGCCTCCCGTTGGCTCTTCTGGGACGGGCGCGCCGACTCGCTCGTCGCCCAGGCCATTCAGCCCCTAGAAAGCCCGCACGAGCACGGGCTTACGCGTCGCGAGATCGTCGAGATCGTCGGCCGGATTTACGCCGAAGACTATGCCGCAGTCTTCGGGCCGATTCCCGCGCAAACGCGCGAGGGCACGCCGCCGAAGATCGACGCCGCCGTCGACCGAGAGCTGCTCGACGCCGCCATCGACACCCTGCCGGCGAGCGAGCGGCGCGGGCTCATGACCGCCGCCCGCCGGGCGAAAGAGCCGGAATACCGGATCTTCGAGGCCGAGCGGCTCGGCCGCTCCCCCGGGGCTTCGGCGAGCTGGGGCCGCGAGATCGATGCCGTCGCTGCCAACGTCGCGGCGGCGCTCGCCGCCTACGAGCGTGGCCTCGTCACGGCCCCCGCCGCGTTCGACCGCTTCGTCGATCGCCTCGCGGCCGAGCCGACGGCAGGCGTCGAGGCGGCGTTTTCGGCCGATTTCGGCGCCGAGGAGCTCGCGGGCTTCGCGACCTTCGTGGGCGACGGACGGTGCGCGTTGTGCCACGCGGGGCCGTTCTTCTCGAATGAGCAGTTTCACAACGTCGGGCTGCCGGAGCGCGAGGGCCAGCTCGAGCTCGGGCGCGCCCTCGGCATGCGGTTGGCGCGCGAAGACCTCTTCAACTGCGCGGGGCCGCATGCGCCGAAAGGGCAGGGGAAGGCGGAAAGCTGCCTCGAGCTACCCCACCTCGCGCTGCGCTCGACTGCGGCGATCGGCGCGTTCAAGACGCCGTCTCTGCGCAACGTCGCGCTGACGGCGCCATACGCGCACGATGGTCGCTTCGCGACTCTGGCGGAGGTGCTCAAGCACTACGACCGCTTGGAGACGCGCTCGATCTTGGGACATCGCGACGAGACCTTGCGCCCGCTCGGTTTCTCGGACGCTCGGCTACGACAATTGGAGGCGTTCCTGACGGCCCTTTCGGCGCCGGTCTTGGACCTCTCCGCAGACAAAGGCTGACGCTCATGCTGCGCTTCAACGGAATCTTCGTGGCCCTCGCTTGTCTCGCCGTCCCGCTCGGGTGCAAGACGACGGAAAACGTCGCCGTCAAAGAAGGCGTCGGCGCGCAGAAGCGGCGCGAGCTGCGCGCAGGGGCCTGGCAGCAGAAGGAGCAGGATCTTGCACTGACGGCGCCCGAGGCCGAAGACGGCGCGCCCGGCGCGCTGATCGACGTGACGATGACGAGCCAGGTCGGCGTCCTGCTCGATGAGGTCCCGGTGTCGATGCGCGGACGCGCCGCGGCCGCGTACTTGCAGCAGCCCGATCAGTTTTGGATCGAGCGCGCGAAGGCGCAGGTGCGCCTGGCGACGTATCGTCTCGTGTTCCGCAACTACTTCTACCGACCGGGAAAAATGCAGCTGCCCTTGCCGCCCGAGTCGCTGTGGGCGATCGAGCTCGTCGGGCCGCCGGCGCGCGAGACCGGGGCGAAGCACGATACGGTGGTGGTCGGCTATCGGCTCAAGACGACCTTGCTCACGACGCCCACCTCGCCGAAGCTCTCGGAGCCGCGCCTCGGCACGATCGGTGGCACTTGGGAGGAGGCCTTCACTTTTCCGATCGATCCCGAGCTGATCTTCCAGCGGACCGGCTACGCGTGCATGGATGAGGCCGAGTTCCCGCCGAACAGCGTCGACGCGGAGGAAGCCGACTCGTTCTACGACCACGAGTGCGTCGTCGAGAAGGAGCCGTCGCTCGCGGGTTGCCATCAACATCTGCCGCTTCCTGACAAGACCTGCCAGCAAGCGTTGCGCGACCACGTCGGAAAAGTGGACACCAAGCTCGTCTTCACGCGGCGGGCGTGGAGCGAGGCGGTCGCGAACCAGGTGCGGGTCGGACCGACGACGACCACCGCGGGCGCCGACCTTCAGGTCGTCAAGGAAGAGTTTCACCTCAATCGGACCGTCTATAAGTATTTCGCGCCCGGCGCCTGCGAGCTCGAAGAGCAGTGCATCGCGGCGCCCGGTTGGCGGCGCCTCTTGCAATTCGCGACCTCGGACCGCAACACGGGGAACCAGACCTTGGACATCGGGCCGATCGATTATTACCTCACGGGCGCCGGCGGCCCGACGGTCAATGATCAGAATCACGTCTTCGAATTTTCCGCCTGCCACAAGCATTACCACTTCACGCACTACGGCTCGTTCGCGTTGGGCGAAGACAAGGCGCTCACGACGAAGCGCGGCTTTTGCCTGCAGAGCACGAACCGCTTCAGCAACATCGAGAATAGCCCACTCCACCATCCTTACGGCGGCTGCGAGTACCAAGGCGTTTCAGTCGGCTGGGTCGATCAGTACAAGATCGGGTTGCCTTGCCAGTGGGTCGATGTCACCGATGTGACGACGACGAAGCCCTTGCCTTTGACCTTCACGTCCAACCCGGACGGCTTTCTCTGCGAGGGCGTGCCCGTCCTCGACGCGGCCGGTCATCCCGTTTTCGAGCCGACGGCCTTCCGCACGGCGAATGGCGAGGTCGTGAGCCGCGCGAAATGCGACTTCGCGCCAGGTTGGTACGACAACAACGTCGACACATACGACGTCGCGCTGCAGGCGCCGGGCGAAGGCTACGTCACCAAACCCTGCGACCGCGGTCAAGTCGGCCCGCTGCGCAACTGCGGCCTGAAGAACACGAAGGTGAAGATCGCATGCGCCGCGGGGGCGCCGACGACGCTGAAGTGCTCGGTGCCGGCGGGCGCCGCGCCGCAGGTCTTGCGCGTTTGCGACCATTCGAAGCGCCTCGGCACCGGGATCCCGTGCACGCACGACGCGGGCCTCGTTTCCTTGGCGCTGGAGGCAGGGAAGACGAACGTTTCTTTCACTTGCCCGGCGGCGCGGGATGCCGCGGAGCCCGGGGGCGCGGTCGCGCTTTATACGGCGCCCGTGCTCACCGGGGACGCGGCGGCGACGGTGACCTGCGCCTTCTAATTTACGTCGTTGGACCACGCCACGCGGCCACGCATGCCAATGGGTGAAATTGCGTAGGCCATGGCGGAGGCCTAGATCTGCTTGAAGCTTGGTACAATGCCAGAGCCGGCCAAAACCCGGGCACGAAACAAGCGCGACCCGTGCCCCCGGCACGCCGCGAAGACGGGACGACATCGTGATCAGCTCGGCGCTCGCGGACGCACTCGACGACAAGTTTCTTCACGCTCCAGACCTCCTTTGCGTCCTGAGCGACGAAGGTAGGCTCGAGCACGTCAACGCGGTCATGCGCGACGGATTCGCGAAGGTCGCGGGTGATTTGCGGGGCCAGCTCTTAGGGAGCCTCTGCGAGCCCGCGGACAGCCGGCGCTTTCGAGAGGAGCTGAGCGCGCTCCCGCCCGACGGGTGCGCGCGGCAGGTCGACTTGCCCATGCGGATGAACGGCGGCCAGCGCTGGATCTCTTGGGTGCTACGCCGCGTGGAGACGCGCATCTTCGGCTCAGGGCGCGACGTGACCGCAAGCCGCCTCATCGAGTCGACAGCGCGTGAGATCCAGGTCCAAGCGCGGATCGGAGGGTGGATCCTCAACGTCGCGGACGGGACGACCACCTGGACCGACATCCTGTACGAGATCCATGGCGTACCGCTCGGAACGCCGACGAACCTCATCGACGGCCTCTCCTACTACCACCCGGACGATCGGCCGCGACTTTCCGCGCACCTTGAGGCGGCGGTCCGCGAACGCCGCCCCTTTGACGACGAGTTCCGGTTTCGGACCCGGGACGGCCTCGAGCTCTGGATTCGCAGCACGGGCGTTCCCAAGCTCGCTGATTCGGGCGAGGTCATGGAGATTCGAGGGACTTTCCAGGACATCACCAGTCTGAAGCGCGCGGAGTTCGAGTCCAAAGACACGGTCTCGAAGTTGAGTCACCTCCTTCGCAATGCCCCGGGGATGGTCTACCAGTTCCGCATGGCCCCGGACGGGAAGATGTACTTTCCTTATGCGAGCGCCAAGACCTTCGAGATCTACGGCATCGAGCCCGAAGACTTTCGTGCCAATCCTTCGCTCATGCTGGATATGGTCCACACGGACGACAAGGATGGACTCAGGCTCGCGATCGAGGCCTCGGCCCGCACCATGACGCCGTTCCACTGGCAAGGCCGGATCGAGACGAAGGCCGGCGTCGTGAAGTGGATCCGGGCCAACAGCATCCCGGTCGCGCAAACGGACGGCTCGATCCTTTGGGACGGGATCGTCATCGACGTCTCCCGCGAGGTCACGCTGCAGCGGCAAGTCGACGAGCAACGGCAGCTGGCGGAGCAGGCGGCGAAGATGGCGGCGATCGGCGAGCTCGCGGCCGGCGTCGGCCATGAGATCAACAATCCGCTGGCGATTGCCTGCGCCGTGACGGCCAACATCGAGGCGCGTCTCGCGGCCGAGAGCCCCGTCAATCCCGAGCTGGCGCGCCTCTTCCGCAAGAACGAGGCCGCCCTCGAACGCATCCGCGGCATCGTGCGCGGGCTGGCCAATTTCATCGTGGATCGCGCGCATGGGGATCGCGTCGCGGACCTCAACGAGGCGCTCGCGACGACCGTCGATCTGGTGCGCGAGGTCATCCGCAGCGACCAGATCGAGATCGCTCTCGACTTGCATCCCGCGCCGCTCCTCGTTTCTTGCAACATCAGCCAGCTCCAGCAAGTCATCATGAATCTGATCTCGAACGCGCGCGACGCCACCAAGGGCGTCCCGCGCGGCCGCATCGCGCTGTCTTCGCGCCTTGACGGAGATCGCGCAACGGCCGCGATCGAAGACAACGGCCATGGGATCGCGGACGAGAATCGGAGCAAGATATTCTCGACCTTTTTCACGACCAAGCCGCGCGGCGAGGGCACGGGACTGGGCTTGGCGCTGTCGAGGAATATCGTCTCCGCGAGTGGTGGTCGCGTCAGCTTCGAGTCCACGCTCGGCGTCGGCACGACGTTTCTCGTATCGCTTCCCTTGGCGCCCGAGGCTGAGCCTTCGCCCGCGCTTCAGCCCGAGCCGGCACCGAAGGCGACGCGAGCCCAAGCTTCGCGGCCTTCGGTTTTGGTCGTCGACGACGAACCAGATCTCCGCGAGATTCTCTGCGACCAGCTCGGCGCCGCCGGCCTGGAAGCGGTCGCGGCCGAGAACGGGCGCCATGCGCTGGAAATCCTGGCGCATCGAACCTTTGATCTCCTGTTCACCGACCTCAAGATGCCCGAAATGGGCGGGGTCGAGCTCGTAAGACGCGTCCGTGAGGAGCTTCGGCATAGCCGCATGACTTTCGTGGCCGGCACCGGCGCGTCGATGCTCGATCCCGCCGCGAGCTTGGAACTATTCGCTCACGTGTTGACGAAGCCTTATGGGCTCGAGGAATTGCAGCGTATCGTTGTCGGCTTGCTCAGTCGCAGCGAGCGAGCGCGCTGACCTCGCGTTACTTGAGCGAGCGCGGATCTAGGAGATCACGCAGCGCGTCGCCGAGGAAGTTGAGCGCCATCACCAGCGTCATGATCGCGAGCCCCGGGACCATCGACAGGAACGGGGCCTCGGTGAGCACCGTGCGGCCTTGTCCCAAGATAGCGCCCCAGCTCGGCGCGCCGTCGTTGGCGCCAAGTCCCAAGAAGGAGAGCGAAGCCTCGACGATGATGACGCCCGAGAGGGCGAAGGTCGCTTGCACCAGGAGCGGCGAGAACGTCGAGGGAAAGACGTGCTTCGTGATCGTGCGCCAGTCGCTGGCTCCGAGCGCATGGCTCGCCTGCACGAACTCGCGCTCGCGCACGCTCAGCGTTTGCCCGCGGATCAGGCGCGCAGAGCTGGTCCAGCCGGTGGCGGCGATGGCGAAGATGACGTTGTGGCGCGAAGGTCCCATGAGCGCCGCAAGCGACATGGCGAGGAGGATCCCGGGAAAAGCCATCAGGAGGTCGACGGTGCGCATGAGGATCGTGTCGATCCAGCCGCGTTTGTAGCCGGCGACGAGGCCGATCGAGGCGCCGAGCGTGACCGAGAGCGCGACGGTAAGGAAGCTGATGTAGAGAGAGGTGCGCGCGCCGTAGAGCATCGCGGTCAAGACGCTGCCGCCATTCAAGTCGCGGCCGAGCCAGTCGGCCATGCCTGGAAGCACGCCCGGCCTTTGGAGCCTGAGGGCGACGTCCATGTCTTCCGGCGCGGTCGGCGCGATCCAGGGCGCAAGGACGGCGAGGACGACGACGACCGAGATCGTGGTGACGCCGAACCAGACGCGCGGATTGCGGGAGAACCGCCGCAACTGCTCGCGCTGGTGGTGGTCGAGGAGACGGCGCTTGAAGAAAGGCGTCACCTCAACGGGCAGTCTTGATGCGTGGGTCGACGAGGGCATAGGCCATATCCGTGAGCAGGTTGACCACCAGGTACGTGGCGGAGAACGTCAGGACGCACCCCTGGACGAGCGGGTAGTCGCGGTTGTTGATGCCGTCGAGGATGAGGCTGCCGAGCCCCGGCCAGTCGAAGATGCGCTCGGTGATGATCGCGCCCGTGAGGAGCACGCCGAACTGCAGGCCGACGATCGTAACGAGCGGCAGGGCGGCGTTACGGAGCACGTGCTTCAGGACGACCTTCGCCTCGCCGACGCCTTTGGCGCGGGCGGTGCGGACGAAGTCCTCTTTCAGGTTGTCGAGCATCGAGTTGCGGGTCATGCGCGAGAGGATGGCCGCGAGCGGGATGCCGAGCGTCATCGCCGGGAGCACGTAGGAGTTCCAGTCGCCGCGCTCCGAGACCGGGAAAAAGCCCAACTTCAGGGAGAAGACGAGGACGAGCATCGGACCGAGCCAGAAGTTCGGCACGGCGACGCCGGTGAGGGCGAAGCCCATCGCCGTATAATCGGTGAATTTCCCTTGGCGCAGCGCGCTGATGATGCCGAGCGGCAGGCTGACGCACAGGGCGACGATCATGGCGAGGCAAGCGAGCTCGAGCGTCGCCTGCACGCGCGAGGCGATCATCGTCTCTACTGGCTTGCGGTAGATCAGGGAGTCGCCGAGGTGGCCTTGCGCGATTTGCGAGTAGTAGCGCCCTAGCTGAATGACGAAGGGTTGGTCGAGGCCCATGTCTTTCTTGAGCTGGACCTTCTCTTCCTGCGTCGCGTAGGGGCCGAGGATGGTGTCGGCCGGATCGCCGGGCACCGTGTGGATCAACATCGACACGACGGCGACGACCCCGAGGCCGACGGGGATGAGAGCCAAGAGGCGCCGCATGAAGAAGGTCAGCACGCTGCCCCCTGAGCTACTTCTTGTAGGCTTTGGTCAGCGAGCCGTACCGGCCGTCGGCATAGACCTCGAAGTCCTCGACGTCCTTGTTCACCACCGCAAAGACTTCCTCGTGCCAAAGGAAGACGTAAGGCAGCTCCTGCGCCACGATCGTCTGGATCTTGTTGTAGGAGTCGCCGCGCTTCGTCGCGTCGACGTCGGTGCGCGCGGTGGTCATCAGCTTGTCGAGCTCGGCGTTCGAATACCAGCCGCGGTTGCCGCCGTTCGGCGGGAAGCTCTCGGTGCCGAAGGCGAAGCGGTAGATGTCGGGATCCTTGAAGCCGACCCAGGCTAGGCTCCACATCTGGACCTTGCCGGCCTCGACGTCGGATTTGAAGCGGCCCCATTCCAAGGACTCGACCGTGACCTCGACGCCGATCTTGCGCAGGTCGGCGCCGACCGCTTTGGCGATGGCGACGCGTGTGAGGTCGGTCGTGGTCTTGTAATTCAGCTGAAAACGCGGCTTCGGGCCGTCACCGTCCGGGTCTTTGAAGCCGGCCTCGTCGAGGAGCTTCTTCGCTTTGGCGACGTCGAGCGTGAGCGCTTGCACGTCCTTCGCGTAGAACGGGTCGGTCGGCGTGATCAGGGTCGTCGCCGGGACGGCCAAGCCGTTCAGCACGAACTTGATGATCTTCTCGCGGTCGACGGCGTGCGCGATCGCTTGGCGCACCTTCACGTTGCTCACGAGCTTGTCGCGCATATTGAAGCCGAGATAGGTCGTGTTCTGGCCCGCGCGCTTGAACACCTTCAGGCGCGGGTTGGTCTTCGCGAGCTCGGTGACCTTGTCGCGGCTGATGCCGTTCTGCACTATGTCGACTTCGCCGTTGGCGAGCTTGGCGAAGCGCGTCGTCTCGTCCTTCACGAACTTGATCGAGATCGTCTTCGTCTTCGGCAGGGCGCCGAGGGTGAAGTGCTCGTTGACCTCGAGCTCGAGGCCGTTCGGATTCTGCGACTTGAACTTGAAGGCGCCGCAGCCGACGATGCCGTCGGCCTCGCCGAGCATCTCCTTCGCCGCGAGCTTGGCGGGCAGGACGCCGACGACGAGGTTGGTGACGAAGGTGGAGTCGGGCTCCTCCAGCGTGAAGGTGACCTTGTCGCCTTTGGCTTCGGTCGTCTTGATCTTGGCGAAGGCGCCTTTGCGCGGCGAAGGGTTCTTCACGTCCGCGCGCTTGAAGAAGTCGTAGGTCGCCTTGACGTCGTCCGAGGTGACGGGCGTGCCGTCCGCGAACTTGACGCCGGCGGTAAGCACGAGCTCGAGCGTCGTCGGATTGGTCCAGCGCCATTCGCGCGCCAAGTCAGGGATCGTGCGACCGTCTTGGTCGAAGTCGATCAGAGAGCAGTGCAGAAGATTTTCCAGGTACTGGCTGTTGGCGTCGATCGCATAGCGCGGGTCGAGGGAGCGCGGCTCGGCCTCCCAGGCGAGGGTGATCCCGGAGCTGCCGGCAACGGCGCTCGCGCCCTGCGCGAAGCCCGCGAGCGCGAGCATGAGCGGCACGACGGGCGTGGATCTGAGGGCCCGGGAGGGTCGGGTGAGGCGCATGCGAAATTCCTTTGGATGGCTTTGATCTTGCCTACGATATCAGCTAGGTATTGGGAAGTCGATAGCGTCCGAGAGGCCAAAATGCCGGAAAAACCGGCCCCGCGAGTGAGTTTCACGTGAGCCAGAAGGTCCCAGTCCGTCCGATCGACTATGGCTTGCGCCGCGAGCGCGCGGCCGCGGCCGCCGCGTCCCACTACGGACCGTGCGCGATCTTGGCGGTCTCCCAGCCGGCCGCGTATCGCAACTCGACCGTCGAGCACGGCTATCGCCAGGAGAGTTTCCTGCATTGGCTCACCGGCTTCGAGGAGCCCGAGTCGGCGCTCCTCATTTTGCCGCACAAGCCGGCCGGCGAGCGCATTGTCTTCTTCCTGCGCGAGCGCGATCCCGAGCGCGAGACCTGGGACGGCCGCCGTTTGGGCGTCGAGCGCGCGCGCGAGCGGCTGGGCGTCGACCAGGCGTTTCCGATGGCGAGCCTCTGGGACAAGCTGCCGGAGCTCCTGTCCGGAGCGAAGGGCATCTTCTTCCCGCTCGGCATGGACGAGGTCTACGACCGCCAGTTCATCAAGGCTTTGGCCGCGCACAAGGCGCGCTTCGGCAAGAAGAGCAGCGCCGCGCGGCTGCCCATCTTCGACCTCGCGCTCATCTCCGGAAAGATGCGGCTCCACAAGGCGCCGGAAGAGATCGACCGCATGCGCGCCGCCGCCGCGATCACACGGCAGGCGCATGGCAAGGTGATGCAAACCGTGCGTCCGGGCATGAACGAGCGGGACGTCCACGCGCAGCTCCTGGCGGAGTTTCTGGCCGGCGGCGCGGAGATGGAGGCATACGGCGCCATCGTCGCGGGCGGCGTCAATGCGTGCATTCTGCACTACCGCGAGAACGACGCGCCGTTGAAGGACGGCGAGCTCCTTCTCATCGACGCGGGCTCGCAGTACCAATACTACGCGTCCGACGTGACCCGCACGTTTCCGGTCGGGCAGAAATTCACGCCCGAGCAGAAGGCGGTCTACGAGGTCGTGCTGAAGGCGCAGAAAGCGGCGATCGCGAAGGCGGTGCCGGGCTCCTCCCTCGACGCGGTGCACGAGGAAGCCGTGGCGCAACTGACGCAGGGCTTGATCGACCTGGAGATTCTGAAGGGCGAGCGTGACGAGTTGATCCGGAACCGCGCGTTCTTCAAGTATTACCCGCACGGGACGAGCCACTGGATCGGGATGGACGTGCACGACGCCGGGGTCTATTACGTCGACGGCAAGCCTTTGCCCTTGGCGGCGGGGATGTATTTCAGCGTCGAGCCCGGGCTCTACTTCGACCCCGCGGACGAGACGATCCCCGCGGCGTTCCGCGGCATCGGCATACGCATCGAAGACGACGTCCTCGTCACCGAGACCGGCAACGAAGTGATCACCGCGGGCATCCCGAAGGAAGTGCACGAGCTCGAGGGGCGGGCGTAGTGATGCGCGCCGCCGCGGTGCGCGACCTGCTGCGTGCCGCCTTGGCGCTCGTCGGCGCGCTCTCCTGCGCGCCTTTGGCTCTCGGCGCCTGCGACGGCGATCCGGTCTTCGTCTACGACTATCCGATCGTCCTGAAGAACCAGGTCGCCCTCGCGGGCCAGCGCGTCGAGAAGCTCGCGGCGTTCGCTCGCGACGGCGACGGCACGTGGAAGCAGGTGCCGTTGCAGGTCGACGAGGTGAATGCGCAAGGCGACTACGTCCTCGCCTTCGGTATCCCGTTCACCAAGGCGACCGACGACGGCTGGCTCGACGCCAACGACGAATTGGCGCTGCGCGGCGAGGATCTGGGCCGGGACTTCAAGCCTACCGACGTGCCGCAATGGGTGAAGGACAAGGCGCGTGCCACGTGGAAGGCCAGCTTTTGCCGAGGCGGCAAGGTGGCGGGCCACCTCCTCGTCGCCGGCACGCACAAAAAAGAAGCGACGACCGAGCCGCTCGACGTCAAGTTCGACGACAAGGCGCAGACGATCGAAACGGCGCTCTACAGCTACAAGTTCGACCGCGTGCGCCCGGCGCTCCTCGGCGAGGTGGCGATGAAGCAAGCTGGGACGGGGGGGGCGGTGCCGATCATCGCTTCTTCGAAGTTCCTGATGCCCTTGCGCACGCCCTTTTTCATGCCCGACATGACGTTCGTCGACCAGGATTTCAGCTCAGAGGTCGAGTGCTGGCAGACCGGACCTGTGCGCTCGATCGTCGCCGTCGGGGTGAAGTACTCCGCGTTTCTGTCCGTGCTGAAGCTCCACCTCTTCAGCGAGCTGGTGTTCTACCGGCGCAAGTTCGAGATCCCGACCAAGATCGAGTTCATCTTCGATCCGACGACCTTCCTCCGCCCCGGCAGCGGGCTCTTTTACGCCTTGGTGTTCCCGAAGGGAAAGGCCTGGGCGATCGACTCGAACCTCGTGCCCTTGCCGGCGAAGTCCGCGGCGGAGGTGGTCGACAAGGGGCCGAAGGCCAGCATGACGGAGGAGTTCTACGCGCGCGGCAGTCAGGAAGGCTTCGGGAGCTTCCTGGTCAAGGTGAGAGTCGACGCCAAGGCTCGCGCCGCGGTGCCGCCGCCGTTCATCATCCGGGCCAAAGACTTCGACGACGCCGCCCTGGCGCGGCACTGGGACTGGCTGGCGCAGAGCCGGGGCGACCTCGGCGTCTACCTGGACATCAGCCAAGTCCCGCAGGGCCTGTACGACTTCGGCCTTGACTTGCTCCTGTCGCCTAAGGCACACGATACGTTCACGGAATACGGCCCTATAGCCGCAGAATGGCTGAGATTATGACCCAAGACGCCAACCTGAGCGTTCGCATCTCCGAAGCGCTCTTTCAGAAGTTGAAAACCGAGGCCGAGGACGAAGGCATCGACCTCGGCTCGCTCGTCTCGGAGCTTTTGGCCGAGGGCGTAGCGCTCCGCGCCTGGGAGATCATCGAGCGCAAGGCGGCTATGCGCGGCGCGTTGCCAGGCGCCAGCGGCCATCGCGAGGCCCAGGCCACCGGCAACGGCAACTTCCGCGGCCCGCCGAAGCATGGCATGCCGCAGGCGCGGCCTTCCGCACCGCCGGGCAAGGGCAACACGGCCTGGATGGAAGACCGGGCGGCTTTCCTCGAGTACGTTCGCAATCAAGAAAAACGGCGGCGCTAGCCGCAGGACGAAGGACGCCATGGAACTCTGGTTCACCGAGCAAGAAAAAGATCAGGTGCGCTTCGGCGTGCGCGTCGACGGCGTGCTCTTCCGCGGCAAATCCGAGTTCCAGGAGATCGAGGTCCTCGAAACCGCGCCCTACGGCCGCATGCTCGTCCTCGACGGCTGCGTGATGACGACGGACGTCGACGAGTTCGTGTACCACGAGTGCATCGCCCACGTGCCGGCCTGCCTGCACAAGAATCCGAAGAAGGCCTTGGTCGTCGGCGGCGGCGACGGCGGCACGGTGCGTGAACTGCTGAAGCACAAGGGCATAGGCGAGATCGTCCTGTGCGAGATCGACGGCATGGTCGTCGAAGCTTGCCGCAAGTACTTTCCGGCCATCGCCTGCGGCCTCGACGACAAGCGCGTCAAGGTCGAGATCGGCGACGGCGTCGCCTACGTCAAAGAGCACGAGAAGGCCTTCGACATCATCATCATCGACTCGACCGATCCGATCGGCCCGGGCGAAGGCCTCTTCAGCGGCGAATTCTACAAGAGCGTGGCGCGCGCCTTGAAGCCTGGCGGTCTCATGGTCGCGCAGTCGGAGGCGATCTGGTTCGGCGACGACGTGCTCGGCCGCATCCACCGGAACATCAGCGCCGGCTTCGCGCACAAGAAGACCTACCTCGGCGCGATTCCGACCTACCCTCGCGGCGTGTGGTCTTGGACCATGGCGTCGGCCGAGCCGATCGATCCGAAGAACTTCGACCGCGAGCGCTTTGGACAGGTCGCGGCCGGGCTCAAGTATTTGACCCAAGACAGCATGGTCAGCGTCTTCGATTTGCCGCCGTTCTTTCGCGCGAAGTTCGCGAAGAACGACTGAGGTGAAGACGGCCGCGACCCGTTCGCGGCGCGCCGCGCGGCCTATCGGACTCCTCAGGTGCCGCGGCTCACGGGCACTGCCGTTTCACCCACGCCGACCAGACGT
Source organism: Pseudomonadota bacterium (assembly GCA_031416315.1). GTDB lineage: Bacteria > Bdellovibrionota_B > Oligoflexia > Oligoflexales > CAIYRB01 > JANOTL01. The sequence goes on from JANOTL010000109.1 coordinate 78,495, forward strand.
TATTGAACTCGTTGGACTCCGTGACGGCGGCGCCGTCATCGAGACGGATCGCGATCTGCGTCCACGCGTTCGCCGCCAGCGGTCCGAATGAGCCCCAAGCGGAGCGGGTCGCGCCGATGCCGAGCGGCAGCTGCGCGAAGCCGTAGCTGCCGCCGCCGAAGGATTTGTTGACGTGGTTGCCCGCGCCGGCCGTGCCGAAGTTGCCATATTTGTACTGCGCGCGGAAATACTGCGCAGCGCAAGGCAGGACGAGCTGCTGCTGATGATTTATTGGAACCGTCGCCCCGATGCTCAGATGAGCGACGATCGTGTTGCCCGCGAAGCGAAGGTCGGGGAGCACCGCCTTGGTCGCGCTGAACTCTTCTTGGGAATTGCCGCAAGCGGCGACGGAGATGAAGGCTGCGGCGAGGGCGGCGCCAGTGAAGAGTTGCATTTTTGAGTCCTTCTGAAGTGTCGGTGAAGGGGCACCGACGGTTTCAGCAAGACCGATGCCAGGGATGCCATGACAACACATGCGCCGCCCGCCTCAAGGCTTCCAGGCGATCGATGCGGTTTTTCTCAGTTGCGATCTTAGTCCATCTTAGCGCGCGGCGCGCCAGCGTCCCCCTCCCAGTGGCTGGTCACTAAGAAGCAGGGCCTTCGCCCGAATTGTACGCTTGGGAGGGCTAGTGGTGGATTGAGAGGGCGCGCACTGCGTCCGCGAGCATGGCGTGCAGGGCGCCGTCGCTTGGCCGCAGTTTTCCGAGGAACGCGGCTTGGGTTCCCTCGGGGACCTGCGCCAGGAGAAAGGCGAAGTGCTTGGGGCGCATTTGGATCTGCTGGCTCAGGAAGGCGAGCGCGCGATTGGCGACCATCGCGTCGGCGACGGTCGCGAAGGCGAAAAGGTCCTTGTAGCCGGGGTGCAGAAGCGACGGAGCGGTCGTCTCGAAGTGGCTAAGAGCCGTGAGGCAAACGACGCGCCGCTCGGCGGTGAGGCCCGGAAGCGCGCTGAGATAGCTGAGGAGGTCGTCGGCCGCGGCGACGGGATTCAGCTTGATCAGGGCGCGCGCGTACTCCGGATGATGCTCCTCCATCAACGCCGCGCGAATGAGCGGATACGCGTCCTTGAGGTCGTTGGCCTTCGCCGCGGCGGCGGCTTCTGGCGAGAAGCCGGTCGACGCGCTCTTGGCCGCGCGCCGGCCGATCTCGGCGCTGACGAGCGAAGCCATCGCCGAAGACGGATGACGCGCCGCGACTTGCCAGGCGATGCGGCGCACGATCGGACGCTTGGCGACGGCGAGCACCTCGAAGACCCGCGGCGCTTGGGCGCCGTGCAAAAGCAGATAGAGCTCGACGCCAGCATGGAGCGCGGCAGGCGCAGCGGCGTCGCGGCGGGCGCGGAGGCGCGCGAGCAAGGCGCCTTCGGCTTCTGCGCTTTCTCGATGGCGCTCGATCTCAGCGGCGGCAGCATGGGCGGCGTCGGAGGTCGCGGCGGTGAAGACGCGGTCGAGATGCGCGTCGACGTCGCTCGTTCGGGGCTCGGCTTCGAGCGGGTGCGCCTCTTCCGTGGTCCGACAAGCTTGCATGGCGAGCGCGAGCAGGAGCGTGGTTGTGAGACGATGGCGCTTCACGGGCAAGAGGGATCCTTCACCTCGACGCGGCAGGGTCGTGGTTTCGTCACCATCGTCTGACTGCGTCAGTGCCGCGTCAAGGACTGAAGCTCGGAGCCGACACGGCCGAGCTCGCGCGCGACGGCCGGGACGAGGCCACCGGCGGCGGCGAAGTCGGCTTCGCGCCCCGCGGCCTCCAGCTGACGCAAGAGCCCCATGAGCTCCTTGGCGCCGAAATGGCTGCAACTACCATAAAGGGTGTGGGCGGTGCGCTCGAGAGTGAGGGCGTCGGCACGCTCCAGGGCACGCTCGAGGGAGCTCGTGGACGGGGCGACGGTGTCGAGGAAGGCGCGGGCCAGGTTGGCGAGAAAATCTTCGCCGGGCATCTCGGCGTCGAGGGAGTGCAGCTCGGCGAGGGCCTTGGCGTCGAGCGCACGGGCCGAGGCGGTCGGCGGGGCCAGAGGCGAGGGGGGAAGTGCCGCCGGCGTCGGGATGCCGACCCAGCGCGCGACGACGTCACGAAGCGCCGACACCTTGACAGGCTTGGCGATGTAGTCGTCCATTCCGGCGGCGAGGCAGTGCTCGCGATCACCTTTCAGCGCGTGCGCTGTCATCGCGATGATCGGCACACGGGCGCGCGACTCGTCCGCCAGCGCGCGAATGCGGCGGGTCGCCTCGAAGCCGTTCACGCCGGGCATCTGGCAATCCATCAAGACGGCGGCATAATCGCCCGAAGCGACCTTTGCCACAGCCTCATCGCCGCCGGCGACGGCGTCAGCGGCGAAGCCCATCTTCAGCAGCATGACACTGGCGACCTCCCGGTTCACCTTGGTGTCGTCGACGACCAGGATGCGCCCGCCGACGCCGACGCCGAGGCCGGCCGAGAGCGCCGAGGCCTCGGGCGCGGCACCCGCTGGCACGCCGTGGTCTTCGCCGTGCTCGGGCTCGAACCAAAAGACGCTGCCGCGGCCGGGCGTGCTGTCGACGGTGAGGACGCTGCCCATCTTCGCGACGAGCTTTTGGCAGATCGCCAGGCCGAGGCCGGTGCCGCCGTACTTGCGCGCCGTCGAGGAGTCGGCTTGCGTGAACGGGCGGAAAATGCGCGCCTGCTCCGCCGGCGTCATGCCGATGCCGGTGTCTTGGATCTCGAAGCGCAGGCGCCCAGGCCCTGCGACGCCGACGCGAACCCTCACCGAGCCGGAGGCGGTAAACTTGAGGGCGTTGCCAAGGAGGTTGAAGAGCACCTGGCTCAGGCGCGTGGGGTCGCCGACGATGCGCGCGGGAGCCGCTGGATCGACCGCGAGGCTCAGCTCGAGTTCGTTCTCGTCCGCGCGCGGGCGGAAGAGCTCGACGATCTCGCCGACGGTCGCGCGCAGGTCGAAGGGGACCGCCTCGAGCTCGATCATGTCCGCTTCGATCTTCGAGAAGTCGAGGATGTCGTTGACGACGGTGAGGAGCGTCTCGCCGCAGGTCTGGATACGGCTGACGTAGGTCGCCTGCTCCGCGTCCAGCGCCGTGCCGCCGAGGAGCTCGGCCATGCCGATGACGCCGTTCATCGGCGTGCGGATCTCGTGGCTCATGTTCGCGAGGAACTCGCTCTTCGTGCGGTTCGCGGCCTCCGCCTCGGCTTTCGCGTGCGCGAGGTCGGTGGCGAAGCCCTCGAAACGGCGCGCCATGGTGTTGAAGGAGCCGCCGAGGTCGCTCAGCTCGTCGCCGCCGCGGTCGTCGCATCGGACGGTCAGGTCGCCGCGCGCCATCAGCCGCGCCATGCGATTCAGGTCGCGAAGGCGGTAGCGGATCGTGCGCAGGATCCAGTAGCCGAAGCCGCTGGAAAGGCCGACGCACAGCACGGTGATGAGCACCAGGAGACCGGCGGCCTGACGGACGAGGGATTTGCTGCGCTTCTTGCCTTCGGCGAGTGCCTCGGTGTTGCGCTTGACGATGCCGCGGATCAGCTCGTCGGTCGCCTGGAAGAGGGCGGTCGCCCGCGCTCGCACCAGCTTGAAGCCTTGCTCGCCGCGCGGCAGGCTCTTCGACGGAAGGTCGACGCGACTTTGGTGAACCAGCCACTGCCGCAATGCGGCCTCGAACTTCGCCAACGTGGCGCTCGCCTGCGCCGGGAGAAGCGGCCTGAGCTCCTTCAGACGCAGGTACAAGGCGTTGGTGCTCTCCGCCGCGGTACGAGCACCCGCGACCTCTGCGTTTGCTGGGCGCGCGTTGACCGACTTCAAGAGCGCCAAGGACTCGGCCGAGACGGAGGCGCAGCTCACGTCCTGCAGAGCCGCTCCCTTTCGGCTCGCGCGACGGTCGCAGCCTTCCTTGATGGCGCGCATCAGCCGGGTGAGCTCGGCGTAGGTCGGAACCTTCACCTTGCCGTCGCCGCCGTCGGCAGCCTTCAGCTTGCGGTCGAGGCTGACGAGCTCAAGCACGTGGCGCTGCTGGCTCAGATACGCGCCGAAGTTTGTCTTGATCGCGTCGACCTCGGCCCGCGTCGGTGCGTCGTCGAGAAGGGCGCTGATCGCCTCGATGCGCTCGTTGGCGGCCGCCTGACCCTCGCTCAGGACCGCCTTGAAGCGCCCGATCTCTTCCGGCGTCTGCGCCAGGATCAGGGATTTCTCCGCGCGGTCGACTTTCAAGATGAGCTGGCTCAGCTCGAGGCCGTATTGGATGCGCTTCGACGTGAAGTCGACCATCTCGGTGATGCGCTCGTCGAGCGCTTCGAGGTTGCGGACGGAGGTCACGGCGATCGCGATGGCCGTGGCCGCGGCGACGGCGAGCACGAAGACCAGGCGCCCGCGAATCGTCAGGCGGTCCATCGCCTTGTCGAGCTGACGCGCGACGAAGAGCCAATGCCCTTTTAGGTGGCGCCCATACTTCATGGAACTCCGATACGGATGGGGTGGTCGCTCGTCGCATGATACTACGACCCCCCGCTGCTCCCCGCATCATGCGGCGACCGATCGAAATTTAAGGACAAAACGGCGCCTCACGGGACCGCGAAGCACGCATCCGGCGGCTGGCGGCTCAGCGAGGAACCGAAGTCATTGTTTCGACCTCGTAAAGCGCGAACGCCTCGGCACGCCGGAGGAGGCGCAGCTGCGGCAGCATGAGTGGGCCGTAGCCGTCGGCGACCCCGTCCTCGAGGACGACGTGCGTGATGTGGTGCTCGGCAAGGCGCTCGAGCCAGGTGCTCGCAGTGAGCTCGTCGAGGCGCCAGGTCCAGACTGGATAGGTTTGCGTGCGGTGCCAGAATTCTCCGTTGGCGAGGAAGTACGGCGTGTTCGTGTCGGTGAGCGCTAGCATGCGGATGGGACGCGCGCTGGCGGCCCGGGCGAGGGAAGCGTTGAGGGAAAGGATGGGCTTTCTCGCGAGGAGCGCGGCGGTGAGGTTGTCCGCCGTGAGGAGCTGCGCGACGCGTCGCGACGAGACGTCGACATGGCTGCGTGCGAGTCCGAGCGCGAGGATGCCAGCGACGGCGAGGCGACGAGCCGTCCGGCTGCGCGCGGCGAAGGCGGCGACGGCGGCGAGCGCTATGACCGCGACGGGGCCGAGCGCCGTCAGGAAATGGCGGTTCTCGACCTTGCCGCCGAACTCGCCCATGCCGACGAGGAGGAAAAAGAACGCCAAGAGTGCGTAGGCTGCGAGGAAGCGGAAGCGCGCGTCGGACCACAGGCGAGCGCGCACCGAACCGAAAGCCACCAGCGCGAGGACGAGGCCGGCGAGGTGCAAAGGCTCGACGACGAGCCTCCCGAAGGAGCGCGCGACGACGCCGAGGTCGAACGCGAACGGCTTGAACTCGGGCACGATGGTCTTCATCGACAGCGGCGCGTAAGGCGATTGAAAGATGCCGTTCATCAACGGGAAGAGCGGGTTGCCGGTGGCGCGGAGGTGCTCGGCGGCGAAGGGAAGCCAAACGAGGACCATCGCGACGGCGGCGAGAACGAAGAGGCGAAGCTGGGCGCGGCGGGCCACGAGCGCTGCGACGGCGATGGCGACGAAGGCAATCGCGGCGGTCGGCTTGATGACGAAGGCGCAGGCCGCGACAAGGACGAAGGTCGCGGCCTCGCCCGAGGCGAGCGCGGCGACGGCCATGAGGCTCGAGGCGGCGAGGTAGCCGTCGTTCTTCGGCAAGGTGAAGACGAAGAAGAAGCCCGGAGCGAGCAGGATCGGCGCGGCGGCGAGGCGGAGCGCGCCGAAGACGAACAGGCGCGCGAGCGCGTTCAACGCGATCAGGACGCCGCCGAAGCCGACGAGGACGTGCGTCAGCTGCGCTAGCGCATTCTGTTCGGCGTTGCCGGCGGCGAGGAGCTTGAGCAGCAGATAGTAGTGCTCGATCGCGAGCGCGTAGCCAGAATAAATGCTGTTGGCGACGAAGCCAGTGTGGCCGTCGCGGATCCAGGACTCGGCGAGCGACAGGTGGTAGAGATAGCCGTCGCCGTGCCCTTGAAAATCAAAGGCAGGGAGCGCGCGCAGCAGAAAGAGCGCGAGGACGAGCGCGACGAGCGACTGTAGGGCGGGGCGCGCGCCGCGGTAAGTGCGCAGCGCGTCGATGGCGTTATTCGCGAGCTGCGGCAGGGCAGCTGGGCGAAGCGCGTAGAGTCCGCAGCCGATCGCGGCGACGATGAGGGCTCCCGTGGCGCTCGGCGCCGCGAAGCGGCCGGCGACGAAGGTGGCGATCCCGCTCATGGTAACGCCGGCGAGAAGGACGGCGGCGGCCTCGAGGCGGCTCGGCGCGGTGCGCCCCATGCCGAGACTCGCTGTGGCGGCGCGGGCAAGGGCCGCGAGGCGTCCGCCGAGCCCGGCGAACACCGGAAGCAGCGCGGCGAACGTAAGCGTGACTTTCGCCAGGAAAAAAAGGCGCGCGCCGAGGCCGTGACCCGTTTCCTCCAACGGCAGGAAACGTACGGTCAAGAGCCAGAGGAACGCGAAGAACGCAAAAACGGGCTCGCCGAAACGCAAGCGGAGGAGGAAAAGCGTCTTCACCATGCGCAAGGGATCGCGCAGCATGTTCACCCGCGAGCCGGCGACGTCGCGCCAGCTCACGGCGACCTCGGCGATGCGCAAGCCGCGGCGGCGGGCGAGCTCGAGGATCTCGGTGTCGAAGCTGAAGTCGTCGACGGTCGAGGCGGTGAAGACCGCTTCGGCGGCCGCGGCGGTGAAGAGCTTGAAGCCGCACTGCGTGTCAAGGATGTCGAGCTCGAAGAGGAAGCGGACGAGCGCCGAATAGATGCGGCCGGTGACGTGGCGGCTGCGATGGACGTGCCAGACGATCTCGCCTTCCCGTGCTGGCGGCGCATCGGGCGCGGCCTTGCCCTCGGCGTCGAGGTAAACGCGTCGTCCGGCGGCCGCCGCGCGCGAGGCGATGGCGACGTCGGCGCCGGCGTCGATCGCCAGCTGCAGGCGGGCGAGCTCCTCGATCGGCGTCGCGCCGTCGGCGTCGGCGAAGACGCGCAGCTCGCCGCGCGCGACGCACATGCCGACGCGGACGGCTGCGCCTTTGCCGCGGTTGTCGGCGAAGCGGAAGAGCGAGGCTTCTCCGAGCTCGCGCACGACGACGCGGTCGGTGCCGTCGGTCGAGCCGTCGTCGACGACGATGATCTCGAAGTCCTCGTTGAGCTTGCCGTAGCGCTGCGTGAGCCAGGCCTTCGCCGTGGCGAGAAAGCGCGGCAGGCGCTCGGCCTCGTTGAAGGCCGGGATCACGAGCGAGATCTTCGGCAGGCGCTCAGTCACGGCCGGTCTCAAAGCGGGACCCTCCGGAGCGCGGCGCGAGGAGATCGCCGAGGACGAGGGAGGAAAGGACCTGCTCTTGCCGGCGCTCGATCGGGCGCAGAGTGCCGGAATATGCGTAAAGGCGATTCTGCCAGTTGATCAGGACCTCTTCGCGCGCCGCGAAGGCGTTGCGGCCCATGAATTGATTCGGCACGTCGTACCGGCCCAGGAGCGCGAGCACGGTGGGCGGCACATCGGCGACGCTGGCGAGATGACCTAAGCGCGTGCCGGCCAAAGCCTCGGGCATGCCGGAGGCGCGGATCCAGAAGGGAACGCGGGTGATGGTGCGGAACATCGCTCCGAACGCGGCCTCGCCCGCGAGCGCCTCGCCGCGGGGAATGCCGTGGTCCGCGACCAGGACGACGAGCGTGTGCGGCAGCTCGCGCTCGATCCTTTGGAGGAGCGCGGCGAGGCTCCAATCGACGTATTGCAGGATTTGATCGGCGCGCGACGCGCTCGAGTCGACGAGCCCCGCGGGCACGTCCGTCGGCAGGCGGTAGGGCCGGTGGTTGCTCAGGCTCAGGATCGTGCTGAAAAACGGCTGATTCGCCGTCTTGGTGCGCTCGACGGCATAGTCGAAGAGCGCGTGGTCGCTCACGCCCCAACCGGCGCGCGGCGTCTCCAGGGCGAACTGGCTCTCGCCGAAGATGTGGCTCATGCCGTTCGCGGCGTGAAAAGTCGCCTGGTTGTCGAAGGCGTTGTCGGAGCCGTAAAAGAAGAGGGTCTCGTACGTTTGCGCGCGGAAGATCTCGCCCAGGCAGGCGAGGTTATTGCGCGGCGTCGTGTACATGAGGTCCATGCTGCTCGGATTGAAGACGGAGCAGAGGCTTGCGAGCTGGCCGTGCGAAGTGTGCATGCCGGCGCTGTAGGCTTCGGTGAAGCGGATGCCGGTCGCGAGCACGCCGGGCAGGGCGCGGAAGAGCGGCGGGCCGTCGTCGAGCTCTTTGGCGCGCAGGGACTCGGCGAGGATCAGGACGACGTTCCAGGGGCCTTTCGCCTCGGCCTCCGCACGCAGGAACTCCTGCAGCGTCGCGAACGCGTCGGCGCCGGGGCCGGGAGGCAGGGCCCGCTCGATCCCGGTTTGCCACAGCGGGAAAGCGTTCGCGGGGCCTTCGTCCCAGGCGCGCGGGCCGAAGGCCAGGCCGCGCAAATCCCGCAGATCCTGGCTCGAGGGCTTGAAGGCCGCCTCGAAGCGGCGCATCTCTGCCCAGGTGAAGCCGAGGCCGGCGAGCGGATTGAAGCGAAGCTCGCGGTTCATGTAGGGCTTGCCTTTGAGGCCGTTGGCGACGGCGTGCCCGGAGACGGCAAGGGCGAGCGCAAAGGCCAGCGCGCGCGCGCCGCCAAAGGCGACCGGCGTCTTGACGTAGACGGCGAAGGCCGCCGCAATCGCGGCGGCGCCGAGAATGAGAAGGCTGCCGTTCGATTGCGCGACGTTGAAGGCGCCGGTGGCGAACAGGTCGACGCTCGTCATCTTGCCCAGATGGAACGGGCGCAAAGTGAAGCCGAAGTGCTCCATGTACCGATAATGGGCGGCGAAGCCTGCAGCGCATGCGAGCGCGGCAAACGGGGCGACGAAATGGAGGACCCGCTTGGCGCGGGTGCGGGCGAGAAGGCCGCCGACGATGGCGAACATGCCTAACAGCGAGACGTCCGAGGCGACGCCGCTCGCGACGTTTTCGAGCGCATGCGAGTCGAGAGCGAAGAACGGCAGGCGCAGGACGAGGATGCGGTGCGCGGCGACGGCGGCCGCGAGCACCAGCATGGCGAAGCGGGACGCGGAGAATGCTGCGACTTGGCCCATGGGTCGGGGGATCATGCCACCCCACACTGCGGGGGCCAAGTTGGAACTGGCCCGCATAGGTGTCGATCGCGATCCCAGTAAACCAATGAATATACTGGCTTATGCGCGGTCGAAAACGCGAGATCAAGCACTTCCAGCGTCTGCCGATTGGGGAGGTATGAGTCGTGACTTCAAGACCTTGCGGATCTTTGTCCTCGGCCTGATGGTCGGCGGCCTCGGCGCGTGCTCCAGCAGCGGCGCCTTCTCAGGGGAGAGCGCCGCGGCGAAGAAATCGACGAAGGTCGTAACGACCGAGTCCGACTCGACGGACGAGGAGACGAGCGAGGCCGCGAAGAAGAGCGTCGCGACCGCGCCGGCCCCAGTCGCGACCGACGACTTCAAGCAAGCGGACGCATCCGTGCCGATCTCCGGCGTCAACCTGACGATCGCGTGCGAATGGCGGGCGGTGGTCGCCGAATCCGTGCGCGCGGCCTGCGGCTTGGTCGGCGAGGTACCGGCGGGGACCACGTTCGCATGGAGCATTCCGGACGCCGTGATCGAGAGCGGCGCGCTCGATGCGCGTGTCGAGTTCACTATCGCGCGCGCGAAGGTCCTCACCTTGCAATTGCGCGTCGACGTCGGGGTCGACGTGCCGGTCCGGGCCGCGATCAAGACGGCCCTGCCGAAGCTCGCAGTTGGCAAGCTCGGCCGCTGCCTCGGCTCAAAGGAAGAACTAGGCGGATGCTTCTCGTCGAGCGGCTTTACGCTTGGCGCGGAGGGCCAGCTGTCGCTGCCGGTCGAGGCGCCGCCGCAAGAGCACACGCTGCTGTCGATCGCGGTGACTCCCGTCGACGCGGTGATCCCGAACGGCGGCAAGCGGCGCATGCAGGCGATCGCGACGTATGCGGACGGCGAGTCCGAGGATCTCACTGAGAGCGCGACCTGGAGCTCGACGGCGCCCGCGGTCGCGACCGTGAACGGCGCCGACGTCACGGCGATCGCGATCGGGACGGCGACGATCGAGGCGACTCAGGACGGCGTGACGGGCTCGGCGAGCATCGCGGTGTCCGCGGGCACCTTGACCGGCATCGAGCTGTTGCCGCCGACGGCCGAGGTCGGCAAAGGTGGGCTAGCGCGCTTCCGCTTGATCGGGAAGTACTCGAACGGCGCGGAGCAGGATCTCACCGACCAAGCGACGTGGACGTCGCTGAACACGGCGACTGCGACGGCTGTCCCCGACGTGAACGGCGACTTCGCGGCGGTCGAGGTTGGCGCGAGCGACCTCAAGGCCGAGTTCGGCGGCTTTGTGGCGAACGGCAACCTGACGGTGACGGCCGAGGCGCCCGGCCTCGTGTTCCATTTCGACGCGTCGAGCCGCGCGTCGTTCAACGACGGCGGCATCGACAATGGCAATCTGGTCACGGCATATGTCGAACAGTCGGTTACGGCGCGAAGCGCGAAGGTCGTGCAAGGCGCGAACGTCGTCTTCGTCGAAGACGGGGTGAACGGGCGGCCGGCGATGCAGCTGAACGCGGGGGGCGGACTGCAGTTCGCGCACGACGCGGGCCTCGGCTTCGACGAGTTCACCTTCGTTTTAGTCGGGAAGCATTCGGCCAAGCAGTGCTGGCAGGTGATGTTCCTGAAGGACGATCCGGGAAGCTGGACTTCCGGGTTTGGCTTCACCGACCGCGTTTGCAGCGGTGTCGAGGGCTGGCAGTTCTGGATCAACAACTACTCGCGCCCGGCGAACTACATCGACTTCGGCGAGATCGGCCCGCGGGCGTTCGTCATGATCGGGACGTACCGAAACGGCGAGATCACGCTTCTGGACGACAAGGCCGGGACGGCGATGAAGATGGCGGTGCCGGCGTTCGCGCCGAATACGAAGCCGCTTTACATCGGTGGATATGCGGCGAAGGACCTGCTGGTCTCGGAGCTCAAGATTTACGAGCGCGAGTTGACCGAGGCGGAGCGGGGTGGGGTGATGGAGAGGGCTAAGGGGAAATGGGGATTCTGAGCGGTCGTTCAGTTCCCCGCCATCGAGTCCCCCGACCCACCGTCCTCGCCACGCTCCTTGATTTTCAGCGCCGCCTCGAACGCCCGGTAGATGAACGTCTCGTACCGCGCAAAGTTGTCGACGCTCTTGACCGTCGGCTCGGCGGCGATGTCGTTGAAATCCCTTCGGTACGGGCGAACATAGCGCTCGAACGACTCTAGCTCCAGGCAATACGCCAGGGAGCCCTGGCTCCAGAAAGCCCAGTCCTCAAAAGCACCGCCGTCGCCGAGCGCGCCGGCCGTCTTCAGGTGGTAGCCGCGCAGGAGCTTCATCTCTTCTTTAAGGGCGCCGTACCACAGCGCGTGCTCGGCGGCGCGCTCCGCGTCGACCTTGATCCCGCGTGCCTGAAGCTCCTTCGGCTCGGTCGGGGCGACGACCCAGTTCACGTAGCCGTGGACGTCGACCGCCGCCGCATACTTGCGCTTGGCGAAGAGGGCGCGGATAGCGCGCGTCTCCGGCTCGCTGAAGCTCGCGGTGCCCGGGTTCTCGCGGGTGACGCCCCAGAGGACGTCGAAGTTCCGGTTCAAGTTGACGCCGCGGGAGTTGGAGCGCGAGCGCGCGTTGGAGCCGTCGGGGTTGGCGAAAGGCAAGAAGTCGACCGCGACCTTGTCGCGCGGCAGCTTGTTCAGCAGGCTGTCGCCGTGCGCGTAGCGCCGCGCGAGCCAGGCGACGAAGGCCGAGGCCGTCTCTTCGTTGCCGTGGATGCCGCCTTGCACGAGGAAGCGGAACTTCGGGTCGATCTTGCGGCCGGCGTCGTCTTTCGCCTCGAACGACACGACGCGGATCTCCTCGCCGCCGTTCGTCTTCAGCTCGGGGACGCCGACGAGGTCGGCTAGGCGCCGCATCTGCGGGAGGTCGACGGCGGGCGCGCTGGCGACCGCAGCCGAAGCCGACAAGAGCGCTAGAGTCAGTTTCAACAGGTGCCGCATCAACAAAGAACCTCCGCTTCGACAGGGAGGGAATTGCAAGGACGGCGCCAGTCTTAACCAGCGATTTACATTGGGGGATCGCGAAGGGCTTTTGTCAAAGGCCTAGGCAATGTCCCGTATTTTGGGCCCAGAAAAGGGAAACCGGCTTCCCCGAACAGTTTTTTTGAAAGGAGGGGTCGCCGGTCCGCTTGAAGGCGCATCGCTTCAGTTAAGAAGCGACCACCTCCATGCTACTGGGGCAATTAGAAGTCATACCCAAGAGCACCACCTCCTTTCCTGAGCCTCTAGCTCATAGCCCATCTTTCGCGACTGGGCTTGGCCTCAGCATATCAGAATGCAACGTCGCCTGCGCAACGTTTTGCGGCTTCGACCAAAACTGGGCGGGTTGCCGCGCCATGCCGACAGCCGCTACTCTAAAAGTATCCCCATCCCGTCTCATTCCCATGATCGTCGCCGGAGGAAGTCCGTGAGCCAAAACGCCGCGCAGGACGTCGAGCTGCGTTGCCGCAAAGTGATTGCGGAATCGCTTTGCGTCGAGCTCGAGGACGTCAGCCTCCAAAGCAACCTGATCAAGGATCTGGGCGCGGAATCCATCGATTTCTTGGACATCATGTTTCGGCTGGAAAAAGAGTTCGAGATCAAGATCCCGCAGCGGGAGATCGAACGCCAAGCTCGCGGCAACATGCAACCCGAGGAGTTTGAAGAAGGTGGAATCCTCAAGCCCAAAGGCGTCGAAAGACTCCGGGAGCTCATCCCGGAAATTGATCCTGCTGCCTGGCGCGACGGAATGGCGCTACGCGAGCTCCCGTCGCTTTTTACCGTGGCGGTATTTTGCGGCATCGTTCAGAGGAAGCTTGCTGGTTCCCTGTTTTCAGGTTCAGCCGAGACACCTACGGGTGAAAAGGCTTCCTAAAAGGCTCGCGCATGGCGTTCCACTTCGTCGACCGGATCTATGACTACGAGCCCATGCGGAGGATCCGCGGGCTCAAGAACGTCACGCGCAACGAGAGCCTCTTCTACTGGCTCCCGGACGGCCGCCGCGTCCTGAGCCCCGCCGTGATCACCGAGGCGCTGTGCCAGCTCGGCGGCTGGCTGAAGATCGTGAGCACCGATTTCACCCGCCGCCCCGTGCTGCTGGCGGACGAGAAAACTGACTACCTCGGCATGGTCGAGGCCGGCTCGCAGATCGACCTCGAGGTCGAGGTGATGGACTTCGGCGACGACGTCGTCGTCACCAAGGGCACAGCGAGCGTGATGGGAAAACCCGTCTTGGTCGGGCACTGCTGCCGCGGCTACATGCTGCCGCTCGCCGACTTCGACGACCCGGAGCGCGTGCGCATCCAGTTCAACAACCTCTACCGCCCGCAGTTCAAAGATGTGGGTCGCGTGCAGCAGCCGGGCAACATGAAAGCCTTGGCCGGGGCGCAGACCTTCGACGCCCTGCGCTTCATCGACGGGCTCATCGAGCACGTTCCGGGCAAGAAAGTCCTGGGGTTCAAGAACTTCGCCGCCTGCGAGCCGTATTTCCAGACGCACTTTCCGCGCAAGCCGTGCGTACCGGGCGTGATGCTCCTCACGTTCATGGGCGAGGTTTGCCAATACCTCGTCAAAGAGAGCAAGGACGCGCCGCTGCGCGACAAAGCTCTGGTGCCGACCTTTATCCAGAACGTCCGCTTCCGCAAGTTCGTGGAGCCGGGCGATCAGTGCGTGCTCGAGGCGAAAGTCATCTCTGGCGACTGCACGCAGGATGGTCAAGACGTCCTTGTGCGGGCCGTCATCACCGCGAACGATACCCGCGTCATGCAGGCCGAGATGGGCTTCCGTACCATGTTCGCCTCGGCTCAGCGCCGTCCTTCGGTCCCGAAGGCCAGCTAATTTTCCGCCCTCCACTCTCGACTCACCACTCACCACTCGGTCCCCCACCGCATGCGTCGCGTCGTCATCACCGGCATCGGCATCGTATCCCCGCTCGGCAACACCCGGGACGAGACCTGGCGTCGCGTCCTGAACGGCGAGAGCGGCGCCCGGCACATCACGCAGTTCAAGGCCGAGACCTGGCCGACGACCTTTGCTTGCGAGGTCGACAATTTCGTCCTCGACACGGACGCGGTCCTGCCAGGGCACGGGAAGTACCTGAACCGCCCTTCCGAGTTCGGCATGCAAGCCGCGTTCGAGGCGATGCAGGAAAGCGGCGTGATGGGCACCGTCACTCCGGAGCGCTTCGGCATCGCCATCGGCGCCGGCATCGGCGCGATCTCGCCGCACTCGCTCGCCAACATGCTTTCCGGCATGGAGGTCACCGACGGCCTCCCGGATCTAAGCTCCACCGTCGAGAACGCCAAGACCGAGAATCACATCGTCCTGAAGAATCACCCCGGCACGCTCGCGGCGATCCTTTCGGCGCGCTGGCGGGCTTTCGGTCCTTTGACCACGATTCATACGGCCTGCGCCTCGAGCGGACAGTCGCTCGGCCAGGCGTTTCTGCAGATCCGGCGCGGCGAGGCCGACGTGATGCTCGCGGGCGGCGCCGACTCGCTCGCGGGTGAGCTCCTCCTCGCCGGCTTTTGCTTGCTCGGCGCGCTGTCGACCAGAAACGACGACCCGAAGGCGGGCTCGCGGCCCTTCGACAAAGATCGCGACGGCTTCGTCGCCAGCGAAGGCGCGGCGATGCTGATCCTCGAGGAAAGAGACCGCGCCGTCGCGCGCGGCGCCAAGATTTACGCCGAGTTCGCGGGCTACGCCGAAACTGAGAGCGCCTACCGCATCACCGACCTGCCCGAGGACGGTCGCGGCATCGTCGAGGCGATGGAGCTCGCGGTGAAGGACTCGGGCCTGAGCCACGGCGACATTCGCTACGTCAACGCGCACGGCACCTCGACCCAGCTGAACGACCGCGTCGAGGCCTTGGCCGTGCGCCGCGTCTTCGGCGCGAAGGGCTTCAAGCCGATGATCAGCTCGACGAAGTCCGAGGTCGGCCACCTGATCTCGGCGGCCGGCGCGATGGAAGCGGCCTTCGCGACCTTGGCGGTGGCGCACGGCAAAGTGCCGCCGACGCGCAACCTCCACCACACCGACTGCGGCGACGACCTCGACTTCGTCGCCCATGAGATGCGCGTGGCCGACGTTCCGGCCGCGATCTCCAACTCGATCGGCTTCGGTGGCTCCAATTCCGTCGTCGTCGTCAAGCGGCACGTCACATGAGCAAAAAGCCGCGCAAAGTCGTGATCACCGGCGTAGGCCTCGGGACGCCGGCGGGCTACGGGCTCGCCGAGAATCTCGAAGCTTGCCGCGTGGGCAAGCACCAGTTCACCGAGATCACGGCGTTCAACACCAAGGGTTCCTCGGTCAAATACGCCGGCCAGTGCCCGGATCCGGACGTGAAGCGCCTGCCCGACCGCAAAGTGCAGAAGATTCTGCGGAGGAAGGACGTGATCAGCCTCCTGGCGACGCTCGACGCGGCGAAGGACGCGGGGATCGAGAAGGGCAAGATCGATCCCGAGCGCTTCGGCATGTACTGCGGCGCGCCGGCGACGCAGATCGGGGATCTGACGCCCTACTTCACGCTCGTGGCGCAATGCGCCGACCTAGAGACCGGGACTTTCGACACCAAGCTCTTCGGCCAGAAGCTGATGGATCTGGTGAACCCGCTCGTCGTGCTGCAGACCCTGATGAACAACGGCCTCTGCTTCGGCGCGATGACGCTCGACATCCGCGGCGTCAACTCGAACTTCATGGATTTCCAGGTCGCCGGCCTGCGCGCAGTCGGCGAAGGCTTCCGCAGTATCGCGCACGATCGCGCCGACATCGTCATCGCGGGCGGCATCTCGGGGCCGATCGAGCCGTTCCAGCTGGCGCAAGGCGTTCAGAACGGCTACCTCGCGACGACGAAGAACGTCGAGGCTAGCGACGAGGGGCTCGGGAAGCTCGTGCGGCCCTGGGACAAGTCCCGTCTGGGCTCGATCCTCTCCGAAGGCTCGGCCTACGTCGTGCTGGAGGAAGAAGGGCACGCGCTCAGGCGCGGCGCCAAGATCATGGGGCGCGTCGAGGGCTTTTTCCTGGCCAGCGACGGCATCTTCGACTTCATGGCAGAGACCGACTCGCCCGGCCTGTCGCGGGCGATCCAAGGCGCGCTCGACGAGTGCGGCCTGAAAAAAGAAGACCTCGGCATGCTGATGGGCCATGGCAATGGCTCGCGCCACGCGGACATGGCCGAGGCGAAGGCGTACGCGGACTACCTCGGTGCTTTCGGCGCGAAGCTGCCTCTGAGCTCGTCGAAGGCGGTGGTCGGCGATCTATGCGAGGCGGGGGCGGTGTACGGGATGATCCTGGCGCTCGATGCGATCCAGCGCGGCGAGGTCCCGCCGACCTTCAATTTCACGGCGGGCGAAGGCCCGGCGGCGCGGCTTTCGATCAAGGCGGAGCCGCAGAAGATCCTGGCGCCGCGCGCCGCGATCACGGCCCGCAACTTCCTGGGGCTTTGCGCCTCGGTCATCGTCACTGCGGCATAAGAGGCTTGGATGCGCGTTCTGCTCACCGGTGCGACAGGCTTCGTGGGCGCAGAGCTCGCCCGCGAGCTCCTATTCGCCCGGGGGCTGACGCGCCTCACGCTGGTCATCCGCCCGCTGGCGGGTGAGACCGGGCGGCAGCGCTTCGAGCGGCTCGTGGCGCAGTGGCGAAAGTTCGTGGAGACGCCGGATGCCACGGCCCTGGCGAAGGTCGACGTCGTCGAGGCCGATCTGGCCTTGCCGGGCGTGCTGCCGGTGGTCGACGGTCCTTACGACTACATGATCCATTCGGCCGCGACGACCGAGCTCGGGGTGCCCTTGGCCGAAGGCCGGCGCACCAACGTCGTGGCGACGCAAAGGGCGCTGCAGATGGCGCGGCGCGCGCGCGTCGGACGCTTCGTGCATTATTCGACGGCCTATGTTTGCGGCCGACGACGGGCTTTGATCGGCGTGCAGGACGCGGCGCCAGGCGCTTACCATAACCATTACGAACGCACGAAACGCGAATCCGAGGATGCGGTGCGGAGCGGCGGCGTGCCGTATACCATCCTGAGGCCAAGCATCATCGTCGGGCGCGGCGACGACGGCTATGTGTCCCGGACCAAGGTCTTGTACTCGGTGTGGCGGATGTGGCTCTCGGGCTTCATCCCGCGCGCGCCGATCGATCCCAAGGCGTGGGTGGATCTCGTGCCGGTGGATTTTGTCGTCGACGCGACGCTCGGGCTCATGCAGCTTCCCGAGACTTTGGGCGGCACGTATCACCTTTGCGCGGGCGAGCACCGCCAGAGTCCGAAGACGATCATGCTGACCGCGACGAGGGCGTTCGCGGTGCCGGTGCCTCCCCTCTCGCCGCCGTGGATCGCGTACGTCTTGCGGCGCTGGCCGGCGCGCCTTTTCCTGACGCACGCATTGCGCGAGATTCTCGACGCAATGTACTGGCATCTGCCTTATCTCGGGATCCGCGGGCGCCTGTTCGACATGAGCCAGACGCTGCCATTGTTGGCGAAGGTCGGCGTCCCGCCCTCGAACTTCGCCGAGTACGGCGAGCGCCTCTTCCAATTTTGTCGCGACACGGCCTGGGGCAAAAGGCCGCGCAAGGAGCTCCGGTGCTCAGCCTGAAACTGGACGGAAAAATCGTGTGGGTGACGGGCGGCTCGCGCGGCATCGGCCGAGCGACGGCCGTCGCGTTCGCTGACGTGGGGTGCGACGTCGCGGTAGGTTACCGCGAGAGCGCGAAAGGCGCCGAAGCCGTCGTCGCCGAGATCCAGGGGAAGGGCCGCAAGGCGATCGCCGTGAAGATGGACGTCAGCAACGCGGCCTCGTGCGAGGCGGCGTATGCCGAGGTCTCGGAGAAGCTCGGGAAGTGCGACGTTCTGGTGAACAACGCCGGCGTCACCGCCGACAACTTGTTTCTGATGCTCGAGGAGCCCGACTGGGCGAAGGTCATGGGTACGAACGTCATGGGCGTCGTGCACTGCACCAAGCTCGTCCTGCGCGACATGATGATGAAGCGCGGCGGGCGCATCATCAACCTGTCCTCGGCGGCGGGCACGAAGGGCGGCCGCGGTCAGTCGAACTACGCGGCGTCGAAAGGCGCGGTCGAGGCGATGAGCCGCTCGCTCGCCGTCGAGCTGTCGAAGCGGAACATCACGGTCAACTGCGTCGCGCCCGGCGTGATCGAGACCGACATGAGCGCCGAGGTTAGGAAGCTCGCCGAGCAGGAGATCTTGGACAGGCAACTCGTGAAGCGCTTCGGCAAACCCGAAGAAGTCGCTGGCTGGGTCGTCTTCCTCGCGTCGTGCTACGGCGATTTCGTCACGGGTCAGACAATCCACGTGGATGGCGGCTTGAAAATGCCATGATTCTTAGCCCCGACCAAAATCTGAAGTGCTTGCTGATCCAGCCGGAATTTTCGGCGTTCAGCTTTTGGAACTACAAGGAGTCGTGCAAGACGATCGGCGCGCGCACGCCATCGCCGCCGCTCGGGCTGATCACGGTCGCCGCGATCCTGCCGCAAAACTGGACCTACAAGCTCGTCGACATGAACGCGCGCGAGCTGACGCAGGAGCTGTGGGACTGGGCCGAAGTGATCCTGGTCGGCGGCATGCTGCCGCAGCAGCGCGGCATCTTGGAGATCATCGACCGGGCGAAGAAGGCCGGGAAGTACTGCGCCGTCGGCGGCTCCGATCCGTCGAGCCAGCCGGAGGTGTACGCGCACGCCGACGTCCTCGTGGTCGGCGAGGGCGAGTCGGCGATTCCGGTGTGGATGAATTCTTGGCGCGCCGGGCAACCGTTCGGCATGTTCAAAGAGACGGAGAAGCCCGACGTGTCGCTGTCGCCGACGCCGCGCTTCGACCTTCTGATTCTCGAGGACTACGTCCAGATCGGCGTTCAGTATTCGCGCGGTTGCCCCTTCAACTGCGAGTTTTGCGACATCATCGAGCTCTTCGGGCGCAAGCCGCGGACGAAGACGCCGGCACAAATCCTAAAAGAATTCGACACCTTGAAGGCCTTGGGTTATTCCGGCTCGGTCGACCTGGTCGACGACAACTTCATCGGCAACAAGCGGAGCGTGAAGCGGGAGCTCCTGCCCGCGATCATCCAGTGGAGCCGGAAGAACAAGCACCCGTTCTACTTCTGCACCGAAGCCTCGATGAACCTGGCGGACGACCACGCGCTGCTCGAGCTCATGCGCGCCGCGGACTTTCGGATCATCTTCATGGGGATCGAGACGCCGGATCCCGAGCTTCTGATGATGACGCAGAAAAGCCAGAACACGGTGAAGCCGATCGTCGATCGCGTGCGCACGCTCTATGACTACGGAATGGTCGCGACCGCCGGCTTCATCATGGGCTTCGACGGCGAGAAGCCCGGCATGGACAAGGCGATGGCGAAGCTGATCGAGGACTGCGAGATCAATATGGCCATGGTCGGCCTCCTGGTCGCGCTGCCGAACACGCAGCTGACGCGGCGCCTCCTGAAGGAGCGCCGCCTCCTGTCGTTCCGCGGCAAGCTCGTGACGAGCGAGGCGGAGCTAAAGGCGAGCGCGAAGGCTGACGGCTCGATGCTCGAGGTCGTGGACCAGACGCTCGCGGGACTCAACTTCATCACGACGCGGGACCGAATCGAGATCTTCGAGGAGTACCGCTCGGTCGTGGCCAAGGTCTACGAGGTGCGAAGCTACTTCGACCGCGCCCGCCGCCTTGGCAAGCTCTTGAAGTGCCGGTCCCGGCACCGGCCGAATTGGTTCGAGCTGAAGCGCCACCTGCGCGGCTTCTTCCGCGTCAGCTGGGCGATGACGAAGGATCCCCAGACGCGCTTTCTGTATTGGCGGAACGTCCTGTCGCTCATTCCGCGCGGGCACGTCACGTTCGAGCAGGTGATGCGCCTCATGGGGATCTATCTGCACTTCAAGCAGCAGTCGCGGCACTTGCTCCAGGTCCTGGACAAGCAAATGGCCAGCCAGCTGAAGCTGCCGCCGGAGTTCCGGAAGGTCAAGCGCGAGGAGAAAGCGGGATGATGGCCGCCGCGAGCACCATCTCGCCGAGCTTGGTCGCGACGAAGCGGAAGACGCCTTCCGTGACGTGGCCCGTCGGTGTTTGCGGCGACGTGTCGACGAGGACGCGTGCGGCGACGGCGCCGGTGGCGAGATCCAGGTGCGTGAGCTCGGCATCGGGGAAGAAGAACATCTTTCGGCCGAGCGGGAAGTGGGCTTTGAAGAGCGCTTCCTTGAAGGCGAAGGCGACGGCCAGGCGGCGGAGGAAGTCCGGTCCGGCAAGCCTCTCGGGCTCGGTGCCGGTCAGAACTCGCGCCGAGAACTCCGGCTTCAGCTTGGAGATCAGCTCCGCGTCGATCCCGAAGCTCGTGAAGGCGAAGGCGGGCGCAAGTGCCAGGCCGACGTGCCCGCTTTTGTGCGTGAGCGAGCCTAGGAAGCCGGGAGGCCAGCTCGGGTCGCCGGCGGGACGGCGGGGGAGGGGATCCTTCCAGCCGGTGAGGAAACGGATCAGATAGCGGCTGCGACGGTACTCGTCGCGGCGCGCGAGGGAGCCGAAGGTCTTGGCCTCGGCTTGCTCGTCAGGGTGGAGAGTGGCGGAGAGGACGGAGTCATCGAGCGGGTAGTCGGGTTCGAGCCAGCTCACCGAGAGCGGGCCCAGCGGTAGAGGAGGTGGTGCGGTGAAGTGGCTGTCGATCGTCATCTGCGGAATTATGCTTGCGAGCTCGGCTTCTGCGCAAGACAAGCCGGCCCCAGCCCCGGAGGCCGAGGCCCCGAAGAAGAAGGCCAAGAAAAAGAAGAAGAAAGCCGAGGCGAAAGAGCCCGAGCGGCCGAAGGACGCCCCGCCCCCGACCGAGGCGACGGTGATCGAGCCGAACGTGCTCTACCGTTTGGGCAAGCTCCTGCCGCGCAATCACTCGGCCTACCATCGGCCGGAGCACAGCGACTATTTCGATCAGCTTTACCTGACCCTCAAGTTTCAAAAGACGTACGACTACGTGCACCAAGTGGTCATCGAGCCGTCGATCCGCACCCAGCGGGAGAATCCGGACGACCTCGAGTACTTCATCGAGCAGGCCTACGTCGAGTCCGCGGCCGGCAAGCGGTTCTCCTTCACGGCCGGCAAGAAGACCGAGTTCGAGGGCGCCGGCTTCATCGTCAACCCGTCCGACCTCCTGAATGAGGATAAGGACATCCTCGACCAGGTCTATCAAAAGGAAGGCGTCGTCTTCACCCGCGCGCGCGTGCGCGTCGCCGACTTCAACCTCGGCCTCGGCATCATCCCGATCTCGGCCCTCCCGACGACCGCAGGGCGCGCCTGGCTCACCGTCAACGGCGAGATCAAAGAGGTCGAGCTGCGCCTGCAGGTGACGCACAACGAGACCGAGAAGACGGCGACCGGCCTCTCGATCGCGCGGTTCATCGGCGAGCACTTCGAGCTGCATTTCGACGGCAACTACCGGAGCCGGCAGCGCAGCCAGCGCTCCCGTAAGGAGCTCAGCTACCTCACGTACTCGAGCTATACGATCAAGAATGAGGACAACCAAGTCATTGATAGCGAGGGCAGCGGCTACTATCTCGCCGGCTCGCGCATCATCCTGACGCCGCGGCGAACGATCGTGATCGAGGCGATCACGCAGCAGTCGGGCCTCTTGCCGGACCAGTTCAAGCTCTACTTCGACTACTATCGGAACGAGCGCGACAACGGTCGCTTCGGCATGACGCCGCCGACGCGGCTCATTGGGCGCCACTACGCATTTTTTAGCCTACAAGACGACGACTCGCTGCCGTCGACGCACTTGTCCGCGAATTTCCTGATGAACACGGACGATCAAAGCAAGTTCATCGTCTTCTCGGCCCGGAACGCGCTCTCCGAGGTCACCAGCGTCGAGCTGAGCCCGACCTTCTTTCTGGGGGAAGTCGACAGCGAATACGGTGAGATGCCGTTCCAGCAGGCGGTTTATCTCATCTTTCGCGGGCGCTTCTAGGCCCCTGATTTCTTAAGGCAATACTCCGATCTCGGCGGCAAAGTCTCAAGTCTTTCGAGCCGTTTCCGATAGCTAAGACTGATGCCTTAGCGAGGAGACCGTTCATGCGCCGCCCGACCCTGCGAAGCCATTTCATTCCCGCGCTGACGATCGCGACCCTTTTGGTCGCAGCCTGCGGCGAGAAGGCTTCCACCGCGCCCGCCGGCACCGGCACCAAGGGCACCGCGTCGGAGAAAGACGACGACGACGACGACAGCGGTACCGACACAGGCACCGGTACGAACAAGAAGAAGAAGCCCAGCGGCGGCACGACCGGCAGCACCGCCGGCACCGGAACCGGCACGGAAGATCCGGGCTCGCTCGGCAGTGACGACCCGAGCACGAAGACCACCTTCGACCTCTGCAAGGCCCTGAAGGCGGAATCGGCGCTGCAACCTGCGGCCGAGCTCGTCACCAAGCTTTGTGACGGCCTCGATGGCTATCGCACCGGAGCCTACAAAGGCGGCGCTTCAACGACCGTGAAACTGAAATGGACCGGCTTCAAGGTCGACATCGACGGCGCCTCCGCGATCACGAGCGACGCGAAGAAGTACTTCGACATCATGCGGCAACAAGTCTCCGCGCCGAAGGCCTTCCAGGACAAGGGCTACAAGCGTGACGAGAAGGTGACGATCGAGAAAGAGGTCACGACGGGTGACGTCGTCACGTTCGAATACACCCGCGATCCGCCGGACGGGGGAGATATCGCCGCGACCGTGAATTACAAGGGCAAATCGACCTTCGTCACCATGGGTGACGGCGCTGCCTTCGCACAGATCACGGAGTCTTCGTGTCCCTGCGACGTCATCGAGTCGCTGAAGGGTCTGGTCGTCGTCGAGAAGACCGAGACGGGCGCCTTCACCTACTCGCTCTCGATCCAGACCTACACTGAGGACACGAGCAACGAGGCCACGATCAAGTCGCAGACCGAGGCAACGATGAAGAAAGAGCAATCGAACATGTTCGAGAACTCGAAGCTGTAAGCCGAGCCCCAGACGGCCGGAAAGCCGCCCCGCCTCGCGACGCAAGTCCGCGGCGGGGCTCGTTTTTTCGGACTCCGAGCGCGGCTTTTAAGATTTGGGATCCGGCGGCCGATAGGTCTCTCAGAGGACCAACGCCCCATGGCATCGAAAAGCCGCATGCTTTTGAACGCAGCGCTCTGCGCCGGACTCGTGTCCTTGGCCGCGTGGGCGCCGAGCTGTTCCGATAGCCCTGAGATCACGGCGGGCGGCGGCGGCGGCATCGGGGGTTTGGCGAAGAAGAAGTCGGACGACGATGACGACGACGACAGCAGCAGCAAGAGTGGCAACAAGAACAAAAAGACCACCAAGTCGACTGGCGAGGACCCCGGCGACCTGGCCGACGACGAGACGCTTTCCGCCGAGGCCCTCGGCGCCTTGAGCGAGGACGACCTCGAGTCCAAGGACATCGCGCAGCCCGACGCGGGCGCACCCGCCGCGGAGCCGGCCGCGCCGCCGCCGCCGCCGATCAAGTATCCGACTTTCGACTTCAACGGCAAGGGCGCTTGCACGTGCAAGGGCAAGGTGCACACGACCTTCGCCAAGATTGCCTCAGCGATCAACGCCGACTCGCTCAGCATCGACATGTACTTCGCCGACATGCAGCTCTCCGGCAAGGCCAAGGGCCAGGACAAGGCCAGCGCCAAGATCAAGGAGAGCACCGGCGTCACGACCTACACGCGCCTGCCAGTGGCGCAGCTCAAACCGCTGAAAGAAGCCGGCTTCGAGTACGTCGGCTACGCGGTCTTCGCGACCCAGGTGGTGAAGTCCCGCCAAGGCCAGACCTTCATTTTCGACAAGCCCCTGCCGGTCTTTCCGTGGCCGTCTCTCCCGTCGAAGTACGCTGCCCTTCAAGCTGCCGGAAACTCCAAGTCCTGGACGGCGAACGTCAACCAGGTCGGCGTGCGTCAGTTTCCGGTGACCGTCACCTTTACCTTGCTCGAGGCGGCCGACACGCGCGTCGTCGTCAAGCTGACGGTCGACATCCCGGATACGACCTACGCCATCTACGAGGACTTCCCGATGGCTCGCGAGTCGATCTATACGATCAACCCGAAGGCGCAGATGATCACCCGCATCGACAACACGAGCCTCTTCTTGGGCAACGAGTGCGACAACCGCCAGGAATCGGTGAAAATGGCCTACCTGGTCTGCAAGCGGAACACCGAAGGCGCGATCGACGACTTCCCCTGCGCGCAGTGAGCCGCCGCGCTTCGTGAGCGCTGAGGACGCATCCCGGCTATAATCGCCGGGTGCAGTTCCACACGTTCACCTTCGTCTACTTCTTCCTGATCACGTTCGCGCTCTACCTGAAGTTGGCGCACCGGGCTCAGAATCTCGTGCTTTTAGCCGCGAGCTGGGTGTTCTATGGCGCTTGGGACGGCCGCTTTCTAGCGCTTCTCATCGCGTCCTCGACCCTGGACTGGGGCTGCGCCTTGGGCATCGACCGGCCAGGCGCGAGCCCGCGGCGAAAGAAGCTCCTGCTAACGTTGAGCCTCGGGCTCAACCTCTCCGTCCTGGCCGTCTTCAAGTACCTGGCCACGCGCGAGAACCTGGGCTGGGTCCTGCCGGTCGGCGTCTCCTTCTACACCTTTCAGATCATGGGCTACGTGATCGACGTCTACCGAGGCCGCATCAAGGCGGAGCGCGACTGGCTCGACTACCAGCTCTTCGTCGCCTTCTTCCCGCAGCTCGTCGCCGGGCCCATCGAGCGGGCGAAGAATCTGCTGACCCAGGTGAAGCTGCCGCGGCAAGTCACCTGGCAGGGGCTCAGCGAAGGCAGCTGGCTCCTCCTCCTCGGCTTCTTCAAGAAGGTCGTGGTCGCCGACAACCTCGCGCCTTACGTCTTTAAGCTGAAGCCGGCGCTCCCGATTCTCTCCGGGGGCGAGGCGGCGCTCTACTATTACACGATCGTCTGGTACGTTTACGCCGACTTTTCCGGCTATAGCGACATCGCGCGCGGCGCCGGCAAGCTGATGGGCTTCGAGCTGATGGCGAACTTCCGCATGCCCTTCTTCGCGAAGAATCCGGCGGATTTTTGGCGGCGCTGGAACATCAGCCTTTCCGACTGGTTTCGCGACTACGTGTTCACGCCGATGTCGCGGATGCTGGGCAAGCCGCTGGCGCGAAACCGCTACTACCTCGCCTTTTGCGCCTTCGCGACGCTGACTCTGTGCGGGCTCTGGCACGGCGCGGCCTGGAACTTCGTCCTCTTCGGGGCGATGCACGGCCTCATCCTCGTCGGCTACTACATGGTGCGCCCCTTTCTCCGCCGCATGGGCTGGAACCGCGTGACGGCGACGCGACTCGGCGCGCTCGTGTCCGGATTCATCGCCTTCCACTTCTACGCGACGCCTACGCTCCTTTTCTTCGTCTCGACGCCGCGCGACGCCTTGGCGATCGTCGAGATGGCGATCCGCAACGCCTGGACGAGCGACGCGCTCATGCTCTTTGCGATGATGGGTCTCGTCGGTCTGCCCATGCTCGCGATCGACTGGTGGCAAAACGAGAAAGACGACCTGATGATCATCAAAACGCTGCCGGTCTGGGGCCGCACGACGATCTACGTGCTCTTGTTCGCAATGATCGTGCTTTGTGGTGAAACGGGGACGCATGCCTTCGTCTACTTTCAATTCTAGGCGCGCCCTCGGCGTCCTCGGCCTGATGCTGGCGACGCTCGTCCTGGGCAACGTCGTCCTCTTCCGCGTTTTTCACGAGGACAACTTCCTCACGATGGCGGCGCGCAACATCGGACCCGACCGAAGCCTGGTCTTTTTCGGCTCCTCGCGCCTGCTCTACGGCATCGATCCCGCACAGTACCCGTGGCCCAACGTATCGATCGCTGCGAACTATATGGACCTGATGAGCGCGCACGAGCTCTATGAGGTGCATGCCGACCGGCTCGGCGGCATGAAGCTCGCCGTGATCGAGCTCGACGTCGCGACGCTGACGTACGACACGGCAGCGATGAACCCGTACGGCCTCCTAGACCTAGGGCAGCGCAAGGTCGCGCCGCTCGGGGCATGGGTCCGGCACTTCGACGCCTCGCTGCACCGCGTCCTCGCGCCGATCTTCAACTGGCGGCTGACACCGAGCTTCGTCGAGAGCCACCGGGGGCGGACCATCGCCGAGAAGGAGCCGCTCGACGCCGCCCCGGGCTTCATCCCCTCCACCGTGACCATGGCTTACCCGGAGTTTCACGCCGAGTCCGACGTCCAGACGACCAAGGAGGAGATGGCGGCGGCGGGGGAGGCGGTGCAGCGGCGGAATCTCGACGCGGCCGTCGCCTTGGTCACGGGGCTCAGGGCGCGCGGGGTGCGGGTCATATTACTGCGCTTCCCCTTGGAGCCGGCGCTGCGCAAGCTCTACCCGCCCGAATGGCACGAGCTGGTGCGGGGCAGGCTCTTGGAGCTCGGCCGCCGCGTCGGCGGCGCTGAGCCCGACTTCTGGGACTACTCGGGCGACGAGGCCTTCCTCCCCGAGGAATTCCGGGACTCCGACCACTTGAACAAGCGCGGCGCCGCCCGCCTCGCCGCGGTACTCACACCGCGGCTCCAAGCCCTGTTAAAATGAACGGACTCCCGTCGTCAACGCCCCGGTCCGAGGTCAGTGGATGAGCGCCCCCTCCGCCCTATCGCAAGGCTTTCTCGCTTTCGCCATGCGTTACGCGGGGCGCAGCCTCTGGCGCAACAAGCGCCGCACCGTGCTCACGATCGGCACGGTGACGCTCTCCAGCTTCGTTTCGCTGGTGGCGACGCGTTATTCGACCGCAGTCTTGAAGATTTGGCAGGACGGCGCCATCGACCACGGCGCCGGTCACGCCCAGTTTCACCAGAAAGACTACTTCGACAGCCCCGACATCATCTCGGAGAAGATCACGTTCGCCGAGAACGACCCCGTCCACGCCGCGCTCGCTTTGGACCCGGCCGTCGAGGCCGTGAGCCGGCGTCTCGTGTTCGAGGGCATCATCTCTTCCGAGCGCAAGACGGTGTACTTCATCGGCCGCGCCATCGAGGCCGAAAGCGAGCTCAAGGTCTCGCCCGGGATCTTCCATCCGAAGGAGGACGAGGGCAGCTTCGTCACCTCCAGCATCGCGAACGGCGTCGTGCTCGGGCGCGGTCTGGCCGAGACCTTGGAGCTCAAGGTCGGCGACGACGCGGTGCTGAAGACCAGCACGCTCTCGGGCGCGGTCAACGGCGTCGACGTGAAGGTGATCGGCATCGTCAACCCGCCGTTACCAGCCTTGTCGAAGCGCCTCGTCTACATGCCGCTCGAGCAGGGGCAGAAGTCGATCAAGATCCCGGGCCGGATCACCGAGCTCGTCGTGCGTCTTAAGCCCGGATCCGACGCGGAAAAGTGGGTCGCGAGCTGGGAAGGGAAGGCGCCCCTCCTGGACCTCCGCGGCTGGTGGAAGATCGACCCGATGATCCGCGAGGTCGAGCGCATCTGGGATTCGGTCGTCGGCGTGATCTCGGTCCTCCTCTTCGTCGCGGCCGGCATCTCGGTCCTCAACATCGTCTTCATGCTGGTGATGGAGCGCACGGTCGAGATCGGCACGCTCATGGCGATCGGCGCTCGTCCTCGCGACATCCGCACGCTCTTTACGCTGGAAGCGGCGCTCATCGGCGCGATCGGGGGCGTCCTCGGCGCCGTGCTGGGGAACATCGCGCTGGTGGCGATGGACATCAGCGGCGTACCCTTCGACTCTCCGTTCAGCAGCGGGCGCATCTTCGTCCACCCGAAGGTGAGCCTTCTGGTCAGCGTCCTGGTCTTCTTCGCCGCCGTTTTGATCTGCTACGTGTCGGCCTTGGCGCCCTCGCGCAAGGCCTCGCACGTGGAGCCGGTCGTCGCTTTCAAGGGGCAAGTCACATGATGCGGTCCGTCGTTCTCGGTTTGGCACTGACCTTCGCGCCCGCGGCCCTGGCCGCAGGCGGCAAATGGACGAAAGAAGAGGCGAAAAAAGTCCTGAAGACGGCGGAGGAGATCCGCTCGCTCGACAAAGCCGAGATCGCGGTCGACCTGCAGACGGTGCAGGATAAACGGGAAACCGTTTATGACCTGAAGATCGTCCGCTCGTCCGAGCGGCGCGCCTACATCGACTTCCTCGGGCCTAAGGAGGAAAGGGGCCGGAAGATGCTCGCGAAGGGCATGAGCTACTGGTCCACCTTCCCCGACTCGAAGCGCGTCGTCGCGATCTCGCGGCGCGAGATGATCGGCAACAGCGCCTTCGCGCTCGCCGACATCTTCCAGATGGACGCCGACGAGGACTACGACCCGACGATCACGGGCGAGGAAGAGGTCGACGACGGGGCCGGGAAGAAGGTGAAGACCCTGAAGCTCGACATGAAGGGGAAGCACGACGACGCGCCCTATGCGCGGATCGAGTACTGGGTGGAGAGCACGGGGTTTTTCCCGGTGCGCGCCCGGTTTTACGGCTCGTCCGGGAAGCATCTGAAGACGATGACGGTCGAGACGCGCAAGGACATCGCGGGGCGGGACCGGCCGGAGATCACCAAGATGGTGGACGAGGTGACGAAGGGTCACGTCTCGTGGTGGAAGACGAAGTCGATGGTGGCGGCGGAGCCGCCGGATGCGATGTTCTCGAAGGATTATTTGAAGGGGCGGTAGCGGGAGCCGGGATTTGCGGGGCGATTGCGACGCGTCTTTTGGCTAAAGGAGCCAGGCCAACCAACCTCAACGCGACTTCTTGCCCGCACCAGCCGACCCCGACCCCGACCCACTTCCTGCTCCTGCCGCACTCGCCACCGGCTTCATCTTCAGCCGCACCACGATCCTCCGATTCATCGCCTGATTGCTCAAGATCGCAAACCCACGATCGTCCCGGTCCGGCACCAAGGGCTGAAAGTGCGCCAACCCCGCCGCCCGCATCCGGTGCGGGTCGATCCCCATCTTCGCCAAGACGCGCACGACGCTCGTCGCACGCTCCGACGACAGCTCCCAGTTGTCGAAGAACTTGGAGTTCTTGATCGGGTCGGAGTCGGTGTGGCCCTCGACCTCGAGCAGCGCGTCGCCCGGCATCGTCTGCAGCTGCCGTGCGACCGCCTCGATCGCCGCCATGCCGTCGGCGGTAAGCTTAGCCAGACCGGGGACGAACATGTTGCTCGTGAGCATGACGATCTCGATCGTGTTCGGCTCGGTCTGGCCGAGGGCGAAGACGGCATCCAGATTCAGGGACGAGGTCGGGTCCTGCGGCGTCGGGGCGCGGTTCTCGTCGGCATCGAGCGCGGCTTTGTCGGCCGTCGTGTTCGAGCCGACTAGCATCTTCAGCCGCGCC
Organism: Pseudomonadota bacterium; assembly: GCA_031416315.1. GTDB lineage: Bacteria > Bdellovibrionota_B > Oligoflexia > Oligoflexales > CAIYRB01 > JANOTL01. Next base: position 107,957 of record JANOTL010000109.1, read on the forward strand.
AGCACCTTCTGCGGCTCGTCGTACTTGCCGGTCGACTTCTCGACCTGAAAGAAGAGGATGAAAAAGCACATGAGCAAGGTGACCATGTCGGCATAGCTGAGGAGCCAGGGCTCGCCGCCCTCTTCTTCCTCGTGATGTCCGCCGGCATGATGGTGACCGCCGCCGTGACCCTTCGCATGCGCGGCGTCATGACCGTCTTCGGCCTCGCCATCGAAGCTCATGCCCTTGGCGCTCAGCTTCTGGGCGTGGCCGTCACGCTGCATTGCCCTTCACCTCGCCGCCGCCGCCGCCGGCTCCGCCGGCTCCGCCGGTGACCTTGCCGCGCGCGCTCGGCGGAATGTGACTCAAGAGCATCTCGCGCACCAGGATTCCTGGCGTCTTGCGCTTGATCAGGAGGATGCCCTCGACGATCATGAGGCGCTTTGCGGCCGTCTTCTGCGTGCGGAACATCAGGTTGTCGGCTACGGGCAGGATGAGGACGTTGGCGGTGATGACGCCGTAGAGCGTCGCCGCGAGGGCGACCGACATCGCGGGGCCGATCTTCTCGCCGGCGCCTTCCTGGCCGAGCGTCGACAAGAGCGCGATCATGCCCATGACCGTGCCCATGAGGCCGGCGGCGGGCGGGTACTTGCCCAGGTTCTTGAACATTTTCATCTGATTGCCTTCGCGCTCTTTCTGCACTTCGATGCGGCGGCGAAGGATCGTCTCGATGGCGTCGGCCTCGAAGCCGCCGACGAGGAGGTCTATGGCGTCCTTTAGAAAGAGGTCGGTGACCTTGCTCTTGAAGGCGGTGAGGCCTTGCATGTCGATCCGGGCCTGCTCGGCCATCTGCACGAGCTGCTCGACGATCTCTACGGAGTCGTCCTTCATCTTTTTCGTGATGACCCGGACCATCGGGAAGAAGGACTTCAGCTCGGTCGAGGGCACGGAGATGATGGCGATCGCGGCGGTGCCGATGAAGACGCAGAAGCCCCCGTGCGCGTCGAGAAAGCGCATCGGCTTGTCGGGGTCCGTCCAGACCGCCATGCCGACCATGAAAATAAGGGCTATGATGAACCCTATGCCGTTTGAGCTCATTTACGTTCGTCTTCGTCTTTGGGTTTCGGGAGCGCGCGCGCGGCGGCTTTGAGGGCGCCGCCGAGGCCGCCTAGGCCGAAGGCCTCCTTGCCGTCGCTCAGGAGATCGAGGCGGAGCTTGCAGGTCTCGACGAAGCGCAGGAACTCGCGCCGAACCTCCTGCTCGAGGCTCGCTTTGAGCTCCTCGGCCTGCTTCACGAAATTGGGGGGGCTCTGGTTCATGCGGTGCTCGGGTTAGGCGACGGCGCGCGGAGTTTTCGGCGTGTCGTCGAGGAGACCCTCGTCTTTGAGACGAAGAAGGTAGGTCGAGATTTGGCGTTGGAGCGCGAGCGACTGCTTCTCGTTCCGCTTCTTGTAGAAGGTCTTGGCGTCGAGGAGCTTGAGCTCGTCCACGACGGTCGCGGCTTTGACCTCGGGCAGGGCCTTGATCACCGCTTGGCGCACGGGCTCTGCGGCGGCGAAGATCAGCATGGCGATCTGCTCGTTGGCGCGCTCGCCGAAGATCTCCATGAGCATCTCCTTCGGCAGGTTCTGGACCGCGTCGAAGGCGACGTAGTGCTTGGCGAAGTCTTTGCGCACGTCGTCTTTGCGCCCGATCTCGTCGAGGAGAAGCTTCTGGTCCTCGTCGCCGAGGGACTCGGCGAGACGGCCGAGATAGCGCGCGCCGTCGACGAGGCCGCCAGTCTCCTTGGTCGCCTCCGCCTTGGCCTTGAGCTTCGGCAGCTCCGCGAAGAGCTTCTCGAGATCCGCAGGCGTCGCGGCGCCGAGCTCGACCACCGCGGTCATGAGCGCCTTCTTCATGGTCTCGTCGCCCGAGGCCTCGACCATCTTCTTCACGCGCACGGGCGAGAAGCAGGCGAGAAACGCAGGACGCAAGGGCTTAGCGAGCTCGCTGGTGATGCGGGCCAGCTCGGCGTTGCCGAGGCGCGCGAGCCAGGCGACGTCGGTGAGCTTTAGGATCGGCGAGCCGCCGAACTCCTCGACCGCGATGCGGCCGTAGAACTCCTGGAGCGCCGCGTTGCGCGAAGCCTTCGCTTCTTGAATGGCGCCCGGACGCGCCAGGTGGCGCTTCAGCCGCTCCATGTGCGCAGCGGTCAGACCTTTTACGAGCTCGGCCGTGGCTTCTCGGGAAAGCGCCAATAGCAGCGCCGAAGCTAGAGGCAAGGACTGATCGGAGTCGACCAGGTCCTGCATTTCCCGATACAGAGCAAAGCTCCGCTCTTTCGCCAGAATCTCGATCTTGTCCTGCACGGCGACGAGAAATTCCTCGAGGCGCGCGCGCTCGCCTTCATCCGTTGGCATCGAGTTGCCCGCGGCTCCGCCGGCTCCGTGCCCTTGCCCTTGCCCGGCCTCGCCCTTGGACTCCTCGTCCCGGTGCCCTTCCGCCGCCGCCTTCAGCCTGTCCGCCCTCGCCGCTTTTTCCATTTCACGCTGCGCCTCGACGTGCGCGGTCGCAGCCTCTTTCATGCCGCTACCGATGCTGGCGAAGCCGCCGGCCAAGGCCGTCATGCCCTTTTTGAACGCGCCCGAGCCCATGACCAAGCCGAGGATCACGGCGACCGCGAGAATGATGCCGAAGAGGAGGACTTGGATCTTGGCGAGGCCGCCCAGGGCGCCCCCGTCGTCCTTCGCCGCCCCGGCGCCGGCTTCGGTCGCGGCCGACGCGGAGCCCGAGCCTGAGCCGCTCTCGGCCCTCTTCCTTTCTTCCGCTACGGCGGCCTCGACGGCCAGAAGTTTCGTCTCGAGCTCGCGCACCTTGGCTTCGCGCGTCGATAGCTCACGGGTCTGCTCGAGGCGGTTGCGCTGGATCTCGAGGTCCCTTTTGGCGACCTCGAGCTTCATCCGCTCTGACTCGAGGTCGAACTTCGCCTTGTCGCTGCTTGCGCCGTTCAAGGCCGCGGCCTGCGCGCGCTGCGCCTCGCTGCGAAGCTGGTCGGGGATCGACTCGGTGACCAAAGTCTCCGTGCGGACCGTCAGGGTGCGCGAGGCGCCGTCGACGGCGAGCTTCTTGCCGACGGCCTGCTCGAGGATCTTGCGCTTCGCCTCAGGGATCCTCCGGTCGAAGGTGATCTCGGCGCGGATGGCCTTGATCTTGCGGCGGACGACGCCCGCGGAGCCCTCGGCCATGCTCGAAAGCTTTGCCGGGTCGACCTTCAGCGTCAGGTAGGGAAGGCTCGCGGAGCCGCCGCCCGCGCTCTCGCCGGCTGCGACGGTGCCTTCGTCGAGCTCGACGTCGGCGACGACGAAAAACTCCTCGGGCGCCAACTGGCCGCGCAGGAGCGTCGTGATCTCGCTCTCGATCTGCCTTTGTCCGGCGAGCCGCTCGGCCGGATCCACGTCCGCACGCGCCGCGCTCGTCGCGAGGAGCGCGACGATGACGGCGATCGCTGCGAGGCGCAGCGCAACCAACGGCGACGTTGGCGTGGAGTATGGGAAGCGCAAGGGGAGGGACTCCGGGCGGCGGACGCCGCACGTATGGGGGCTTAGTCTTACGATAATAAACCCAGCCACATGTCGTCAACTAACTGTAACTAATGGGTATTTTTTGCCGGGTCGGCGACGGCGGCCGTGGCTTTGGCGGGAACGAGGAGAACGTAGAAGCTGCCGACCTTTTCCGGGCCCTTGCCGTCGCCTCGATCGATGGCGACGCTGTAGGCGCCCTCGGCATAGACGGGCGCGACGAAGTGCGTGCCGGTCGCCAAGCCGACCAAAGGCAGGCGCTCGCCGGTGCTTTCGACGCCTAGATGGATCTTGTACTTCTCCTTGGCTTTCGTCGGCGGGAACCAAAGGATGGGGAGCGCGACCGGGAACTTGTCGGTGATGACGATGGCACCCTTCTTCGGGTGCAGGATCGTCGTCGCGATCGGCGCCATCGAAGGCAGGTCTTTGCCGCTCCCGCCTTCGGGCTTGGGCTCTTTCGGCGGCTTTTTGTCGGCTTTGGCGGTGAGGTAGATGGCGTTGATGCGCTCCCATGCGCTTTTGAACGCGACGCCGACCGTCGGCGACGCCTTTGCGCCCTGCGCCAGGCCGTCGGCGTAAACGCTGGTGAGATCGACCTCGCGTAGGACGTCGACGGTGAGGCGGCAAATCAGGCTGGAATCGGCGTTTAGACTCATCTCGCGAACGTTGCGGCCGGGTTCTTTGCGGGCCAGGAGGAGGCTGCCGCTGGTGAGCGTCTGCACCAGGCTGTCCTCCGGGAGGTCGACGCCGGGCTTCAATTTCAGCCATTCCGCGGCGCGGTCGCTCCAGACGGCGAAGTTGCCGTCGATGGCCAACACCTCGAAGGTGACGGCCGCGCGCGCCGGGCTCGCGGCGAAGAGGCAGAGGAGAAAGAGGACGCGGATCATGCGGCCGCCGCCGGCGTCTCGTCTTCGCCGTCCGGCTTCGCCTCGGGGCTTGCCGACGCGACGCGACGCTCGAGGAGCAGGATGCAGAGGTCGTCTCCTGCCGGCGCGCCGCTCAGGTAGCTCGTCCAGCTGGAAACGATCGCATCGAGGACCTGCTCGCCGTCACGGCTCGCGCCTTCAGTGAACATCCGCCGCAAGCGGCGGCTGCCGTAGATGCTGCCGCCGCCGGTCGGGCGGCCTTCGATCAGGCCGTCGGTGTAGAGGAGGAGACGAAACGATGCCGGCACCTTGATGGTCGCGACGCCGAACTTGGGCTCCGCCTCGACGCCGAGCGGCATCGAGCGCAGCTTCACGAGCTCCACCGAAGCTTCGACGCCGTGGCCCGATTCCAGCAAGGGGAAAGGATGGCCGGCGTTGGTGACGACGAGGACGTTCTCCGCCTTGCGCCAAGTGATGATCTGCATCGTGACGTGAATCTTGTCGAGCGCGAGGTTGCGCAGGCGATCGTTGACGGAGCTCATGAGCTCGATGGGCGCGATACCAACGGTCTCGACGCGCTCGTCGAAGAGGGCCGCGATGATGGCGGTGAACATCGAGGAGCCGACACCGTGGCCTGAGACGTCGGCGATCGCGACCGTGACGTCGCCCGAGGCCTCGTCGAAGTGGCAAGCGTACCAGTCGCCGGCGCATTCGTCGGCGGCTTGGTACCGCATCATGATCTTCAGCTCGGGATGGTCCGCGGGCAGGTTGGGGACGCGCAGGAAGGTGTCCTGCAGGCTCTTTGCGATGGCGAGCTCGTTCGCCATGCGGAGCTTTGCCATGCGGTCCTCCATCAACTTGCCGATCGCCTGGTCGCGGGAGGTCAGGCGTTGCGCCATCGTGCGGAAGGATTCGACGAGCGGGCCGAGCTCGCCGAAGCCTTTGTTGCGCGGCAAGCGTGAAAAGTCGCCGCGGCCGATGTGGACGGCCAGCTGCGACAGCTCGCGGATCGGGTGGAGGAGCATCGTGGCTGGCAGGGCGACGAGGGTCACGGCGCTGACGAGGAGGCCGAAGAGGATGAGAGAGAAACGCTTGCCGAGCTCCCAGACGACACCCAGGGCCTTGGCCTTGGAGGTTTCGGCGAAGAGCACCAAATTCGTCCCCGAAATTTCCAGGTAGAAGCCGTAGACCGGCCCAGCCTGGCCGCCCGGGATCTCGATCTGCGAGTTGGTGAGGTTCCGCTTCACGAAAGCCGCGACCAGCGGGCGCTGGGCGAACGTGGATTGGTTGATCTCGGGGGTGTTAGAATGAATGAGCAGCCCTGCGTGCGTCACCAGATAGAACTTCGAATGAGCGGCGCTGATCGCGCTGCCGCCCACCGCTCCCTTCTTGGTCATCCATCCGCCCACGTCCTCCTGCCAGAGGTAGAGCTTCTTGCCACTCAGAAAGGCTACGAAGGATTGATCGCCGTATCGAACGATCGTCCAGGTGTCGGGCCGCGGCGAAAGCTTCAGGCCGAGCTCGAACCACCTGAGTTTTTTCGGCAGGCTCCCGGCCTCGCGCTCGATCGGCGAAGTCGGTGTGGCGCCGAGCTTGTAGGTCGCGGTCGCGCCGCCGGTCGGGCCTTGATCGAGGCGCGGCACGCAGCTCTCGGCGAGGCGTGTGCGCGCGGCGTTCGCCTGGCGCTCGAGGTCGAGGTAGAGAATCGCCCAGGTGTCGCGCAGCTTGTTCGCGTAGAGGATCTCGAAAGCGGCGACGCCGGCGAGCGTGCCGGCGACGACAACGGCGACGGCGACCACCGCCACGATCAAGCGCGTGAGCGTCCAGAAAGCCACGAAACGCGTCTTCAAACGCGCGACGAGCTTTTTCTTGGGCGTTCCGGGTTTGAGCGCGGGAGTGCTCACTCGATTCAGTCTTCAGCGTCCGTGGCGAACGTTTGGTCCAGATCTTTGTGCAGCTCGCGCAGAAGCCTTTGCTTCGCGACGATGCGCGCGAGCTGGCGGTGCGTCGTCAGGCGCGCGGCTACGTTCGGCGGCATCGGCGCTTTCTCGGCACGGAGCTCGTCCAAAAGACGGGCGGCGACGAGGCATTCCTCGCGCAGCGACTCGACACGGGCGCGCAGCGCGCGCTGGGGGGAGACCTTGCGGCTGATCAATTTGAGCATGGCGTTTCGTCCTATGAAACTTCGGCCTGGCAGTCCTTGCCCGGCAGCTTCGTTTCGGCACGATCTGCACGGCGGTTGATTCGACTCGGAAAATTGTGGCTTGGCGCGTGCGGCAAAGGTCGCGGAAAAGGCGAAGGAGAACGCGGTGAAAGACGACAAGGACGCGGTCACGCGGATGTTCGGCAGCGAGCGCGTGAAGGGCCTGGGGTTCAGGCGCATCAAGCCCGATCTGAGCTTTGGCGTGTCGAAGCTGACCGACGTTTCGAGCTGGTTCGGAAGTGCCGCGATGCCGGCGCCGCCGGAGCCTTCGGGCGCGACGAGCGACGCGTCTGCGGACGCTCAGGGCGACGCCGGCAGCGGCGTGAGCTTCGGCCTCACCGCCTGGCGCGACGCGCTCTCTTCCGCGGATCGTGACCTCGCCGACGCGATCGGACTGGCGCTCGGCGCGCTCGACGACGCGGAGCGCGAGCTGCTCTTCTCCGGCTGCGAGCCGGACGAGCGCCGGACCCTCGAGGCTTGCTTCAGCTTGGCCGAGGCGAAGCCGTGAGCCTCCGCGCCGCCTTCGCTTTGAGCTTGGTCGTCTTGGGCTGTCGGACATCCGGGACGCTGGACGCACCGGTGCCGACGACGGCCGTGAGCCTGGGCCAGGACCTGAAGCCGGCGGCGCGCCTGGGACGCCTCCCGATCCCGGTCGACACCGACGACGTGATGCAACGTTATGCGTTGCAGCCCATCGGCGCCGCCACCGAATATCTGATCGTCGTCACGCCGGACAAGGTCGACGGCAAGATCACCGTACCGCTCGGCAACGGAAGTAGCAGCGCGGACGCCGCCGTCGTCTACAACGAGTATCTGAACCAGCTGCTGCGCGCGCATCGTCATCTTCTGCGCGGCGAGGTGCGCGACGCCATGGTCGTGCTCGACCGGCTCGACGAGCGCTTCGATCAGAGTTACGGCGGCCTCGTCCTGCGCGGAAACCTGCATTACCTCCTCGGGAACGCCGGCGAGGCCGCGCGGCAGTTCGAGCTGGCGCGACGGATCTTCCCGGGCGCGAAGGCGCTCGAGGGGGTGAAGAGATGAGGGCTTTTTTCGCGGGACTATTGCTGCTCGCAGGCTGCTCCACCAGCTACGACATCCGCACCAAGCCGGACGGGGTGAAGCTCTACGTCGGCGACAAGCAGATGGGGACGACGCCCTTTGCCCTGAGCTCCGGCGACGCGCCGAAGTCCGAGGCCGGCGGCGTCCTGGCGCGCCTCGAGATCGAGGGCTACCAGCGCGTCTTCGTGTGGCTGCCCGACGACGGCAAGCGCTACGACCTCACGTTCAACATGACGCCGTTCTTCCGCCGGGCGCGCGACGAGTCGGTGGTCGGCGATCTCGAGATCGATCGCATCGACCTCTACCGACTGAGCGAGCGGCTCCTCGACCTGCAGACGGATCTTCTCGCTGGGACGCAAACGGCGAAAAACCCGGCGGCTGAGGAGTTGAAGCGCCTCATCGACGCGAACCCGACGATGGGGTCGATGCATTTTCTGGAGGCGCTCAGGCTCTTGCGCGAAGGCAAGAAGGACGAGGGCAAGCTGGTCCTGAAGACGGCCCTGCGCTTCGCGCCGAGCGAGTTCGACTTCCTATCCTTGATGAACGAGCTCGGAGGCGACGCGAATGCGGCTAAGCCTACGCCTTAGCGCGGTCCTCGCGGCCGGCGCGGCGGCTTTGGTCGCGGGCGCCCCGGCCCTGTCCTTGCCGAACCAAGAGATCACCGTCGGGGTTCCGTCCGGGAACTACACGAAGACGACGATCTCGGAGGTGTATAAGGGCACGGCGCCTTACGGCTTCGCGACGGAGTACGGGATCTTCCTCGACCCTAAGCTCGCGATCGCCGGGCAATTCGAGCTCAACCTGGAGCCGACGAAGCAGAGCGCCGTCCTCCTCGGCGGCGCTGCCGGTTTGAAGTACTACGTGGTCGGCGGCGACAACCGCATCCTCTCCGACACGTACGTGAAGGGCGTCGGGCGGCCGAAGCTGAATGCGTTCCTGGTGGTCGGCTTCGGCGGCAAGCAGTACGACTTCAGCGTCCCGGAGAAGGTGGAGGACGACAAGAAGGCCGGATCCATCTTCGAGAAAGACGGCAAGGATCTGGCGAAGGGCTCGGTCGTCGGCCTGTCGGTCGGGCTCGGGGCGCAGTATCCGATCTTCTTCGATCTGCAGCCTGGATTTCGGGTGCAGATGTTCAAGTCGTTTTCCGCGGAGAATCAGCCGGATATTACGGTGATGGCGGTGTGGTTGTCGTGTGGGTTTGGGCTTTAGAGGGAGTCTAAAAAGGCGCGGGACCGTAAACCTACGTCCCGCGCCTTTTTAGACACCCTCTTAGAGCGCCGGCGCCGCTTCCGCCAGCCCTGCCAGCGCCGTCCGAATCTCGTCGTCCCGTCCCATCGGCGTCAACAAGCGCCGCCCGTTCACATACGCCCCCGGCGGCCGATCGATGCCGAGCGTCGCCGTCATGGCGCGCGCTTGCGCGGCGAAGGCCTTGGCATCATCGGAATCAACGCAGGGCGTGAACTCCGCCGAGATCAGCTGCGCTTCCTGCGCGCCTTGCGTCGTGATCCACTCCGTCAGACCGGCGACGTTCCCCGCCAGATGCAGAGGCGCGCGGTGCGCGACGTCGAGCCAAGCGGTCAGGCGGTCGCCGCCGCCTTTGGCGGCGCAGAACTGCGCGCGCGCGAACAGCTCGTCGACCGGGACGTCGCCCTTGCCCACGAAAGGAATCGGCCGCACGCCGAGCTTGCCGCCCGCGCCCTTGCGGAGAAGCTCGAGCTGCGGCCACGAAACGCGGCAGTTCTGGCAGAATGGCTGGGTGACGACGAGCGCCTCGACCGGCGCCTCGCCTTTGCCGCCGAGCGCCGCGAAATCCGTCGTCTTCATCTCGACCCGCGGCGGGCAGGGGAGCGGCGCCAGACTGACGAAGCTGCCCTCGGTCTTCATGGCGGCGCGGCGCTCCTCGACCCAGCGCTGGACCTTCTGCGCCTTGAGATGCCCCTCGATCGTCGGGCGCAGCTTCTCGAGGTTCGACTCTTTCGGAAAGCCGGACTTGTTGGCCTCGTAGAACGCCTTCACCTCGTCGTTCTCGACCGTGGCCGCATCGCCGGCGATCGCCTCGAGCTCCGGCAGCTCGCCACCGGTTTCCTTCGCGGCGCTCATGCGCAGCGCGACGCTTTCGATGATCTGGTTCTGGCGGACCCAGCCTTCCTCTAACGAGCGGACGAAGCGCGTCCGATCCGCAGGCGGCAGCTCCTGGAAGCTCACCTGCTTGTCCTTCAGCGCGAAGAGCGGCGCGGGCTTCGCTTCGCTGTCGCCGAGGTAACACTGCGCGAGGCCGCTCAGGACCGACGCCGCCGGCTTCGCCGGCTCACCGGGCGTCGCGGGCGAAGCCGGCGAGCTCGGCGCTTGGTAGCCGATCTTGCCGCCATCCGCGCTGCGCTTGCCGATCATGACGCCGGCCGCTACGCCGACCACCAACCCCGCCACCAATGCGCCGCCGAGCTTCGCTTGCATGCGAGAATTCCCAGGAAAGGGGAGAGACGGAAGAGTAAATGTTTCCTGGGGTTAGGGTACCGTGAAGTCGTACTTTTTGCTACAGGTGCGCAGCGAGGGCTCGAGCGGCGAGCCGATCGGGCCGGCTGGGTTGGCCGCGTGCAGGGCCGTGAGTCCGACCGCGTCCACGCCGATCTGCTTCGTGGCGTTGGAGCCGAAGCAGCGGACGCCTTCCGGGACGACGACGCAGGCGTGGTTCTTGCCGGCCGCAACCGCGTACACATTGCTCAGTTGCGCCGGACCCGTGTCGAGGGCCATGACCGGGACCGAGGAGGCGGCGGTGTCGTCGTTCCCCAGCTGTGAGCTCGCGTTCGCGCCCCAGCAGGCGAGCTTCTTGGTGGCGAGGAGCGCGCAGGCGTGCCCGCCGCCGACCGAGATCGAGACGACGGAGCCGAGGCTCCCCGTGCCGCCTACGTTCTGGACCGTGGTCGGGTTCTTGATCTGAGTGTAGGTCAGCGGAGCGTTGACCGCCGCGACGCCGTCCGCATTCGAGCCCCAGCACATCGCCGTGCCGTCGGCGAAGACCGCGCAGCTCGTCTTGCCGCCGGCCGCGAGGCCGACTGCGTTGGCGATGGCGGCGTTGCTGACGTCACGTACGAGAACTGGGAAGAGGCGGACCAAGTTGGCTGCGCCGGGCGCAACGCGGGTCAGGAGCGTGGCGTCGTTGTGGTAATAGTTGTTGTCGCCGACTTGGTCCATGTCGTTGGCGCCCCAGCAGAGGAGCGACTGGCCGGTGACGTTGGCGCCGGAGATCGAAACGCGAAGGGCGCAGGTGTGGGCAGAGCCCGCGGCGATAGAGAAGGCGTCGGTGAGATCAGCGGTGGTATCGACGTTGTCGGAGGCGTCCTTAGCGGTGACGACCTTCACCGGCCTAGGGAGAGCGGTGTGGACGGTGAGGCCGTCGCCGAGCTGGCCGTTGTCATTCCTGCCCCAGCAGAAGACTTTGCGCGTGGTGTCGACGGCGCAGGTGTGGTCGTCGCCGGTCGCGATCGCGACGATATTCGAAAGATTGGCAGCTTGTTCCGGGATCGGCTTCCGCACGAAGGCCGGGTATCTCAGCGACGCGCCGGCGCCCATCTCGCGGTTGGCGCCGAGCTGGCCGAACTCGTTCGAGCCCCAGCAGACGACCTTCTTGGCGGAAGTGAGGGCGCAAGCGTGATTCTTGCCCGCCGCCACCGCGACGAGACCGAAGAGCTCGGAATCAAAGTCCGAAGGATCGCGAATTGCCTGCGGATCGGACGCGCTGGCCGTGGTCGAGTGCAGCACGTTGCGACCGAGCTTACCGAAGTCGTTGGCGCCCCAGCAGGAGACGCGGCCGTCGAGCTGCAAGGCGCAGGAGAAGCCGTCGCCCGCGGAGACGCTGGCCATCTTCGCCGAGGAGCAGGAGGTGCCAAGGCAGCCGTCGAAGGCCATCTGGGCGCCGGCCATCGAGGCCTCCGGCGTCGGGACGAGGGCGGGGATCGGACGGCGGAGGTTGGTCGGCGCGCCGAGGTCCTTCAGCTCGAGGAAGCGGCCGATCTTCGCGGTCTCGGTGGCGCTTCCCACTTCCCAGCTCGTAAGGTGCGTGCCGAGGTTAGTGAAGATGTTCAACTGGCCGTCGACGGAGTCGTAGTCGGCAGTGACGGCGAGCGAGGTGACGCCGGTCCCGAGGACACCAGTCGCAGTGGTGCATGCGCCCGCGCCGCAGTTGCTGCTACCGGTCCGGATGGTGATCGAGCCGGGGAGCACCACTTTGCACTGGCTAGAGAGCGTTGGTGCGAGCCATGCAAGGCCGAAGCTGCGCGACGTGTCGTCCGGAATCGAGAAGCTGATCGTACCTTGGTTCGAAACCTTGGGGGTCGTCGCGTTGGTAGTGACGGTGTAGACGACGCGGCCTTGGCCGGAGTAGCCAACGGTCGGCGTGAACGTGAAGGAGCAGATTCCCGTCGTGGCGCTGCAGGTCGGGCCGGTGGTGATCGTGCCGCCGGAAGGCGTGCCGACGACCGTCAAGGCCGTGGCCTTGTCGTTCTCGCGGTCGGTGTAGTCGGTTCCAAGCGCAAGCGCGACCACGATCGGCGTGCGGTCCGGCATGACGACCGGGAAGCTCGTGGCGACCGGGGCCTCGTCGCTCGCCGCGATGTTGATCGTGATGATTGCCGCGTTGGAGTCAACGTTCGGCGTGCCTGAGATGCGCGTCTTGTAGTGGACCTTGGCGTTGCCCGTGAATCCGTTGTTCGGCGTAACCGTGAAGTCGCACGCGCCGGAGGAGCAAGCAATTTCCGTCGGGTTGCCGGCGATCGTGCCATTCTCGAGCGACTGGATCAGAAGCTTATCGACATTCGGGCCCGGATTGTACGTGTAACCGGCGCCGCGGGCGACGGTCAGGGGCTTCGGCTGGTTCAGGCTGCCGTTGACGGTGAAGCTCTGCGAGCGCAGCTTCGGCTTGAAGTCGACGGTGACGGTCGCCGGCGTCGTGGCCGTTTGGCCCGCCGTCTTTACGTTGAAGTTGAAAGTCGCGTTGCCGTAGTGTTGGGCGTTCGGCAGGAAGCTGACGAGGCAGATGCCGGCTGTGTCGCATTCGATCGGGCTATCCGGCGACAGGGTGCCGTTGACCGCGCCCGAGACTTGGAGCTCCGTGGCGAGATCGGTCGCGTTGACGTCGGTGTAGCCGGTGGTCGCCCCTTTCGAGATAGCGATGAGCTTGGCGGTCTCGTCGGAGCCAATGAAGCTGAGGTTGTAGACGACCGGAGGCGTCGGCACGGGGACGACGTCGATGGTCAGGTTCGCGTAGTTCGACCATGTCGGGGCGCCGGCGGGGCCGGCCTTTAGGCGGTACTTGAGCGCGACCGTGCCGACGTAGACGGGAGTCGGCGGAGTGTAGGTGAACGTGCAGGTGCCGGTCGTGCAGGAGCCGATCGCGACCGTGCCCTTGGCGGCTGGGACTGGGGTCAAATCGTCGTTGACGATTTGGAGCTGCGTCGCTTCGTCGTAGATATGCGTCCCGTGCTTCGCGTAGTCGGTGACCTTCACGATCGAGCCGTTGAGCGGTGTGTTTTCCGACGTGGTCCGCGTGGCGTTGGCGGCAAGGAGGTGCTTCGAGACCGCGATCGTACCCGTTCCGGTCCCCGACCAGACTTCCCAAACGCTGACCTTGTAGTCGAAGGTGAGCGAGCCCTCAAAGTTGAGCGCCGGCATGATCTTCAGCGTCAGGATCTTGGTCACCTGATCGAAGGACGATTCCTGGATCGAGCCGTTCTGCACGTTGAACGCGTCGATCTGAATGTTTTTGCCAGTGAAGTTCGCGTCGTCGGCGTAGGTGTAGCCCCAGACCGTGGAGCCGTTCTCGCGGCCTAGGTAAACGGTGATGGGCTCGTTAACCGAGGTCGTGAACTGAGCGGGGCTGGTGACGACCGGGGTCGCTTTGACCCAGAAGCGATAGAGGCCGTCGGCGACGATGTAGGTGTTTCGGTTGCCGCTGTCATAGTGGAATGGATACGGGACACCGCGCGTGTGGTAGGTGCGCGAGTATGTGTCCCCGACGTACGCCTTCCACTTGAACTCGACTAATCCCCAGTCGAAGGTCGACGTCGTTTTGAAGTCGAAGGAACAGGTGCCGTTAGCATCGCAGTTGGTCGTTTCGCAGGCAAAGTCCACTGACGTCGTGCCGGAGCAGGTGACGCCCGAGCCCGTGATCGCCGCGGAAACAAAGGGCGATCGCAGGCGAGCCAAGGCTTCCGGGGCGAATCCGAAGACCTTGATCTTCGTCGCGTTGGCCGTAAAGCCGGTGGCTGTGTCTAACGGCGTGAAGTATTCGTGATCTTTGTAGTCGGTGACGGGGGCCGTGCCCCGCTTACGGAAGCTGATCACCTTGGTCGAGTTCTGGGCCACGTTCTCGATCATTTTTTCATTACGAATACATATGTAGTCAGGGTCGGTGTACAACGGCTCGTGCGGGCAGATGTTGCGCGTGGCGACCTTGGGAATGATGCGCGTAAAGAAGGTCTGGGTGTTGGTCGCACAGCCGAGGTCGTCGTAGCCGCGGAGGAGAACGGACGCATAGCTCAGCTGGTCGTCGTTGAAATCCGTCGGCGTGGCGAAGCCGGGGAGCGACCAGTCGAAGGTGCAGACACCGTTGACGCAGACGGGCGTCGAGATCGTGCTGCCATAGGCATCGACGACCGTGATACTCGAAAGCGGACGACGCTCGGCTCCGGAGGCGGGGTAGTTGTAGTGATTGCCATTGGCGCCGACCGCGCCGATCGTGGTGCTGAACGTGGAGCCTTGGTCCGCGTTGCTGTTCAGGAAGACGTGAGGCTCGAGCTCGCCGGAGAGGAGGCAGCCCTGCCCGCCGCCGTTCAACGAGACCTTGAAGGTGATCTTCTTCCAGTCGCTTTTCGTGACCAGCTCGTTGTTGAAGAAGTGCGTGCCTTGTGGGGTCGAGTACGTGAGGTTCTCAGCCGACACGACGCGGTACCAGAAACCTGCCGAAGCCGGGTAGCTCGGGTACGTGGTCGCGGACTTGAATCCGCCCTGGCAGAAGCCGCTGCTGCAGACCATCGGGCCGTCCAACGTGCCGCCGGTCGGGGCCGGAGCGCCGTTCGTGCCGTCGCCGATCTCGATCGAGGTCGCCAAGTCGGAGCCCGGGTAGGGCCAACCCGAAGGAGCCCAGTGGTTGACCGCGAACGCGTCGTCCGGATCGATCGGAGCGATGCCCGGCTTCAGGATGAAGTTCTTGGTGGCGTTGCGCCCGAGGGTGAAGTCGGTTTCGTAATTGGCAACCGTGACGTCTGGGTCTTGGGTGCCGTGCACCGGCAAGTGCTCGTTGACGAAGGGGGTCGAGTCGCCGGAGGAGATGTAGATCGAGAGAGTCGACCACAATGGCTGCTCTTTCAGCACGCCGCCGTTATCCGTCGTCACCTTGTATTTGACGGTCGCGACGTCGTTGACCTTCGTGCCGTTCGGCGTGAAATTTAGGGTGCAAGCACCGCTCGGGTCGCACTCGAAGGCGTCGTTGGCGTCCTTGCCAGAGGCATAGTTGAGCGTGCCGCCAACCAAGGTCGCAGGATCGATACGGACCTTTACGGCCTTGTCGTCGTCGACGTCATAGTAGCCGAAGCGCCAGTGCTCCCACCATCCCGGGTTACTGTCGAGGTTGCCGCGACGCGGGTTGTTGGCGGCTGCGGCGTTTATGTAAGGCTTGAGGACGATGTTCATGGGCGTGCCGACGCCGTTCGCATAGAACGTGCCGGTCGAGAGCAAGGCGTCGGGGTGCGCGACGAAGAGATACTGGCGGTTCAGCATCAGCGTTTGCGCGTTGTCGCCGAACACCTGCGGTGCGTCATCGACCGCCGTGTAGGTCAGGGTCATGGTCTTGTTCGCGGACCAGAGGCCGTTGGCCTTCACTCGGTACGTGATGATCCCCTGGCCGGCCTTGTCGAAGGTCGGGGTAACGTTGACATTGCAGACGCCCGCCGGGTCGCAGCCGGTCTGCGCGGCGACTTGGAACATGGCGGCGTCAAAGCTGATGACCTCCACGTCGGTCGCGCGCATCGGATAGCCGTCCGGATCGCTCACGTAGGAGGCATTGATCTGTGTCGCTGTCCTATAGCCGTCGCTCGGCTGCAGGACGATCGTTGCGGTCGTATCCTCGAGCATCGTCTGGGTGATTGCGTCCGCGACGGGCGCCAAAGCTTCCTTGATATCGAACGTGATGACGCCCGTGTCAGTGCTCAAAGTGTTGGTATTGATCACATTGCTATGCGTCTTAAGCTTCCAGCTGATGAGGCGGGTGTCGTTGACGACGTCGACTGGAGGGGTCCAAGTCCACTTGCAAGCGGCCGTGCCGCAGGTACAGACGACATCGGGCGCGCTGACGGCACAGATCGTATTGTCACCACCGTTGGCGACGGAGACGCCGGAGAATGTGCCCGAGACGAGCGCGTTGCTGGCGTTCAGGAAGCGCAGCTCGACGACGTCGTCGTCGTTGGTGTCCTTGTACCATTTACCGTTGCCGCACGAGATGTTGTCGCGCGCCATGGACGTCGGCTTCGGCTGGTTCTTGAAGACGATAAGGGTCTTGTCGCAAGGATCCGGAGGGTTGTCGTTGGGCTCGACGTGGATGCGCATCCACGTCGACGTGTTGGTCAAAAGGTCCGACTTGACGTCGTCCACCGCGCCGCAGCCGCCGTTGAGGGTGCGACAAACTTGATACTGAAGGTCTACGTCGCCGTACCAGTAGGAGGTCGTGCGGAACGTGCCGGTCCATACGCCTGCCGAGATCGACTGGTCGACGATGGAGCCTTTGCTGGAGAAGTTGCCGGCGGGAGTGACGATCAGCAAGTCCTGCAGCGTCGCAACTTGGGGGTTGTCGGCCTGGGTGTACCCGTTTCCGAGCTCGATGCGCAGCGGAACGTCCGTGACCGGAATCAGGACGCCGTTAACTAGGACCTGCTGCTTGTCGAAGGCCCGGCCGGTGAGGGCGTGCTCGAAGACCTGCGAGACCGTGCCTGTCGCTTCGTCTGAAACCGAAGTGAAGTGCGTCGAGTCCGAGGAATGCGTGACGCGAACGCGATATTTGAAGGTCGAGTCACCGGTGTAGACCAACTTCGCCGGCGCGAAGCTCGCGGAGCAGATGCCCGTCGCGCAGCCCGTGACCGTTATCGTTCCCCAAGGCACGCCGGCCTTGTTCGGTTGCTGCGTGATCTCGATGTCGGTCGTGAGCTCCGGCAACAGTCCCCAAGGCGCGTCATACGCGTCGAACTCGACCTGAGCGGGAACCGCGGTGTTGGCGAACTTCAAGGGAACCGTACGGCCTTGGACCGTATTGAGCGTGAACGGCTTGGCAACGGTGCGCGGCATGATGATGATCGAGTACGTCGTCTCTTCGCTCGGGAAGGGTAGGTACTTGACCGCGTCGCCGACGACGGTCTTCAGCTTGAACGTGGCAGCTGCCGTCGTGTTATCACCCGAGACGTTATTCGAGTCCGGAACGAAGTCGGCATAACAATTGTCGCCGGCGCAGGAGAAGTTGCTGGAGAAGGAGCCGCCGGTCTGGCTGACGACGAGGATCTTGGCCGGGTTCGCGTGCGTCCCGGCACGGCTGTGGGTGTAGTCGATGCCTTTTTTCACGACGATGCGCATCTGCTCGCCGGCCGGCTTCGTCACGTCGCCGATGCCTTCGACCCAGCGGAGCTCGCGGGTTGCGGCTGTACGAATCGGGCGGGGGAAGACATCGAGGTTGTAGACGCCGACTGGCGTAGTCGACCACACGGTTCCGTGGGCGGCAGTGGTAGCGACCACGTAGTCAAACTGCGTGTAGCTGGTCGGATCGGTTGTGAAGAAGCCGTCGTTCGGAGTGAAATTGGCGGAGCATACCCCAGAACCAGTGCAGCTCCAGCCGCTGAGGGTGCCGTCGGGGGTCAAAGTCAACGAGCCAGGCCGCGCCCAAAAGGAGCCTGGATCGGATAGGAGATGTGTATAGCCAGAGTTCAAGCTCACCGAGACCGCCGTCGTGACGGGCGAGCCCGCTGGGCCTGCCTCGACGACCGCCGTTTTCGTCGTCGCCTTGGCGCGCGGGTAGAAGTAGACGGCTGAAGTGCCAAGTATGTGCGACTCGAAGTTGTTCACGTCGCGCACGTGGTAGGTGAAACTGGCGTTCGTCGCGAACGACCCGCCGGAGAGCGGTGTGACGTTGACGTCGCAGACGTTCGCAACGCAACTTTGCCACGTGCCGCTGCCGGCGATCGTCGCGTTGTTGACCGAGGCGACTTTGTACTGCGAGATCGTGTGGCCGAGAGTATGCTCAAAGCCGCCGACGCTGGTACCGCCGGTTCCGGACGCGATCGAGACGACCTTGACGACGTCCTCTTCGCCTTCGTTGGCGCCCGCCGGGTAGTTGCGCGAGTTGGCGAGAACGCGCGGCGTCATCGTGATGGTGACGGTGCTCGCGTTCATGGCGGCCAACGGTGTGATGCCGTCGGCTTCGACGTAGCTCAGATCGCGCGTCCGGAAGGTAAAGCCGCCGGAGAGATTGCCTTCGCCGTCAGCCCAAGCGCGTGGCGTGAAGCGGATGATGCAATCGCCGCTGCTGCAAGGACAATGGAGCTCTGTGCCGGCTACCGTACAGCTCAGGTCCGAGCCGCCAATGCTCGTGCGGTACTTGACCGTATCGCTAAGCGCATTGGAGATGTTCGTGATCACGACGCTGCCCGCGTCGTGGTCGTCTTGGTGCGTGTAGCCGAGGCCCGCGCCGCGACTGATCACGATGTTGATCGCCGTGCCTTCGGTCGTGGACGCGGTCAAGTTTTGCGTGCGATGTCGCGGCACGAAGGTGACGCTACCAGATGAAGCAGTGTCCTGAGTGACGCCGTTGACCGTTACTTTTGTCGTGAACGTGACGACCTGCGCGGTAGTGCTCAAAAGTTTGACCGTGCACACGCCGGTCCCGCTGTTACAAGTCGGCGGTTCGGCAAGGGAAGCGCCGCCGCTGATGTTTTCGACCGCGATGGTGTCTGCGTAGTGCTGGGTACCGTGGACGTTTGCCTCGTTGTTCGGGAACACATAGCCGCATTGCGTGACGGCGCCGGCCGGGCAGAGTCCGGAAACTCTGTTTCTAACTTGAAAGGTATAGGTTTCGTTCTCGATCGCGTTCCCAAAGCTTATGTTGTCGGGCTTTGGCAGCGGGCGGAAGTAAACGTAGCCGATGCCATAGAGCTGGCTCGTGGGCGGTTTTACAGTCTTCGTCTCGATAAAATGCTCGATTTGGTACTTGAAGCGTGCCCAGCCCCAGCGCTGATTCGTGCCAGGGCTGCCGCCCGGGCCATAGTCGCTCGCAAGAAATGAACCCGTTGATATCGGGGACAGATCAATCCGGCAATTCCCGGTGCTCGAGTCGCATAAGGTTGCGTCGTTCTCGATCGTCGGGCCGTCGAGGTTGGCGTTGTTCACGTAACCGCTGACGTTGTTCTTCTTGAAATAGATCGTTGTCGCTTTCGTATTTTCGGCGTGCGTGTAGCCATTGCCCAAAGACGCAATGAATGGGTAGAGGGTCCCTTCGACGCCGTCGTAGCGGATGACGCGGGCTTCCGAGGCTGAAGGATTGAGCGGCTGCGGAATCAAATCGAACGTGACGGTCGACCAGTTGGACCAGACGATCTTCCCTCCCGTAAAGCTCGTGTCATTAACGCCGATCGCATACTGGATTGAAGCTTCCTCGGCATCAGTTTGACGGTTGTAGTTGGCTTCAGGTTTGATACGGACCGTACAGATTTTGCTCGGACACTGGACGCCATCCACAGGCGTCGGATTGCAGTCGGTGGTCACGCCCCCGGCATAGCACGACACGTGTTCTGGGTTTTGGTACCTGACGTAGACATCTGCCGCGGCGTTGCCAAACCAGGTGTCGTCTTGGTAGGTGAAGCCGTTGTTGCGCTGGACAGTGAAGGTGAAATACTCAGCGTTATTGGCATTTTCGACCTGCGTGACCGTCTGCGTCGCTGGCACGACCGGCTTAGCGCGGAGGTTGTAGCGAACGCGAGCGGTGCCACCCGACGATACTGATGACGGGCTTAGCGCGGCGTAGTTTGTGCGTACCGAGTATTCGAGGAAGACCTGATTCGCTGCGCTTCGCGTGGAGTAAGCCCCGTATTCCGCGCTCGACGCGCCAATCTTGGGCGTGAACATGGCATTGCAGCCAGATGCATCGCAGGTCCAAGAGCCCACGGAGCTGCTGGTCGACGGCGTTGCGTCGACGCCTTCGAGAGGGTCGGACCACGCGTGGGTGTAGCCGAGGTTCGCGCCAATCGCTAGGTTGACGGCCGTCGGCTCGCCTTCGACGACGACCTTCTCCGTCGTGCCATAGCTCGCCACCGGCTTCGGATAGACAACCACGTTGGCGCGACCGACGTTCTCCGATTGCACGATGCGCGGGTCGGAGCCCGGCTCTTTCACTTCGGGCTTGAACGTAAAGTACGCGCCGAGGGTCGGATCGGTGCGCGCGCCTGGCGGCGACGAAGTGCCGGCGCTCGGCGAGATGGCGGCGTCGCAATAGGCGGAGCCCGCCGGACACGTGAAGTCGGTCGTCGCCACGGAGGTGAGGCCAGATTGTGCTTGAATCACGATCCGGTTCGGGCTGTGGCCGCGCTTGTGCGTAAAGCCTAGGTTCGCGCCGCCCTCGATGCCGCGTTCGATTCGGATCGATTTCGCCGTGTCCTGAACGGTGTACCAGGTCGTGTTCGTGGCGTCCGGCTTCGGATAGACGTCGACGGTGACCGTCTTCAGCGCGGTTTCAACGTATTGGTTGCCGGTCTGGGCGACTGGCAACAGTGTGTCGGTGAGGCGCATTTTGAACTTGAACGTCGCAGTGCCGTCGCGGAAGCCCGTATCCGGACGGAACTTGCCGACGCAAAGGCCCGAGGCGTCGCACGTGGGGGCAGGGGAAGGCAGGATGACGCCGTTACCGCCGCCCACGTCAGTCGTCAAGATTCCGTTCGGCGCGCTAGCCGCGGTCGCGAGAACGGTCGCGTACGATGCCGGGAACGTATAGCCCTGGTCGGCGCCGTTGGCGATTTGCCAATCGAGATCGGTGCCTTCGATCGCCTTGAAGTGGCGGTTGGTGGCGTGGCTCAGGTCTTGGCCAACCGGGACCGGACGAACGGCGACGTCGATCGTGTCGACGTTCGAAGTGAAGGGCGTGCCCATGACCTGGTCGACGACGCGAACCTTGTAACCGAAGCTACTGGTACCAATTTGGTTCGCGACCGGCACGAAGGTCGCGTCGCATTTTTTCGTGCCGCCGGTGGTCGTGCAGCCGAAACCGCTTAGAGCGCCCAAGTTCGAATCGAGCGCCGGCGAATCGAGAACGATGGACTGAGGATGCACATCGTACGAGTTGTCTAGGTAATAGCCTTTCAAATCACCGAGCGAAGTGCCGCGCGAAATCGAGAGGGTCTGGCCCGCGTCGTTCTCGCGGATGGCCCAGGTCGCGGCGAGGCCGTTGGCGATTGGAATCGGACGCACGTCGAGCGTGAACGTCGCGAGGTTCGAGACGATGCTTTCGCCGAGATAGCTGTCGTCTATGGTCACTTTGAAATCGAACGAAGCGGCGCCGTGATAATCCGTGGTCGGTCTGAATACGACCGTGCAGGTGCCGTACGTCGGGCTGCCGACCGTAATGTCGCAGCTCGGCGCGCCGAAGATCGTGCCCGCGGTCTCACCAGTGACCGTGATCGAGACGGCGCCTTTGCCGAAGTCGTTATCCGCCGCCGCGAGTGCGCGGGCATAGCCGACCGGCACGCCGACGAGGTGGATCTTGGCCGAATAATCGGTGTTTTCGGCGAAAGCGGCGGAGAGCGCGTTGGCGACCGGGAGCGGCCGCACCTTGATCGTCGCCGTTCCCGCGGTCGGGGACGTGAGCTCACGCGGGGTCGGCGAGAAGGCGGCGTCCTCGGTGACGATGTTGTACTGGAAGGTCGCGTCGCCCGAGTAGCCATTGGCCGGCTTCACAGGCACCGTGCACTGGCCGTTCACGGCGCAGGAGATCACGCAGTCGGTCGCCTGCGAGCAGCTGCCGATCGACTCGAGCTTGGAGAGCTGCCAGCTACCGCCGACGATCACGATCTTTTTGGCGTTGTGGTCGTAGGTGTGGGTGTAGCCGTCGCCGCGCGCGATGATGAAGTCCTTCGCGACGGTCACGTTTTGCTTCACCGCGCCGAGAAAGCTCGTGGTCTTTGGCTTCGGACGGTACTCGATCTTGACGGTGCCGGAGGTCGGCGCCTCGAGGTCCCCGACGATGTCGTTGTTGACCCCGGGGTTGGCCTTCGTCGGGTCATTGACCGTGACGAAGTAGCTCAAGACGGCGTCGTGGTCGGCCGCGGTCGGCGCGAAGCTGTTCGTCGGGTCGAAGGTCGCGGTGCAGTCGCCGCCGGAGGCGCAGACGAAAGCGGTCGTCAAGCCGTGCGTCTCGGACGCGAGGCGGATCGACTTGCCGTCGTAGTAGGGGTGCCAGTACTCCTTGTCCGTGGCGTTGGCGCCGCGGCGCAGGACGACCGTGTGGTCTTCCCCTTCCGCGGCCATCATGTTGATGACGGCGGTGTTGGCGCGCGGGCGCTTGCGGACGTTGACCTTCAGCGTGCCGGTGCTGTCGGAGACGGCGATCCCGCTTTCCGGCGTCTGGATCGAGACCTTGTAGTTGATGGTCGGGCAATTGGTGCCGCCGGCGTCGCAGCCGTTGTCGACGGCGCTCGTCGTAGAGTAGTGGTCAGTCGCGCCGACGAAGGTGCCGTCGCAAGAGCCGGCGACGCAAGAGAGCGTGCAATCGTCGCCGACGCAAGCGACCGCGCTCGAGCCCTGGCCGACGATGCCGCCGAACGGCGAGGCCTTGTTGGTGAAGACGCGCGAGGCGCCGTCACCGCCGCCGTTCGTGAAGATGATCGAAGCCGGCGCGCGGTCCAAGTCGTGCGTCAAACCGGTGTTCAACGCGAGACGCACGCTCTTGTCGGTGTTCTCGATGGCCACGATGTCGAGCTTTGCGGCGGCACGCGGCTTCGGATAGTAGTAGACGTAGGCCGTTGCCGGCGTCGACCAGATGTTTATGGTGGCGACCGGGTTGACGGTGTCGACTGGCACGAGGACTTGATACGTGACCTCCGCCCAGCCGAAGGTCTTGCCGGCGTTGGTCGTCTTGCCGACTACGTCCGCGAACGCCGTCGCGATCGGGGTCAGCGTCAGCGGACAGGCGCCTCCGGTGCAAGCCGTGTCGCCTACGGCCGGAGTCGAGAGGTTGGTGCTGGAGAGGACGCGGATCTGCGTCGCGTTGCCGCCGACTTCGGCATGGGTGTAACCGCCCAGAGTGCTCCGGCCGATGCTCATCGCGTAAGGGGTGGTCTCGATCCCGTCGGGGTCGGCGGAGAAGGTGACGCCGCGCGCCTTCGGCAAGAGGCGGAACTCCATCGTCGACGGGGTCGACCATTTCTCGACGTTCCCGGCCGGGCCGTCGAGAACCATCACTTGGTACTCGATTTTGGCGACGCCGCCGTCGGTGGTGGTGAGGCTACGGTGGAAGTCCGTCTCCGGAATGAAGGTCGGCGTCGGGCAGATGCCGTTGCCGTCGCAGATTAGTTCGCCGCAGCCGCCGTCGCAGGTCATGTGCGACGAGGCTGGCGCGCGGAAGATGATCTTCGCGGCCTTGCGGTTGGCGGAGTCGCCGTACGTGTAGCCGGCGCCGAGCTGGATCGTGATGCCGTTGATCGGCTCGTTCTCGACGAAGGTGTTGTACTGGGTGACCGCGGGCACTTTCGGCGTCGCGCGGACGTTGAAGGTGACGCGGCCTTGGGTCGTCCCCGACCAGACCTCGGTGGTCGTCGACGCGCTTTCGGAGGTCGCAGGGCTGGTGAATTTCGTCTGGACCTTGTAGTCGAAGCTCGCCTGGTCGGCGCCGTAGGGGCCGCCGTCTTTGGCGCGGAAAGTCGCGGTACAGACGCCGCCGGTGTCGCACGTGTAGGGAGTCGTGATCGCGCTGCCGGCGGTGACCGTCGTGACGTCGATCGCCGTGGCCGGGTCGGTCCATTTGTGGGTGTAGCCGGTACCGGTCCCTTGGGTGAGGGTGACCGAGGCTTGCTCGCCCTCGAAGATGATCAGGTTCTTTTTGCCGGAATCGCTCGGGACCGGCTTCGGATAGACCGTGAGCGAGGCTCTGGCCGCGACGTTCGCCTGCGCGCTGCGCGGCGAGACGCCGATCTCGCGCACGGTCGGCTTGAACTCGAAGAAGGCGGCGGCGGCGGGGAGCGCCGAGTTGGAGGAGAAGCCGGACGCCGGCGTGACCGTCGTCGTACAGGCATCGCCAGTACAGGTGAAATTTAGGGCAACCGAGGTGTCGATGTTGCCCGTGCTG
Source organism: Pseudomonadota bacterium (assembly GCA_031416315.1). Taxonomy (GTDB): domain Bacteria; phylum Bdellovibrionota_B; class Oligoflexia; order Oligoflexales; family CAIYRB01; genus JANOTL01. Next base: position 131,981 of record JANOTL010000109.1, read on the forward strand.
GTGATCTCGATGCCGATCGGATCGTCGTCGCGCGGGTGCGTGAAGCCCGAAGCCGCGCCGCGCTTGACGGTCACGCTGCGCGCCTCTCCCTCGATGGTATAGCGCGTGAAGCTGTTGGCGACCGGCTTCGGATAGACGTCGACGGAGGCGGTCTTCCGCGCCGAGGTGATGAGCTGGATCGCGGGTGGCAAGGTCGAATCGGAGACCGCGACCTGGAAGTCGAACTTGGCCTCGTCGGCGATGCCGGTGGTGAAGTATCCAGGCTCCGGGTTGAAGACGCCCGTGCAGACGGAGGTCGTGCAGCCCAAGCCGCAGGCCTCGGTCGCGCAGATCGCGCCGGCCGCGACCGTGCCGTGGCCGTCGGTGACGCGGTCGAAGGTGGCGATGTTGAGGGAACTCATGGGGGACGAATAGGCCGCGTCGGTCGGGTAGGTGTAGCCGCTCGTGGCGCCGTTGGCGACTTTCCACGTGAGGGCCTGGTCCTCGACCGTGCGGAAGATCGGGTTCGACGTGTAGCTCACGTCGAAGGCGCGGACGATTGGGCGAACTTCTAGGTTGATCGTCGCCTCGTTGGAGGCGAGGGGCCCCAGGTCACCGTCGTTGACGAGGACCTTGTACTTGAAGTCGGTGAGGCCGAACTGGTTCGCGGCCGGGGTGAAGGTTGAGAAACAGCGCTTCGGCGAGTCGCTGCCGGTCGTGCACGAGAAGCCGCCGACGGCGAAGGCGCCGCGCGAGGTCGCGGGAGCCTGCGTCAGGTCGATCGACTGCGGGTGGATATCATACTCGGCGGCCACGAGGTTCGGGTACCAGTAGCCGAGCTTGTCCGACTCGAGGGCCCCGAGCTGCAGGTCCAACACGCGCGCGAAGTTCTCTTTCGTCGTCCAGGTCGAGGCGAAGCCAGTCGCATCGGGGACCGGGCGAATGCGCACGGTGATCGACTTCGGATCCGACCAGAGGTCGCGGTTCAAGACGGTGTCGCGCACGGAGAGGGTGTAGCTCGTCAGGGACGTGCCGAAGGCCTCGGCGGTCGGCTGGAACGTACCGATGCATTTACGGAAGTCGGCGCTGCCGGAGTCGGTGACGCACGTGATCGCTGTGCCGAAGCTACCGTTCGAAGGCCCGGACAGGATCTGGACCGCTTTGGCGGGATAGTTGGAGACCGGGTGCTGGTAGCCCTGGCCCGCGGCGTTCGCGAGGGTCAAGGTGACGGCGGTGTTCTCTTTGGTTTTGAAGGTCAAGTCGTGCGCAACCGGTAGCGGGCGCACATCGACCGAGGCCGTGCCGACGACGACCGTCTTGAGCTCGCGCGGCGTGGCGAATGCTGTATCGACCACGGTGATGTGGTAGGTGAACTGCGCGGGACCGTAATAGTCGGTTTCCGGCACGATCTCGACCGGGCAGATGCCGTTGGTGTCGCAGGCGATCTCGCAGCTGGCGACCGTACAGGTGCCGCCGACGATGGAGAGGCGCTGGAGGCTCGCGCCCTTTAGCACTTCGATCTTGGTCGCCTTTAGCGAGTACGTGTGGGTGTAGCCGGCGCCGGGGCCGATGCTTACCGTGCGCAAGGACGGGCTCGCCTCGTCCTCGGCCATCGCGAAGCTTGTGCCGGTGGCGCGGGGCTTCGGACGGTACTCGATCTTGACGCGACCCGCGGCAGTCGATTTTAGGTCGCCGACCGTGCCCGAGCCGGCGGTTTTGTTGGTCGGGTCCTCGACCACCACCTTGTAATCGATCGTGGCGAACTCGTCGCCGCTCGCCGGCTCCCACGTCGCGGTCGGCTCGAACGTGGCAGTACAGGTGCCGGCGCCAGTATTACAGGCGAACGCGCCGCCTTGGAGGCCGCCGCGGCTGGCAATGATGTTGGTCACGGACTTGGCGTTGTAGAAGGGGTGGCCGTAATGGACAGGCTTGGCGAAGCTCAACGCCAAGGGCTCGCCCTCGGCCTGAATCATGACGATCGGTGCCGCCGGGACGGTCGGCTTGGGACGGACGTTGAAGCGGATCGGCTGCGCGATGTCGGCGATGGCGTCGAGATTGGTTCCGAGGGTGTCGTGGACGGTGACCTTGAAGTCGACGTCGGGGCAGTTGGCGCCGCCGACCGAGCAGGAGACCGGTGGCTGTCCCAGTGTATTGGAGTAGACGCCGACGGCGGACGTGAAGATTCCCGAGCAGCTGCCCAAGGCACACCCGAGGTAGCAGTCCTGATCGCCGCTGTTACAAGCGATCGATCCCGTGATGTAACCGCGCACGTCGCCGTTGCGAACGGCGATGCGGCTCAGGGCGTCGCGATCGCCGTTCATGAAATGGAGCTTCGTCGCGAGCTGGAAGGTCGCGTGCGTGTAGCCTTTGTCGAGGGCGACCTCGAACGGCGTGCCCTCGCCTTCGACCGCGACCACTTCGCGCGCCTGAACGCGCGGCTTCGGGAAGACCCGCATGTCGTAGCGCACGGATTCGGTGAGGAGCTGCGAAGCCTGCGCGGCCGGCATGCCGGCGGGCGCCGCGACCTGCACCTTGAAGTAGATGAAATTGTCCTGGTCGCTCCCCGCGGCCGGGCGATAGGTCGCCGTGCAAAGGCCGGCCGGGTCGCAAGTGAAGGCCTTCTCGATGTTTGCCGGCGTCGCGGCGAGGACCTGCGCCGGCGTCGTCGGGTCGACGAGACCGCCCTGGGCGGCGCTCGGCCAGCCGATGATCTGAATCTTCACGGCTTTGGCGCCGAGGGCGTGCGTGTAACCGGCTCCCAGGTCGATCGTGAGGGGAATCTCTGCCCCTTCGATGCCAGACGAGCTGCGCGCCTGAGCGACGGGGCTCGGGTAGACGTTGACCTTCTGCGTCGCCCATTCGGACCAGATGTTTTTGACGCGAACGCGGTAATCGAACGAACCGTAATCGGTCGTAGAGGTGAAGAACCCCGACGAAGGCTGGACCGTCGTCGAGCACTTGCCGATCGCGTCGCAGGACACGCCGAGGAGGGAGACGTTGCTCAGGAGCCGCGTCTCGACGGCGTCGGCGGCCTCGTTGTAGCCCTGAACATAACCCTTGAAGCAGGTAGCGGGCGTCGAGGCGGGCGTGTCGCAACGCTCGATCGCGAAGGGAAGTTGATTCCCTTGGACCGCGTAGACGTAATCCCAGGCCGGATTCTGCGCTTTGAGCGAGACGGCGGTCGCGTAGGGACGCGGATAGAATTCGATCTCGGCGGTGCCGAGGTTGGAGGTCAACGCGTCCGTTTCGGCCGTCGACAAGGTGACGGCGCTCAGCGCTGCAGGGGTCAGCTTCACGCGGTATTGGAAGCTGGCGATGCCGAAGCCCGGCCAGGCGCCGGCCGGCGAAGCCGGATCGAAGGTCGCGGCCCACCACTTGCTGCCGATGTCGTACGGCAGCTCGGACAGCGCCTGGAAGGAGCCGTTTGCCTGGTTTAAGACCTCGACCTGCGCAGAGAGGTCACAGTCCTCGTGCTGGAAGCCGGCATCGACACCGATCGCGCCGTGGAGCGCCGGAAAACAGAAGGCGCCCGTCGGCCAGTCGCCCGGCAGGATCTTCACCGCCTGGGAGATGCCCTCGTTGCCCTTGAAATGCTTGTCTTGCGCCTTCAAAAAGCTGAGGGCGTGGGGGACCGGGTAGAAGTCGACCGTGTAAGTCTTGATCTCGGACTCTTTCGGGCCGAGGTCGTTGTCGAAGAGGACGAGCTTGTAGTCGAAGGATGTGAGGTGCGTAATCGTCGCGTCTTGGGGATTGAAGGTGCCGTTACAGACGCCGCTCGTCGGAGCGCAAGTGATCCCGCCGCTGGCAACGTTGCCGCGGAAAGGCGTGCCGACGACGATGACCTGCGGCGCCAATGCGAGAGCGTTCGGGTAGGTGTAGCCTTCGCCCGGCGCGATGCGGACGACTTTGGGGACCGTCTGGACGCCCATGTCGGACTTGCCGACGTTGACGATGATCGGGCGGACCTCAATGGAGATGATCTTGGGGTCGGAGGGGATGATGCCAAGGACCGGGTCATTCACCGTAATCTGGTACGTAATCTTGGCAAAGCCATCGACCGGCTTGTAGTAGTAGCTCGGATTCGGACGGAAGGTCGCCGTACAACGATGCGGCGACGCCGCCTCACAGCCGAACAGCGGGGCGAGAACTTCACCTTGCGCGGGCAAAGTCGGCGTGACGATGACGACGCCAGACGGACGGTACAGCGTCGCATCGGAGGCGTAGTAGGGATGCTCGTAGCCGACGCCGGGCTTCAGAACGATCTCTTTGTCGGTTTGCTGCCATTGCGGAATCGTGAGGTCCTGCGCTTTCGGCTTCGGCCGGAAGTCGATGGAGACGGTGCCGACGGTCGATTCGATGTCGCCTTGGACGATCGGGTCGTAGGCGACGACGGTGTAATCGAACTTCGCAAGGTTGCCGTAGTAATAGTCGCCGTTGCCGAGGGATGCGGGTAGGAACGTCGCGGTGTCACAGGCGCCGGCCGGGCAAAAATATTCTAGGGGGGTCACGGTGCCGTTCTGCACGGTGCCGACGATTTTGATGCGGTCGATCCGGGTACCGGTCGGCTGCGCGTAAGTGTAGCCGTTGCCAGCTCCGCTGGTGAACGTCACCGGGGGCTGCGTGCCTTGGACGGCAGCGAAGCTGATGCCCGTGGCCCGCGGGCGAGGACGGACGTTGACGTTGACGCGCGCGACCTTCGAGTTGACTTCGGTGCCCAACTCGGTGTCGTACGTCCAGATCTTGTAAGTGAAGTGCGCTTCAGTCGGTGCCGCGTCCGGCGTCCAATAGTCGAGGTCCGGGGTGAAGATGATGCGGCAAGTGCCGCCCGGGTCGGTGCAAGTGGCGGCGCCGGGGCCGATGTCTTCGAAGACGGCCGTGCCCTTAGCGAAAGAGACGACCTCGATCCGAGTCGCCGGCTTGTTGCTCGGATGCGTATACCCTTGGCCTACACCCGGGTTGAAGTTGACGGTGAGGGGCTGGTTCTCGATCGTGTATTTGTTAAAGTTCTGCGCGATCGCGGTCGGGCGCACTTCGATCTGGAAACGGCCGTTGGCCGGCGAGGCGAGGCCGCCGACCGTGACCTTGTACTGGAATTCGTCGATGGTCGCCGCCAGATAGGCCGGCGTATCGTAGCTCGCGGTACAGACGCCGTCCGAGCCGCAGGCGAAGGCGCCGAGCGTGCCGCGCGTCAAGGCGGTCGGGGTGACGGCGGTCGCTTTGTGGTCGCGGCGGTGGGCGTAGCCCATGCGCAGACGGCGCTCGGGTTGCGTGTCCTCGTTGAGGACGAGGCCCGTCTTCAGCTCGAGGCGAACGGTGCCCGGTTGCTCGGAGAGCATGTACGCCCTGCGGTCGGTCGAGCGCGGCGCCGGGTAGACGTCGATGAAGATCTTCGCCGTGTTGGAGGCGAGGTCCGCTTGCAGCACGGTGTCCCGCGTAATGACGCGGTATTCGATCCATGCCGGACCCTCGAAGTTTGTCGGCGGCGTGTAAATGACGGTACAGCGGCCGGCGGCGTCGCAACTGGTCGTGGGGGCGGCGCCGGAGATCGGCGAGTAGCTCATGACCTCGACGGTCTTCGCGGGCGTGCTGTAGGCGTGGGTGTACTCGTCGGCGAGCTCGAGGACGAAGTTCTTCGGCGTGTTCTCGTCGACGCGCTGCCAGGTGGTGAGGTCCGCTTCGACGCCGACGTTCTTGGCGCGGGGGCGCGGACGAACGTCTAGGCCGATCTCGCCGTACTCTGAGTCGAGCGGGCCGAGCTTCGCGTCCGTGACCCAAACGCGGTAGTCGAACTTTTGCCGGCCGAAGTAGTCGACGGTCGGCGTGTAAGTGGTCGTGCAGGCGCCGGCAGCGCAGGCGATCGCGCTGAGGCTGCCGTGCGAGGCGCCCTTCTCGACCATGTTCATGTCGTTGGCGAGCAGGCTGTCGGCGTGAGTGTAGCCGTTGCCCGGGCTGACGCTGAACAAGTAGCTCGAAGGCGCGAAGCTCGTGTTCTCGGCGACCGCCTTGGTGAAGCCCGGCGTCTTCGGCACGGGACGCACGTCGATGGCGATCTTCTTGTTCTTAGACGTGATGCGACTCGAAGAGAGGAGGTAAACGGGGTCCAGGACCGTGAGGTTCCAGGCGAGGTCGGGCGTCAGCTCACCGACCTGACCGACGGCCGGCGTGTAGGTCGCGGTGCAAATGCCGTCGACGGCGCAGGCGAAGAGGCTGAGGTTGCCGCTCGAGGGGTTGGCTACCGCTGCGGCCGTGATCGCCTTCAGGCTGAAGGGGTGGCTGTACTGCGGCGTGGCGCCGCCCTTGTCGAGCACGATGGCAAGTGACGACGGTCGCGTCGCCGAGAATTCGCGCACGGCGTAAGTGAGGTCCGTCGCGACCGGAAGCGGCCGGATTTGGACCTCGAGGTTAGCCAAGTTGGAGGTGAGGACGCGGTTCGCCGGCACCTTCAGGAAGTCGTCGAGGTAAATCGTCGGATTGGTGATCAGGTCGGAGGGGACCGACACCAACACCTTGAAGGACATCTTGAGATTCGATCCGGCATTCTGCGGATCGTAGTAGCCGGCAATGCCTAAGAAGTCGAAAGCGCAGTCACCGTTGTCGCAGGGGACGTCGCCGGACACGACCGTGGGGCCGAAGCCGACGATATAGCCTCGCGCCGTATCGATCGCTTCGATTTTGGCCACTGAGGCCTTGGCGTTGTCGTCGTGGATGTAGCCCACGGTCGAGCCCGCGTCGCCGAACTTGATCGATACGGCGCGCTGCGTGTCTTGGATGGCTTGCACCGCGACGTTGGTCGCGACCGGCAAGGGGTACCAGCGGACCGTGGCCTTCCCCTTGTTGGACTCGATGGGGCGGCCGTCCTTAGTGGCGCGGATTTGGTATTCGAACTCACCAGTGCCCTTGTAGCCGGCAAGGCCGACGACCGTCGCGGTCCATTCGCCGGGAGTGGTCTCGGCGAAGGCAGAGATGCTTTGGATATTGTCGGTGGTGACGACATCGATGCGCGTGATGACGATGCCGTTCCGGGCGCCCTTGTAGCCGACATCTTCCGACATCGTGACTTTGTAGTTTTGGCCCTGAACGGTAAGGCCGGCGAAGCCGATCGCGCGCAGGTTCGGCATGACGGTGATGCGAGCGGAGGCATAGTTGGACTGGATACCGTCGGCGACGACGGCATAATCAAAGCTCGCCTGGCCGTAATAACCGTCGTCGGCGCGGAAGATGAAAGGACACTTGCCGTCGACGCACGGAATGCCGCACTCGAAGCCCTTGGCGACCCAGCCGTCGACGAAGACCTCTTTACAGCCGACGCCGCGCGCCGGGTCCGGCGACATGCCGGCGGCGAGCTGGATCTTGCCGTGGAAGTCCTGCTCGTACAGCGGCTGTCGCACGTAGAGCATCGTCGCATTCTTGTTGAGGACGTGCGTGTAGCCGGCGAAGGTCTTGACTTTGTCGCCGTCGAACTCAATCGCCTTGCCGATGGAAGCGGGACGGTCTTCGTCCTGCTGCGCGATCATGTCAAAGCCCAGGGCGCGCGGCACTGGCTGCACGGCGATCTGGATCATGGCGACGTTGGAGGTCGAATTGCCCGCGACGACCTGGTAGCTTACGGTCGCGTATTCGGGCCGCGCTGCGTCGCCGTTCGTAAAGAAGTCCTTGGTCGGCTTGAAGCGGCCGGCACAGGTGCCGTCGATGCAGACGAACGGCGGGTCGCTGACGATCTCGCCTTGCGTGGTTGAGAAGATGATTTCGCGCGCGTTGTCGCGGTCGGCGTCCAGGTAGCCCAAGCCCTCGCCGCGCGTGATCGAGATGTCGACCACCGTGTTCTCGAGCGTGGTCAGGGCCAGGCCGGTGGCCACGACCGGGGTGTCCGGGATTTTGTAGAGGGCGGACTTGAAGACGGGGGTGTCGTCGAAGCCGTCGTTGACTTGCAGCTCGCAGAACAGCTCGTCGTCGCGGCTGTCGTCCTCGACCAGGTTGTAAGTGAAGGTCTTCTGGGCGGCAGTGCCGACGAGGACGGCGCGCTCGACGACGCCAAGGTTCTCGCGTTTGCTGTTCCGGAACCAGAGGCGCGGGCTGAGGGTTTGCCAGTCGTCGACGTCCGTGTAAGTCGCGGTGCACGTGACTTCGGTCGGCTTGCCGTTTTGGTCGGTCTTGACGACGTCGAGGACGAGGGAAGCGACTTCGGTGACGTGGTTCTTGAGCTCGAAGCTCATCACCGTGACGTTCTGGTCTTCGCGGCCGTATTTGTCGAACGCGCGAACGCCGACCGTGTAGACGACGGCATGCTCGAGGTCCGAGATCTTGAACTCGCCGACGGCGCGGTCTTTGACCTCGCCGATGCGCGTCTCGGGCTTGAACTCGCTGCCGAGGTAGATGTGATATCCGGCGATGTCTTCACGGTCTGACGCGGTCCATTGGACGAGGAGCTCACCGTTGGCGGGGGAGGCGAGGGCGGTGACGCCAGAGAACTCGACGGCTTCGCCGGTGGCGGTGCAGAGCGAGGTCTCGTTGGTGTCCGCGGGGAAGTTGTCGATCATGTAGCGAACGATAAAGCACGTGCGCTGGTCGAGGCCGATCTCGCTCGTCTTGAAGAAGTTGTCTTCGGTCTCGCGGAGCGCCTTCCAAGGCTCTGCGGGGTCTCCGCGCTGCATGACTTTGAAGCGCGCGCCCTTGAACGGGGGCGCCGCCCATTTCAGCATGTAGGTACCGTCGCGCAGGGACTTCAGCTCGGAAAGGCCGGCGAACTTATACGGCTGGTGGCCGGTACAAATCTCCTTGACGTTCTTGTCGCTGTCGTTGTCTTTCTGCGTGAAGCGCACGACGAAGCACGTGTCGCCCACGAGGCGCAAGTCCGGCGTGATGTAGCTGGATGTCGGCGGAGTCGAGACCGGCTTCGTGAAGTCAAAGGCCTCGGAGGCTTTGCGCTGGAAGACGCGGTAACTGACGTCGGACAGGCCGACAGTCGGCTGCCAAAAGACGGTCCACGTGCCGTCTGTGTTCGGTGTGACCTCGCGGACACCGCCGAATTCCAGCAGCTTGGCGCCCTGGGCGCCCGTTGAGGTCGAGCCGCCACCGCCGCAGCCTGGGAGCAGCTGGGCAATGCCGGCGATCAGAGTCGTCAGTTTTAAAAGCTTGGTAGCCATGCCGGGTTCTTCGGCAAACCCGGAGAAAGGTTTACATAAACCAGGTTTCCCCTGGATCGCGCTAGGAATTCTGGCCACTTGCCGACGGGCAGAATGCCGTAATCTTCGGACTGCAAGTTTCCGGCGGGGCTCAACTAGGACGGGCTTCTTGCCGAAGCGTCTAGTGATGAAACTACGATGCCAAACATTTCTCTGGGCAACGGCAGCGCTGGTTTTCGCCTGCGGCGGCGGTGGAGCGCCTCAAGAAGCCGGCTCCAAGCAGATTCGCTCGCAGGTTGCCACGTTCGCCGGCGCCAAGACGCTGGAGAAATTGCCGGACGGTGCCTGGATCGTGCGGTGGACGCCGGTCGAGGCGGACGGCATCCAGTACTCGGTCTTCAAGGCGCCGCAAGGTCAGCCCATGGATTACAATTCGCCTTTCGTTTCTGTGCCGACCGACTACTTCTCGTATCGGCCAAAGAACGTCTACACCGAGCGTTCGATCTGCTTCGTCGTGCGCGTCACCAACGTGGTTGGTGACACCAACATCAATTCTCTGTGCACGATGGAGGAGCCGCTCTCCTTCAGCGGCGCCTCTTCGCTCGAGCGCTTGGCCGACGGCGCGTATACTCTCAAATGGCCCGCGCTCTTGGTCGAGGGTGTGATCTTCGCGGTCTATGCCCGGCAGGACGAGGACGAGTTCAACTTCGAGCAGGCCAGCTTCGACGGCATCCGCGAGAACTTCTTCAGCCAATTGAAACAGGTCGAGCGCGGCACGCGCTTCTGCTTCGTCGTGCGCTACCAGCATCCGGATCTGCCCACCGACGTGAACAACACCGAGCTATGCACCGAGGTCGAGGCGCCGATTGAGTTCGAGGGCATCAAGAACCGCGAGGTGCTCGACGGTCGCACGGTCAAGTTGAACTGGAACTTGGCCGACCCTGAGATCGTCAAAAGCTACCGCGTGTATCAGGGCGCGGACTTCAAGGAGCTCGTCACGACCGTGACGGACGCGACCGGCGAAGCCAAGGTCGAGGGGCTCGTTCCGGGTCGACAGTATAGTTTCGGCATCCGCGCGGTCGACCAGTTCGGGCGCGAGGACCGGAACATCGTGATCCGCTCGGTCGTCATGCCGCCGGAATAACGCTCATCTGACCTTGAGAAAGCTCGCGAGCGTGAGCTCGTAGCTCCGCGAGGCCAAGACGTTCACGCCGCGCGGCGTGTCCCGCACGGTGACGGTCGACCAGAACGGGACGGGCGCCAGCATCATCACCGAGAGCGAGCCCTCGACGTAAATCGCGAGCGCGTCCGTGCCGTCGCTGAGCGCGGAGTAGTTTCCGGAAACCTGTCCCGAATAGCGATCGGTGAAGTGCCGCTCGACGCCACCTTTGAGGGTCGTGGTCACGATCCCGAGCCGAAATCCGGCGCCGCCGCCGAAACGTACGTCGTCGCCGGGGTCGAGCGCTAGGTCGTAGGTGCGCTCTTTCGCGGCGAGCTCTTCGCCAGCAAGCGGCAGGCGCTCGCGCTTCCTTGCGCCAAGATTTTTCACGTAGCCTAGCTCGCCCAAGAGGAAAAAACGCGACAGCGCGAGCTGCGGCTCGATGGCAAGGCCGGCGCCGTAGTATCCCTTGCCGAAGCCGAAGTCGGTGAGCTCGTCCGGATCGTCGACGGCGCCGGTCGGCGTCGTCAAAGTCGCCGTAATCGGCATCGACCAGCGCAGCTTGCGCGCGAGACGGCCCTCGACGCTCGTGCGCGCGCCGAGACGCAGGTCGCCTACGCCTTCATTCTCCCAGCGGTCGAGCGAGGCGTAGCCTAGATCTTTTTCCAGCGAAGCGCGCACCGCCTTCGCGTCGAGCGCGGCGGCGCGGTCGAGTCCCGACTTCAACTCGTCGTAAGCTAGATCCCCGAGGCGGTCTTTGATCGCGCCCGCATTGTTCGTCCCGGTGAGCGCGAGCTTGCTTTCGACCTTGGCGCGGATCCAAGGAATGCCGGCGAAGAGCGTGAGGCGCGGCGTGATCCCGAAGGCGAAGCCCAAGCTCGTCGCCTGCACGTCGGCGCGCACTTCGCCCCGTAGAGTGCCGAGGTCCAAGCCGTCGACGAGTCCCGCGGCTCCAGGATGCTCCGTCTCGAAGCGCGACAGCTCGGAAGCGAGCCGCTTGAGGTCCGCGCCGCCGTGACCTCGGGCGAGCTCAGCACCGCGAAAGCTCTTGTCGAAGCGCGATCCCAGGGGCGTCAGAAGGCCCTTCGCGTCGAATGCCTCGGACTGTTCAGCGTAGCCGAGGTATCCGAGCTGGAAGAGCGCGATGCCGCGGGGCAAGACGTGCTGGGCCTCGGCTCGATGCGAGATCGTGGCCATAAGAAGGAGAATGAGCGGAAAGAGGGCGGTCGAGCGTCTCATTCGGCGCCGTCCCATCTCTCGACGGCGTCTTGCAAGGTCTTCACCAGGTCTTCGGTCCACGGCGCCGCGACGAGCCCTTGCGTCGCCGTCAAGCCTCGCGCGAGCCAGAGCGCCTCGCTCGCGTCCATGGTCTTCGTGACGCCGCGCGCGGCGACGCCGTGCACGAGCCCCTGCACGATCGAGCGCAGATGCGGCGAGGATAGGATCTCGTGCTCGGCATCGGCCAACGCCGTCAGCGTCCGGCCGGTGAGCCTTGGCTCGTCGACGACGAGGCCGGCGCTCGGGCCCGCCGTCACGTGTTTCGAGATCAGCTGCGAGATCGTCGCGCGTAGCGCGTCCTGGAGTGAGCCGCGTGCGCCTTCGAGGTCCAAGGTTGTTTCTGGATCGAGGCCCGCCTTGTCGATGTTTTTTAGGGCGCGCGCCCAAGCCGTCAGCGCCTCGGCAAGCAGAACGAGGTCCTCGAGCGAGGCTTTCGGCAGCGAGTGCGTCTTCAGATCGAGGTACTCGCGCGGCAGAAGGGTCGACATCGTCTTCAGAAACACCAACGGCAAGGACTTCGCGTCCGCGGGGACGAGCTTGCCGACGGCGCTCTCCATCCGGTCTTCGCGCAGCTTTTGGAAGGCGGCTGCGGCCGCGGCCCAAAGCCGCGCGGCCTCGGCGAGGGGCGGCAGCTCGGTCGACGTAAGGCTCCACCGCTCGCCGCCTTGCAGCGCCATGCCGAGTAGGCGGTGACGTGCGGAGATCGCGGGGAGCTCGACGCGCATGGTGCCGCCGAAAAAGCGCTTCGCCTTCGTCTGTTTGCGCGGATCGTAGGCGCCGGCCAGGCCCGCGCCGTTGTCGAGGTCGCGCGACATGCCGCCATAGGGTGCCTCGAGCCCTGCCAGATAACTCCACTCCATCAAGGCGCGGAGCGTCTCGACGTTCTGCGTCCCGCCGGACTTTGCGGCGTCGGCGAAGACGAAGCGCCAGCGCGCGGCTTGCGCGTCGAGCCGTACTTCGCCCTCGGCCTCGCCCTCAAGCCGGAGGAAGCCCTCGAAGCTGAAGCGCGTCGCGCCGCCGCCCAGGCGCTCCGCGACGCCGGCGCGGATCTCTTCGGTGATTTTCTCGTCGCTGGCGAAGTTGTCGAGCAGGGCGTCGCCGAGAAAATTCGGCAAGGCCTGAATGCGGGCCAGCTCAGGCTTGACCTTGATCTTCTCGCGCACCGAAGGCACCAGCGCCTCAGGTAAGGCGCCCGGGCTCGTGTTCAAGCGCGTGAGCCAGGCAGCGCGGCGGCGTGGACACGCGTCGCAGTGAGCGAGCGCCTCGAGCTCGGCCGAAGGCGTCACCGGCGCGGTCAGCGCGAGGTTCGCCGGCAGCGACGGCGTCCCTGCGAAATGCACGAAGGGCTCCGCTTCGTCCGCGGGCTTGACGCCTTCGCCGAGCTTCGGGCCTTTGTCCGAGGCCTTCTTCTTCTCGCCTTCTTCGCCACGCGTCGTCGCCTGGCAGCCGAAGGCCGCGAGAATCGCGAGGATGAAGGGGACGAGTCGGATCATGGTCCGCGCTACGCTGCAATGCCGGTGCCAGACGCAAGGGGCCGAATCCCTTGGGAGATGGGCGCGGCGGAGCGACCAGCCTCTAGGCGGCGCGGCCCAGCTTGGCATCCGCGGAGAATTTTCCGGCGCCGGCGAAGAGGAAGAGCATCGCGAAAGCAAAATAGCAAAGCGACAGCTCCTTCTTGCCGAAGGGATCATTCAGGTGCACGCCCAAGCCCGCCGTGAGCATCGTGAAGCCGACGAAAAAGGCCGCGGGGCGTGTCGCCAAGCCCAAGGCGAGGCAGAGGCCGCCGACGAACTCGGCCAAGGCCGCGGCCCAAGCGAAGAGCTCGGGCATGGGAAAGCCCAAGCTGCGGACGCCTTCGACGAAACCATCCGCGGGCGGGATCTTTCCCATACCGTGCGCGAAGGCCATGGTGAGGCCGGCCCACAGTCGGGCGACGAGAAGGCCCGCGGCGCCCCAGGTGTCGAACACGTGACCGGGATGAAACAAGATCTTTTTGATCGACATCAAGCGCCCTCTTTGAGCTCGTCGGAGAGGAGCCTGCCATCCTTCAGGCGCACGATACGATGGCAATACTCGAGCACGTGTCCGTCGTGTGTCGCGACCACGACCGTCGCGCCTTCGCGCTCGCACAGCTCTCTCAGGACGGTGAGCACGGTGTCCGCCGTGTCATGGTCGAGATTGGCCGTGGGCTCGTCGGCGAGGATGATCGGCGGTTTGTTCATCAGGGCGCGCGCGATGGCCACGCGCTGCATTTGACCGCCGGAGAGGCGGTTGACGCTCTGATTGATCTGCTTGCCGAGGCCGACGGCCTCCAGGAGCTTGGTCCCGCGCACCGCCAGAGGCTCGCCGAGGTCGTTCGAGCCGAGCTGCGCCGGGAGCATGACGTTCTCCAGCGTCGTCAGCACGGGCACCAGGTTGAAGTTCTGGAAGATGAAGCCGGTGGTGACGTTGCGGAAGCGCGACTGCTCGTCGCGCGAGAGCTTGGCGATGTCGGTGCCGTTGACGACGACCGAGCCGGTCGACGGAACGTCCAAGGCGCCGATCAAGTTGAGGAGCGTCGACTTGCCCGATCCCGAAGGCCCCATCAGGGCGACGATGCCGCCGCGAGGCACGGCGAGCGTCACGCCGCGCAGCGCGTTCACCTCGGTCTCGCCCATCATGTACATCTTGCCGACGTCCCGGATCTGGATCAGCGGGCTCGCGGCGGAACCGTCCTTTTCGAAGTTCATTTCCATGTCACGTCCTTCGGATCCTTGAAGAGCGCTTTGCGGTAGAATTTGAGCTCCTCGACGCTTTCGCGGATGTCCCCGAGCGCGCGGTGGGCGCCCTTTTTCTTCTGCGCTTTCACGCCCGGGTACCAGCGCGCGGCCAGCTCCTTCACGGAGCTGACGTCGACCAGCCGGTAGTGGAGGTGCGCCTCCAAGTCCTGCATGTATTTCACCAAGAAGCGCCGGTCTTGCCAGATGCTGTTGCCGCAGAGCGGGCTCTCGCGGACGCCGGCGTGCGTCTTCACGAAGTCGAGCGTCAGGCGCTCGGCCTCGGCCAGGGTCGTCTTCGACTCGAGCACGCGCTGCCAGAGCCCCGACTTGGTATGGTGCTCCTTGTTCCAGTCGTCCATGCGCTCGAAGCGCTCGGGCGGCTGGTGGATCACGAGCTCCGGGCCTTCGGCCACGATCTCGAGCTCGCCATCGGTGACCAAGGTCGCGATCTCGAGGATCTCGTCGACTTCCGGGTCCAGGCCGGTCATCTCGAGGTCCATCCAAACGAGCAAAGACAAGGGAACCTCGGTGCGCTCACGATTGTCGGGATCTTCGCGCTAAGGTTCTGAGCGCTCCGCGATAAACGCGAACGCCCGGCTTCGATGCGCGATCCATTCCACGACGTGATTGTAATCGATTTTTTCCACGAGCGCCGCGCCTTGCGGATCGCTAAGGATGCCGGTCCGGGCGCTCCGCTCGGCAAACGCCGTGAGCGCGTACACGCGCCAGCCCTGGCCGAAGGCGTCCGGCGCCCCGAGGCCGTATCCGGCGAGGAAGCCGTCGACTTCGCTCTTCGCCGCGCCCGGCGCGGCTTTGACCAGGAGCTCGCCGACGCGAACGCCGAAGTCCCCGGGATAGCCGGCGGCGCCGGTGAGGACGCCGACGTCTCGGTTCGTGAAGCTCCAGTCGGCCGGGTGCAGGGACGCGAAGACGACGAACCGCGGCGCGCTCTTCCCCGTACCGGCGCGCACGACGAAGCGCGCCGCGGTGGCGGCGGGGTTCGCGTCAGGGACCGCGAGCCAGATCTCGATCGCGAGCTCCTCGCCCTCGGCGCTTTCGCCGACGCTTCGGAGCCAATCGCGTAGTTGAGTCTCGAGGGCCGCCCGATACGCGGTACGGTCGTACTCGTAGGCGGTGCCTGCGATCGTATAGAGGTAGTGCTCGCCGTCGTCGCAAGCGGTCACCACGGGCGCCGGCGCGCCGTCTGGGATCGCGATGCAGGCAGGACCCGCCGCCACCACCTGGGCGCGGGCGCAAATGGCGAGGCTTACTAGTGAGAGTCGCAAAAGTGGTCTGCCCATGAGCGTTCTTCGGACGCGGAGCCGAAAGCTTTTGGCAAAGTCGAGCTAGACAAGCGTATTCGGCTGCCTCTACACTGGGTTTTCCGAGTCTGCACGGGCACTTCGAGTCTCACAGAGATATCACCTCGGGTCCTTCATATTTGAGAAGGCCCCTCAACATCCCCTTCCTTGCGCCCAAGGAAGAAAGCCAGGAGCGATTGCCGGATGATTCCGACCAAGTCCTATTACAAACGCATCGTGCTCGCGATCGCCGCCGTATCTGCAGCACTCGTGACGACCCAGATCGTCGCGCAGGACAACAACGCTCCGGCCTTCAAGATCGGACCCAAGACCACGTCGATGGGCGAGGTCTATAAAGACGACCAAGCCAGCTTCTACGAGCTCGACAAGAAAAAGTACGACCTGATCGAGCGCCTCGCGAAGGAGAAGTACCTCGAGTACTTCTGGCAGAACAACGCCAAGGAAACCGGCAAGTCGGTGGCCGAGGCGCAGAAGGCGTACGAAGAGAAGAACCTTAAGATCTCCGAGAAGGAGGTCCAGGAGACGCTGGAGAAGTTCAAAGACCATCCGTCCCTGTCGAAGCTCGACAAGAAGGAGCAGGAAAAACAGGTCCGCGACTACCTGCTCGAGCGTTCACGCCGAGACCTCTTTGACGGCATCATCGAAGCCGGATTGAAGAAGGGCGAGCTCGTCGTCTCGTTCCCGCAGCCGGTCGAGCCGGTCTACCAGGTGACGGTGACGTCCGAGGACCATGTCCGTTACGGGCCCGACGTCTCTGACCTCAAGCCCGTGGGCTGCACCGCCGACGACTGTGCGATCACGATCGTCGAGTACAGCGAGTTCGAGTGTCCCTTCTGCTCGCGCGTCATGCCGGACGTGAAGAAGGTCCTAGCCGAGTTCAAGGGCAAGATCCGTTGGGTCACGCGCGACTTCCCGCTCAGCTTCCACAACCGCGCCAAGCCCGCGGCCATCGCGGCGCACTGCGCCGGCGAGCAAGGCAAGTACTGGAACATGTACCAGGCGCTCTTCGAGAATCAGCGCAACCTCGCGGACGCGGACCTGAAGAGCTACGCCGACAAGATCGGCCTCGACAAAGCCAAGTACGAGAAGTGCACCTCCGCCCCGGCCCCGATCGAAGCCCGCATCGAGAAGAACATGCAGACCGGTATGGCCTTGGGCGTTTCCGGCACCCCGGCATTTTTCATCAACGGCCGTCGCCTCTCCGGCGCCATGCCGTACTCCGAGTTCAAGCGCGTGATCGACGACGAGCTGAAGAACAAGAAAAAAAGCTAACCCCCTTGATTGACTCGACTAGGGGCCGCGTCGGCAGGAAATGCCGGGGCGGCCCCTCAACTTTGGCCGGCAGAGGCCGATCTCAAGGGCGTAGAAGGTCTCGTTCTAGCGCAGCCAGGCCCGGAGATTATTATGAGCGTGCGGAAGGATAGCCGTAAGGTCGGTCGTCTCAAGCTCTCTGAGCACCTGAAGGTGGTCATGGGATCCTTGGGCTCGGACGTGCGGTACGACATGTGGTCGAAGAACATCTCCCACACGGGCTTCTTCCTCGACTTCGATCGTCCGGGTCGTTTCCCGTTCACCACGGCCTCGATCATGGAGATCTGGTTGGAGCTCGAGCCAGGTAACACCATCTTTTTCAACGGGAAAATGGCCCGAGTGGTCTTCCCGGGGGATGCCGCGGCGGCCGATACGGGCCCTGGCATCGCCGTCCGGATCGTGCAAATCGACTCGAAGAACGAGAAGGTCCTCTTCGACTTCATCGACCGAAAGTTCAAGGAAATCGAGGCCAAGAAGGCTCAGACGCCGGGCAACGCCGCCTGATCGCAGGAAGTTCTCAAGATTTTTGCGCGTCGGCCGAAGAAGAGGCCGTCCTCAGCACACGCAGCTGAGGCACTTAGTGGAACCCCCAGGGCCAACCGTGGCCAGGAGCTTCCACTATGCGTCGTTTTCTCAGCCAAGCCCTCGTCGCCGTCGCCCTCCTCCTCCCGGCGAACATCGCGAGCGGCGTGACGCGTGGTGACCTCGTGGAGCAAGACACCGACGACACGCAGGCCGTGACGACCGGCGCCGCGGTCCGCGCCAACGCCGACGTGCAGATCCGCCGCGTGAAGGGCCTGCTCTTCTCGAAGTCCTCGGAAAAAGTCCAGGACCAGGCGTTCGAGCGCCTGCAGAAGCTTCAGAAAGAGCTGCGCGGCTCCAAGTAAGCGCGCGTTGGTCTAACTCCGCGTCTTGTCGTGCTAGAATCGTTGGAAACTAGCGACGGACGGCTAAGCAAGGGCAGTAGCCGTCCGCCCTACGCATCGCGTCGGACGCGCTGCTCCGGGCAGCCGCCGACTGCCCTTGCTTAGCACACGAATTAGAGGAAGGTGACGCGGATGGCTCAGCTCGACTGGAACAAGGTCAAACTCCCCGACGGCGCGAAGATCTTCAAGGTCCACAACTTCGCCGTCATGCACAAGGGCGCGACCTATCACATCGAGGTCGACGAGTTCGCCGACGGCTCTTACAGCGGTCACGGCGAGCACTCGACGGACAAGTCCACGGTCCTGAAGACCGTGAACGGTCGTACGCTCGAGGACTGCCTGACGTCGCTCCTCTCCAGCCTCTCCAAGTGATCTGAGATGAGCGTCACGGTTGGGCTCGAGCGGTTGATCCGTGAGCCCCGGCTGGCCGCCGGTTGGGGACGTCTCGGCCTCCTTTGCAATCAGGCCTCGGTGACTCGAGACTTCGGGGCGGCCTGGGACCTCGTGCTCGGGCTCTTCGAAAAGCGCGTGACGGCGCTCTTCGGCCCGCAGCACGGCTTCTACGGGACGGTCCAGGACAACATGATCGAGACCGGGCACGCGCGCCACGCGGGCACGGGCCTGCCGCTTTTCAGCCTCTACTCCGAGACCCGCGAGCCGACCGACGCGATGATGGCCGAGATCGACACCCTGTTGATCGACTTGCAGATCGTTGGTTGCCGCATCTACACCTGGAAGTCGACGATCGCGGGCTGCTTGCGCGCGGCCAAGCGCACCGGCAAGCGCCTCGTCGTGTTGGATCGCCCGAATCCGCTCGGAGGCGAGGTGCTCGAAGGCCGCGTCTTGGACCTGGACGCGACGAGTTTCGTCGGCCAATTCGCGACGCCGATGCGGCACGGCCTCACCGCTGGCGAGTCGGCGCTCTATTTCAACGCGACCATCGGCGCCGAGTTGGAGGTGGTACGGCTGGAAGGTTGGGATCCGGCGGCCTACTGGGCGGATTTGGGTCGACCCTGGGTTTTGACCTCGCCGAATTTGCCGACGCCCGATCCCGTTTATACGTATCCGGGCACGGTCTTGTTCGAAGGGACGAATGTCTCGGAAGGGCGCGGGACGGGCTTGCCGTTCCAGCTGATCGGCGCGCCCTACGTGGAGTCGGCGGAAGCGGTCGTCGACAAAGTGAAGCGCCTCCTCGGCGGCAAGACGCCGGGAGTTCATCTAAGGGCCGCGCAGTTCGAGCCGACGTCACAGAAGTGGCGCGGCGAGACGTGCCGCGGCGTCTGCATCCATGTGACGGATCCGCGGCAGGTGCGGAGCTTCCGTTTGGCCTTGGCGATCTGCGAGGCGTTCGTGGAGCTCGGGGGTGCGAAGTACGAGTGGAAGGCGCCGCCGTACGAGTACGATCACGTGACGCTGCCGATCAAGCTGATCCTGGGCTCGCAGGTGGCGGATCGACACTTTGGGGCCGGGCGGTTTTCCGTGGACGAGCCGTTCTGGCGCGACGGGATTGCGGGGTACATCGAAGCGGTCCGTGGGCACCTGCTTTATCCGCGGGTGATGCGGGACGAGACTTAAAATCGCGGCGGCGGCGTGCGCCGCTGCCGACGCGGCGAGTTTCGCGAAACCGCTTCAGCGATTTTCAGAGCGACTTCGGATATCCCGCCTAGCGTCCCTATGGCGCCTTCTTCGCACCCGCCTTCTTCCCCGGCCCCACCGGCGGCTTCTTCACCGCCCCCTTCGGCGTCTTCACGCCGCTCTTCACTTTGCCAGCCGCCGTCGGCTTCTTCACCACCGGCATCGGCTTCTTCCCGACGACTCCGGCTTTCGGGCTCAGCGGCTTCGCTTTCCCTTTCGCCTTGACGGGCGCAACGACGGGCGCCGCTTTCACGACCGCCGCGCTCTTAGGCTTCGCCCCGACCGAAGGCCCCTTCACGCCCCGCGCCTTCTTCTCGCGCAATGCCGCCAACGCCGCGTCGTAAGGTTGGGTCCCGGTCCCGGCCGAAGCGCGCGCCGCCACGATCGTCGGGATCACGCTGACCGCGTCGGAGTATTGGAACTGCCGCAGACAGGCTTCCTTCACCTCGCGCTCAGGGTCCTTCTCCAACAGATCCTCGAGGAGCGGCACGGTCTCTTTCGTCAGGCCGTTCGCGCCCGCCGACTCGACCGCGGCCAAGCGCAGCTCCGTGCGCGGGCTCCTCAGGTTCGCCGTCCAGGCCTTCTTCGCCGCGGGAATGCCGAGCTCGCCCATGGCTTGACCCGCCTCGATCAACGCCTGCTGCTGCGGCGCAAAGCTTTTCTCCGCGGGCAAAGGCGGCAGCTCCTCGAGGACCTTCTTCAGGAAGGCGAGCATCGCCTCCTGCTCTTTCGCCGAAAGTTTCGCGAGCACGATCGGCCCCGGTGCCATCGGGACCGACATCTCGGTCAGGGCCGAAGCGACCAAAGCCGGCGCCCTCTTCGCGTGCCGCAGCAAGATCTCGTAGCCCGTCGTGCGCAGATCCGCGCGCAGGAGGAGGTCGTTCGCGCACTGCTCGGCGACGAGGCCGTCGCGGTCCTCGACGCAGAGCTCGATCATCTTTCGCTCCGGCTTCGGCCGGTACATGTACGTGCGGAAGGTCATCATCCTCACGCCCTCCCGCGGATCGGCGGCGAGCTTCGCCACGGCCTCGTCGACGTCGGGAAAAGGCAGCCAGGCGAGCGCCTTCCCGACGCGCTCGCGCACGGGCTCGCGCGCGTCGGCGGCGTGCATGACGAGGCGCAGGGCGTCGTCCGCGTCGGGATACTCGATCTTGGCGGGTAAGTCGGGTCGTCCGTTCTGAAAGGCGCGGCCGTCGATCCCGTTCTTCTTCAGCCAGCTCGTCAACACGACGTCGATTGCGCCCTGCACGGCGGCGCCGTCCTTCTCCTCGAGCGCCGTTTCGGCCAAGCCCGCGGCCTCCTCCGGCGACTTCTCGGCGAGGCAGGTGAGCGAAGCCGAGCGCGCCCCGGCGAATGCGGTCTTGTCCTTCACCGTCTGTCCCAGCATCGGCTGAGCCTTCGCGCCGCCGGCACCGCCGCAGATGAACTCGACGACGACCTCGGCGACGGTGCTCGAGCTCACCATGTCGAAGGTCTGCCGCTCGACCTTGGCTCCGTCGGCGAGGAGCGGCTTCACCTCGTCGTGCTGGTCGGGATGCGATTCGAGGAGGGCCATCGCCGCCATCACCCGGACGGTCGGCTTCGGATGCTTGAATAGGCCGACGAGGCGCTTTGGGGGCGAGCCGACGATGTTGGCGTAGTGCTTCCCGAGGCGCTCGTGCAGGCGCACCCGGCCGTCGTCGACGGAGGCGTCGATCCGCGCCTCGCCGATGGCGGTGACGGCGGCGTCGAAGCCGACCGGCGCTGTAGGCTCGGAGGGCTCGCAGCCCCATAGCGAGGCAGCGAGACAGAGGATCCTGAGAGCGTCGGATTGCATGCTGAAACTGTCGCCCACTTGGCCCAAAAAGAAAAGGCCCCGCCGCGTCCGTGACGCGTCGGGAGCCCTGAAAAGACGCGCTCTGTGGGCACGGACGAGGGGGTCGGCGGTACCGGGTGGTCGAGGCTCCCCGACGGTCCGCTGGAGTCGCTTTTTCGTAGCTTCAATGCCTCCTGGCGCCGACGCGCGGCCCCCCGGATGATTCCAAATTCCTTAGTAATTTCCGGAGTGGCTCGGGACCTGCAGTAGCAGGTGAGAGAGGAGGCACTCATGGAGGTTGCGCAGATTCCCTTCACCATGGCGCAAAGCTTGAGCGGTTCCGACGCGGCTTTGACCCGTTACCGGGTGGAACTCTCCGAAGGCGCGATGGAGTTGCGCCACTATGAGGCGCTCACCGTCGCGAAGACGACGCTCGCCGGCGAAGACTTGGCCGCGTCGAAAGCGGCTTTCCGCCGGCTCAACGACTACGTCGTTGGCCATAACGTCGCTCGTCGTCGCATCGCATGCGAGACTCCCTTCCTGAGCGTGTGCCAATTCGGATGCACGACGCTCGCAGTGGTCATGCCACGGAACGAAAAGACGCCGCCGAAGCCGATCGCGAGTGAGATCGAGCTCGAGCTCCTCCCGAGCCGGCGCGTCGCCAGCCTGGCGTTCTCAGGTCGCTCGAGCCCGGACCGCATCCGCGAGCGTACTGCCGAGCTGCTGCGCTGGGTCCGACACAAAGGTCTGAAACCCCGGTCTGAGACGCCCATGGCGCGCCTCGACTCCCGCTTCACGTTGCCGTGGCTCAAGCGCCATGAGGTTCACGTCGAGGTGGCCTAGCGAGAGAGACACAGATGTGCCGCAGAGACGAAAAGCCATGAATCCGCTCGTAGAGTCACCGCTCGAGCTCCTCGCGCAGCTGACCCAGGACAACGAGGCGCTGCGCGAGGCTGCTCGACGCAAGGACCAGTTCCTCGCCATGGTTGCCCATGAGCTGCGCAGCCCCCTCAACGCCATCCTGGGCTGGGTCGAGATGTTGGAGAGCGGCGACCTCCCGCCGGAGGAGCACTTGACGGCGTTCCGCACCATCCGCCGCAACGCGCGGATCCAAGTGCAGCTCTCCGAAGACCTTCTCGACATCGCGCGCATCATCGGCGGCACGCTGCGCCTCGACTGCCGCCCGGGACCGCTCGGCCCGATCGTGCAGGCCGCGATCGACGCCGCGCGCCCGATCGCCGAGGCAAAGGGCGTCGTCCTCGTTCTCGTGCCCGCGCTCGGGGATACGACCGCGTCGATCCTCGTCGACCCCGATCGCATGCAGCAGGTCGTCGGCAACCTCATCGGCAACGCCGTGAAGTTCACGCCCGCGCTTGGCAAAGTGGAGGTGTCGACGCGGCGCGTCGAAGGCGGCGTCGAGCTGCTCGTCGCCGACGAGGGGGAAGGCATCGAACCCAGCTTCTTGCCGCATGTCTTCGACCGCTTTCTGCAAGCCAAGGCGGAGGGTAGCCGACGCGGCGGTCTCGGACTCGGTCTCGCGATCGTCAAGTACATCACCGAGATGCACGAAGGGACGGTGCGTGCGGCAAGCGCCGGCCTCGGTCTTGGCGCCCAGTTCTCGCTGTATTTGCCGGCTTTTACTGCCGCGGCAGAACACAATGTGCTTTCGCCGACAAGCCTCGTCGTCGATGCCCAGGGTTGCTCCCTCGTCACGGGGCTCACGATCCTGGTCGTCGAAGACGATCCCGACACTTTGCGCCTCCTGACTCGCGAACCCTTCGGCCTTGAGTCGCTTCGGCCTGACCCATTCGTCGATCGCCGAGCTGCCGATCGGCCTGCCGACTGAGCTCTCGACGACGCTCGAGCTAGCCAGGCACACCTTCAGCACGGTCGAGCCATAGCGTTAACGCTTGAAAGGTTTCTCGTGCGGCTGCCACCGAGCGCTCGATCTCAGCTTCGTTTCTAGGAGCCGCCCAAACGTGCAGACAAGCGAGAAAATCATGCCAACGAGCGCGCGTCCCCGTGCCCTCGCCAAAGAAGAAGGCGGCTCCCGTCGCCGGCGTGAGCGCGAGGCTGCGGGTCAATCGCTTGCTGATGAGTTGGCCGCCCAAAGCGCTGCCCTCGAGGACGTAGAGGACACCGGATATTTCCGTCTCAGAATCGATCCGCGGTCCATGTTCACACCGGGGAAGCTCCTCTGGCCGGCGCCCGAAATGGGCGAGGTCCCGCGCCAAACGCTCCGCCTGCTGGCGGCCCGTGGTCCACGGCGCCCACGCGGCGCCCGCCGCGACGCGAGCCAGGCTCGCCTCTAGCGGCGTGTAAAAACCCCAGAAGGCCGCGAGGATTGCGGCGTATTCGGCAGCGGCCAGGTCGGGCGCGAGGAGACGTTGGAGACCCTTGTGCTCATCGAGCCTTGCATGAAGCTGGCGAGTCGCAGCGCGCAGGGTATCGTGGAGCATCCGGTCCTCGCGTTCCAATGGTCGTCCCGCTGGCCGGACGGCGGCTTGGAGCAGAAACCATGCGCGTCCGAGTTGCAAAGCGCAAGCGGTGGGGGGACGGAGGATTGTTTACCGCAGAGAGCCCAGTGGAAATTTCCGCCTCAGTGCGCCACGCCTTCATAAGGCGAAGACTTCACTCCCGGCTGCTGCACCATCTGTTGAAACTGATTCATCAGCTTCAACCCCGCAAAATCCGCATCGGACTTCGCGTTCACCGCCAACCGCGGGTCCAGCGCCAGCGCCTCGCCCAGAGAATCCAGGGCTTCGGGGCCGCGCCCCATGAGCGCCAACACGCAGGCCTGGTTATAGCGCGCCGTCGCGTCCTGCGGATCGACTTGCGTCGCGGCGCCGAAGGACTTCAGCGCTTCGGGATAGCTCTTCTTGCGATAATATACCAAGCCCAGGCCGTTGAAGTAGTCGCTCCGCGACGGATCGAGCGCGATCGCGTCGCCGAAGGCTCGCACCGCGCCATCGTGGTCGGCTAGGCTTTCGGACAGGGTCTCGCCGAGCAGAGCATAGGTGACGCCGTTTCCGGGCAGCTCGTCATTCACCTTGCGTAGCAACACGGCAAGCTCTTTGTGCAGCTTCTTCTCGCGATACGCCTTGGTCATGAAGTCGACGATGGCGAGATTCCCCGCGTCGGCGCGCAGCGCCTCGACGAAGGCCGTGGCCGCCTTCGGAAAGTCTTTCAGATCGATCCGCGCCGCGCCGAGATGCGCGTTCACCATCGCCGTCATGTTTCCGGACATCATCGCGCCGTGTTTCGCCAGCACGCCGCTCAGGAGCGTGACGGCGCGCTTATCGTCCTTGAGGTCGCGGTACAGCAGGATCCCATGGTTGATCTGCGCTTCCTTGTAGTCCGGATTCGCGGCCTCGAGGCGCGAGTAGATCTCGCTCGCCCGCGCCGTGCGCCCCAGCTCCGCGTGGTTGATCGCGGCCGTCATCTCGAAAAGGGGCGACGGGAACTTCGCGTTCCAGCTCTCGAGCTTCGCGATCAGAAGGTCGCCCTTATTCTCCGCGGCGAGGAGCGCGACGACGTAAGGCGCGACGATGCGCGGCTCGGCGTCGGGGTAGGACAGCGCTTCGTCGAGGAAGCCCAGGATCTTCTCGGTGGAGGCCTCGCCGCCCGCCAGCCGCGAGCGCGTGAAGGCGAAGCGCCAACTCTTCTTGACGCCGAGATTCTCGGCCTCGACGAGGAGGGCGAGCGCGCGGTCCGGATTGCCCATCAGATCCAGAACCTCGGCGACCGCGACGTAGCCTGCGTCACTCTTGGGCTCCAGGTCGATCGCTTGCTGCGCCAGGTCGGAGGCCTGCTTCAGCATGAAGAGATCGCCCGGATCGCGGCTGAACTGCCGGATCAGGACGTGCGCGAGCAAGTGATGCGCGAGCGCCGACTCGGGCGTCGTCTGCATGACGCGCACGATGCGGCGCTCCAGCTCGGAGAGCTCGTGGTCGTCGGCGGTCCAAGCCTTGATCTCCAGCTCGCTCATCTCGCGGCTGACCGACGTGCCGGCGTAGCCCGTGGAGGCCGAAAAGAGGGTGGCAAGAGCGACGCATTGGACGAGCCGGGGGAGCCGCACGGGAACCTCTACGTTCAGGAGACTTTCCGGGGTTTCTTCGGGATCCCCCGCCGGTCTTTTGTCTCTCTTCGGCAAAATTCTTTGGACGTTTAGAAAAAACCGCGCTGCCGCTCGGCTTGCCACGGGCCGGGGAATGCCGGATAATTCAAGGAAATCACCCTCTTTTTGCGGCTGAATGTCATGCCCCGACCGCCCCTTTTTCTGCTCCTCGCCGGGCTCGCGGGCCTTGGCGCGTGCCGGACGGCCTCGCCGTCGGCCTTGGCCGGCTTGCGCGGTCCGCCGCCTTCGCCGCTGAGCGGGGCACAGTTCGGGCCGGGCGCCACCCACCGCGACTTCCGGCTGCAGAACCCGCTGGTCCTCGCCTTCGAGGTTTTTGGCCAGGGCACGATCGGCGCACCGCCGGTCCTGGAGACGATGCTGCGTTGCGCCGGCGACTACGACGAGTTCGAGATCGCGCTCGTAGCGCCCGACGGGACGCGCGTGACCCTGGAAAAACGCGGGGCGCCGCAGCTTCGCTCGGACCGCATCGTGCGTTACGGCGATCCCGTCGACGCAGCCGCGCCCGAGCTCGCGCGCCTCACCGGCAAGCCCGCCGATGGTCCTTGGCGCCTCGAGGTGACCGATCTCGACCCCGGCGACCGCGACGACGGCGCCTTGGTTTTTGCCCGCTTGAGTTTCCCGACCGGCGCTACAATGAGCGAAACACGAGGAGTTAATCCATGAGAAGCGTTTGCTGGGGCCTCGCGGCCGCCGCCGTCGTTGCGCTCGTCGCCTGCAAATCCAGCAATGGCGGCAGCTCCCAGGTGAAGGACATCGAAAGCGTGAAAAAAGTCACGCTCGTGCAAGGCTCGGACGCCGCCGGGAACGCCGTAGCCTTCATCACCTGCGCCGACGGCTGGATCGACAAAGCCGCGAAAAAGGCCGAGTTCGCCGTGCCCTTCAACAAGGTCTCGAACCTCTCGTACACCGAGATGGAAGCCATCTACTGCACCGAAAAGGCCGGAGGCACGGTGATCGTCGCACCGGGCGGCGGCGGCAACAATCCGCCGCCCGCAGGCGGGGGCGGCAACTCCGGCGACTTCACGCAGCTCGACACCGCCGTCTGCAAATCGCAGGAGAACGACGACCTTCCCAACGTCACCGAGGTGAAGCGCGTCTTCATCGCCGGCTCGATCGGAGACCCCTACGACCGGTGCGTCGTCTTCGGCGACGAGCTCGAGACGATTCTGAAGACGCTACCAGTGATCAAGAAGGCCCTGATCGACAAGAAAGTCCGCATTTTCGCCACGGCAACGGGCGAGACCTTCGCCTACGAAGACGCCGCAAAGAAGCTGACGGTGCCATTCCAGATCAAGGGCAAGCTCGGCAACTTCATCGAGGCCGTCGCGCCGATCGCCGGCGGCAGCGTGAGCAAGATCATCGTCTTCCCGAGCAACAAGAACCTCGTCTTCACGCAGCGCCAAGGCCTTTACGGCTGGGCCGCGGCGAAATCCTACTGCGACTCGCTCGGCTCGCCGTGGAAGCTGCCGACCACCGCCCAGTTCAGATCGGTAGGCTCCGACTTAGACGAAGCCAAGCTGAAGGAGCTAGCGGGAACTACGGCGCAACACGTCGTCTGCAATCAGGTCGCCGACGGCCAGAACAGTTTTGCCTGCGCGCCCCTTGCCCAGGCGGCCGCCAACAGCGGGAATTTCGACAACATGGGCTCCTACTGCGTGATCGACGCCGCCGCCGCCGCGCCTTGAGCCGGCCGGTCCGCAATTGAGCTTTCGACAAGAGGCCGTGAATCCCTCCCTGGGGTTCGCGGCTTTTGCCTTTGGAAAGCCGTGAAACCCTCGCCCTGACTGAACTTTCCGCCTAGACGCGTCGATAGAATCCCGAGCACACGAAGGGATTTCGTCGCATGAAGGTGACTCCGCGCCTGATACTCCTGGTTCCGCTTTTCGCGTTCGGGCTCGCGCTCGGCATCAACCTTTACGTCCGTAAAGAGCACCAGCCGCTCACGGACCTCTTGCCGCGCGCTCCCGCGGACAAGGCGACCGCGACCGCCCTGAAACCCATGCTGGGCTTGGGCGCCAAGCCGCTCTCCGCCGCCGACCGTCTGTCCGATTCGCTCCTGACCGACTCCATCCTCTCGATCGTCCAGAGCTACTACGTCGACCCCGAGCGCGTCGACAACAAGAGCTTGGTGCTCACCGCCTTCAATGCCTTGAGCTCCAACCCTCGCGTCAAGTCGGGTGTCACCGGCGACTCGGTCTGGATCGAGATCGACGGCCAGCGCCGCTCCTTCGCCATGCCCGAGACCCCGCGCTATCAGGACGTGCTCGACACCTTTTCCACCGTAGCCCAGCTCCTCGACGCGGCCGGCATCGAGGTCGCCGCCGGCGAGGTCCCGGAAAAGGGTGCGCCTGGCGCGGTCATCCTCCTGAACAGCATGCTCGCCGAGCTCGATGCGCACTCGGCGCTTCTCTCCCCGGACGCCTACAAGGAGCTGCGTCAAGGCACCGAGGGCGCCTTCGGCGGCCTGGGTGTCCTCGTCGGCATCCGTGAAAATCTCCTTACCGTCATCAAGCCCTTGCCGCGCAGCCCGGCCCAGCGCGCCGGCATCAAGAAGCACGACCGCATCTTGGGCATCGACGGCGTCGACACTTACGGCTACTCGCTCGACGAGCTCGTCGAGTACATGCGCGGCGATCCGGGCACCGACGTGAAGCTCTCGCTTCTGCGCGAAGGCGCGCCCGGCCCCTCCGAGATCAATTTGCGGCGTGAGGTCATCCACGTCGACTCGGTCCAGGTGAAGGAGATCGTGAAGAACGATCTGAAGGTCCTCCACCTCACCGTCGAGAACTTCGCGAGCCGCACCTCCCGCGAGGTGATGAACGCCATCAAGCAATTCCGCGAGAAACACGGCGGCAAGCTCTCAGGCCTCGTCTTGGACTTGCGCTCGAATCCGGGCGGCCTCCTCGACCAGGCCGTGCAAATGGCGGATCTCTTCCTGCAATCCGGCGTCATCGTCTCCACCAAGGGTCGGCGCGAGGAGATCGAGTCGGCCGGCAGCGGCATCGACGAGATGGACTACCCGGTCACCGTCCTGATCGACGGCGACTCCGCCTCGGCCTCGGAGATCGTCGCCGGAGCGCTGCAGGACCATGGCCGCGCCGTCGTCATCGGGCAGCCGAGCTTCGGCAAGGGCTCCGTGCAGACCATCTTCGAGCTGCCGGGCGAGCGCGCGCTCAAGCTCACCATCGCGCGCTACTACACGCCGGTCGGCCGCTCGATCCAGAACGTCGGCATCATCCCCGACGTGTGGCTGCAGCCGGTCTCGCGCGCCGCCGCCAATGAGAACCTCTTCGGGCCTTACCGCTACAAGAACGAGCGCTTTCTCCGCAATCACCTCGAGCTCGCCGCCGAGTCGGAGACCAAGCAGACCGAGCTGGCGCGTCTGCAGATGCATCTGCCCGTCCGCAAGGCCTACTACCTTGAAGGTGACTTGGACTCCGACGACAATCGCATCAACGACCATGAGCTCAACCTCGCCTTGCAGATGATCCGCAAGATCAGAGATACCTACGGCGATAAGATCCCCGACGGCACCAACCGCGCCTCCCACTGGCTCGGCCTCGCCGGCCCCGTCGTCAATGGCTATGCCGACAAGCTCGACCAAGAAGCGTCGGCCTTCATCGCCAAATCCCACAAGCTCGACTGGGGCCGCGCCTCCGACACCGCGGCGCGCCAGACGGCGATGTCTACGAGTGACGTTCGCATGGAGCTTGGCAACGGCGAGAACGTCAAAGCCCGCCCCGGCGAGACGGTGAAGATCCCCTACAAGCTCATCAGCCAATCCGAGCAGCGTCTCGACCGGCTCTCCGTCTTCGCGCGCTCCGACATGCCCGGCTTCGACACGCGCGAGACGCTCGTCGGCAGCCTCGCCGCTGCGGCGACCAAAGCAGGGGAGCTCGAGGTCTGGATCCCGAACGGTTGGGAGCCGGGCCCGCTCCTCCTACGCATCGGCATCGCCTCCGACGCTTGGCCCTCGCGCAACGGCGGCTCCGATCTCCTGATTACGGTCGAGCCCCGGGAGACCCCCGAGCTGCGCGCCGACGTCAACCTCGTCGCCGAGACCGTCAAGGTCGACGGCGCGCTGGAAACCAAGGAAAAGGCCAAGCTGCGCATCAGCCTGGTCAACGCCGGCACCGCCGTGGCGAAGGCTCTGACCGTGCGCGTCATCAACCTCTCCGGCAGCCAGGTCGTCGTCGACTCGGCCCCGCGCGAGGTCTCCGAGCTCGTCTTGGGCGTCGAGAAGGACGTGTTCGTCTCGATCGAGGGCGGCAAGGCCCTCTTCGCGCCCGACCTCAATCTCGGCCTTCTAGTCGAGAGCGCCGATCTCAAGGCGCCGCTCCGCCAGCGCTTCACCGTCCATGCACATCCGAACGCGAAACCGACGAAGGTTTCGAATCTCCTGGGGCACTAAACGTCATGAAGGTCCGTCCAAGAATCGCGATCGTCGCCGGCGAGCTCACCGAGCCTAGGCTCCTCAAGCTCTTTGAGCCGCTGCGCGACATGTTCGACCCGACGATCTACGCCCTCTACCATGAGCGCCTGATCGATAAGCACGCCCGTCACGGCACCGGCATCAAGCTCCGCATCTTCGAGAACGTCCCCGATATGCCGGGCTACCTCGGCGGCCTCGAAGAGGAGCTCGCCGGCGCCGAAGCCATCGTCGCGCTCGAGACTTCACGCCTCGCCAGCTTCCAAGCCGTGCGCGCCGCGCGCAAGTACGGCGTTCCTCTCGGCATCGTCACGACCGAGCATCGCCCGTATTTCTACGAGAAATTCGCCAACATCCGCGCCATCCAGTTCGACATCGTCAACAAAGCCGAGCGTTTCTGGCCGACGACGCAGCTCGCGGCGCAGTGCCTCCGCCTCGATCAAGTCGCGCCCGACGCGATGCGCATCCTGCCCCCGGTCGTCGACCTCCAGCGTTTCAAGCCGAATCCCGAGGGCCGCGCCCGCTTTCGCAAATACATCGGGGTGGGCGAGCGCGAGCAGGTCATCCTTTACCGTCAAGACTTGCATGCGGCATGGCAACCCGACGCCGTCCTACGCGCCTTCGCGCTCCTGAACCAACGCGGTTTGGGGAAAGATCGCCCCCTGCGCCTCATCTTCTGCGGCAACGGCGCCGAGGCCATGCAGCTTAAATACGGCGCTTACGACCTCGGCCTCGGGCGCACCGTGATGTTCCTGCACCAGGATCCCGAGCCCTTTCTCGTCGACCTCTACGCCGCGAGCGACGCGATGATCTCGCCGCGCCCGCTCGGCCTCGATTTCCATGAGGATCTACCGCTGCAGATGCTGGAGGCGATGGCCGTCGGCTGCGCTCCCGTCGTGCAGGCCGGCACCGTCGCGGCCGAGCTCGCAGGCGAGGCCGCCAGCGTTTACGGCGAGGCCACGCGCGAAGCGATCGCCGCCGCGCTGACGCCGCTTTTCATGGACCAGTCCCACCTCGAGGCGATGCAGCGCCGCGCCGCGCGCAAGGTCGCCCTCGACAACGATGCCTCCGGCATGGCGGAGCTCATTTGCGCCGAGATCACTCGGCTGATCGACTGCCGCATGGCACGCCCCGACGTCGCCGCCGGCGTGCCGTTGATCCTCGCCGCGATCGAGGCCGCGCTCGTGCGCAAAGACCTCACCGACGTGCTGCTGCAATGCGAGGAAGCCCTGCTTCTGGCGATCCCGTCGGCGAAAGATCGCGCCTCGGTCCTCCGGATGAAGGGCGAGGCCCTCTACGCGCAAGGCGACATCACGACCGCCGGCGAGGTTTTCTCGGAGAGCGCCCGCCTTTTCGACGGCGACGCCCGCACGCTGCGCGGCCTCGGCTTCGTCGCATGGCAAGGCCATTCGAACGAGGAAGCGCTGATGTTCTTCAAGCGCGCGCACGGCCTGAAGGACGACGACCTCGAGGTGATGCTCGGCTTGGGCCTCGTCTACCGCCGCCTCGGCCTCCTGGAGGAGGCGATCTTTTGGCTCGAGAAGTGCCTCGCCTCCGAGGACTACCCGTCCGCCGCTCTCTCCGCGCTCGCGCAGGCCTGCGCCCAGACGCCAAGGACCGAGCACGGCATCGAAGTGCTGGAGCGCGCGCTCGAAGTCGTCGGCGAGAGCAAGATCGTCATGATGACCTTGGGTCAGCTTTATCTGAATCAAGGCCGTAGCCGCGAAGGTCACGAGATGCTGGAAAAGGCGCTCGGCGACGTGAAAGAGAACAAGGCCTCATGAAAGGGATCGCGCTTGCCGCCGCGCTCTTGACGGCGTTGGTCGGCTGCCGCCATCCCGCGAGCGAGACCGCCAACGTCCTCGAGGCCGGCAGCGACACCTTCGATTACTGCACGGGACCGCGGCCCTTCACGTTCGACTATGGCGCGCGCGATCTCTCGCTCCCGAACGCCTTCTGGCTCTCGGTTCTCGCCGCGCATGCGTACACGACGAAACCCGTCGTCGTCGACGAGCTGAAGCGCCTCGGCTTCAAGGATCCCTTCTTCTTCGACGAGGACGGCGTCACGCGCAACGTCCTGCGCACCGGCCTTGATTTCCGCTGGGCCAGCACGCAAGGTTTCTGGGCCGAGCGCCCCGAGGGCGTGATCCTGTCTTTCCGCGGCACCAATCCCACGGAGATGGGCGACCTCGTCTCCGATCTCATGGCGACGCAGAGCTCTCTCATGGCGATCGGCGCGCAGACCATCGGCACCGTCGCCGATGCCGCGATCGCCGCCGCGGGCGACCTTCCCGGCGGGCAGACGCAGGCTATGACGGACATCAACGTCCATAAGGGCTTCTGGCACGCCCTGGACATCGTCTGGAAGCACATCGAGACGCGCGCGACGGCGATCTACGCTGCCGAGCGGCCGAAGGAGAAGGCCGCGAAGCTCGCGCGCCTCGACGAACTCGCGACGAAGCTCGCGACCCAAGGCGAAGCGGCGCTCAAACCGCTTCTCGCCGCCGACCGCGACTGGACCATCGACGTCGCGGGCAAGCTCAAACTTCTGAAGCTTTGGCGGGTCCTCGGCAACGACCAGGCGAAGCGCTCCGACCTCTTCGAGGTGATCGATCGCGCCTGGGCCTCGTGGCAACGCCCGTTCTTCGTCACGGGGCATTCGCTTGGCGGCGCGCTGGCGACGATCGCCAGCTACCGCTTGATGAAGATGGGCCTCAACGTCCGCGGTCTTTACACGTTCGGCTCGCCGCGCGTCGGCAACCGCGCGTTCACCCACGACTTCCGCGTGCTCGCCTTCAACAAGGGCTTGAAGGCGAAGGGCACCCCGCAGCAATCGGGCGAAGGCGGCCTCAACCGCTTCGTCCATCGCCTGGATCTCGTCGCCCGCGTCCCGCCGGTCTTCGGCGCCACCGCCGCGGTCGACGTCACGAACATGAACGGGTTCCTCGACAAGTGGAGCCACGTCAGCAAGATGCGCTATCTCCAGGGCGACGAGCTGTGGATCGAGGGGAACGAGGCGTTCGACGCAACCTTTGCCGCGGCGAAGATCCCGGAGTACCTGGCCTTGCTCCCGGTCGAGAAGTGGAAGCAGTGGATCGGGGATCACATGACGCCGAATTATGCGGGGAAGCTCGAGAAGCTGGCTTTTGGGGTGACGCCTTCGCCTTGTGGGCAGTAGGCCTGCGATCGCGTACCGCTCCGCTGGCAGGCGCAGCGAGATTTTTGTACGGTGTCGCCTATGTTGATTTCCGAGCCCTTGACCGTCGTTCATGCCGGCGACGCCTTCGTCGCGGTCGACAAGCCAGCGGGCTGGCTGAGCGTGCCGGGCCGTCTCGGGACCGAGGATCCCCGGCCCGTGCTGGGACGGGTCCTGGAGGCGCAGCGGGCGCAGCGGGTGTGGCCGGTCCACCGTCTCGACGTGGAAGTGTCGGGGCTGATCGTTTTCGCCTTGAGCGCCGAGGCGCACAAGGCGGCGAGTCTGTGGTTCGAGGGTCGTTCGGTCCGTAAGCTTTACCAGGCTTTGACGGAGGGTGAAGCGCCTCCGACGCTCGGACCGGAGCTCTGGACCTCGAACCTCGTACGCGGCAAGAAGCGGAGTTTCGACGCGCCGCATGGGAAGCGGGCGGAGACGCGCGCGCAGTGCCTAGGAGCGAAACAGGACCGTGCAGGTAGGGCAGGGGTCGGCTGGGAGCTGGAGCCGCTCACGGGGCGGTCGCATCAGCTCCGGTTCGAGCTGGCGCGGCACGGACACCCGATCCTCGGGGACGTGCTATACGGGGCAAAAGAATCCTGGGACGAGGGAGCGATCGCATTGCGGGCGGTGCGCTTAAATCTGGAAGGATGTGCGGGGCGGGAAGAGTTTGGGCTGCCCGCCGTGCTCGAGGTCCCCGGCCTCTTCGCTTAAACCAGCCTTCCTGAGTTCTCTAAGAGGGTGTCTAAAAAGGCGCGGGACGTAGGTTTACGGTCCCGCGATCCGCAACCGCTGACCGCTTGCGGCATTCCGCGGTCCGTGCTCCGCCGACCGCTTTCTGCCTGCCGCTGACGGCATGCTGCTAGCCGCATGTCCGTGCTCCGCGCTGCCGGCCCAACCATTTT